>CAWANN010000001.1:0-103970 GCA_963783415.1 uncultured Solirubrobacterales bacterium
ACGCGTACTCGGGGTCGGTGAAGCTCCCAATCGGGCTCACCTGCGCGGGCAGAGCCGTCGTCGGTCCGAGGACAGCGTTGGTCGCGGCGACTAGCGCCTCGCGGACGGCCTCGTGTACCACCATCGCGCGTCCGGTGACATCGCCGGCGGCGAAGATGTGCGGCGCCGCGGTCCGCAGCTGGCTGTCCACCTCGACGTACCCACGCCGATCGGTCCGCACGCCGGCTCGATCGAGGTTCAGCCCGGCCGTCGCGGCCACCCATCCAACCGCGACCACCACGACCATGGCGTCGACACTGTCCGCGGCACCTTTCGCTGAACGAATGAGTCGTACCCCAATCTGAGAACGCTCGAAGCGCTCGATCGATCCGGCGTCCTCGACGACCCCCACGCCTAACGCTGCCAGGGCGGCGCCCACCGCTGTGGAGACGTCCTCGTCTTCGCTCATCAGGATGCGCGGAGCCACCTCGACGAGCTGGACGCGTGAGCCGAGCGCGTTGAAGATCGAGGCCACCTGGACGCCGGTCGCGCCGGCGCCGATCACGAGCAGCGACTCCGGAACCGCGGACAGGTGCCACGCGTCGCTGTGCGTCGCGGTCAGATCGAAGCCGGGAACCGCTAGCCGCCGCGAGATTCCCCCGGTACAGATGATGACCTTGTCCGCTCGAACCCGCGGCGCGTTGTCGCTCTCGACGGTGTGGGGGTCGACGAACCGTGCCGTCCCGGCCCGCTCGTGGATCGTCACTCCGGCGGCGTTCAGATCGTCCCGCAGCAGCGAGTGGTCGCGCACATCCTCGGTCACCTCACGGACGCGCGCCAGCAGCCGGGAGTAATCCAGCGAGAGTTCACCGGACGTGATCCCGTATCGCGGGAGCTGCCTCGCCTCGCGAATCAACCGGGCTGCCTGCGCAAGTGTGCGCACCGGGACGGGCCCATCGTTCGCGGCCATTCCCCCGAACTCATCGCGGGTGATCAACGCCGTCTTGGCACCGAGCCGCGCCGCCCGGAGCGACGCGATCACGCCGGCGGGCCCGGCGCCGATGACCACCACGTCGAGCATGTCGGTCGGCGACGGGGCCATTGGGTCGATGATCCGAGCCGCTGTCGCGGTCGTCATCCCCCGATTCGGGTGAGGCCCACGCGGCAGCGCGATGTCACGATGTGGACGTGCGTGCGATGACCGTCGTACCGGGGCAGGAAGGGACCGCCGGCGTCGAGGACGTCCCGGACCCGGACCCGCGGGACGGTCAGCTCCTCGTGCGCGGCATGGCGCTCGGTGTGTGCGGGACCGACCGGGAGATCGCGGAGGGCTCATACGGCACACCGCCCCCCGATGACGGAAAGCTGATCGTCGGCCACGAGAGCCTGGGCGAGGTCCTAGAGGCACCCATCGGATCAGGCTTCGCCCGCGGCGATCTGGTCGTCGGGATCGTGCGCCGGCCCGATCCGGTGCCGTGTCCCGCATGCGCCGCCGGAGAGTGGGACATGTGCCGAAACGACCGCTTCGGCGAGCGCGGCATCGTCCGGCTCCACGGATACGGAAGCGAGCAGTGGCGGCTGGAACCGGAATTCGCCGTGCGCATACCCGCGGGGCTCGGCGACCTCGGTGTTCTCTTGGAACCGGCGTCGGTGCTGGCCAAAGCTTGGGATCAGGTGGACCAGATCTCGCGCCGCGGGTTCTTTGTGCAGGGCAGGGCGCTGATCACCGGCGCCGGGCCGATCGGCCTGATGGCATGCCTGCTCGGCGTGCAGCGCGGTTACGAGGTTCACGTCGTGGATCTCGCCGTAGCCGGCGCAAAGCGTGATCTCGTGGAGGCCCTCGGCGCGCAGTATCACGCCGGAGACGCCGCCGAGATCGACATTGAGGTGGATGTCGTGATCGAGTGCACCGGGCTCGGCGCGGTCGGTAAGTCAGCTGCGAGCAGATTGGTCAGCGGAGGGATCATGTGCCTGACCGGCATCATGAACCTCGACCCGACCTTCGACGTCGATGCCACGACGTTGAATCGCAACATGGTGCTGCGAAACGTCGTCCTGTTCGGGACCGTGAACGCCGGCAAACGTCATTGGGAACAGGCCGCCGTCGCGCTCGCGGCGGCGGATGCCTCATGGTTGAGCGCCCTGATCACCCGCCACGTTCCACTGGGTCGCTGGACCGAGGCGCTCGAGCGGCAGCCCGACGACATCAAAGTTGTAGTGGACCTCACGGCATGACCGCGCCCGAGGTGACGGCCTGGTCGCGAACGCCAGGGCTTCTCAGCGAGGGCCCTCGGTGGCATGAGCAGCGCCAGGAGCTGCTGTGGGTCGACATCCTCGGGCGCCACATGCACCGAGGAACGCTGACGGCGGACGGCGCACTCGACCGCGTCGAGACGATCTCGATCGACCGTCACGTCGGCGCTGTCGCGCCCGCGATCGGGGGCGGCTACGTGCTCGCCGCCGGACCAGGATTCCTGTTTGTCGATGACGGCGGCGCGATCCACGAGCTCGCCCAGCCCGAAGCCGACCGCACCGACGTGCGGATGAACGACGGCGCGTGCGACCCCCAGGGGCGTTTCTGGGCCGGGACGATGGCCTACGACGAGTCGCCCGGAGCCGGCTCGCTCTACCGCCTCGAACTCGACGGCGATTGCACAACCGTGCTCACCGGCCTGACGATCTCCAACGGCATCGGCTGGAGTCCTGATGGCAGCATGATGTACCTCAACGACAGCGGCACCGGCAACGTCGACGTCTTCCGCTTCGATGGCGCTACCGGCGCGATCAGCGAGCGCATGACGCTCGTACACATCGACCACTCAGGAGTCGCACCCGACGGGCTCACGGTCGACGAACAGGGTGGAATATGGGTCGCGCTGTGGGGTGGCGCCGCCGTCAACCGATACGGACCCGACGGCACTCTCCTCGCCAGCGTGCCGGTCCCGGTCGAGCGACCAACATCCTGCGCGTTCGGCGGACCCGACCGGGCCACCCTATTCGTCACCACCGCCCGCGCAGATCTCGACGACGCTGCCCTCGCGCGCCAGCCCGACGCAGGTAGCGTCTTCTCGATCGAAGGACTGGGGGTACGCGGTCTCGCGTGCCAGCAGTATCGAGGCCGAACACCGCGAGCCGACACGGCGACGGAGCTGGCACCAGGCGCTCGACGCGGCCTGCCCTGACGCCCGCCACCGGGTGCTGTCTCACGCGCGCTCAGGCTTATGTGCTCCAGTGGGCTGTTCCCGATGGATGCCGCCACCGAAATACAGCGCCATCAGCGCGATCACCGCGATCACCGACAGTGATGAACGCAGCGCGTCCACGCGCGCGGTCGCATTCTCGTCAACGATCTCGTCCGCGGTTTCCGCGGGCACGCCTGCCTTGTCGAGCGCTGCTTTAAGGTCCTTATCCGACAGGAACGGGACGCCGCTCGCAAGCTCCGTGTTTGCCTTAGATTTCACGTCGGCGGGCACCGCCGGGTTATTCTGAACTCCGGCGAACAGCGCGAAGAAACCAATCCGCACGACCCGGCGAGGTGACGCGTTCGGGAACACCTTCGGGATGCCCGCAGCAGCCAGCAGGAGCGTGACCGACAGCGGCAGCAGGCGTCCGTCGCGATCGCCGACAGGCCAAGCGAGACCGACAGAACTGAGCCGAGGCACTCCACGAGGAGCCGCACGGACGTCAGGGGTGGCCGAGCAGCCGCGGGCCGCAGGTTCTCGCCGACACGCCGGCCCAGTGGCAGATGTCGGACCTGCGCCCTCCCTGGCTGCGGATAGAGTCCGGCTGCATGAGTTCTGGTCGATTTAGAGTGCTGATCGCCGGCGGCGGGGTGGCAGGCCTGGAGGCGCTCCTGGCGTTGCGCGACATCGCGGGTGACCGCGTCGCGTTGACGTTGCTCGCTCCCGAGGCCGAGTTCGTGTACCGGCCCATGGCGGTCGGTGAGCCGTTCGGCCGCGGGCGCGCGGACCGCCATCCGCTGGCGGACATCGCGTCGGAGTTCGACGCCGAGTTGATCCAGGCGGGACTCGCCGAGATCGATGCCCCCGGCCGCGCCGCCGTCACCGACACGGGCGAACGCGTGCGGTACGACGCGCTTCTGGTCGCGGTCGGCGCCGGCAGCGAGCCGGCCCTGCGCCGGGCGCTGACCTGGACCCCCGAAACCGACGCCGAGTTGTTTGGCGGCCTGTTGCGCGATCTCGACGAGGGCTATCTCAAGCGTGTGGCGTTCGTCGTGCCGCCGGGGGTGGCGTGGGCCTTGCCTGCGTACGAGCTGGCGATGATGACCGCCTGGCAGGCGTGGGGAATGGGGCACGATGACGTCGAGGTCACGGTCTACACGCCCGAGGACGCGCCACTCGGTCTGTTCGGCACGCGGGCGACGGCGGCCCTCCGCGAGGACCTCGAGGAGGCAGGGGTTCGAGTGGAGACTGGCGTCTACGTCACCGAAGGCCCTGGCGAGCCCCGCCGGCTGGTTCTATTGCCGGGCGAGCGATCGATCGATGTCGACCGCGTCGTCGCTCTGCCGCGTGCGGTCGGACCGGCGCTGCCCGGACTTCCTGCGGACGCTCGCGGGTTCGTGCCGACCGACCTGTACGGCAGGGTCCCAGACGTCGACGCTGTCTGGGCAGCCGGGGACGCGATTGCCTTCCCCGTCAAACAGGGCGGTCTCGCGGCCCAGCAAGCCGATGCGGCAGCCGAGTCGATCGCGTCGGCGGCCGGTGCGGACGTGACGCCGGAGCCTTTTCACCCGGTGCTCCGCGGGATGATGCTCACGGGACGCGGCAAGGCTTGGATGCGCCACGAGCCTGCGGGCGGCGAGGGTGAGGGAACCGCTGAACGGCGCGCGCTGTGGTGGCCGCCGACCAAGATCGCGGGGCGATACCTCTCTCCCTATCTGGCCGCGCGACAAGCATCCGACGCGGTCGGCGATTCGCAACAACCCGACGGACAACCGGTCGACCTCGACCTCGAGCTCGAGGTCCCGTCGGTCGCCGACGCGCTGCGCCAGGCGAGGCTCCGCGGGGAGGATGAGCGTGCTCGCCTGCGGGAACGGCGCGCCGAGGCGCGCCGCGAAGCCGCGCCACCGAGCTAGGCGGGGCATCCGCTCCGTTGCCCGGATGGCAGGCCGCCGGCGCCGATCGATGTCAATCGGTACGGGCGAGGTCACCCGCGCTACTGCTCATGCGGCACGAATCATCTCAGTAGATCCCCGCACGTGGTATCAGCGGCTGACTCCGATGCGGTCATCCCGGCCGAACGGTTGAATGAGCTCACGGTGAAACCAAAGACAAGAACGGCACATGTAGGCGATTGGATCGAGGCGCGCGGGTTGCACGGCGAGCCATCTCGCCGCGGCCAGATCGTCGAGTTGCTCGGCCACGACGCACACGAGCACTACCGCGTTCGCTGGGACGAGGAGCACGAATCGATCCTGTACCCAGCCGAGGGGACCACCATCGTTCCGCAGCACCTGGGACCCGCCCGCGCCGCGAGCCGCTGAGGCGCCCGGGATTGACACGCTAGAGCGGTTCTCGCCACGCTGGACCGGCACGGGCATCCAGTGCTAAGCGTCTACCTCGAGCCAGACCTCGTCCGGTTCCTACACCAGCAGCGCGCGACACGCAACAGGAGACATCCCGATGCACGGACCGACGAACAAAACCGCTCCGCAAGGCCTGCGCGGATGGTGGACATCTCCCCCGCGATCCGGCATGCGGCTCATAATCTCGCCGTGGGAATACCGCCACCTCCGTGCCTGGGCAGGCGTGCGCATTGCTGGTGGCGTCGTCTTGGCCGGCCTTGGCCTCGTTACGCTCTCCTTTGGTGGGGATGACTTGAAGACGTACGGGTGGACGATGGCGTTCCTGGCGGCGGCGGGAGCAGACTTGGCGTTCGCATACTGGGAGCTGAGTATCGCTCGCTCCACAGCTGCCCGAACATAGCCTGCGCTGCCCGTACCGGTGTGTGGAGGGGTGTGGACGGGCCTGGCAGGTGGCAACGGCGACCTTGTCTGGATACGCCCCGACGGCGAGGCATGGCCGATAAGGATTGGGCCCGAGAGGACACTCGTGCACTCGCGCTCTCCCTCAACGCCAGCGCTGACGAGCAGCGGTCCGGAGGAGCCCGCCTACTCATGCAGCGCTGCCGACGTTCACCAGCTCACACGGCGCCCGGCCAGCGCTCGGATCTGGCCTTCGTGCGGCCAGCGCCGGTCCGCGACGATCGGCGTGATTCAGAAGTCGCCATTGCGATGGCGCGCCGAACCCCGGCGGGCGAAGTGAAAGGCACTCGCCCCGGCTGCGGGGACTCCGGCGTCCCGGCCGCGGCGCTCGGTTGCGAGCCTCATGATCCCTTCGAGCCGAGAGCAGCCAGTGGGACACCCGGGGTGTCGCAGCCTTCTGAGAGCGAAAGTGGCGAAGGTATCCGGGTCGCGGCGCCTGCCGATAAGCCGCGGAAGGGACTTGGCCTAAGCCCGGCGGTGAGATAAGCTCGCGGGCGTTCACGGGGCCGAACGAGGGAGACGAGGGCCTTGAACGCACGTGGGGTGTGGGCGATGCTGATATGTGGGGCGGTCGTGTCTGCCGCCTGCGGAAGTTCGCAGAGCAGCACGAGCAGCAGCGCGCAGAGGGGCACGGCGAAGCTGGCCCTGAGCGCCTACGTGGTCCGAGCGCATGAGGAGACGGGGATGCAGCGGACCGGCCCGGCGACCGCCGACCTGACCCCCGCACAGTGGACCTCGGGCGGCGTGCCCGACGCCGCCGCGGAGAACACGCGCCTGGCCAAGGAGGGGTTCCGCGAGGTGATAAGCGTCCAAACCAGTCAGGGCGTCTCCTGGGCGATGCAGCTGAGTTCGGCGTCCGCCGCCGCGCGAGAGGAGGCCACGGAGCTCAAGGAGTTCGCCTCCGGGCCGCAGGCGCCGGCGAACACGACGCGCTTCACCATCCCCGGCGTACCCAGCGCCGAGGGCTGGGTCTTTCCGAACGCCGACGCCAACGTCCTGTTCACAGAGGGCCGGTGCCTGATGCTCGTCGGCGATGACCTAACCACGAGCGACAACAAGCTCCCGGTGGTCGCGGCCGCGCACGCCATCTGGACGCGCACGCACGGCAAGCCCGGCCCCTGCGCGACCTGAGCAGCTCATGACATCCGCCACCTCGGACTATCTGCTGGTCACTGATTACCTCGATGCGCCGCTCATCGGTCCGGTCGGCCACTGCTCCCGGCGCGGAGGAGCGATCCAGCAGCCCGGCGAGCCCTTCGGCCCCGGTGGCGGGCCAGCCACTTGCGCGCGGTCTACCAGGAGCTCTCGGCCCTTGACGCTGAGCCTGGCGTTACGGTGCAGCTTCATCCGGTGTCCTCCTTGGGACTGATCGCTTGGCAGCTCTCAGCCTCCAAGGAGCGCCGGATGGCTAACCACCGGCGGAACAACGTGGTCAGGAACTACACCTAGGCAGACACCGCATCTTCGTGTGATCGCGCCAGTGTCGCTGCCGCCGCGAGGCTCGTGGTGCAACCGCCAGCTAGATCGCCGCCGGGCGCGGCCGGCGCTCAGGCGCGCTCGCCGACGTCCACGTACTCGCGGTCGAGCGCGCCTGTGTACAGCTGAAGCGGCCTGAACGTGGTCTGCTCGGGGTCCTTGACCATCTCGACCCACTGCGCGATCCATCCAGCGCTGCGGGCGAGCGCGAACATCACCGGGAACATCGGCGGCGCGATGCCGAGCGCCTCGTATGTGAGCCCGGAGTACAGATCGAGGTTCGGGTACAGCCGGCGGGAGGTGAAGTACTCGTCGTCCAGCACTTGCTGTTCGAGCTGGTCGGCGATCGCGAATAACGGGTCGGGCCGGCGGTGCTCGTAGAGCTGCTCGAGTTGCCGGCGGAGCACACGCGCCCTCGGGTCGTAGGTCGTGTAGACCCAATGGCCGAAGCCCAGCAGTCGTTCGTGCGCTGACTTGACGCGCGCGAGGAACTCGGGTACGTGGCTGGGCGATCCGATCCCCCTCAGCATCGTCAGCACGTCCTGGGCGGCTCCCCCGCGCATCGGCCCCGACAGCGCGCTGACACCGGCGGCCACGGCCGCGTATGGATTCACATGCGTGGACCCGACCGCGCGCACGGCGGTCGTGGAAGCGTTCTGCTCGTGGTCGGCATGCACCATCAGCAGCACGTCCAGCGCGCGCTCGATGACCGGATCCGGGGTGTAGCGAAGCTCGCTCATCCGGAACATCATCGACAGCAGGTTCCCCGCGTAGCTGAGGTGGTCCTCCGGGTGCACGTACGGCAGCCCCTGCAGATGGCGGTAGGAGAAGGCCGCCAGGGTCGGCAACTTCGCCAGCAGGCGGACCACCTGCAGCTCCCGGGCCTCCTCGTCGTAAACCTGGTCGGCGTCGGTATAGAAGCTGGAGAGCGCACCGACCGACGCGGCCACCATCAAGATGGGACGCGCGTCGTACCGGAATCCCTCGATGAAGCCCTTGACGTTCTCGTGGACGAAGTTGCGGGTGCCGATCTCGTGCAACCACGACTCGTACTGCCCCGCGGTCGGCAACTCCCCGTTGATCAGCAGATACGCCAGCTCGAGGAAGTTCGAGCGCGCGCAAAGCGCCTCGATCCGGTAGCCACGGTGCTGGAGAATCCCGGCCTCCCCATCGATGTGCGTGATCGCGCTGCGACACACCGCCGTGCTCGAAAGGCCCGGGTCGTATAGCGCAATCCCACCCGCCTGCCGCCCGAGCTCCGAGCTGCGGACCGCGCCGTCCTCGATCGGCAACTCGAACCGCTCCCCCGTGCGGTTGTCGATCACGGTCAGCGTGCTCCGGCCCGCCAATCCGGCGGCCCTGTCGCCCGATCGTTGCTCCACCTGGCCAATCTTGCCCGCACTCATGCGCCGCTCCGCTCACCGTTGGTCACATCACGCCCCTCACGATCGCACACCTGGCCTTCAGACCGCGTGCAAAGCCGGGCGATCCGGAAAAACGTTCTGTGAAGGACGTGCCGCAGCGCGCTGCGCCAGCCGCGATGAGTCCCACACCTCGCTGGCCACCTCGACAGCAAGTACAGGCTTGTCTCCCATACCCAGTAGAGCAGCCGCAAGACCACGGCGCGCCCGTCACCGATGATCAGCCACGGATCTTCGGCCCACACGGGGCTGTCAACTAATCACTCTCTTCGGCCAGCGCACCCCGGCCAGTCGCCCGCGCGGTGATGATCACGCCGTCACTTGGGTAGACGATCGACTCGTGCTCGTCATCCCACCGAACGCGATAGTGCTGGTGGCCCGCGCTGCCGAGCAGCTCGACTACCTTCCCGCGCCGCGACGGCCGACCATGCAGTCCACGCGCCTCAATCTGGTCCCCCACCCCCGCCGTGCCGGTCATTAGCGCATTTCTCATGTCCTCACCTCCGAGGTCGTCGAATCCTTCCTTTCTAACTCTTCCTGGCGCGTAGCGCAACGGTGCGATCACTGACTCCCCTCGGGGATATCTACCGAAGGCCAACAACGCGATTCAGCGCACCCAACGTATAGGCGGGTACGGACGCCGTCGCGCTTGAACCGCGCCTTGAGCGGCGAGGGTCCTGCGCTACCGAATTTACGCACTCGAGCGTCCGCGAGCCGGCGAGACCCGACGCTCCTACCTGGCGTCGCGCTCCGCTGCTAGCTGAGGCCGGCCCTCACGCGCCCGGCCACGGTCTGGGCTCGCCGTCCGTCCGTGGCGAGTGGCGCGCCAGCCTCGCTCGATGCCTCGTTTTGGCGAACCCGATCGTGCGCCGCGGCTGCGGTCCGCCGGTACCCCGACAAGCGGTGCGTCGCGAGAACGAGCCGAACTGGCTCGCCGAGTGAGCCTCGTCCCCGGTAAGGGCGGGTCCGCAGCCCTAGCCGTAATTTCTACGGTCCCCGGGAGCCACGACGCTGCTCACAATGGACATGGCCGAAAGGTTTTCTCCGCGTGTTCGCAGCGCGGCCCTTTCCCTACGACGAACATCTTCATGCCGAGGAGGTCAGAATGAAGTCCGGCACAACCGACAGGACAATCGAAGAGTCCGTGATCCGTGAGCTCGAATGGGACCCTAGGGTCACGGCCAGGGGGATCGGCGTCAGTGCCAAGGACGGCGCGGTTGTGCTCTCCGGACGCGTCGACTCGTACGCGGAGAGGGTCGGCGCGGTTAGGGCCGCCGAGCGAATCTACGGGGTTCGGGCCGTCGCCGACGAGCTCGAGGTCAAGCCGGCTACACCCCGCGACGGAAGCGACGAGGAGATCGCCGAGACGATCGCCCGGCAGCTCGCGTGTAACAGCGTCGTCCCCGACACCGTCGAGGCCGAGGTCCGAGACGGCTACGTGACTCTCCGCGGCACGGTCGAGTGGAGCCACCAGCGCGAAGCCGCGGAACGCCCGCTCGAACAACTCTGCGGGGTCTTCGGGGTCAGGAACGAGATCACGCTCAAGGCTCCGGACAAGCCGAAGGCGGCCGACCTCGAGGAACAGATTCACCGAGCGATCGCCAGGATGGCTGACCTCGACGCGCGCTCGATCGGGGTAAATGTCAGAAACGGCACCGTGCACCTCGACGGCAACGTGCACTCGCTCGCCGAGCGGCGCATCGCCGAGGAGGCCGCGGCATCCGCCGGCGGCGTCAAGAAGGTCAAGAACGACATCACCGTGACGCCGTAAATGTCCGGACTGCACCGAGGCGTCCGGCAAGACACGGCGTCGATCGCGCCGGCCGAGTTGGTTTGACGAGACCTGCCGCGTGGGCCGAGACGTGCCCCAAACGTTCAGACGCCGCGTCCGCGGACGGCGGCGCCACAAACCACGACCAGGACCTGGTCTGCCGGGAGCCGTGAATTACGATCCAAGTGCCCAGATCGCGGACGAGCAGCTGATGCTTGGCCCCGGTAGCCGTGACCGTGGCCAACGAATCTCGCTTGGCTTGCTCACTCGATCGTCATAACCGTCATCGCGACGGCTCGAGCGAGGCCGTGGGCGCTGGTGCATTCGCCGGAAACGGGCGCCTTGGATAGCGCCGCCCTGGGACGCTCGCGATCATCCTTTA
This sequence comes from uncultured Solirubrobacterales bacterium, assembly GCA_963783415.1. Classification (GTDB taxonomy): domain Bacteria; phylum Actinomycetota; class Thermoleophilia; order Solirubrobacterales; family Solirubrobacteraceae; genus Palsa-465. The sequence continues at coordinate 11,034 of CAWANN010000001.1, forward strand.
TAGGACGCGCCGAAGCCTGACACTGCGCTGTCCGCCGCTTTGGTGTGGTCGCGTCGGCGCTCTCCGGCTCGCGACCGCCAATCTGCCGGATCGCGGATCGCTGCCGGCTCGGGAGCCGACACAACTGTCGGTGCCGGTGTGACAGCCGGTCGTCGCTATCGCCTGCTCGCGCTGCGTTCGCCAGCAACGCGATCGTCCCGGTCGCCACGATGCCCAGCTGGCTTCAAGCTTCGCCACCAACCGACCCCTCAGCCTCACCGTCACCGCCGCCCGCGCGCTCCTCGAAGGCGGCCCCGCCGGCGGCTACGTCTGGCAGTCACTCGCCCGGGCCACCGGCATCCTCATCGTCTTCTTCACCATCTCCCTGCACCTCTACCGCAACACCACCTCGCCAGCGAACGCCGCGACCTCCGCGCCTAAACCGCCGGTCGCGTGGGTGGTCAGGTCCGTCCGGTCCGCCGCAGACCGGCCAGTCACCGGTGAACAACCTCTAAGTTCGCGCCAGCTCGCTGCCGCCGACAATCAACTGCTCGTCGAACGTAAACCCGGCCTCGAGGGCCCGTTTCGCAGGGCAGGTGTTCGCGACTCTGCGAAGGCGCCTGACCTGGTCGGATGTGAGCCCGTCCGGCAGATAGACGCGAACATCGACATGCCGTGGAGTTGACTCCGAGTCATACGCGACCTCGACGCGCACCTCCGACAGCTCCCACTCCCGCGCCCGTGCGTACAGGGTGATCATCGTCGAAACGCAGGAAGCGAGCATCGCTGGCAGCAGTTCGTGCGGCGCAGGCCCCGTATCGGTTCCCCCGAGGCGCTCGGGCTCGTCGGTCACGATCATGTGCCGGCCGTTGACATCGACTTCGTGGCGAAGATCGCCGTGCATTGAGCGAGCGACTGCGGTCATGGTCATGGTTTGGATCGTCGCGGATGCCGTGAGTCCACGCATCCGCCCAAAGCCGCAACTCGGCCGGGGGTCTCCCGCCACGTCCACGATGCGGGCGTGGTTCGCCCTAAGCGAGGCCCCCCTCGCATGAACCGACAGTCCCGAAGCGCGGGCCTGGTGTCAGTGACTTTCCCATGCCGGCGGACGCTGGGGGTCGTGTCCCCAGTTCTCCTTGCGCCACTCGGCCTTGATAAATCGCTTGGCTTGGTCGGCGTCTTCTTCGAAAGCCTTCATGGCCCGCTCCATCTCCCGCTCCTCGGCGGCCATCGCGCTCAGTCTCCTTCGAATCGCGAATTGTGCGCGAATCTCGTCGTCGTGAACGGGGAATCTGTCGACGCGCTGGGCCATCGAGTAAATCATCGCGCGTGTTACCTCAGCTGGAATCCGGCATTTCCCACGTAGCTGGCGTACGACGCACGGATCGTCGAACGGATTGGCGATCGTGGGCAGGCCGGAGAACTCTCTGACCGCACACCGATCACCGGATGCCCGTCCGATCGGTAGTTCGCCCGCGTCGTCGTGCACGGGGCCGGCCGGGATCCGGACGTTTGCGCTGGTCGCCCCTCCTCCGCTCGGGTGCGCGCAGTCACTTCGATCGCGGGCGCAGGTGATCGTACGTCGCGCCGACCGCCTGCGACATGTACCTCGGTTCGGTACCGCGGTCAGGCCGGGCGCCGGGTTCGAGACGTGGCGGATCGGCGACCTCTCGTGGATCGCTCGCGGTATGGGTCGGTCGTCCCGATGTGTGAGCGCGGCGGTTTGATCTCGCAGACTGTTCCACCGGCAGCCGCACATCCCGGTGACGGCGCACCTTGAATTCTGTAGTTCCAGTCATAGCTCGAGCGTAGGGGGCGGCGCGGGCACGGGCATCCGGAGTAGCCGGTCGTCCTGGTCCGTAGAAACCGCGTACGTATCCGGTCCGTGACGGGTCCCCACACCACCTCCAGCGCGTCCGTCACCTCCGATCAGGAGGTTGCCGAACATGGATGTCATGACCTGACCGTACGCCCTGGCCACGCGGGGCAAACCCTGGGCGGCATTCGATCGAGCTACATACTTCCTACGGTTCGTGGGTCGGTACGTAGTCTTGCGCAGCCGGTCGCGGCACAACTACGGATGCGCTCGCCGGCGGCGCCGGGTGACACTGCCGGGGCGATGCCTTCGTTTCTTCGCCGACGTTCCCGTCTCTCACTGCGTGATCTGACGCCCGGCAGTTACCTCACCGATGGCCGGAACCTGTTCCGGGTGATCTCGCAGTTCGTCAACGGACGCTCGGTTCTGGTGTGGCTGGAGCACTGCGTCACGCTCGAGGCCCGCCCTCGCGCGGCGTCCGAGCTCGAAGCGATGGGCATGCGCGCGGTCGGAGATACGCGCGCCCGCCGTCCAGCCGCGATCATCCAGTCCGATGCCGGCTGGAGATCCAGCGGCACTCCGCTGACTGCCATTCGATAACGGAAATCATCGTAATCTTGATCGCATATGACGGTTCGGCTGACGCGCAGGCGGCGATCGATCGTGCCGGGGAGCTCATGAAAGGCGAGCCCGCCACGATTCTCACCGTGTGGGAGCGGCTCATCGACGTCGTGGCCCGGACCGGCTCGGGCATGGCACTCGGCGATGTCGACTTCGACAGACTCGATCGCTCCTCTGAGGCTCAGGCGCGTCAGCGGGCCGAGGAGGGTGCCGAGCGTGCACAGCGCGCGGGCCTGAAGCCGCGGGCGCGCACCGGCGCTCGCGAGCATTCGATCGCGGCCACGATCCTGGCCGCCAGGTCGCCTTACCGCGAACGCACTCATGAGCGTTCCCTTCGCACCTGAGCGCAAGGTAGGGAACTCATCGGCAAGGCCTAGGACCGCCTTCGACTCTGCTGCCCTCCCCGGGCATGGGCCGCACCGAGATCGAGCGCGATCGCGAGAATCAAGGTGGCCGTCCACGCGTTGACCGGGTTGAGGAGCAGCGGCTCGTGCCCGCCGACGGTGTTTGCGATCAGCCAGATGACGAACCAGATCAGTGTCATGGCGAGGCCACGACCGGGCGCGCGTCGGTTGCGGGGAGCGACCGCGCCAGCTCCGCGCCCCAGGCGCGTGCGCGGTCGAGCTCGCCCTCAACGAGCGGGCCTTCGGAATCCTCGACGAGGAAGCTCTCTGTCCCGACCACCTTAAGACCGTGGCGTCTTAACCTACGCGCGATGCCCCGCGCGGCGACGCCGGTCAGCCAGGGTGACTTGTCGAGCGCGTGTCGAACGCCGCGACGCGCTGCGCCGCGTTCGGTGGAAGGTCGCGGAGCCACGAGCGCAGCCCGGGCTCCTCGGTAGCGCCGGGCTCGACGTGGCCGGTGCCGTCTTCGCGGACGCCTTCGGCCGCGAGACGCCGGCTGCGAGTTGTGGGTAGGCCGTGCATATGCGTCGGCCCGCCGACGACCAGCAGATCGACGGTGCCGCGATGCTCGGCGGCGTCGTACACCGGCAGCGCCGGCACCGATCCCAATCCCTCGGCGACCGCATCGGCGATCGCCCGGGTGTTTCCGAAAACCGATTCGTAGACAACGATTGCGTCCATGACGAGCTCCCCAGGACGATTTTGTAAGTCACCGCCCAGCGTGACGAAAGGCACATGAACGCACATCGCGACGTTCCCTCACGCGAGCCGGGATAACTACTTAGACGAAGCGCTCGTCTAGGCGGCGACTCCCTGGCGGAGGTTGTGATGCTGCGCGGCCTCGCACAGCGCCTTCTCGGCACTCGGGGACGTAGTCGTGGTGCGAAGGCACGGTCCCGCACACCCGTGTGCCGCGTCCCGCGGCGGAGACGATCTCGAGGACGCCGCCGGCGGCCTCGATACGGTCACGCATTCCGGTGATGCCGCTCCCTTCGGGGCCGGCCTCGCGGGCGAGGCCGACGCCGTCGTCGCTGACCGTGAACTCGATCGCGTCGACCCGCCGCGCCAGCGTCACGGTCACCGTAACGCCCGCTCCGGCATGCTTGGCCGCGTTCTGGATCGCCTCGCGGACGCAGAAGTAGATCGCCGCCTCGACCGCCGGCGATGCGCGCCCGACGCTCTCGTCCGCGACGTAGATCGGCACCGGCGATCGGAGAGCAAGTGACCTGAGCGCGTGGGCCAGGCCGAGATCGTGCAACTCGGCCGGATAGATGCCGTGCGCAAGCGCGCGAACCTCCTCGAGCGCGGCCTCGGCGTCCCGCTGTGTGGCGTCCAGTCGCTTGATCAGCTCCCCGTGGCCGGCGAGCTCTCGCGCCGACTCCAGGCGTATCTGCAGCGCCACCAGACGTTGCTGCGCGCCGTCGTGGAGATCGCGCTCGAGGCGCCTTCTCTCGCGCTCGGCGGCATCGACGATTCGTGCGCGCGACGCGCGCAGCTCCTCGACCAACCGGGCATTGTCGAGCAGCATCAGCGACGTCGCGGCCAGTCCCTCGACGACCGTCGAGTCGGCGTCGAGCACGTGGTCGTGGACCAGCGCAGCGACGAGCTGGTTATTCCGCGTGAGCCACGTGACCCCCCGCTCGGCGCCTTCGTCCGGCAGTCTCACGGCGGCCCCCTCGACGTCGACGAAGCCATCGCGCTCCGCCGACCACAGCACGAGCCTCAGGGACGAGTCGCCGAGCGCGTCGCCGAGCAATTCCTGGACGGCGACGGGCGTGAGCGACTTCCCGCCCGCTCGGACGGCGACCTGACCGAGGCTGATCGCGGCGAACACTTCGCCGCGGACCTGGCCGGCGAGAATCGCGAACGGAATCGCGATGACGAGGAAGCCGCCCGTGATCCTGAGTGTCGCGTTCAGACCGAGGGAGGAGGGATTCAGGAACTGACCGATCAAGAACACGATCACGCTCGCGACGAACACGGCCGCCAGCGGCGCGATCGCGCGGCGCCGCAGGCGACCCGAGGACCTGACCTTCGCGAGCAGCAGCATCGCGACGCCCGCCGCCGAGACCGCGAACAGCACGCGTAGGGCGGTGCCGAGCGCCGCGCCCGTGGCAGCGTGGCCACTGAGCACCTGCAGCGCGTTCGGCGGGCAGCGGTGACCGCAGTTGACAAACGAGCCGCCCGCCGGAAGCGACGGGGAAAGCGCCAGTAGCAACGCCCACACCACGGCGGTTGCGATCGCAATCCTCGACATGAACGTACGCTCGAGCCGTGACTCGAGGCGGCCGCTCGGGAAGCACAGATACAGGTAGGCCGTGTAGACGATGCCCGCCGCCCACACGACCATGCCCAACGTGTGCACGAGGGATGTGGCCGACCCCGCAAGCGAGGTGGCGGCGTACACCAATCCCACCCCGGTGACGATCGGACCGAGCCGGCTCTCCGGTCGGCGTGACCAGGTGTAGGTCCCCACCGCCCAGTACGTCGCGACGATCGCCGCGCGCCACAGCCCGACCGCGCTCGGGGTCACGAGCACTGGGCTGTGCACGCCCGTCCACGCCGTCCATAAGACCGCGACGACGCCCGCCGCCCCGAGGACGAGCACCCAAGGGGAGCCCGACTCGTCGCTCCGGGTCAGCCGCGCTCCACTGATCGCTTCGACGGCCACTGCCACCGGATGCTGGTGTCGACGTGCGTTTCGAGCATCAGTAATAAACCCCGACACTCCCCCGGACCCACCACGTACGACGTGCGCGGTCGCACGGATGACAAGGCTCCGCGCAGGTGCAGGACATCATCACGGTCGGCAAGCTTTACGGCCTGGCCGCCGGCGGCCAGATCATCTTCATCTGATCGCACCTACTGTCGTACTGATCGCGGGGTTGTCAGTGCAATCCGTGATCACGCCGAACGCGCCCATCGACGCGACGTAGTAGATCGACTCCTTCGGATATCGAGATCGACCCCGCGCACCGCTTCAACCGGCCCGTTTGCCTCCTGAAGCCCACGCACGCTCACCGCAAGCGATCCCGCCGGAAGCGGCCCGCGCGGTCATGCACCGATCAGGTGGCGATCCAACGCAAACCGCACGAGCTGGGCGCGGGTTCTCAATCCGAGCTTTTGGAAGACCCGGGCTCGGTGGGTCTCCACCGTACGGCGGGAGAGATGGAGCTTGGCCGCGATCTCGGCGCTCGTGTATCCGAGCGCAATCAGACGGAGGATCTCGACCTCGCGCGGGCTGAGCACACCAGCGTCGGCCCTCCGTCGCAGCACCTCCAATCCTGCGGCGACGCGCGCACTCACGAACTCCTCACCCTGCGCCGCCCGATGAACGGCTTCCACCAGCTCGGTCTCTGCCCGGTCCTTGAACACGAACGCAACCGCGCCGGCGGCGAGCAGCTGCTGTGCGACGAGGGCGCTCTCCTCCGTCGTCAGCACGACGATCTCGGTCCAAGGCACCTCCGTCCGGAGCTGCCGGATCGCCTCGATCGTCGATCCGTTCGGCATGTCCAGGTCGAGCACGAGCACACGCGGCCGGTGGCGGTGGACGTGCTCGATCGCCGAGCGCAGATCCGATGCTTCCTCGACCACCCTCACGCTCTCCTGGGCGTCGAGAAGGTTGCTCAGGGTCCGTCTCAACATCGCGTGGTCGTCTGCCAGCACGACCGTGATCGGAAGTCGCGCTCCGTTCAGTTCGCCATCTGACGCGGCGAGGTGCAGATGCGACGTCATGGACGCGACGCTATCGCCGCACCCGACCAGCAACTTCGTGAGAAACCTGCTGATCGGGTACGGGAAAGCACGGAGTCGCTCGACGATCTCAACTGCAGGGCGACGTGCTCTGCAGGTCGGCCGTGCTGCCGTCGGTGTACACGAAGTGAGACTTGACGGTGAAGCTGTGCGCGTTGCATCTGCCCGCGGTTATCAGCGCCGTCTTGCCGGTGCCGTGCGCGGCCACGTTCAGCTTCAGGGACACGAGCACGACCTGGAACCCCGCCACCATCGGCGAGGGCACGGGGATCGTGAGCTTCGGACCGGACGTGGTCGCCCGGATCACGAGCGTCTGCGGAATCGGGGAAGTCGCTTTCACCACGATCACCATCTTGTTATCCCCGGCCGCGTAGGCCTTCACGCCGGCGAGGATCGGCTGCGGGAGCGGGAACGCGCTGGCAGTCGCCGAGCCCGCGCCGATCCGGCTCGCCGACGGACAGGCCTTGCCAGCCGTGAGCTGACCGTCGGACAGCTTGCACGGCTTAACGCTGCCGAGGTTGAACTTCGTCGCCGCGGGAAAGGCGAGCACGAGCAGCTTGGCCGCCTTCGGCGCCTCGCCCGGCGACGTGGTCGAATAGATGTCGGACTTGATCCCGGTCGACCTACCGGCGTGCGTGGCGGTAAGTGCGACGTTGCTCGTCTGGGTGAAGTCCGCGAGCGCGACGCCCGCGAACACGAGTGACAAAGCCGCCGCGGCGGGGAGTGTGATCCATTTACGCATGACCGGCGTGCTCCTTGTCTGAGGTGTGTGGTTGTTCGTAGAGCCCCGCGAACACGTCGCCGTACTTGTCGTAGACGATCGCCCGCTTGACCTTCATGGTCGGCGTGAGCTCGCCGTCAGCCTGGGTGAGATCGTGGCCGAGGATCGCGAACCGCTTGACCTGCTCGACCCGCGCGAACTTCCGGTTGACCCGGTCGACCTCCTTCTGGACCTCCGCGTGGACGCGCGGATCGGCGGCGATCGTGACTGGGTCGGTGGCGAGTCCGAACCGCTCCGCCAGCTTCATCGACTCGTCGCGGTCGAGGGTCAGCATCGCCACGAGATACGGGCGCCTGTCCCCGTAGACGACCGCCTCGGTGACGTAGCGGCTCTCGCGGAGCTCGCTTTCGATGTTGACCGGGGCGACGTTCTTGCCGCTCGAGGTGATGATCAGATCCTTCTTGCGCCCGGTGATCGACAGGAATCCATCCGGGCTCAGCGCGCCGAGATCGCCCGAGCGAAACCATCCCTCGGCGGTCAGCACCTCCTCGGTGGCATCGAGATCGCGGTAGTAGCCCTTGAACACGTGGGGGCCGCGGATCAGAATCTCCCCGTCGTCCGCGATCGCGACCTGCGTGCCCGGAAGCGGCTTCCCCACCGTGCCGAAGCGAAGCGCGTCGACGGTGTTGAGCGCCGTCGCGGCGCAGGTCTCGGTCAACCCATAGCCCTCGAGCACGAGCACCCCGCAGGCGTCGAAGAACTCGAGAAGCTCGGGCGCGATCGGCGCGGCGCCGACCAGCGCGACCTGGAGCTCGGGACCGAACAGGCGCCGCACCTTCGCGAGCACCAGCCGGTCTGCGAGCCGGTACTGGACATCGGTGAGCAGATCGGGCTGCCGGCGCTCACGCAGGGCTCGCCGGGCGCGAGCGCCGCACCGCATGGCCCACTCGAACAGCCCGCGCTGCAGAGCCGGCTTGCGTGCGATCTCGCCGGTGACGGCGCCCTGCATCTTCTCGTAGATTCGCGGCACAGCGGGCACGTGGGTAGGACCCGTGTCCACCAGCTCGTCGACGATCTTGGCGGTGTCGCCGCCCCAGTAGATGAGGCGCGCCCCCACGCTCAGAACCACGGCCTGGGCGATGCGCGCGAGCACGTGCGCGAGCGGGAGGAACTGATACATCGAGTGCGTCCGGTCGAGCCCGAGCCGCTGCTCGTACATGCGCACGGTGGCGATGAAATTCTCGTGGCTGAGCATGCAGCCCTTGGGCGGCCCCGTCGTGCCGGAGGTGTAGACGAGCGTCGCGATGTCGCCGGACTGGGCCGACGCGACTCGCTCGTAGACCCGCTCGGGCGGGATATCGCCGCCCCGGTGGCGGAGCTCGTCGAGCGTGATCGCGTCACCGGCCGGCTTGAAGGTCACGACGTGCTCGAGCATCGGGCAGCGATCCCGGACCTGCTCGATCTTTGCCAGCTGCGCCGCGTCCTCGCAGAACACCAGGCGCGACTGCGAGTGGTCGAGCACATATGCGCACTCCTCGGGCGAGTTCGTGTGGTAGATCGGCGTGACCACGGCGCCCGCGCAGAGCGATCCGCAGTCGGCCAGCGTCCAGTCCGCGGAGGTGGCGCCGAGGATGGCGACGCGGTCCCCCGGGTCGATGCCGAGGCTGATCAGGCCCTGAGCGATCTCGGTGCTGATCGCACCGAGCGCGGAGTAGGAGATCCTCACCGTCTGGCCGTCACGCCGGTGCTGGAGAGCGACACCCTCGAAACGCGCGGCCGCGTCGAGGATCATCTCGCCGAGGGTCTCCGACCGCGAGCCCGCGGATATGGGGGTGACGTCTTGCGGGAGGGTCGAGGTCATCTGATTGGCGGTGGACGGACTCATCGGGGTGCTCCTATTCGTGGACGGCGCCGGGTCGGCGGTGGCGGAGATGCAGGCGGGGTACGCGGCGGCGCAGGTCGGACACTGACGCGGGACCGGCAGGCGCCGGACCGGAGGTCGGCCACCAGCCGTAGCGCCCGAGCACGACCTCCGCGGCGGGAAGCAGCACGGGGCGTACGATCAGCACGTCGAGCAGGACCGCGACCGCGACCCCGATCCCGAACTGCTGCACGTTCACGAAGCTCGTGGTCATGAACGGGATCAGCGAGGCGACCATCACGAGTCCCCCGCCGGTCACCGCGGCGCCGGTCTCATGAAGGCCGATGCGCACCGCGGACGTGCCCTCGGCGCCCGAGACGTACTCCTCCCGGGTCCGCATCAGCAGCACTGCCGAAAACGTCGTCGTGACCCGGAAGGCGACAGTGAAGATCCCGATTATCGACATCGGGTCGAGGTATCCGGGACCGTCGAGCAGCGGGTTCGACCCGCCGAACAGCACCTGCAGAACGCCGAACGAGGCCGCGGTGAGCCGCGCCCCGGTCGATCAGCGCGCGTAGATCCTGATACTCGTCGGACGAGATGACCGACTGGAAACGACGCGAGTCGATCGCCTCGATCTGGACAGGCTGCAGTCGTCTCATTTCTCTCCATTGGGTAGCCTCGCCGGCCGCGAGCATGGCGACAACGTGGCGCGCCCCGCCTGCGGTCGCGGGAAACGTGCGCGGCCGCTGCGGATTTCTGCGGATGCCGGGAGGAGACCGGAGTGCGAGGCTCGCCGGGATGGCGATCGAGGTCCACGAACCGACCGGTGCCGAGCACAGCGAATGGGCGGCGAGGCTCGACGCGTACGTGCGCCGCGCGCGTGAAGCGGCCGACGCGCTGCGCACGCTCGACCAGGACGCGGTCGACCGGATCGTCTGGGCGATGACCGTCGCCGGGCTCGAGCATGCGGTGGACCTGGCCGAGCTTGCGATGGAGGAGACGCAGTTCGGCGTGCTCGAGGACAAGGTGCTCAAGAACTACATCGCCACCGAGTTCCTCTACGACTACCTGAAGGACAAGAAGTCGGTAGGGGTGATCGACGAGGATCGCCACCGGGCCATTCAGTACGTCGCCGAGCCGATCGGAGTGGTGCTGGCGCTGCTCCCGATCACCAACCCGACCTCGACCGCGCTGTTCAAGTCGATCGTCTGTGCAAAGACGCGGAACGCGCTGATCATGCGTCCGTCGGCACGCGCGGCACGGTGCGCGGTGCGGGTGGCCGAACTGCTGCAGGAGGCGGGCGAGGCCGCCGGGTTGCCCCCAAACACGCTTCAGGTGATTCCCGACCCGACGCTCGACGTCTCCCAGTATCTCTTCCATCACCCGGAGGTCGACTTCATCTGGACGACCGGCGGGCCGAAGGCGGTCGCGGCGGCCAACGCGGCCGGCAAACCGTGCCTGAGCGTCGGCTCGGGCAACGCCCCGGTGTACGTGCATCGCAGCGCCGATATCCGGATGGCGGTCGTCGACATCCTGATCTCCAAGACGTTCGACTCCTCGGTTATCTGCCCGGCCGAGCAGACGTGTGTGATCGACGACGCCGTCTACGACGAGATGATCAAGGAGTTCGAACGGATGGGCGCGCGCACGCTGAGCGACGCGCAGAGCGCCGATCTCGCCGCCAAGTCGTTCAGCGACGACGGGCGGGTCGAGTTCCAGGTGCTGGGGCAGTCGTGCGTGAATCTCGGCGCGATCGCCGGGTTCGAGTCCGATGAAGCCGACAAGGTGCTGCTCGCTTCGCTTCCCTCCGACCTTGATGCGCTCGCCTCACATCCGTTCCTGGCCGAGAAGCTGATGCCGGTGCTGGGCGTGGTCCGCTCGCCGTCGGTCGAGCACGGCATCAGGGCCTGCGAGCTCGTCACCGAGCACGGAGGGCTCGGCCACACCGCGGCCGTATACGCCACCGACGAGGACGTCATCAACCGCTTCTCGCTCGCCATCCGGACGGGTCGCATCCTGGTCAACGCCCCCACGGCCGTCGGAGCGCTGGGCGGCGTATACAACTCTATGACGCCGACGTTCTCGCTCGGGTGCGGCACGTGGGGTGGCTCGAACACCACCGACAACGTCAACTACCGCAACCTGTTGAACGTGAAGGCGGTCTCGCGTCGGCAGACGCCGCCGCAGTGGTTCCGCGTGCCCTCCGATACGTACTTCAACCCGGGCGCGCTCGAGAGCCTGCGGCAGCTCGAGTGCCGTCAGCCGCTGATCGTCACCGACGCCGCCAGCGAGGGGCGCGGCGTCGCCGACGAGATTCGCCGGCACATGGACGGGGTCGCCGCGCACGTGTTCTCGGACATCCAGCCCGAGCCGACCGAGGAGCAGATCCGCGCCGGCGTGAGCGAACTCGAACGCGTCGGCGCCGACGCGATCATCGCGGTCGGCGGTGGCTCGGTCATGGATGCGGCCAAGGCGATGCGCCTATTCCACGAGAGCCCGCAACTGAACATCCGTGAGCTGGCGCTGCCGTTCCTCGACGCACGCAAGCGAATCGCCTCGTTCCCCCAGAACGCCCACGCCCTGCGCCTGGTGGCGATCCCCACCACGTCGGGCACCGGTTCGGAGGTCTCGCCGGCGGCGGTGATCAGCGTCGGGCAGCGCAAGGTCACGCTCGTCGACTATTCGCTCGTTCCGGACATGGCGATCATCGACCCGGTGCTCACGCTCTCGATGCCGGCCGCCGTCACGGCCGACACGGGCATCGACGCGCTCACCCATGCCCTCGAGGCAGCGGTCTCGATCTTCGCGTCGCCCTACACCGACGCTTTCTGCATGCAGGCGGTGAGTCTGATCCTCGACGCCCTTCCGCGGGTCTGCCGAGACGGATCGGACCTCGAGGCGCGCACGGCGATGGCCAACGCCGCGACGATCGCCGGGCTGGCCTTCTCGAACGCTTTCGTCGGGCTCAACCATGCGCTCGCACACGCCGTCGGCGGCCGCTTCGGGATCGCGCACGGTCGAGCGAACGCGATCTTCCTCCCCCACGTGCTGCGCTACAACGCGTCCCTGCCGAGCAAGTTCATGCCGGCGCCGGGCTACTCCGCCTACGTCGCCCCGGAGAAGTACGCACAGATCGCGTGGATCCTCGGACTCGGCGGCAAGACCGAGGAAGCTCGCCGTGAGCGGCTGTTCGGGCGCGTCGACGGATTGCTCGCCGAGGTCGGCGAGCCGCGGTCAATGTCCGAGGCCGGCGTCGGCGCCGAGGAGTTCAGAGCCTCGCTGCCCGACCTCGCGAAGGCCGCGTTCAGCGATCCCAGCATCCGGACGAACCCGCGCATTCCGATGGTGCGCGAGATCGTCGCGCTGCTTGAGGGGGCGTTCTGATAGATCCGCCGGACCGTAGTCTCGTGCAGCGAGACCACAGGAACGCACGGATGCCGGTGTCACCTCTGCGATCTACCTTCACCTGGAACTGCTTTCGGGTCCTCCATGGAGGTGAGCACGATGAAACTGACACTTTGGATTCTCGTCGCGTTCGCGGTTGCGCTGCCGGCGCTGATCGTGGCGATTGCTTTGGGTCCCGTGATCATCGGCGTCCTGTGCGCGGTTGGCTGCGGCCTGGTCGTGTTCGCGATCGCCAACGTCCTCATCGCCGTCGGGGTCGGCGTAGAGAGAGCCGGCTCGCGCCTGTCAGGTCATCGTTGAGATTTGCGGCGCGCGATGTCCACTCGACATGACGCACACGTACTGATCGTGGGCGGAGGCGCCACCGGCGGAGGCCTCGCTCACGATCTGGCGCTCCGCGGGCTTCGGGTCACCCTCGTCGACCGCGGTGAGGTGACCTCGGGCACGAGCGGCCGCCACCACGGGCTGCTCCACAGCGGCGCCCGTTACGCGGTCGGCGACCGTGAGGCGGGCGTCGAGTGCATCCGGGAGAACATGATCTTGAAGAGAATCGCCCCCGGCACGTTCGAGTGCAACGACGGGCTGTTCGTGGCCGTCTGCGAAGAGGACCTCGAGTACCTCGAACCGCTGGTCGAGGGCTGCACCGGCGCCGGGATCCCCCTGCAGCGCCTCGATGCCGCCGAGGCACTCCGCTTGGAGCCCAATCTGAACCCGGAGCTGAAGGCGGCGGTGCGCGTGCCGGATGCGACCGTCGACCCGATGCGGCTGATCCTACGGTTCCTCGGCACCGCCCGCCACAATGGCGCGGATATCCGGCCCTACATTGAGGTGATCGGGCTGGTCGTCCACGACGGCGTGGTTTCCGGTGCCGCCGTCCGCGACCACGTGACCGGCAAGGAGGGCGAGATCCATGCGGATATCGTCGTCAACGCGGCGGGCCCGTGGTCGGGGCGGGTCGCGGCGATGGCCGGCGCCGGCGTCCCGATCACGCCCTCCCCCGGTGTGCTGCTCGCGCTCCGCGGCCGCTACTGCAACATGGTGATCAACCGGATGCACAAGTCCGGGGACGGCGACATCGTCGTCCCTCAGCGCGGCCTCTCGATCGTCGGTACGAGCTCCTGGGTGGTCGAGGACCCCGACGAGCTGCCGGTGCCCGAGGACCACGTCGAGCGCATGTACGCCGAGGGATCGAAGCTGATCCCGGCGCTCCGTCATGCCCCGCGCCGCGCCGCCTGGTCGGCGGCGCGCCCGCTGGTCGGCGCCGCCGGCGCGGCCACGGGCCGGGAGCTGTCGCGCACCTTCCAGACCTTCGATCATTCAGAGCAGGACGGCGTCGGAGGGTTTGTCACGATCACCGGCGGGAAGGCCACGACGCTCCGCGGGATGGCCGAGCTATGCGCCGATGTGGTCTGCCGCAAGCTCGGCATCGACGAGCCGTGCCGCACCCATGAGACGGTCCTGCTTCCGCACACCGCCTACTACTCCGAAGCGGTCGCAGCATGAGGAGAGAACCATGAGCCAAGAGGAACATCCTCCCGGCGGCACCGCGGTAACCCAGAACGGGCACGACGACATCCGCCGCTTCCGCGTCTACCGCTACAAGCGCGGCGACGGCGGCGAGCGCTTCGACGAGTTCGAGGTCCCGGTCGGTCCGCACACGACCGTGCTCGATGCGCTCCGCTGGATCCAGCACCACCGCGATCCTTCGCTGGCTCTCCGGCATTCCTGCCTGCACGCCTCGTGCGGCACCTGCGGCATGCAGGTCGACGGCGGCGAGGCGCTCGCTTGCGTGTGCGCGGTCCAGGACTACGGGGCGCAGATTACGGTCGAGCCGCTGGCGAACCTGCCCGTCCTCACCGACCTGGTCGTCGAGATGAACGGCTTCTTCGCGCGCTTCCCCCACGAGCACCCGATCATCCGCTCGAGCGGCTCCCCGGCCGACGGTGACAACGGCGAGGTGCATCTCGAGGGCGACCACGAGGTCACGCTCGACGTTCCCGGTCCGCTCCACCATCACCCGCTTCACCACCAGCACCGCGCCGCCCCGCCGGCGGTCGACTTCGTGCGCCTGGAGGACTGCATCGAATGCGGGCTGTGTCTGTCGGCCTGTCCGGTCGCCGCGACCTCGCACGACTACGTCGGCCCGGCCGCGCTGGCCGCTGCGGAGCGGCTGCTCGAGGAGCCGCGCGGCATCGAGCGCGAGGACGTTCTGGCCTGGGCGAGCCGGCCCGAGGGCGTGTGGCGCTGCCACGTCGGCCTCGAGTGCACGCGCGCCTGCCCGGCCGACGCGATTCCGGCCGAGCGGATCATGGCGCTACGGCGGGAGCTGATGTTCGGTGGTCCCGACGACGAGGAGGGCAAGCGATGAGCCCGACCAATGAGCTTCCGGGTACGGCTGAACGCGACCAGCCGGGGCCGATCCGTCACAAAGGCCCCGGCCCGTCCGAGACCGGCTGGCTCGATCCCCGTCGGCGGGGCCACGGAGGCCGTGCCCTGGCCCTACACCGCATCACCGGCCTGGTGATCGTCTTCTATCTGTACATGCACCTCGGGGTGCTGTCGATGCTCCTGATCGGTCGCTCGGCCTGGAGCAGTTTCCTCAGCCTGGTGACCGCCAAGAGCTTTCTCGCCCTCGAGGTCGTCCTGATCGCCGCGGTCCTGTTCCACGGGCTCAACGGCATTCGCGTCGCGTTCGTGGGCAGCGGCATCGCCGTCACCCGCGAGCGGGCGCTGTTCTGGGCCGGAACCGCGATCGGGACCGTCGCGGTGATCTTCGCCGCTCTCCACATGCTTGGAGCGCTGTGATGAGCGTGATCGAGGTACCCAAGCAGGAGCCGCCGGCGGAGTCTCGAGTTGAGGCATACCGGCGTGGGCGCTCAGCTCGCCTGTGGCACTGGACGGCGGGGACCGGGATGGCGCTGGTGGTGCTGGCGACGATGCACATCGTCGCGCAGCACTTCATCGTCCACCAGAAGGGTGGGCTGCGGACCTATGCCGAGGTGCTCAGCTACATCGGCAACCCCGTCATCTTCGTGCTCGAGGCAGCCTTCCTCGTCGCCGTCACGATTCACGCGATGCTGGGGGTGCGGGGGGTGTTGGGAGACCTCGACCTGAGTCCGATTACCCGGCGCTGGGTCGACCGCGGGCTGTGGGTCCTCGGAACGGCAACCGTGGCCTACGGCACGGGGCTGCTGGTCACCCTCGCCGTCCGCAGCTGAGCCGGGCTGGTGACCGCTCCTCAGCAAGATCGGTAACCGAGCACCGGCGCCGGGACCTCGCCCATGTGCTTGCAGCTTCGATGAGAGCGGCGAGCGACGACCTCCTCGGATCCGTGTCCATTGGGCGGTCGGGAAGGACTCCCGCACCCAGCATGAGATGCGCGCTTGTGGCGCGAGGAGCAGAACTGAGTTTGAGCCGCGGAGGGCGCCTGCTTTCGTGTCGCCGGGTGTCCGCGCACAGTGATGGCGAACCTGTTGCTGGATCAGCCGTCGAGCTTGGTCGCCAGCAGCGTGAATAGGATCGGGAGAGGCTGTCCGTCGAGGCGGAGCCGGTGCCGGCCGTCGGCCTCCCGCGGAACCATTCGCGGACGAGGCGACTTGCTCGCCTCAACGTGTTCGGTGAGCGAGTCGATCCGTAGGCCCGCTTCGATCGCGGCCGTGACAGTCTCGCCGAGACTGTGGGCAAAGTTGACGGTGTCGCTCGAGGCAAGTTCGGCATTGGGATCGGCATAGGTGCCTGGCTCGTTGAAGCGGTGCGGTCCGTCGAACGAGTAGGGGAAGTCGAGCGAGAACGGCTCCCGCTCGGCGACCATCGTGAGAAGCGGATGGTTCTCAACGAGCACAAAGCGCCCGCCGGGCCGCAGGGTCGCCGCAACCGCGCGCATCCATGCAGGGAGGTCTTCGATCCAGCAGATCGCGCCGATCGTCGCGTACGCCAGATCGAAACGCCCGTGCAGGTGGGCGGGAATGCGGGCAGCGTCAGCTTGCACCCACGTGGCTTCGACGCCTGAGCGTCTCGCCAACTCCTCTGCCTTCGCGAGCGCGGCCGGAGAGAAGTCAAGGCCGGTGACCCGCGCGCCCCGACGCGCCAGCGAGATGCTGTCGAAGCCGATGTGGCATTGCACATGGATCACGTCCAACCCGTCCACGCTGCCGACCGACGCGGCGAGTGCCGTCCGCTCCTCCGGGCCCAGCCAGTCGGCGCCGGCGATCAAAGCATCGCTGTCGTAGATCGGATCGTCGCCGTGGACCGCAGCGGCCCCGTCCCACCACGCACGGTTGATCTCCAACGCATCGCGTTCCACACGCCGTATTGTCGCGAGGATCCATCCCGAGACCAACGCGCCCGGCTCCCCGGCTCGACGTACACGATCACCCCGGCGCCTGACAGCGGAGCAGCGCTGCGTCCCGGCATGGGTGGTCTGCCCCCATCCCTACTCCTCTGCTTCGCCGATGGAGAGGCGGGCACCGAGGCGCGGGGTTCTGGTCGCAGAACCACTGATGTCGGGAAACGGGCGCAGGTAGCAGACCTGCTCTCGAGGTGCCCTGAGTATCCCGAGGCATTCCTGCCGAGCCCTGCTGAGCGCGGGTTGCGAAAGCTGGTTGGATCGCTGACCTCGCCCACGCCCAAGGAGACGGCATGAACATTGAGTTCCTCTCGACCGTGGCGGTCATCACGCCCGATCCACCCGCCACCGAAAGCTGTACCTCGAAACGATCGGTCTGTCGCTCGGCAGGGACGAGTATCTCCACAGCGAGCAGGTTGCCGGTTGCAAATCCTTCGGGATCTGGCCGCTGTCACAGGCCGCTGAAGCGTGCTTCGGGACCCCGCATTGGCCAGCCGACCGGCCGACCCCGCAGATCAGTATCGAGTTCGACGTTGCCAACGCCGCAGCAGTCAGCTCAGCGGCACGCGAGCTCCATCAAGCGGGCTACAAGCCATTGCACCCACCGCGCGAGGAGCCGTGGGGTCAAACGGTGGCCAGGCTGCAGTCACCGGAGGGCGCAATCATCGGCATCTCGTATATCCCGTCGTTCCACGAGCACAAATGACTCGCGAGCGACCTGCTCCATCAACATCACGAGCATCTCGCAGGCTCCGGCTTGAGTCTCGGAATGCGCGGAAAGCCTGCACGCGGCTCGCGAGCCGATGTGCCGGTCCCGGATCGACAAGGTCCGCCGCGAGCCATCGGGCGCTAACCGGATCCGAGACAGCTGCAAGCAGTCGGCTCCCGGCTGCGAAAGCGACCGCCTGCGCTGCTGGCGGTGATCGAAACGGCCACGAACCGAGGAGCACCGCGGCCGGCCTCAGCTGCTGAGCTCGGACCGCAACGGGGCGACGCCCCCGCCGGCGAACCGGCGGGGGCGTTTGTCTTGGGCCCGGTGTTGTCGGGTCGACCGTCAGGACGAAGCGGGGACTGCTTTCGGACCGCGGACCTGAACTTCCTCCGAGGTACGACGGGCGTGCCAGAAGCCAAGGCCGACGAGCACCGACAGGCAGATCGCTCCGATGAACGATGCGATCGCGCCCCACAGCATGATCGTGCCGACGACCGAGAACGCGTAAGCCTCGAGGAGCAGCCCGCGCAGGGTCGTGCCGCGGAACACCGTCTGCACCACGGTCTGCAGCTTGGTGTTGGTCGGAGCGGCCAGCGACGCGGCGCTCACCTTCGAGTACACACCGCCGTACGGCATCTCGGACAGATGCACCGCGATGAAGTTGTCCGCGTAGGTCTTGGCCTGCTCCCCGGTCAGGAGCTGCTGTCCGGCGTACTTGGAGACCGACGGAATCATCGACGGCGTGATCTCAGTACCCGCCTTCGGATGGTCGAAGGCCGCCTTGGGCGGGAAGTAAACCTGCTGCTGAGCCAACTGGCTGTGGACGTTGTCGTTGACGAAGCCGTGACCCCAGGTCAACAGACCACCTGCGATCACCAGGACGACGACGACAACGACGCCGGCGCTGCTGGCAAGAATGTCGAACACTTTGCGTGACATGGTGTATCTCCTCTGACGGTTGGACCCAAGTGACTCGGGCTTGATAGGGGCATGATCGGTTTTCCGAAACGGGCCACCATCCGTTCTCGCCCGACGGTTTGCGAGGGAAAATCCGTAGCCGGCACCCGGATTCGCCGCAGGCCGGGACGCGCCCGCTGTCAGCCGCGGGCGCGCGCGACGAGGATCAGTACTTCTGTGCAGTCGACCGCGGCTTTATGCGGCTGTCAGCGCGACCCGGCGGCCGTACGGTGGCGGCATGACTTCCAACCCCTCCCCCAAATCGACTGACCCCAAGACGCGGGCCGAGGCCGGCTCACCGCTCCCCGAGGAGCCGACCAGCGAAATGCTCGTCCTCCCGCGGGAGGAGTGCCTGCGGCTGCTCTCGTCCCACCGCTTCGGACGACTAGCGGTCGCGATGGACTCCCCGGTCATCCGCCCCGTCAACTACGTCTTCGACGAACGATCGCAATCGGTGGCGTTCCGAACCGCCGATGGATCGAAGTTCCACGCGATGCTGATCAACGGAAACGCCGCGTTCGAGATCGACGGGATCGACCCCGGCTCGCGCACCGGCTGGAGCGTGATCATCGCCGGCATGACCGAGGAGGTCACGAGCCCGATCGAGCTTCGGCGCCTCCACCGCCTGGGGCTCGAGACATGGACTCCCGGACGCAAGGCGCACTGGATGCGGATCCGCGCGTGGACCGTTACGGGCCGGCGGATCGTGTTGTCCCCCGGTGCCGTGGCCGCTCGGCCCTAGCTCACCGACGACGTAGGCATGGGGCATGAGCCTCGGCACCCTGGCGCTGATCGGGATCTGTGGTCTCTGCGGTCCGCTTCTGTCAGCCGGCGCTCGTGGCGCGATCCCCGCGGTCGTCGGCGAGATCCTCGCCGGGGTGGTCATCGGCCACACCGGACTCAACGCGGTTGACACCTCCAATGCGACGCTGACCTTCCTCGCCGACATCGGCTTCGCGATGTTGATGTTCCACGCCGGGATGAACGTCCCGCTGCACAACCAGCGGGTGCGGGCGTCGCTTGGCCGTGGCGCTCGCGGCGCCGGCGCCGTCGCGGTGCTAGCCGTCGGGGCCGGGCTGCTGGTCTCGAGGATCGGAGCCACCGGCCACCCCGCGATATACGTGGTGCTGATCGCGTCGGGGTCAGCCGCGGTCGTTCTCCCGGTGATCCAGGAGCGTCGGCTGCGTGGCGAAGCCGTGCTGACCGTGATCGCTCAGGTCGCGGTCGCGGATATCGCCGCGACGATCGCGATCCCGTTCGTTCTCGCGCCGGCGCATGCCGGTCACGTGGCGGCGGGAACGCTCCTGATCGCCGTCTGCGTGATCGCAATCTTCGCGCTCGCCCGGTCCGTCCACGGGAGAGCGGCAGTTCGTGCGCTGCGTAAACAGAGCAAGCGCCGCCGGTGGGTGCTCGATCTCCGGATCGCGCTGATCACCCTGTTCGGGCTGTCGTGGATCGCCGAGCGGACGGGGGCGAGCCTGCTGATCGCCGGCTTCGGCGCCGGATTGATGGTCGCCGCGCTCGGAGGCCCGAAGCGGCTCTCGACCGAGGTGCTCGGCGTCGCCGGCGGCTTCTTCGTGCCGCTGTTCTTCGTCGTGCTCGGGGCGAGGGTAGATCTGCGCGGCCTGGCTCAGGATCCGGCGATGATCGGGCTGGCGCTAGCCCTCGCCGGCCTGACAGCTGCGGTCCACCTGCTCGCGGCGCGGGTCACGCGCCAGCCGCGAGCCGCCGGACTGCTCGCCAGCGCCCAGCTCGGGGTCCCCGCGGCCATCGTCGCCCTTGGGCTGCCTGAGCACGTGATCACATCCACCCAGGCGGCGGCGATCGTTACCGCGTCGATGATCAGCCTGGCCGTCTGCAGCGTCGGGGCGGCGGCGCTGGCCCGTCGCGCCCAAAAGCCCTCCGAACCACCTGCTGATATCCGGTCAACGTCGGCGCCATCGTCGGATCCGGCCGTCGCCGCTCGGCCTACGTAGTTTTCCGAACCACGGTTTCGGATCTGCGCGGCTGGCGGCGGAAAGTTCGCGACGTAGGCTGCACACATGAATCCGAGCACCCCCACCCCATTCAGAGTCCTGATCGTCGGCGGCGGCGTCGGCGGCCTCGAGGCCGCCCTCGCACTACGCCACCTCGCGGGCGAGCGCGTCGCCACCACCCTGCTCGCCCCCGCGGCCGAGTTCGTCTACCGTCCGATGAGGGTTCGCGAGCCGTTCGGCTACAGCGAGGCTCGCCACCACCCACTCGACGAGATCTGCCGCGACATCGGCACCGACCTGGTCAAGGACGCGTTCAAGTGGCTCGACCCCGACAGTCGCACGGTGCACACCGAGGCGGGTCACGAGCTCAAGTACGACGCGCTTCTCCTTGCGCCCGGAGCGACGCTCAAACCACGTTTCAGGCACGCCCTGACGCTCGATGACAGTCATCTCGACGAGCAGCTGCACGGACTGATCCAGGATGTCGAGGGAGGCTACGTTCACAAGCTGGCGTTCATCAGCCCGACGCCGATGCCGTGGCCGCTGCCGCTGTACGAGCTCGCGCTGATGACCGCCCGGCGTGCCTATGACATGAACGTCGACATGTCGATCACGCTCGCGACACCTGAGGATGCTCCCCTCGGGGTGTTCGGTTCGAAGGCTAGCCAGGCCGTCGAGCGGCTGTTAGAGGACAACGGCATCCTCTTCATTCCGTCCGCTCACTGCGAGACGCCAGCGGAGGGTCGCGTCTCGATTACCCCGGGGTCGCGGACGCTGATCGTTGACCGGGTCGTCGCTCTGCCGCAGCTGTTCGGCCCGTCGCTCCCCGGTGTACCCCTGCACGCCCACAACGGGTTCGTCCCTATCGACCCCTACTGCAAGGTCACCGGAATCGAGCGCGTCTACGCCGCCGGCGACGCGACGGATTTCCCGGTGAAGTTCGGCGGGATCGCCGCGCAGCAGGCGGACGCGGCCGCGGAGGCGATCGCCGCGCTCGCCGGTGCGGCGATCGAGCCGACGCCGTTTACCCCCGTGCTCCACGGCGCGCTCCTGGGAGGCCCGAGGCCGCTACATCTGAGCGCTCGCGTCACGGGCGGACACGGCTCGAGCTCTGAGGTCAGCGAGGCATCGACGTCCTCGCCGCCGACCAAGATCGTCGCCAAGTACCTGGCGCCGTACCTGGAATCACGGGATCGGGCGGTACTACGATGACGCCGATGCCCGAAACCGAACCCCCTATCGACAACTCCGGCGTCGCAGACGCTTCCACCTCCGCGACGATCCGCGTCGTGATCGCCGACGACCATGCCGTGGTTCGCCGCGGCCTGCGCCAGGTACTCGATGCGGAGAAAGGCTTCGAGGTCGTGGCCGAGGCCTCCGATCTCGACGGCGCTCGCCGGTACGTGCGCGGCCATCACCCGGACGTGCTCGTGCTTGACCTGAACATGCCGGGCGGGTCGAGCCTCGACGGGATCCCCGAGATCCGCGCCGAATGCCCGGGAACGCAGATCGTCGTGCTGACGATGCAGGACGAGCCGGCCTATGCCCGCCACGCGTTGAGCGCGGGCGCGCTCGGCTATGTGCTCAAGGAGTCCGCCGAGTCGGAGCTCGTTGAGGCGATCCGCCGCGCCGCGGCGGGCGATACGTATCTGAACCCGCGGCTGGGCGCGCGCGTTGCCGCCGAGCCACCGCCGGGCCTTCCCGACGGGCTGTCCGAGCGCGAGGTCGAGGTGCTGCGGATGATCGCGCTCGGACACACGAACGCCGAGATCGCCGAGCAGCTGTTCCTGTCGGTACGGACGGTCGAGACTCACCGCGCCCACATCCAGCAGAAGTTGGGGCTGGCGACCCGAGCCGAGCTCGTCCGCTACGCGCTCGATCACAAGCTCATCGACGCCTAAGTCATCGCGACGCAGCCGGCCCCGATGCCGCCACTTGGTCCGCACTGCGGGGGAACACGAGCAGGGGGCAGCGCGCGTGGCGCGCGAGATAGTCGGATGTGCTCCCGGTGAACAGGCGACCGGCCGGCCCGGAGCTTCGCGAACCCACGATCAGGAGATCGACCTCTTCGCTGAAGCCCGCAAGCTTGTCGCCGGGCGATCCGTAGCTGACCTGACCTCCGAGATCGTCCGTGCCGCCGAGCCGGGCGAGGTCCTCCGCGGTCAGCTGCTTGGCGACCTCGGACCATCGGTGCTCGATCGGCTGACCGTATGGGACGCTCTGCACGGGCAGCACGAGGACGGGCTCGATCGTCGCGCCTGTCCTCGCTGCGATCACGCGAGCCGCGTCGAGTGCCTGCATGCTCTCGAGCGATCCGTCGCGACCAACGCCGATCCTCGCCAGATGCGAAGGCGGCGTATATCCGCTGGGCGCGATCGCGACGGCACACGGAGCTCCGTGAAGCGACTCCACGGTGTGATCGCCGACGAACCGGCGCGCGAGCGCTCCGCGGTGGCACGCGCCGACTACGAGCAAGTCGTAACGACGGCGGGCCGCCAGTTGATGCAGACAGCGGGCTGCGGACGAGCCGTTGAGGGCGAGGACCTTCGCGTCGATGGCGGCGCCGGCGCGCTCCTCGTTCAACATCTTCCTCGAGTCGGCGTGCCGATCCGAGCCAACCGGATGGGTCTCGATCGGGTCGACGTGCGCGAGGGTGATGCGCACGCCGGGCGCGGCGAGCCGAGTCGCGAGCGCGATCGCATCGCGTCCGCCTTGACGACCGTCCACTCCTACCAGCACGTTGTTGAACATCGTCGCTCGTCCGAAGTCGTTCATGACGTGAGCGTACGGCCGACCGCCCCTCGAGGCCATCGGCGCGCCCCCACATCGTCTCGCGGGTTACTACCGAGGTCGCCACATGCTCGCTGGCGAGATCTACTACCCCTCGTCGATGACCATCGATACGCATCCGCGCCAAGCGTCGCCGGGCGCGCGGGCTGAGCACGATCTTCGTCACCGGCGGAGGACCCGGCCTCGTGGCCGGCGCCTACCTGGACGGCACCTACAGCGAGGTCTATCCGCACATCGCTCGCGATGAGGAGGGGCTGCGGCGACTGGTCCGCCAGTTCTCGTTCCCCGGCGGGATCCCGAGCCACGTCGCGCCCGAGACGCCCGGGTCGATCCATGAGGGCGGCGAGCTCGGGTACTCGCTGCTGCACGCGTTTGGAGCCGTGTTCGACAACCGGGACCTGCTCGCTCTGTGCGTGGTCGGCGACGGGGAGGCCGAGACGGGCCCGCTCGCGGCGAGCTGGCATTCGAACAAGTTCCTGAACCCTGCGCGTGACGGGGCAGTGCTGCCTGTCCTCCACCTGAACGGGTACAAGATCGCCAATCCGACCGTGCTGGCCCGGATCGAGCCCGAGGAGCTCCGCGCCCTGCTCGAGGGATACGGCTACGCGCCCCGGTTCGTCGAAGGATCGGACCCCGAGGAGATGCACCAGCTAATGGCGGCGACGCTCGACGACGTCCTCGGCGAGATCGCCGGAATCCAGCGGCGCGCCCGCGAGGATCACTACACAGCCCGGCCGCGGTGGCCGATGATCGTGCTGCGCAGCCCGAAGGGCTGGACCGGCCCCAAGGAGGTCGACGGCCTGCCCGCCGAGGATCGTTCCGGTCACATCAGGTACCGCTCGCCGGGGTCCGCACGAACCCCGAGCACCTCGCCCAGCTCGAGGAGTGGCTGCGCTCCTACCGCCCCGAGGAGCTGTTCGACGACGGCGGTTCGGTGATCTCGGAGATCGCCGCCCAGGCGCCCGAGCGCGAGCTCCGGATGAGCGCCAACCCGCACGCCAACGGCGGCCTGCTATTGCGGGAGCTCGAGCTCCCGGACTTCCGCCGTTACGCGGTCAAGGTGCCGGCGCCGGCGAAGACCTCGAGCGAAGCGACTCGCGTGCTCGGCGGCTGGCTGCGCGACGTGATGCAAGCGAACCCCGACCAGTTCCGGCTCATCGGACCCGACGAGACGGCGTCGAACCGGCTCTCAGCGGTGTTCGAGGTGACCGATCGGGTGTGGGAGGCGGAGCTGCTCGACACCGACGATCACCTCGCACCCGACGGCCGGGTCATGGAAGTCCTATCCGAGCACATCTGCCTAGGGTGGCTCGAGGGCTATCTGCTGACCGGCCGCCACGGCCTATTCAACTGCTACGAGGCGTTCATCCACATCATCGACGCGATGTTCAACCAGCACGCCAAGTGGCTCAAGGTGACGCGTCACATACCGTGGCGCCGGCCGATCGCCTCGCTCAACTACCTGCTGTCCTCGCACGGGTGGCGCCAGGACCACAACGGCTTCTCCCATCAGGATCCCGGGTTCATCGATCACGTCGTCAACAAGAGGGCGGAGGTCGTCCTCGTCTACCTGCCGCCCGACGCCAATTGCCTGCTGTCGGTGGCAGACCACTGCCTGCGTAGCCGCCACTACGATGAGGACGCGCGCCTCGCGCGTGACGTGTACCTGCATCATCTGCGCGCCGGCATCGCCGCGATGGCCGCCGCCATGGGCGGCTTCGACGCGCTCGTGTTCACGGGCGGCGTGGGCGAGAACAGCCCCGGAATCCGGGCATGGGCGGCGGCCGGCCTGGGCTTTCTCGGCGTGAGGGGTCACCCGGGTACTCGCGGGCAGCCGCGCGACCTGAGAGTTATGTCCCGAGCGACCGGTAGTGGTTGCGCCAGATCAGCCTGTAGATCGGGACCCAGCGGGGGATGTCGCGGATCCCTGGAATGAACGGGATCAGGATCAGCCCGAGGCTGAGCACACCCATGATCGCCATCACGAGAATGTCGGCGTTGGCCGAGGTCGAGAACGGCTTGATCTGATACCAGAACGTGTACAGCCACAGCCACACCTGTCCGGGGTAGCTGCCCGTCTCGTTCATCATCCCCCACTGGCCCCCGAGTAGGTGCTCGGCCTGAGCCCGGTTCGAGAGCACGCCCCCATCGGCCATGAACAGAAGCGGCTTGGTGTAGTCGGTCTGGTAAAACTGACTGCTGGTCAGGAGCGCGCCGTCCAACCCTCCGCTCTGCGCGAAGCCGAGCAGCCCGCCCATCATCGTCGGCAGCGGGCCGTAGTTTCCGGCCGGAACCGAGATGGCCGTGTTGTCGGCGCTGGCATTTGCCTTGGCTAGCCCGTTCTCGTACGCGGTGGTCCACTTCGCCTGCTGGGCGCTGGAGGCCGACTCGTACGCGGTGACCGCCGCCTGGAGTGCGGGCTGGCCGATGATCGCGCGCAACGGGGCCAACACGAAGTCCTGTGCGGTGTCGACCGGATGGCTCACGCCCAGCCACTTCTGCGGGCGGATGAACAGGATGTGCTGGCCGTCGGACGCGTGGTTGTACGGAGGACCGTAGGTGCCGGTGCCGCTCGAACCGTCGAGTTCGGTCGTGGCCGTAGTGACGAAGTCGACCGGGTCGGTGCGGGCCCAGGACTGAACGGTGCTTGGCTTCTCGTCGGGCGAGGAGAACAGGATCGTCAACACCAGCGCGAGCGCGATCACCACCCCGAGCGCGATCGTGGCCTCCTTGACCAGGTCATAAGGGCGGTACGCGCCTTTCCACTCGCGGTAGCCCTCATCTGCCGCGAGGCGCTCCCGACGGCTCACGACGAGGCCTCGGTCTCGCCCGGCGCCGAACCTCCGTCGCCCGTAACCGCGGGGGTCGACGGGAGCCTGAACGGAGGTACGACCCCGTGCTTGCGGACCAGCAGAACATGCGCAATCACGATCCCGACCACGGCGGCCGGCAGCAGCAGCACGTGCCAGCTGTACATCTGCCCGAAGTTGAGCAGGTTGAAGAACGAACCGATCCCGGCCGCGTTCATCGCGTCCTTGGCCTGAGTCGAGATCCACTGCGCGTCGAAGTTTTGCTGGGAGACGTAGCCGGTCAGCGCGCACGGAATCGCAACCAGGAAGGTCACGGCGCCGGTGATCCACACGCGGGCTCGGCCGCCGCGCCACGCCGCCATCCAGTATTTGCCCCACAGGTGGATGACCATGAAGAAGAAGAACAGCTCGACCGCCCACAGGTGGACGCTGTTGAAGAAGTGACCGACGCCGGTGAAGTGCCACCACCCCGGACCCTTGAGCGCCAGGATCGTCCCGGAGCCGATGATCACCGCCAACGACGCCAGCGACAGCACGCCGAACACGTAGATCCACGAGGCGACGTAGGAGGGCTGCTTGTCGGGCAGCAGTTTGTCGGGCGGGAGCGTGGCGACAGCCCGCTCCCTCACAGCCGCGGTCCAGGAGCTTTCCTCGGAGACGCTCACGATGATCTCCCGGTCGCGCGGCGCGATGGGAACGGGAGCAGGATCGCCGCGACGAATACGACGAGCATCAGAACGACGACCACGATGTTCGACACCGACATCTGGAAGAAGTGCCAGTGGGCATACGAGGCGTGGTGATTGAGGTTGAAGATCGCAGCCATGGCTCGGCACGATACGGGCCGCGGTGACCCCCATCATCGGGGGTCGTGCGCGGCCTCATTTCGGGCAACTACTGACCGACAGGTGCGGTGTCAGGTGTGAGTTTTCTCACACTGCCTGCACAATCGATGCTCCGACCCTTTCGGCGAGCTCGACCAGCCGGGTGGAGTAACCCCACTCGTTGTCATACCACGCCACGACCTTCACCTGCGTGCCGTCGATGACGGAGGTCAGGCCGGCATCGAAGATCGACGAGTAGGTGGACTTCACGATGTCCGAGGAGACGATCGGGTCCTCGGTGTACTCGAGGATTCCCCTGAGCGGGGCCTCGTCGGCGGCGGCCGCGAAGGCGGCGTTGACCTCCTCCTTGCTCGTGGCCCGCTCGGTCTCGACGGTCAGGTCGACGAGCGAGCCGGTCGGGGTCGGTACCCGGACCGCGAACCCGTTCAGCTTCCCGGCGAGCTCGGGGATGACCAGCCCGAGCGCCTTGGCGGCGCCGGTGGAGGTCGGGATGATGTTGAGCGCGGCCGCGCGGGCACGGCGCAGGTCGCTGTGCGGCCCGTCGAGCAAGTGCTGATCGGAGGTGTAGGCGTGGACGGTGGTCATCAGGCCATGACGGATGCCGACCGTCTCGTGTAGCACCTTGGCCACCGGCGCGAGGCAGTTCGTCGTGCACGAGGCGTTCGAGATGATGTTGTGGAGGTCCTGGTCGTAAACCTCGTCGAAGTTCACGCCGAGCACCACGGTCGCGTCGGGCGGCTGATCGCCCTTGGTGGGAGCGGAGATGATCACCTTGCGGGCACCGGCCGCCAGATGCTGCTCGGCGCCGGCCCGGGTGCGGAACCGCCCGGTCGACTCGATCACGACGTCGACGCCGAGCTCTTCCCACGGCAGCGAGCTCGGGTCGGTTTCCGCGAACGCCTCGATGTCCGTGCCGATGATCGAGATCCCGCCGTTCTCCACGGCGACCTTTCCGGGGAACCGGCCGAATACCGAGTCGTACTGGAGCAGGTGGGCGAGGGTCGAGGCCTCAACGAGGTCGTTGATGGCCACAACCTCGATATTGGAGTCCTGCTCGTAGGCCGAGCGCAGGAAGCAACGCCCTACCCGGCCGAATCCGTTGATGGCAACTCGTACAGACATCAGAAACCTCGTTTCTCTGTTGGTGGTGGGATGTGTTGCCCTACGCCTCGAGCGACGGCATCGGGCGTGGCGGAGCGGCGGTCTCGACCCGGACGCGGGCGTCGACGATCACGACCGCGTCCGGTCCGGCGATCAGGGGGTTACAGTCGAGCTCGACGATCTCGGGGTGGGCCTCGACCATCGCGCTGACGCGCAGCAGTACGTCCGCGATCGCGGCCAGGTCGCAGCGCGGCGCGCCACGGTAGCCGTCGAGCAGCGGGAAGGTGCGCAGCGAGCGCACCATCTCCCGGGCTTCGAGGTCGGTCACGGGAGTGATCCGGACCGCCACATCGCTGACCAGCTCCGCGGTGGTCCCGCCGGCGCCGCAGGCGAGCACAGGGCCGAAGCTGTGGTCATGGACGACGCCGACGATCAGCTCGACCCCCGCGGGCGCCATCGGCTGAACGACCAGTCCGTCGAGCCGGTATCCGGCGCGCGTGACGGCGTGTTCGATCTCGGTGGCGGCGCCGCGCACCGCCTCGGGCCCTTCGAGTCCGAGCTGGACGCCGCCGGCGTCGGTCTTGTGCACGAGCCCGGGCGCGCTCGCCTTGAGCGCGACCGGCCCGCCGAGTTCGGCCGCGGCCGCGATCGCCTGCTCGGCGTCGCGAACGACGCGCGTGGTGATCAGCGGCAGGCCGTAGCAGCCGAGCAGCTGCGCCACGCTCGCCGGCGACAGCCAGGCCTCGTCGCTGGCAAGCTCCTTGCTGATGATCGCCGCCGCCTCGACCGAGCGGAGGTCGTCGAAACTTGGCACCGAGCCCACGTCTCTTGCGCGCCAGCGGCTGTGCCGGGCGGCCAGGGCCACCGCGCGAGCGGCGTCCTCGGGAAACTCGTAGCCGGGTACCCGCACCTGGTCCGACGACAGCTCGGGCGGAACGCCGTCGCTGACCATGAACACGGATGCGGTCGTCACCTCGGGATTGGCCTGTGCGAAGTCACGAATCGCGGCGGCGACACCGGCGGCCGTGGTTACGAGCGCGGGGACGAAGATCGTGATGATCGCGTCGCACGCATCCGCGTCGACGAGCGTCTGGAGCGTCCGGCGGTAGTCGTCGGCCGAGGCGGTCGCGATCATGTCGATCGGGTTGCCGAGCGCCGCGCCCGGGGGCAGAAACTCGGCGAGTCGGGCTCGGACGTCGGACGGAAGCTCCGCGATCTCCACCCCCGCCGCCTGACATGCGTCGGCACACAGGATCCCGGGGCCGCCACCGTTGGTGACAATGGCGACCCGATCCCCGCGCGGGACGGGCTGCGCCGACAGCAGCGCGGCGACGTCGAACAGCTCGTGCATGGTGTCGGTCCGAATCACCCCGGCCTGCTCGAACAGCGCATCGACGGTCACGTCGGAGGCTGAGAGCATCGCGCCGGTATGCGACGACGTCGCGCGGGCGCCCGCGGCAGACCGTCCGCTCTTGACCGCCAGAACCGGCTTGGTGGCCGCCACCCGGCGGGCGACGCGGGCGAACTTCCGGGGATTGCCGAACGACTCGAGATAGAGCAGCGCCAGCTTGGTCTCGGGGTCCTGCTCCCAGTACTGGAGAAAGTCGTTGCCGGACAGATCGGCCTTGTTCCCGACCGACACAAACGACGACAGTCCAACCCCGAGGCGACTCGCGGCCTCGATGATCGCGATCCCGAGTCCTCCGCTCTGGGACATGAACCCGACCCCACCCCGCACGGCCGCCGGCGGCGCGAACGTCGCGTTCAGCCGCACCCGCGGGGACGTGTTGAGCACGCCCAGGCAATTGGGACCGACGATCCGGATCCCGGCGTCGCGGCACACCTCGAGCAACTCGTGCTGGCGGCCGGCGCCCTCGGCACCGGTCTCCGCGAACCCCGACGAGATCACGAGCAGGCTGCGCACGCCGGCGGCCGCGCACTCGCGCGCGGCTCGTACCACCTGCTCGGAGGGAACCGCCACGATCGCCAACTCGACCCCGCCGGGAATATCTCCGACCGACCGGTACGCCGGTAGCGACTGCACCACGTCGGCCTTATCGTTGACCGCATAGACCGCGCCGCTGAACTCGGCCGCGAGCAGGTTGTGCAGGATCTCGCCGCCGATGGTGCCACGCCGCCTCGACGCGCCGATCAGGGCCACCGAGCTCGGCTCGAGGAAGCTCCGCACCGCGGCCACCGCCCCGATCCGCTCGCGTTCCTCGAACCGCTCGACCGCCGCGGTTGACAGTGATGTCGGCAGCTCGACCTCGAGCGCGTCCGGCGCCGACCGGAGCTCGACCGGAAATCCGCTCTCGCGGAAGACATGGATCATCCGGTAGTTGTGCGGCAGCACCTGCGCGAACAACGTCGAGATTCCGTGCTGCTCGGCCGCCTCGGCGAGATGGGCGAGCAGGATCGTCGAGATACCCCGCGCCTGCCACGTATCCGCGACCAGGAACGCCACCTCAGCGCGCTCGTGGTCGAGCCGAACGTAGGCCGCGTGAGCAATGATCGCGCGCGGATGCCCGCTCTCCACGACCAGTCCGAACCGATCCGCATAGTCGACGTTCACCGACCACGACGTTGCCCAGTCCAGGTTGACCGTCCCGAAGAAGCGAAACCAGATCGAATCCGGCGAGACGGACTCGAAGAAGGCGCGCATCGCCGGCCCGTCGTCGGCTCGCACGGGGCGCACGTGCACGGTCGCTCCGTCGCGCAGGACGACGTCGGCCTCACGCTCAAGTGGATATCTCGCCGCGGCGGCAATCGCGCTCATCGATCTCGTCGCCCGCTGGCTGGGCTGTCCGCGTAGACGGTGGCGACGTCAAGCGTCGAGACGACGCCCACCGGGTACCCACCGGCGCCGTCGACCACCAGCAGGTGCGATACGCCGTGCTCGCTCATCATCTGCGCCGCGTTTCGGAGCGGCTCGTCGGCCGAGACCGTGAGCGCCTCCGTGGCGGCCGCTTCGTGAGCCGAGCAGTCGGAGCCGACGGCCACGGCAGCGGCCACATCCAGATCGGACACCACGCCGACCGGACGTTGTCCATTTGTGGTCGTGACCACCACCGCGTGTACCCGGTGGGTGGCCATGATCGCGGCGACGTCCCGGAGTGAGTCCTCCGCGCCGCAGGTGAGCGTGCCGGGATGCATGCAGTCGCGTACGCGGACATGCATGACCGCCGAACTGTGAGTTGGCTGATTGGCCACGCCGCAAGCGTCGCCGACGGCCGGGAGCCGAGCATCCGGGCTCGGCAGCGTCTCCGCGTCGGGAAACTACGGATAGGCTCGCAGCGCTGGACTGCGCCGCCCGCCTATCCGTAGTTTCTCGCGATCCGTGCCGGGACTAGTGCGGATGCGTCCGCCGCGCCGGTCGCCGACACTGGCGCCGCGCTCGCGAAGCGCGATCGCTCGGCGGCTCGCTACTGAAAGGAGACGAGAGTCACATGTTCAAGACGATCGTTTGGGCCGACGATGGCTCGGAGCCTGCCGAGAAGGCGCTTCCGCTCGTCAAGGAGTTGGCAAAGTAAGGCGGTGCGACGGTCACGATCGTGCACGTCGTCGAGCGGGTCGAGGGGATAGGAGGGGTCGGGGTGCCTCACCGAGCCGACGAGCGCGGGGTCGATCTCCACTGCCATCTGCTGCCCGGGATCGACGACCGGGCCGATCACGCTGTGCGCATCGGGAGAACACCGCAGTCATGCTGCGGCACTTCCCTGACTGCCCCGGTGGGGCAGCGACGATGACGGTGGCGCCACGCCGCTTTACCGTCGCGGCCATGACTGCCAAGCGTGATGATCGGGACTCTTCCGCGCCCCGGCGGCAGCTCCCCGACGTCGACGATAACCTGCGCCGGCGCAGCGCGCTCCGTGCCGACCTCGCTCGTGCGCGCGAGATGCGCGCCCGGATCGAGCGGGCTCTGCAAGCCGCACGGCAACGAGCGATGCGAGATCGAGGCTGAGCATGCCCCGACCCGACCGATTGCACGTGGTCATCGCCGGCGGTGGCGTCGCCGCGCTCGAGACCTTGCTGGCGCTCAGAGCGTTGGCGGGCCATCTGGTCGACGTCACGCTCGTCTCGCCGACGCCCGAGTTCGTCTACCGCCCCGTGACCGTCGCCGAGGCCTTCGACCGGGCGCAGGCGCGCGTCTACGACCTCGCGGAGATCCTCGCCGACCAGAGCGCCGGCGAGCTCGTTCATGACACGCTGGCCGACGTCGAAAGCCGCAGTCGGATCGCGGTGACCGTGGGCGGAGAAAGGATCTCGTATGACGCGCTGGTGGTGGCCACAGGAGCCGTGCCGGGCGCCCCGTTTCCGGGCGCATTCACGTTCCGTGGCCGCGACGACGTCCCGGCGCTGCGCGGCCTGCTCCACGACCTGACCACGGCTCGGGCCGGATCGGTGGCGCTCGCGCTCCCGTCGGAGCGAATGTGGCCGCTGCCCCTGTACGAGCTCGCGCTGATGACTGCCGCGCACCTGAGCGAGCACGGCGCGGGTGACGTCAGGGTGACGCTGGTCACGCCAGAGGAGGAGCCGCTCGCGCTGTTTGGCCCCGCCGCCACCGACGCGGTGTGCTCGCTGCTTGAGGCCCAAGGCATCATCGTCCGATCCTCCTCGCTGCCGGCGGTGGCGCGCGGCCGCGTGCTGTTGCTCGCCGGCGGGGCGGAGGTGTTCGCCGACCGCGTGATCACCCTGCCCGTACTCGAAGGCCCGAGGCTTTCCGGACTCCCCCACGACCAGCACGGCTTCATTCCGGTCGACAAGTTCGGACGGGTCAGCGACGTCGAGCACGTCTTTGCCGCGGGCGACGTCACCGCCTTCCCGCTCAAGCAGGGAGGCCTCGCGGCTCAGCAGGCCGATGCCGTGGCGGAAGCGATCGCCGCGCTGGCCGGCGCCGTGATTACGCCCAAGCCGTTCCGCCCCGTGCTCCGCGGACTGCTGCTCACGGGCGGCGCGCCGCTCTACCTGCGCGCGGAGCCCCACCGGCTCGCCCGCGAGGCGACGGTCGCGATCGAAGCACCCGCGGCTCACCGGCCCTCGCGCGACGCCTCGGCGGCCGCCGGACAGGCGCTGTGGTGGCCGCCGGCGAAGATCGCCGGCCGATACCTGGCTCCGTACCTCGCGACCGCGCGGCCGTCGCCGCTCAGCTCGGGCTTGCTCGACGACCGGGTCCCGGCAGCCGGCCCGCCGGTGAGCGACGAAGAGCAGGGGGAGGCGCTCGCGCTCGCGCTGCTGCTCGCCGACTGCGACGCGCGCTGGGGCGACTACCCGTCGGCTCTGAATGCGCTTGATGCGGCCGAAGCGCTGCAGGGCGCGCTGCCCCCCGAGTACGAGGCCAAGCGGCGCGAGTGGCGCGCCGAAGGCCGGCTCGCCAGCAGATGAGCGACCGCAACGCCTTCACATGAGAGTCCTTGTCGCCTCCGCCAGCCGCCACCACGGGACCCGCGAGATCGCGGAGGTGATCGCAACGGGGCTGATCAGACGCGGCCTCGAGGCCGAGGCCGTCCCGGTCGAGCGGGTCACGAACCTAAGCGGGTTCGACGCCGTCGTGCTCGGCAGCGCCGTGTACATGGGGCGATGGCTCGGCACGGCCCGCCGCTTTGCGCAGATCCACGCCTCGGCCCTGAGCACGATGCCGGTGTGGCTCTTCAGCTCAGGCCCAGTCGGACCGGTAGATCACCCAACTGCATCGGGGACGCCCGCCGATGTTCAAGTGCTGACGCGACTGACCCAGGCGGTCGGTCACCGCACGTTCCCCGGTCGGCTGGACATGGCGCGTCTGCATTTCGCCGAAGGGGCCGTCGCCCGGGCGATCCACGCGCCCGAGCGAGACGACCGCGACTGGGATGCGATCGATCGGTTCGCCGGCGAGATCGCCTATGAGCTCCTCGGCGCCCGCGTAATCCCCCACTAACTACCGCATCTCGTCGTCCGGTGCAAAGCGTGAGCGAACCGGGCGTTCTCGCCGGGCCTGCGGCCGCCCGCGCTCCCCGAAATCGACCGGCTCGAGCACCGCGCTTGGCTAGCCAGACGGGGTCACTCGCGCCTGGACAGCGCTGATCGGACAGCTGGGGAGCGCCCGATGCGGGTGTGCCGCCGAGCGGGTCCGACGTCAAGCCTCCGCGACGTCGACCTCCCCGGAACCGGTCCGGAGCGCGATCCCCGCCGACGCGGTCCCGATGCCCCGAGGTGTCACCCGCGAGTCTCGCCTAACCGCTCGCGGCGACATATGGTCATACGGAAGCGCGCGCTATTCGTGGCGCGTCCAATGCTCGAGCTGTGCCTCCACGGCCCGCTCGATCCGCCGTTTGCGTTGCGTCTTGAGCCGCTTCGCGACGCGATCTCGCCGCTCGTTGCGCGCTCGGAGATCCCGGAACACGGTCGCGTGGCTCCCGGTCGATGGTGGTCGCTGTTTGTCCATATCACGACCGTAGAGCCGCCGCGCACGCACTGCATCGCGCGTAACTGCTAGCGGCGTCAAGTAGTTATCCGCGGACCACGGTGCCGGTGCACCAAAGCTTTGTGCCCGTTCGGGGCCGGCCCCGAACGGGCACAGAGGAGGAGGAATACTTCAGGCGAGCGCAGGTTCAGCGATGTCCTCGGACGCAGCGCCGGCCTGCGTCGAGCCGCTCAGGACAACCTTGAGTGCGCCGGTGTTGCCGGCGTCCGCGAACGTGTCGTACGCGCTCATGGTGTCGCCCATCGCGAACCGATGGGTGGCGAACAGCGACGGGTCGAGACGACCGCTCGCGATCAGCCTCATCAGCTGCGGGATGCTGAACGTGTCGACCAGCCCGGTCGTCACGGTCACGTCACGGATCCACAGCCTCTCCAGGTGGAGTGTGGCGGGCTTGCCGTGGACGCCGATGTTCGCGAGTCGGCCGCCCGGGCGGATCAGCTCGGCGGCCAGCTCGAACGTGGCCGGAACGCCGACCGCCTCGAACGCGCAGTCGGCGCCGAGACCATCAGTCAGCTCCATGATCTTCGCGACCGCGTCATCGCGACCATTGTTGATCGTCACATCGGCGCCGAATCTCCGGGCACCCTCGAGACGGCTGTCGGTGAGATCGATTGCGATGATCCGACCGGGGGTGTAGAGCCTCGCGGTCAGGATCGCCGCGAGTCCGATCGGGCCGGCGCCGACGATCGCGACCGTGTCGCCCGGCGACACCATCCCGTTCAGTACGC
This sequence comes from uncultured Solirubrobacterales bacterium, assembly GCA_963783415.1. Classification (GTDB taxonomy): domain Bacteria; phylum Actinomycetota; class Thermoleophilia; order Solirubrobacterales; family Solirubrobacteraceae; genus Palsa-465. Next base: position 46,321 of record CAWANN010000001.1, read on the forward strand.
CCACCTCGTAGGCCGTGGGGAGGATGTCGGCGAGGAACAGCACCTGCTCGTCGGTGAGCTGGTCCGGCACCTTGTACACGGAGTTGTCGGCGAACGGCACGCGTGCGTATTCGGCCTGGAGCCCGTTGATCAAGTGTCCGAAGATCCAACCGCCTCCGCCGAGGCACTGGCCGTAGCGCCCCTCCTTGCAGAATCGACACCGTCCGCAGGAGGTCACACACGACAACAGCACCCGATCGCCGGGCTCGACCGTCCCGACACCGGCTCCAATTTCCTGGACGGTGCCGATGGCCTCGTGGCCGAGGATCGTTCCCGGCGTCGTCTCGGGCACGTCGCCTTTGAGAATGTGCAGGTCGGTGCCGCAAATCGTGCTGGTGTCGATCCGGGCGATGATGTCCGTCGGCTCCAAAATCGTTGGATCCTCAACAGAGTCCCAACCGCGCTCACCGGGCCCGTGATAGACGAGAGCTTTCATGATCGCGTCTCCTATCTGTATGGGTGGTTTGCGGCAAGCGTAGGTATCGCGGTTCGCCGCGCCATCGGGGTTTTCTCCTAATCGGCGCACGTGGTAACTCGCACAAGACCTTGGTGCGTCGTGTCTTTAGTGAGGATCACGGCCGGCTCCGTATTTTTTCCGCGGACCGTGCCGGTTGCCCCGGATGAGCGGGCGGCCCGACCGTGGGAATCTCCTGTCATGGAAGTTGAACAGACAGAAACCTTTGAAGAGATCATCGCGAGTCATCGCGAATTTCTGCGGGAACAGGCACGACGGCTGAAAAAGCGTCCGCACAGCTGGCGACCTTGGCCGGTATTCCGCGACTTTATGGCCCACCTGTTCGCGTCGTGAGGCTCGGTTGGGGAGTCGGTCTCGCGTTCGACGCGTCGGATGTGACGGGCGACGGCCGATCACCGAGGACGAGGTGCAGCGAGAGACGCGGCACCCTCGGGAACCGCGGTGTGGACGTTCGTGCTCCACAGAGCGGGACGGTACGACCAGGCTGATCAGCCGCAACCGGACCGGTTCCGCCTCCCGACGCTAGCGGTGCGGATCGGCATGGTGCCGATGGAGGCGGGTTCGCTTGTCATGGAGCGCAGGATGCTGGTCGGGACAAGCAGCGTGCCGAGCGTCTCGTCGGCGGGCCGGCCGCTTGACTACAGCGACCAGTAGTGACCGATGTGGGCGGCCGCGCGTGAGGTCACGAACGGGTCCGGCGCGATCGATTCGGCCGTACCCACGCCCGCGAGCGCCGTTATCGTCGCCATCACTGATTCGGTCAGCGCTGCGGGGTCATACCCGCCTTCGAGCACCGCGCCGACCGGCGCGTCGAGCGTCGCGGCCATGTCCCGGACGTGGCAGGCCATCTGGGCGAACGAGCTCGCCTCGAGCAGGCAGTGGCCGAGCGGGTCGTCGCGATGCGCGTCGAAGCCGGCGGATATCAGCACGAGTTGTGGGGCGAACTCGAGCGCCGCGGGGATGACCACGTACTCGAGCGTCGACACCCACGTCTCCTCGTCGGACCCGTGGGGCACGGGAACGTTGATCGTGTACCGGCGGCCCTCGGCGGAGCCGGCGTCGCTGATCTCGCCGGTCCCCGGGAACAGCCCGAGTTCGTGGATGCTCGCGTACAGCACGTCGGGGCGCCGGCGGAAGATGTCGGCGGTCCCGTTGCCGTGGTGGACGTCCCAGTCGATGATCAGAACCCGCTCGACCCCGAGCTCGCGGATCGCCAGCTCGGCGGCGATCGCGACGTTGTTGAACAGGCAGAAGCCCATCGCGTAATCCTCTCCGGCGTGATGGCCAGACGGGCGCATCGCGCTGAACCCGGCGCGGGCGTCGCCGCGCATCAGCGCCCGCACCATTTCGCAGGCGCCGCCGGCGGCGTGCAACGCGGCCTGGTAGGAGGCCTCGCCGACGAACGTGTCCGGGTCGATCTGACCGCCTCCGGCGGCGCACAGGTCCCGGATCCGCCGGACGTGCGCGGCGCTGTGCACGAACTCGAGCTCTCGTTCCGTCGCGGCCGGCGCCGCGCGCAGCTCACAGCCGAGCCAGCCCACCTGCGACATCGCGGCCTCGATCGCGCTGATCCGCTCCGGCGTGTCCGGATGGTCAGGGGAAAGCAGACGCGGGTCGTGATCGAGCGAGGACGGGTGGCGGAAGTACAGCATGCGATAGCTCCTTGATCTGCGACCGGGCGGTCAACCGTCCGAGCCGTGGTCTGGCGGAACCGCAAGCACCGGGCACGGAGCGATGTGCAGCAGGCGCTGGGTGACCCCGCCAAGCAGCAGACCGCTGAGCGGCGTGCGCCCACGCGTACCCACGACGATCACATCGGCGTGATCTTGAGTCGCGAGTTCGGCGATCGCGTGAGCGGCGTTCCCGACTTGGCTGCGGGTCTTCTGGAGCGTCGCGCCTGTTCCGTTGCCCGCGAGCTCGGTGACCTGACGATCGATCTTCGCCTCGACGTCGTCCTCGTTGGCGTGGAGCGGGAAGCTTCCACCTCCCTTGCCCGGGAGCGTGTACTCCACGCAATAGACGACGGTCAGCTGTCCGCCGCTGTCGGTTACAAGTGCCTTAGCATGCGCCAGCGCCCGATCGGCGGCCTCGGAGCCGTCCGTTGCCCATATCACGTTCTTGTACAACGTTTTCTCCTCCGATCCGGTTGGGTGCATGAACTGGCGTCAGACCGGCAGCGGGTCACGCCTCGCCCCACGCGAGGACCCCGGCCACGTCCAGCGTCGAGAGAATCCCGACCGGACGACCCGCCTCCGCATCGGTGACCACGAGATGGCTGACGCGGTTCCTCAGCATCGCCTCGCCGGCCTCGCGCAACGGGACGCTCGGCCCAACCGTTATGACCGGCTGGGCCGCCAGGTCCCTCGCCGTCGGCTCTTGCTCGTCGCGAATCCCCGCCGCGACCAAATCAAGATCGGAGATGATCCCCCACACGAAGCACTCAGGCTGCGTCTCATGCGAGATGCCCACCACGGCCACGCAATGAACGTGATGCGCGGCCATCAGCCGTGCCACCTCCGTTGCGGTCGCGTCGGGCTCGCACGACAAGATCCCGGGATGCATCGCATCCGAAACGGTCGCATGCTCAAGTGACGGCATCAGGTAGCTGCCGTGATAAGTCTGGGTAGCAGTGTCAGGCATAGCTTTCGTCTCCTCGTGGTTTCGTTCACACCATCCTAAGGCCGACCCCACGCCCCGTGATCCGCCGCCGACCGAACTGCCACTGCGGGTTTTCCACATCCACGGGAACCCGCACGATCGGAGCGCGCATCGCGACCGAAAGCACACAGGAGCAAGCCCCGCGGGGGTGTCGCTGTGGCTCAGGCCAGAGCGACGGCCTCGCGTCCCGCATAGCGCGCAAGGTCGCCGAGTTCCTCTTCGATCCGCAGAAGCTGGTTGTACTTGGCCACGCGCTCGGATCGAGCCGGTGCTCCGGTCTTTATCTGGCCAACCCCGGTCGCCACGACCAGGTCGGCGATGAACGTGTCCTCGGTCTCACCAGAGCGGTGCGAGATCACGGCCCGGTATCCGGCCTGGTGTGCGAGCTCGATTGTGTCCAAAGTCTCGCTGAGCGTTCCGATCTGATTCAGCTTGATCAGGATTGAGTTGGCAACGCCGCGCTCGATGCCCTCGCGCAGGATCGCGGGATTGGTAACGAAGATGTCGTCGCCCACGAGCTGGAGGCGGTTGCCGAGCCGCTCGGTGAGGTGGCGCCAGCCGTCCCAGTCTTGTTCGGCCATCCCATCCTCCAGCGACAGTACGGGGTAGCGCTCGGTGATCGCCGACCAGTAGTCGACCATCTCCGCGGACGACAGCGATCGTCGTTCGCCGGCCAGTTCGTATCGGCCGTCCTTGAAGAACTCGCTGGCGGCGGGATCGAGGCAGATCGCGAGGTCCTCGCCCGGCCGATAGCCCGCCGAGTCGATCGCACTCACGAGCAACTCCAGGGGCGCCTCGTTCGAGGGGAGCGCCGGCGCAAACCCGCCCTCGTCCCCCACCGCCGTACTCAGCCCTCGGCTTCGCAGGGTGCGTTGAAGGGCGTGGTACACCTCTGCGCCCATCTGGATCGCTTGGCCAAACGAGTCGGCGCCGACCGGCGCGATCATGAACTCTTGAAAATCCACCGGGTTGTCAGCGTGCACGCCGCCGTTCAGCACGTTCATCGTCGGTACCGGCAGCAGGCTCGCCCCCGCGCCCCCCAGGTAGCGCCACAGCGGTTCTCCTGCGTCGCCCGCGGCGGCGCGGGCGCCAGCCATCGAGACTCCGAGAATCGCGTTCGCGCCCAGCCGAGTCTTGCCGTCGGTGCCATCGAGCGCGATCAGCCTGTCATCGAGCCCTCGCTGGTCATCGACATCCAACCCGATCACGGCCGCGGCGATCTCGCCATTGACATTTTGGATCGCGCGTGCCACGCCCTTGCCACCGAACGCGCTGCCTCCGTCGCGCAGTTCGAGGGCCTCCCTGGTTCCGGTCGATGCGCCTGAGGGCACCGCGGCGCGGCCCGACGCGCCGGAGACGAGCCGGACGTCGACTTCGATCGTCGGGTTGCCCCGACTATCGAGGATCTGGCGGGCGTGGACGTGCTCGATCTCACTCATGGATCCTCCGGTCGGGTCGCATGCGGCGTTCGGGGTCGCTGGCGACCCTACACGTCACGCCGCCGCTCTCATCCGGACAAAACCGCGGTCTTCGCACGGGTTCATCCGCGAGTGGTCGTGTGGCTACGCCGGATTGCCCACGGCAGTCGGGTGCCTACCCTGCAGCCATGGGTGCGGAAGACGAGAACCGGGCCGCGCCGGCATCCACGAGCGTCGACGTGCCGGCGGTCGAGCCGCCGATCGAGAATCGCACGTTCGACGAGATCGAGGTCGGCGCGACTGCTTCGCTTGAGCGCACGTTGAGCTGGCGGGACGTCGAGCTGTTCGCCGTGATGTCGGGCGACATAAACCCCGCGCACGTCGACGAGGAATACGCCCGCAGCGACAGGTTCCACGGAATCGTCGCCCATGGCATGTGGGGCGCGTCCCTCATCTCGACGCTGCTCGGCACCCGGCTGCCCGGGCCCGGAACGATCTACCTCGAGCAGACGCTCCGCTTTCGCCATCCGATTGCTATCGGAGACACGATCAGCGTCTCGGTCGCGGTCGCATCCAAGGATCAGATGCGTCATCGCGTAGTGCTCGATTGCCGCTGTGTCAACCAGCGGGGCGAGATCGTGATCGACGGGACTGCCAAGGTGCTCGCTCCGACCGAGAAGGTTCGGCGGCCGCGTTTCATGCTCCCCGAGGTGTCGCTGCACGAGCGCAGCACGAGTTCGGATTAGGGACCTTCGGGCCCCGTCGTTTGCGTAGTTCTCCGCACGGCCGGTGTGGGTGCCGGCGGATGAGACACCCACCCCCGGTCGCCCAGACTGAGGCATTAGCAACGCCACCGTCCGGTCCTCTGTGGGATCGCGCTAAGGAGGATCCATGTCTGAAGCAGTCATTGTCGACGCAATCCGCACGCCCGTCGGCCGGGCGATTAAAGGGACGCTGCGCGACCTCCGTGCTGACGACCTCGCCGCGATCCCGCTGCGCGCGCTGGTCGAGCGCAACCCGGACGTCGACTTCCGCGAGACCAACGACGTGATGATGGGCTGTGGCTTTCCCGACCACGAGCAGGGCTACAACGTCGGCCGCAACGCGGTGTTGCTGGCTGGCTTCGACCACCACGTCCCCGCCGTCACGGTCAGTCGCTTCTGCGCGTCCTCGCTGCAGACGATCCGCATGGCGTTCCACGCGATCAAGGCGGGCGAAGGCGACCAGTACATCGCCGCGGGCGTCGAATGCACGTCGCGCGGCGCCGGCATGACGCTTCCGGTGATGAACCCGAAGCTCGACGGCTCCAACGGCACCGGCTACAACGTGTACATCCCGATGGGGGTGACGGCCGAGAACGTGGCCGAGCGTTGCAAGGTCACCCGTGAGGCCCAGGACGAGTGGGCGGCTCTGTCTCAGCAACGCGCGGTCGCCGCACGCGAAAGCGGCCACTTCGACTCCGAGATCGTCGGGGTCGAAATACCGGAGACCCACGACGCCGGCGGCGACGTCATCGCCGCGCACACAGTCACCCGAGACGACGGGCCGCGGGCGGGCACGACCGTGGAGACATTGTCGAAGCTCAAGCCCGCGTTCAAGCCGGGCGGCAGCGTGACCGCGGGCAACTCATGCCCGCTGAACGACGGTGCCGCCGCCGTTCTGGTCATGTCCGAGGAGAAGGCCCGCGAGCGCGGCCTCAAGCCGCGGGCGCGCATTGTGGCCTCCGCGGTGGCGGCGATCCGTCCCGAGATCATGGGCCTCGGGCCGATCCCGGCCTGTCGGGCGGTGCTGAAGCAGGCCGATTTGAAGATGGACGACATCGACATCGCGGAGCTCAACGAGGCGTTCGCGGCGCAGGTGCTGCCGTGTCGCGACGAGCTGGGCATCGATCCCGAGAAGCTCAACATCAACGGCGGCGCGATCGCGCTGGGTCACCCGTTCGGGATGACCGGCGCCCGGATCATGACCACTCTGCTCAACAACCTCGACTCGGTGGACGGCAGATACGGCCTCGAATCGATGTGCGTCGCCGGCGGATTGGGCCAGGCGATGATCGTCGAGCGGCTCCACTAGAAACGGAAAGGGACGGCACAATGGCAACCACAGGTTCTAAGACTGAGACCACTGGGCGAGACCGCGATCTCACCGGACGGGTCGCCCTGGTCACCGGAGGCACCCGGGGAATCGGCGCGTCGATCTGCCACGCACTCGCCGCGGACGGCGCGGCCGTCGCAGCCGGCTACTCCTCAAATCAGGCCCGCGCCGACGAGCTGCGCCAGGCGGTCGAGGCCGAGGGAGGCACGCTTTCGCTGCACCAGGGCAACATCGGCGACGCGGAGGACTGCGAGCGCGTAGTCAAGGAGGTGATCGAGCAGCACGGCCGGCTGGACATCCTCGTCAACAACGCGGGCATCACGGTCGACAAAGCCGTCTCGAAGATGTCCGCCAGCGACTGGGACAAAGTGCTGCAGGTGGACCTGTCGGGCGCCTTCTACATGTCCAAGCCGACGATCGCGCACATGCTGACGCGCGGCTCGGGGCGGATCATCAACATCTCCTCGGTGGCGGCCGAGATGGGCAACATCGGCCAGGCGAATTACACAGCCTCGAAGGCCGGGCTGTTCGGTCTCACTAAGACGCTCGCGCGGGAGGCAGCGCTGATGCTTCGCGTGGCCGGCAAGCTCGAGAAAGGGATCGGGGTCACGGTCAACTGTGTCACCCCGGGCCTGATCGAAACGGACATGGTCGTAACGATCCCGCCATTCATGGTGGCGGACTTCGTGGAGCGCATTCCGGCGCACAGGATGGGTCAGCCGGAGGAGATCGCACGCGTCGTGTGCTTTCTCGCCCAGGATGCCTCGGGTTACATCACCGGGCAGATCTGGGATGTCGACGGCGGACTCAACATGTGATCGGAGTGGCAAATGGCTACAAACGTTTCAGAAAAAGAAGCTCGCGACGTCGTCGAGGCGGCGCGCGAGGCCGAATGGAAACTGCCGAGCTTCGGCAAGCAGCTGTTCCTGGGTGATTTCCGCCTCGATTTGATCCACCCGCAACCGCAGCTGGATCCCCAAGCGATCGAGAAGGGCGAGCGTTTCCTCGGCGAGCTTCGTGCGGTGCTGGCCGAGCGGGCCGATCCACTGGAGATCGAGCGCGAGGCGCAGATCCCGGACCGCGTGGTCGACGGGCTGAAGAGCATCGGCGCGCTGGGGATGAAGGTCCCGCCCGAGTACGGGGGGCTGGGCCTGTCACAGCTCTACTACAGCAAGGCACTGGGCGTCGCAGGCAACTGTCACTCGGCGATCTGCACGCTCCTCAGCGCACACCAATCGATCGGCGTCGCCGAGCCGCTGCGGATGTTCGGCAGCGAGGAACAACGGCGCAAGTGGCTGCCGCTGGTCGCCAAGGACCACATCAGCGCGTTTCTCTTGACCGAACCGGGCGTCGGCTCTGATCCGGCGCGGATGGCTTCGACCGCGACACCGGTCAGTCCGGAGCATGCCGCGGCGCCGGTCGACGACGACATGGTCGCAACGCCGGTCGAGGGCGGCTACATGATCAACGGCCGCAAGCTGTGGGCCACGAACGGGACGGTCGCCGACATCGTCGTCGTGATGGCGAAGGTGCCGAAGAGCGACGGCCACCGCGGTGGAATCAGCGCGTTCGTGCTCCCATACAACACCGAGGGCATCACGGTCCTGCACCGCAACGCGTTCATGGGGCTGCGCGGGATCGAGAACTCGGTGACGGTCCTACAAGATGTGTTCGTTCCCGAGGAGAACCGGATCGCCCGTGAGGGCGACGGGCTCAAGATCGCGCTGAGCACCCTGAACACCGGGCGCCTCGCACTGATGGCGATCGCGGTCGGGGCGTCGAAGTGGGCCACCAAGGTCGCCCGCGAGTGGGCCGGAGAGCGCGTGCAGTGGGGTCGACCAATCGGCAAGCATGACGCGGTGGCGCAAAAGCTGGCCTTCATCGCGGGCAGCGCATTCGGTCTCGAGGCGATGCTCGATGTGGCGGCGCGCCTGGCCGACGACAAGCGCAACGACATCCGGATCGAAGCCGCCGTCTGCAAGGTGTACGGGTCCGAGCTTTCGTGGAAGGTAATCGACGAGCTCATGCAGGTTCGCGGCGGTCGTGGCTACGAGACCGCCGAGTCGCTGAAGGCGCGCGGCGAGAAGCCCGTACCGGTGGAACAGGCGATGCGAGACATGCGCGTGAACCGCATCTTCGAAGGCTCGAGCGAGATCATGCACCTGCTGATCGCGCGCGAAGCGGTCGACACGCACCTCCAGGCCGCCGGGGGGCTGCTGATGGGCGACGGCGACGTCAAGGCCAAGGCCGACGCGGCGCTGAAGGCCGGCTTGTTCTACGGCAAGTGGCTGCCGCAGCTCGCCGTCGGCAAGGGCCAGAATCCTCGCTCCTACGAGGAGTTCGGACCGCTGGCGACTTACCTGCGCTACGTCGAGCGGGCCTCGCGCAAGCTCGCGCGCGAGACCTTCTACGGCATGGCGCGCTGGCAGGCGAAGCTCGAGAACAAGCAGACGTTCCTCGGGCGCATCGTCGACATCGGCGCGGAGCTGTTCGCGATCTCCTCGACCGTTGTCTACGCCGACACCCTCGGGCGCGAGCATCCGGAGCGCAAGGACGAGGCGGTCGAGCTCGCGCAGCTGTTCTGCTCGATGGCCAAGCGCAGAGCCGACGCACTGTTCGGAGAGCTGTGGGCCAACGATGACGACTCCCGCTATCGCGCCGCGCAGAAGCTGCTGGACGGACGCTACGCCTGGCTGGAGGAAGGAGTCCTCGACCCGGCAGGCGACGGTCCGATGATGCCCGAGCTGGACTAGCGCCGAAGACCCACCGGCTCGACCTCGCCGCCGTCGTGGATCAGCACACCGCCCTGGTGTGCCGCGAGCAGCGCTCGCGCCCCGGCGGGCCCCGACAGCAGGGCGGCCTTGGCCAGCGCCTCGGCCGCCAGTGCTGTCGGCGCGAGCACCGTCGCCGCGATCAGTCCCGTCCAGGCGGGCCTCCCGGTGGCGGGGTCGATCAGGTGGTGGGCGAACTCACCGCCGTGACGCTCCCAGAGTCGAGCGTCGATGCCGGACGTCGCCACGCCGCCGGCGCGGACAACGAGTGTGTGGGCGATCGCACCGGTGAGGGGATGGCGCACGCGCACCTCCCAGGGCTCGCCGCGTCGGGCGTGGACCCGCAGGTCTCCGCCACAGTCGACAGCGCAGCGTCCGTGGCGGGAGAGCCGGGCCGCGAGGAGATCGGCGGCCCATCCCTTGGCGGAGCCTCCGAGGTCTAGCTCCAAGCCCGGCGGCCGACGGATCACGCCGGCGCGGTCATCGACCTCCACGGATCGCCACCCGCCGGCCGGGGCGGGCCGTGCCGGGCGACGGCGTGGCGCCGAGCGGAGTGCCCGCACCAACGATGCGGGTTGGACGTGCGCGCGAGACTCGCCGTAGCCGGCGCGACGCAGCGCGCCCAGCAGCGTTGGATCCACAAGCCCACCGGACAAGGACGCTGCACGCAGGGCAGCCGCGACGGCGGCCCGCAGCAGCGAGCCGGCGGGGACCGCGGTCTCGGGATTCGCGTTGAGGCGCGAGAGCTCGCTGCTCACCTCAAAGCGCGACAGCCGTAGGTCGATCTCGGCCAGCACCGACGCGACGTCGACCCCGCCGTCGCTGTCGCGCACGACCCGCGCAACGGTCCCCATCGTCAGGAAGCTGTCGTCGAGCACGTACGCCCTCGTGCTAACGCTGTCAGCCGCCTGCCGTGCCCGTGGCGGGCGGCGGCCCTGATGCCGCAACCATGTCGGCGCCGTACGCCTGCTGGAGGTCCGCGATCTGACCGGGACTCGACTGGGTTGTCAACGGCGGCGGAGGCTGCGCTGCGGGCGCCTGCGGGGGGTTCCGCGTCGCGGCGCGCGCCGATCGCCGACGGCGAACCAACGCGCCGGCACCGCCGGCTGTTGCCGCTGCCAAGAGCGTCCAGCGAGCCTGTTTCATCATGTCGCCACGCTAGAGGTCCGGTGCTCGACCCGCGAGCGTGCGGGTCCGAATCATCGGTGCGGAGAAGTACTCAGGGGAAAACTACGTACCGGCCTGAGCAGCTCACACGGTTAAAGGCCGTCCACCCGCCGTCAAGACTACGCCTCAGTCAGCGGTTCACGAGACCGGTGGCGAAACGTCGAGATCTCGGGGAGTAATGAGATGACCACGCAAGTAGAAACCGTCAGCGTCGGAGAGGCTCCGGCCGGGACCCGCAAGTGGGTGTACGACTTTGCTGAGGGCTCGCGCGAGATGCGAGACCTCTTGGGTGGAAAGGGCGCCGGGGTGGCCGAGATGACGCGGATCCTTGGGCCCGACATGGTCCCTGCCGGGTTTACGATCACCACCGAGGCATGCGTGGCCTACATGCGCGGCGGCCAAACCTGGCCCGACGGTCTCGAGGCCCAGGTAGACAAGGCGCTGAAGACGCTCGAGAAGCGCGCGGGCAAGCGACTCGGCCACGCCGACGATCCGCTGCTGGTATCCGTGCGGTCAGGTGCGCGCGTGTCGATGCCGGGGATGATGGACACGGTCCTGAACCTTGGCCTGAACGACGAGTCGACCGCGGGGCTGGCCGCGCGCACGCGCGATGAGCGCTTCGCCTGGGACTGCTACCGCCGGCTCGTGCAGATGTTCGGCAACGTCGTGCGAGGGATCCCGGGCGAGCAGTTCGAGGACGAGATCGCGCGCGTGAAGCGAGAGCGCGGAGTCACGCTCGACATCGAGCTCGACGCCGGCGCGCTGCGCGAGCTGACCGAGTCCTTCAAGTCGTACTACGATTTCCCCACCGACCCGCAGGAGCAGCTGACGCAGTCGATCCGGGCGGTGTTCGACTCCTGGATGGGCGACCGCGCGGTTCAGTACCGCCGGATCAACCGCCTACCCGACGACTGGGGCACGGCGGTCAACGTGCAGCAGATGGTGTATGGCAATAAGGGCGAGGCGTCCTGCTCGGGCGTGGCCTTCAGCCGCGACGAGGTGACGGGCGCTCAGACGCCGTCGGGCGATTTCCTGCCGAACGCCCAGGGCGAAGACGTCGTCTCCGGTGTGCGGACGCCTCGGGATCTGTCCGAGCTGCGCGAGTGGATGCCCGAGGTGGCCGATCAGCTGACCGAGATCCTGCGCAAGCTCGAGGCCCATTACAAGGACATGCAGGACACCGAGTTCACCGTCGAGGAGGGGCGCCTGTTGATGCTCCAGACGAGGGGCGCGAAGCGGCCGGCACAGGCCGCAGTGCGGTTTGCGGTGGACGCGTTCGAGGAGCGGCTGTTGACGAAGGCCGAGGCCGTCGCCACGATCGACGCCGGAGCGCTCGACGCGCTCTTGCACCCCTCGTTCGACACCACGGCGCGCTACACCGCGCTCGCTCACGGGGTCGCCGCCTCGCCGGGCGCGGCGAAGGGCGCGATCGTGTTCACCGCACCGGAAGCCGTCGAGCAGGCGGCCGACGGACACGCGGTGATCCTCGTGCGCCCGTTCACCGAAGCCGACGACGTCGCCGGCTTCCACGCCGCCGCGGGAATCCTCACCTCAGAGGGCGGAAAGGCCTCGCACGCCGCACTCGTGGCGCGCGGAATGGGCCGCCCTGCGGTCACGGGTGCGGCTGCTCTTGACATCGACCTCAAGGCGGGCGAAGTGCGGATCGACGACCTCGTCCTCCATGCGGGCGACTTCATCGCGATCGACGGCACGACCGGCGTCATCACCACCGACGACGTCCCGCTCGTCGAGGCCAACATCGACGCGCGCTTCGAGACGATCCTGCGCTGGGCCGACGAGCTGCGCCAAGTCGGCGTGCGGGCGAACGCCGACACGCCCGAGGACGCCGCCCGCGCCCACCGCTTCGGCGCCGAAGGAATCGGCCTGTGCCGAACCGAGCACATGTTCATGGCCGCCGATCGCCAGCCGAAGATGCGGGCGATGATCATGGCCGAGGACGAGGCCGGCCGGCGGACAGCGTTGGATGAGCTGCTGCCGCTCCAGCAGAGCGACTTCGAAGGACTGTTCGAGGCGATGCCGGGGTGGCCGGTGACGATCCGCCTGCTCGACCCGCCGCTGCACGAGTTCCTGCCCGACCGCTTCGAGCTGAACGAGGAGATCGTGCGGGCCCGGATCGACCGCAGCCCGAAACTCGACGGACTCGAGCGTCAGTTCGATCGGGCGCGGTCACTCGAGGAGACCAACCCAATGCTCGGAACCCGCGGCGTGCGCCTGGGCGTGATGGAGCCCGAGGTGTACGAGATGCAGGTGCGCGCGATCGCGCGCGCTGCGTTGGCGGTGCGCGAGCGAACCGGGCGCGGGCCTCACCTCGAGATCATGATTCCGCTCGTCGCCTACGAGCGCGAGCTCGAGCTCGTCAGAGCCCGCGTGGTCTCGGTGGCCGAGGAGGAAGGTCTCCGCTACGGCGCCGACTTCGGCGTCGGGACGATGATCGAGCTTCCGCGCGCGTGCTTCATCGCCGATCGGATCGCCCGTCATGCCGACTTCTTCTCGTTCGGAACGAACGATCTCACTCAGTGCGCGATCGGCTTCTCGCGAGACGACATCGAGGGTCGGATCATCCCCCGCTATGTCGAGGAGAAGATCGTCGACGGCTCGCCGTTCGCGACGATCGACGAACCTGGTGTCGGCGAGCTGGTACGAGTCGCCGTGGAGAGGGGCCGACGTGAGCGGGCGGACCTCGAACTCGGGATCTGCGGTGAGCACGGCGGAGACCCGCAGTCGATCCGCTTCTTCCACGACTCGGGACTCGACTACGTCAGCTGCTCCCCGTTCCGTCTCCCGATCGCGCGCGTGGCCGCGGCTCAGGCCGCAATCGCGGCTCCGCGATGACTCGTCCGGCCTCGGACATCACGCGGTTGCCGGACCTGGCCCACGGCCAGTCGCGGACGGGGCCCGTCCGCGACCAGCGACCGGTGTACGTCGATCTTCTCCCACCGTGTAATGCGGGCTGCCCGGCCGGCGAGAACATCCAGGGCTGGATGGCGCATGTCAAGGCGGGCGAGCATGAGCAGGCGTGGCGCCTGCTCACCGCCGAGAACCCGTTTCCCGCGATCCACGGTCGGGTGTGTTACCACCCGTGTGAGAGCGTCTGCAACCGTGCCGAGCTCGACAGCGCGCTGTCGATTCACGCGGTCGAGCGGTTCCTCGGGGATCTCGCGCTCGAGCAAGGCTGGCGGTTCGATCCCCCGCCGGTGCGTACCGGCAAGCGTGTGCTCGTCATCGGCGCGGGCCCGAGCGGGCTGTCGGCCGCCTATCACCTTACGCGCCTCGGCCACGAGGTCGAGATTCGCGACGCGGGTCCGGAGCCGGGCGGGATGATGCGCTACGGGATCCCCGCCTACCGGCTGCCGCGGGATGTGATGGGTGCCGAGGTCGATCGGATCGCCGCCCTCGGGGTGCGGTTCACCAGCAACCACCGGGTCGACGACCTCGAGTCCGAGCGCCGCGAGGGTGCCTTCGATGCTGTGTTCGTGGCGGTCGGCGCACACCTGTCAAAACGGGTGGACATCCCCGCCGCCGATGCCGGGCACGTCGTCGATGCCGTGTCGTTCCTGCGCGGAGTCGCGGCGGGCCAGCAGCCGGTGATCGGACGTCGCGTGGCTGTCTATGGGGGCGGGAACACGGCGATGGATGCAGCACGAGTCGCCCGGCGGATGGGAGCTGAGGAGGCGCTGATCGTCTACCGCCGCACCCGCGAGCAGATGCCGGCCCACGAGGAGGAGGCGGCGGACGCCGAGCGAGAGGGCGTACGGATCAACTGGCTGCGGACGATCAAGACGATGGAGGGTTCCGATCTCCAGGTCGAGGTGATGGAGCTCGACGACACCGGCTATCCGCAGCCCACCGGCCGGTTCGAGACCCTGGCGGCCGACACCGTGATCCTGGCCTTGGGCCAGGAGAGCGACACCGACTTCCTGCGCGCCGTCCCGGGCGTGGAGTTCGACCGCGACGGGACGGTACGCGTGTCGAGCTCGCTGATGACCGGCTCCCCGGGCGTGTTCGCCGGCGGCGACATGGTTCCCTCGGAGCGCACCGTGACCGTCGGCGTCGGGCACGGCAAGCGGGCCGCACGGGAGATCGACGCGTGGCTGCGCGGCTCGCGATTCGAGCGCCCGCCCAAGCATCCGCAGGCCGACTTCGACCTCCTGAATCTGTGGTACTTCGGCGATCACCCACGACGCGAGCAGCCGGAGCTCGCGCCGGATGAGCGACTCGGCGGATTCGATGAGGTGGTCGCCGGTCTCTCAGAGGAGCAGGCGGTGTTCGAGGCACGCCGGTGCCTGTCGTGCGGGAACTGCATCGAGTGCGACGGGTGCCTCGGCGCCTGCCCCGAGGACGCGGTGATCAAGCTCGGGCCGGGGCTGCGCTACCGGTTCGACTACGACCGCTGCACCGGGTGTCGTGCGTGTTTCGAGCAGTGCCCGGTGCACTCGATCGAGATGGTGCCCGAGCAGGCGCCGGATCCCGGCTACGCGTTCGTCGCGCCCCAGAACCCGGTGGAGAGGACGCCCTGATGCGGGCCACCGTCGACGGCAACGAAGCGGCCGCGTGGGTGGCGCACCGGTGCAGCGAGGTCTGCTGCATCTACCCGATCACCCCCTCCTCGCCGATGGCCGAACTGGCCGACGAGTGGTCGAGCAAGGGACGCACGAACCTGTGGGGGACGGTGCCGGCCGTGGTGGAGATGCAGAGCGAGGCCGGCGCCGCCGGAGCCCTGCACGGCGCGCTCCAGGGCGGCGCGCTCGGGACGACGTTCACGGCCTCGCAGGGGCTGCTTCTGATGATCCCGAACATGTACAAGATTGCCGGCGAGCTGTCCTCCGCGGTGATGCACGTGGCCGCTCGCTCGGTGGCCGCGCAGGGACTGTCGATCTTCGGTGACCACTCCGACGTGATGGCGGTGCGCCAGACCGGGTTCGCCCTCCTGTCGGCGGCGTCGGTACAGGAGGCGCACGACTTCGCGCTCGTGGCCCACGCCGCGACGCTCGAAACGCGAGTCCCGTTCGTGCACTTCTTCGACGGTTTTCGCACCTCGCACGAGCTGCAGACGATCGAGATGCTCGCCGACGAGGACGTGCGAGCCTTGATCTCCGACGAGCTGGTCCGGGCCCATCGCGCCCGGGCGCTGTCGCCGGAACGGCCGTTCATCCGCGGTACCGCGCAGAACCCCGACATCTACTTCCAGGCGCGCGAGACCGTCAACCCGTTCTACGCCCGCGTGCCCGACGTGGTGCAGAGCATGATGGACCGTCTCGCCGAGCGGACCGGTCGCCACTACGGCCTCGTGGATTACAGCGGCCACCCGGAGGCCGAGCGCGTGCTCGTGGTGATGGGTTCGGGTGGCGAGACCGCACGCGAGACCGTCGCTTACCTGCAGGCGCAGGGCGAACGCGTGGGCGTCGCGCAGATCAGGCTTTACCGACCGTTCCCCGCGCGCGAGCTGGCCGCGGCGCTGCCCCAGAGCGTACGCCGGGTCGCCGTTCTCGATCGCACCAAGGAGCCGGGCTCGTTCGGCGAGCCGCTGTTCCTCGATGTGCTCGCGGCGCTGGACGAGGCCCACGGCACCGGAGAGCGCGACGTGATGCCGGTCGTGATCGGCGGGCGCTACGGGCTGTCCTCCAAGGAGTTCACGCCGGGGATGGTCGCCGGGGTGGTCCAGGAGTTGGCGCGCGAGAGGGCCACGCGGCGATTCACGATCGGGATCAACGACGACGTCTCCCACACGAGCCTCCCGTACGACGCGTCGCTCGACATCGAGTCCGACGAGACTGTTCGCGCGGTGTTCTTCGGGCTGGGTTCGGATGGAACGGTGGGCGCTAACAAGAACACGATCAAGATCCTTGGCGACGCGGCGAACCTGCACGCCCAGGGGTACTTCGTCTACGACTCCAAGAAGTCCGGCTCGCAGACGGTCTCGCACCTGCGCTTCGGGACACGATCGATCCACGCCCCATACCTCGTCTCCACGGCGAGCTTCGTCGGATGTCACAAGTTCGGGATGATCGAGCGCGACGAGGTGCTCGATCGCGCCGCTCGCGGCGCGACGCTGCTGCTGAACTGCCCTCACGAGCCAGATCAGGTCTGGGACGCGCTCTCCCAGGCCGTGCAGGAGAAGCTCCTCGCCAAGGACATCGAGCTGTACGCGATCGACGCCGGAAGGATCGCACGGGACGCGGGACTGGCGGGGCGGACGAACACTGTGCTGCAGACGTGTTTCTTCGCGATCTCCGGCGTGATGGAGCGTGAGGAGGCGATCGAGGCGATCAAGGCGTCGATTCAGAAGACGTACGGGAAGCGGGGCGAGGACGTGGTCAGGCGCAACGTCGAGGCGGTCGACCGCTCGATCGCCGCGCTGCACCGGGTTCCGGTCCCCGATCGGGTCACCTCGACGCGCGAGGAGCCGGCGCTCGTGCCGGCGGACGCGCCCGAGTTCGTCCGGACGGTGACAGCGGCGATGATGGCCGGCCACGGCGATGACCTGCCCGTCAGCGTGCTGCCGGTCGACGGCACGTACCCGAGCGGCACGACCAAGTACGAGAAGCGCAACATCTCGGACCTCGTCGCGGTATGGGACTCTGAGCTCTGCATCCAGTGCGGCAACTGCAGCTTCGTCTGCCCGCACAGCGTGATCAGATCCCGCTACTGCGAGCCGAGCCGCCTGGACGGCGCTCCCGAGGGCTTCCCATCGGCGCCGCTGAACGGGGCCGGGCTTCCGGAAGTCCGGTACACGCTGCAGGTGTATCTCGAGGACTGCACCGGATGCGGGCTGTGCGTCGAAGCGTGTCCGGTGTCGGCGGCGAATGAGCCTTCTCACAAGGCGATCAATCTCGGAGCGCTCGAGCCGCTGCTCGAGAGCGAGCGCCACAACATCGCGTTCTTCGAGCAGCTGCCGGTGAACGATCGCACGCGAGTCGACTTCGGGACGGTGCGTGGCACCCAGTTCCTGGAGCCCCTGTTCGAGTTCTCCGGCGCCTGCGCAGGTTGCGGCGAGACGCCGTACCTGAAGCTCCTCTCGCAGCTGTTCGGCGACCGGCTGAGCATCGCCAACGCCACGGGCTGCTCGTCGATCTACGGCGGGAACCAGCCGACGACGCCGTGGACGGTCGATGCCGACGGGCACGGCCCGGCGTGGTCGAACTCGCTGTTCGAGGACAACGCGGAGTTCGGGCTGGGGCTGCGGCTCGCCGCCGAC
Organism: uncultured Solirubrobacterales bacterium; assembly: GCA_963783415.1. Classification (GTDB taxonomy): domain Bacteria; phylum Actinomycetota; class Thermoleophilia; order Solirubrobacterales; family Solirubrobacteraceae; genus Palsa-465. The sequence goes on from CAWANN010000001.1 coordinate 64,159, forward strand.
CGTCACACCGAGCTCGCCCGCCGTCGCCTGTCCGAGCTGCGCGATGCCGTCGGCGCCGAGCTCGTGGACGAGATCCTGTCGGCGCCGCAGATCAGAGAATCCGAGTTGCGCGCACAGCGGGAACGGATCGCGGCCCTGCACCGCCGGCTGTCAGAGCTCGACGACCACGCGGTCGCTGACCTGCGCAGCGTTCTCGACCACCTGATTCGGCGCAGCGTGTGGATCGTCGGCGGAGACGGCTGGGCCTACGACATCGGCGCGGGCGGCCTCGATCACGTGCTAGCCAGCGGGAGGAACGTAAACGTGCTGGTGATGGACACCGAGGTGTACTCCAACACCGGGGGGCAGATGTCCAAGGCGACGCCACTCGGGGCGGTCGCGAAGTTCGCCGCCGCGGGCAAGACCGTCCCGACCAAGGACCTCGCCCTCCAGGCGATCGCGTACGCGGACGTGTATGTGGCGCGCGTGGCGTTCGGCGCCGATCCTCAGCAGACCCTACGCGCGTTCCGCGAGGCCGAGGCGTATGACGGCCCATCCCTGATCATCGCCTACAGCCACTGCGTCGCGCACGGGTACGACATGCGCCAGGGGCTGAACCAGCAGTACAGCGCGGTGGCCAGCGGTCACTGGCCGCTGATCCGTTATGACCCGGTCGTGCGCGCCGACGGCGACAACCCGTTCCTGCTCGACTCGCCGCGGCCACGCATGTCGCTGGCCGACTACCGCAAAGGTGAGCTCCGCTTCCGGGCCCTGGCGGCCGCCCAGCCGACCGAGGCCGAGCGCCTGCTCGGCCTCGCCCAGCAGGTCGCCGACCAGCGCTGGCGACTCTACGAGCAGATGGCGACCCGCAATGCGACCGAGTTCCCGTCCGATCCCCGCGCGGGTGGTAACTGATGGAGCTCTCGACGACATACATGGGTCTCGCACTGCGCAATCCGCTCGTGGCTTCGCCGTCGCCGCTGTCCTACAGCCTCGACGGCGTCCGCCGGCTCGCGCACGGCGGCGTCGGCGCGATCGTTCTGTTCTCGCTGTTCGAGGAACAGCTGCGGGAGCAGACCGCGCGAGCGATCGGTCTCATCGAAGCGAGCGCCGAGAGCTTCCCCGAGGCGCTGAGTTACTTTCCCTCGGTAGCCGAGGAGGACGGCAGCCCCCGCGCTTACCTGACGCTGCTCGAACGCGCCGTCGCCGCTGTCGACATTCCCGTGATCGCGAGCCTCAACGGCGTCACCTCCGAGGGTTGGACCGAATACGCCCGCGCCATGCAGGACGCCGGGGCCGCCGCGATCGAGCTGAACATCTACTACCTCCCCGGCGATCCGGGAATCTCAGGCCGCGACGTCGAGCAGCGCCACGTCGATGTGCTCGAGCGGGTCAAGTCCGCGGTCACCGTGCCGGTCGCGGTCAAGCTCGGCCCCTTCTTCAGCTCCGCCGGCGAGATGGCGCTGCGCCTCGACCAGGCCGGCGCCGACGCGCTCGTGCTGTTCAATCGCTTCCTGCAACCCGACATCGACACCGAGCAGCTCGTGGTACTGCCGCGAGTGAACCTCTCGAGCCCGGCTGACGCGCGGCTGGCCCGCACCTGGATCGCGCTGTTACGAGGCAGATTGACGGCCTCGCTCGCCGCCACCTCGGGCGTGGAGGTGCCCGCAGACCTTGCCCGATATCTGCTCGCGGGCGCCGACGTGGTGATGACGACGTCCGCGCTGCTGCGCCACGGTCCGGGCTACGCAACCGACCTCCTCGACGGCCTGCGCCGCTGGATGGCGAGCAAGGGCTTCCGGACGGTGGACGACGTTCGCGGCCTGCTCGCGGTGCCGGTCGACGCCGACGCCGCCGCGTATGAGCGTTCAAGTTACGTCACTGCAATGCGCGCCGCCAATGCGGGCGCCTACAACCCCTGGTGAGTGAACCATGACACAACCCGACCCCCCCACCCCCGGACACGTTGTGATCGTCGGCGGCGGCGTCGCCGGCCTGGAGTCGCTGCTCGCGCTGCGGGCCCTCGCGGGCGACCGCGTAACCCTGACCCTCGTTTCGAACGGCGATTGGTTCGTCGATCGTCCCATGACCGTGGCCGAGCCGTTTGGACTCGGGTCGGCGGCACGACTTTCGTTGCCGGAAGTCACCGCCGAGCTGGGTGCCGATTTCGTGCGCGGGAGCGTGACGGCGGTCGACTCCGCCAACCGCCGGGTCACGTGTGCGGACGGCCAGAACCTCGCCTTTGACACGCTCATCGTCGCTCTCGGCGCGCGGGCACGAGCGCCGTTCGCCGATGCGATCACATTCGGGCTCGAAGGTTCGGGCGAGGCGATCCGGGAGATGCTCGACCGCCTGCGCGCCGGTGACGCGCACAGCGTGTCGTTCGTCGCGCCCACCATGACGGGATGGCTCCTGCCGCTGTACGAGCTGGCGCTGATGACCGCACGTGAGCTTGGCCGGACTAACGTCAACGACGTCCGGCTGCATCTCCTCTCCCCTGAGGATCGGCCGCTGGCGCTGTTCGGCGGTCGGCTGAGCCAAGACATCGGCCGCCTACTCGGTAGAGCGGGCGTCGAGTTCACTCACGCGTCGCTCGCGAAGGCAGGCCGCGGTCTTGCCCACGCCGCGGTCGGGCAGCCGAGCTCCGATTACGTGGTCACGCTGCCGCTCCTGAGCGGACCGGAGCTGGCGGGGGTGCCGCGCACCGAGCCGCACGAGTTCATCCCCGTCGACGAGTACGGGCGCGTCCCGGGACTTCGCGGCGTGTATGCGGCCGGCGACGCGGTCGACTTCCCCGTCAAGCAAGGCGGCCTTGCCGCACAGCAGGCGGACGTCGTCGCCGAGCACGTCGCCGCGCGGTACGGCGCCGGGGTCGAATCGGCGCCGTTTACTCCGATGCTGCGAGGCATGGTCTTCACGGGCGACGAGCCGATCTACATGCGCTCGGGCGTGCCCGGTGTCGACCCGAGCGTTCCGGACGCCTGGTATCCCCTGTGGTGGCCGCCGACGAAGGTCGCCGGCCGCTATCTCGGACCGTACCTGTCCGAACATGGCGATGAAGGGCGGTTCGGCGCGCCTCCCGTCGGGTTCGTCGACATCGACGTCCCGCTTGCCGCGCTCACGATGCCGGGCTGAGCCTCGACGGGAGAGATCATGTCCGCACTTCAGCACGAGACGGTTCCCGCGATGGCGCCCGAGCGATTTGCGTCGGTGCTTTCGCCGGGTGAGTACGAGGCGTTGCTCGGCCTGGTCGGCCAGGCCGCGCGCGAGCTACACGGTCGCGTGATCTGGAATGTGAACTCGACCGCGAAGGGCGGCGGTGTCGTTGAGATGTTGCGCCCGTTGCTGGGTTACTGTCGTGGTGCCGGCGTCGACGCGCGCTGGGCCGTGATCTCAGGGCAGCCGGACTTCTTTGCCGTCACGAAGCGAATACACAATCGCCTGCACGGGTTTGCCGGCGACGGCGGGCCGTTGGGCGACGCCGAGCGGGAGGTCTATGAACAGACGTTGGCGGCGAGCGCGGACGCGCTCGCGGAGCTCGTGCATCCGCGGGACATCGTGATCTTGCATGACCCCCAAACGGCGGGGTTGGCGGCGGCGGTACGAAAGACGGGGGCGACGGTGATGTGGCGCTGCCACGTCGGTCTCGACGTCGCCAACGATCACGCTCGGGACGCGTGGGACTTCCTACGCGGCTACGTCTCCGATGCCCATCTGTTCATATTTTCTCGAGCGGGGTTCGCTTGGGACGGCTTGCCGCGTGACCGCATCTCGGTCATCCGCCCCTCGATCGACGCGTTCGCGCCCAAGAACGCCGAACAGTCTCGCGAGCAGTCACTAGCGATCATGGCGACCGCCGGGATCCTGGCCGATGATGACGTGAACGCCTATGCGGCGTTCACGCGTTCCGATGGTACGCCGGGGCGTGTTCAGCGACGGGCGGAGATGCTGCAGGAGGAGCCGCTCGTTGCCGACGCGCCCGTGGTGATGCAGGTGTCGCGGTGGGATCAGCTCAAAGATCCGCTCGGAGTGCTGGGCGCGTTCGCCGGACACGTCGCGAGCAGCGGTGAGGCCCACCTGATGCTGGTGGGCCCGTCGACCGCGGCCGTCGCCGATGACCCGGAGGGCGCCCAGGTTCTCGAGGACGTCCGGACCGCCTGGCATGAGCTACCGGCCGGGGTGCGTCGGCGGGTGCACCTCTGCTCGCTGCCGATGGAGGATGTCGAGGAGAACGCCGCGATTGTCAATGCCCTGCAACGGCACGCGACGGTGGTCGTGCAGAAAAGCCTGGCCGAGGGATTCGGGTTGACGGTCGCCGAGGCGATGTGGAAGCAGAGACCGGTTGTCGCGAGCCGGATCGGCGGCATTCGCGATCAGATCGAGGACGGCCGGTCGGGGGTGTTGCTACCTGACCCCCGGGACCTCGAGCAGGCCGGCGCGGCGATCGTCGAGCTGCTGTCGGACGGCGAGCGCGCGCAGCGGATCGGGATCGCGGCCCAGCGCCGGGTGCGGCAGCAATTCCTCGGCCCGCATCACCTCGGACGGTACTTCGAGGTGATGCAGAGGGTCGCCGCACGGCGCGAACACGACCGGCACGGAGGGCCGAACAGGTCGCCGTCAGCGGTCTGATCCGACGGCCCGTCGCGCGATCACGGTAACCGCGCGGGTGGTTTTCCGGCTGATCTCGGTGGACAAGTGCGGATGCCTCGGGCGGATCCCCGCACCTACGATGCCGGCTAATCATGGGCGCCACGGTCTTGGATACGAACGACACATATTCGGCAACGACGGGGTCGGCGCCCCCGCGGCCAGCAGCGACGCCGGGTTCGGCCGCGCCGGACCCAGAGGCGGTGCTCGACGTCGCGCTCGAAGCGCTCCGTTTCGAGCACGCACACGCCGAGGCGGCGCGCTCGCGCGCGGCTGGATTGCTCACGGCGTGCGGTGTGTTGCTCGCGCTCACGGCCGGATTGGGGTCGGCCGCGGCTCAAGCGGCGCAGAAGCTTTCGCCTGTTGGCGCCGCAGTCACGGTCTGCCTGGCGGCGCTGACCGCCATGCTCCTGCTCGGAGCCGCAGCCATCTCGGGTCAGGTGTTCGCGCCGTCTCGCAAGAGTCGCATGGCGCTCGAGGAGTTTCGCGAGTTCGCCGAGCTGCGCTTCCGTGCCGCGGACAAGGAATTGTTGTCCAGAGCGGCGCTCGAGCGTCTCGCCGCAGCACGCGCCGCCAACCTAACGTCGCGGTCGCGAAGCATCCTCGCGATGGCTCTCTATGTCGGCGCCCTCGGCGTGCTGGGAGCGCAGGTGCTGCTGATCGCCATCGTTCACCTGCTCGGTGTTTGACATGCGGATCGGAATGCTCACGGGCGGCGGCGACTGTCCTGGACTCAACGCCGTTATCCGCGCGGTGGTGCGCGATGGGATCGACGGCTTCGGCGATCAGCTGATCGGCTTCCGCGACGGATGGCGCGGCGTTCTCGAGGGCTCGTACGTCGATCTCGATATCGAGGCCACCCGGGGGATCCTGCCGCGCGGCGGGACCATCCTCGGGAGCTCGCGAACGAACCCGTACAAGCGGGACGACGGCGTGCGGTGTGTGCGCGAGACGCTCGCACAACTCGGCGTCGACGCGCTGATCGCGATCGGGGGCGAGGACACGCTCGGCGTGGCCAACCGACTTCACCAGGAAGGCGTGAACGTGATCGGCGTGCCGAAGACCATCGACAACGACCTCGGCGCCACCGACGTCACCTTCGGGTTCGACACCGCACTGCAGATAGCGACGGATGCGATCGACCGCCTGCATACGACGGCGGAAAGCCACAACAGGATCCTGGTGGTCGAGGTGATGGGACGCAGCGCCGGCTGGATCGCGCTTCATTCCGGGATCGCCGGCGGCGCGGACGTGATCCTGATTCCAGAAATCCCGTTCGACATCGACGAGGTGTGCCGGCTAATCGAGCGCCGCCACGCCAGAGGACGCTACTTCTCGATCGTAGTCGCGGCCGAAGGGGCGACGCCGAAGGCGGGGACGATGGAGGTGCTGACCGGGGCCGTCGATGAGTTCGGGCACCCCCGGCTGGGCGGGATCGGCGCCCGCCTCGAGCTGGAGATCGAGAAGCGCACCGGGTACGAGACCCGTGCCACCGTGCTCGGCCACGTACAGCGCGGTGGAACTCCGACCGCGTTCGACCGCGTGCTCGCGACCAGGCTGGGGCTCGCCGCGATCCAAGCCGCTCATGACAACGCTTGGGGAATGATGACGTCGCTTCAGGGCAACGAGATCGAGCTGGTGGCGCTGGCCGACGCAGTCGCCGAGGTGCGACGAGTGCCGAGGGAGGAGTACGAACGCCTCGGAGTTCTGTTTGGGTGACCCGACGGGGTGAGGCGATCACGTCCGTGTGGCCAACCATGCGTGCGGCAGACTACTGACCCCAGTCGTGCGCTGGTCCCGATGCCGCGGCGAGACCCGGCCCGTAGGTTGGGGCCATGTCCAACACGCTCACCGCCCTTGACGCGACCTTCCTGGAGCTCGAGCAACAGGACGAAAGCGCCCTCATGGCCATCGGCGGCGTGAGCATTTTCGACCCGGTGCCCGGGGGCGGAGCGCCGACGATCGAGGAGGTGTGCGCGAACCTGGGGGCACGGCTGGATCAGCTGCCGCGCTACTCGCAGCGGCTGTCATCGACCCGGACGGGCGGGTTCGCCTGGCCGAGCTGGACCGACGACGATCGCTTCCAGATTCGCGACCATGTCGCCCACGTCGCCCTGCCGGCGCCGGGCGGGCACGAGGCGCTGTGCGAGTGGGCGGCCGACTTCTATTCGCACCGGCTCGACCGAACTCGCCCGCTGTGGGAAATGGCACTGATCGAGGGGCTCGCCGACGGTCGCTGGGCGATCGCCCACAAGACCCATCACTGCCTCGTCGATGGCGTCGGCTCCGTCGATGTCGCCTACGTGCTGCTCGACACCGAGCCGAACCCGCCCGAGCGTCCGCTCGCCTCGCCCCCACCGCTGGGCAACGACTCGCTCCTGCGCTCGCTCGTGCCCAGCCCGCCGCAGCCGATCGCGGACGTCGCGCACGCCGGCGCCCGCGTCGCCGGCGCGGGCGTGCACGCGGCGCTGCATCCGCGCGAGGTGCTCGAGCGGTCGCGCTCGCTGGCCGAGCTCATCGTTCGCGACGAGGTGATCGGCGCGCCGCACACGTCTTTGAACGTCCCGATCGGTTCGACCAGGCGGTTCGCGGTCGTCAACCGCCCGCTGTCGGACCTCAAGGCGATCCGTAACCGGCTGGGGGGATCGATCAACGACGCCGTGCTCGCGGCCTGCACCACCGGCCTGCGTATCCTGCTCCTCGAGCGCGGCGAGCGGCTCCCATCGCGAGGCCTGCGGGCGATGGTGCCGATGAACCTCCGCCAGAGCAGCGAGCGCCTCGCGCTCGGGAACCGGGTCAGCTCGCTGTTCGTCGAGTTGCCGGTGGGGGAACGGGTCGCACACGTGCGACACCGACAGATCGTGGCTGCGACCGAGCGCCTGAAGTCCTCGGGTGCCGCAACCGGCGCGGAGACGGTACTCGGACTCGCTGCGCTGGCGCCGCCGGTCGTGCACGCGACGCTGGCCCGTTCGCTGTACGCGACGCGCCTGTTCAACGTGACGATCACCAACGTGCCCGGGCCCCAGATCCCGCTGTACTCGTTCGGAGCCCAGCTGCGCGAGGTGTACCCGGTCGTGCCGCTCGCCGCCGAGCACTCGGTTGGGATCGCGATCTTCTCCTACAACGGACTGGTCACGTTCGGCGTCATCACCGACAGCGAATCGACGCCCGATATCGACGTGCTCGCCTGCGGGATCGAGGAGGGCATCGATGAGCTCCTGGCGCTGGTGCCGGAAGGCGCTCACTGAGACACCACGGAACCGCGGGCGGCGGGTAATCGCCCGCGCGTAGAAACGCAATCGCGGGTTTCCCACGCGGCGTCGGCAAACCCCCACCGCTCAGCGTGAGCAATGCCCCGGCGGTGGCGGCGAAGCCTCGCCTGGGCGGCCGGCCAGGGCGCGACCGACGCCCCCGTGGTATGCCCTACCGCCGTTATAAGATCGAAGAGGACGGCACGATCCTCGACGCGCGCATCGTCCTTCCCACCTCGCAGATCCATGCCGCCGGTCTGGCCGAGACGCTCGAGCTCGCAGCCTCGGCGGTTCGCCGGCGCGATCGATCATCTAGGCCGTGGAGGGAAGTTGGTACGACGCCGGCGTAGGGCTCTCCGACGAGCTCGCGCGGTCGTGCCGACGCTCGGCGCGCGCGTCCTGCGCGAGGCGCGGTCGCTGCGGGCCTCGGGCGGCGCCTATCCGGGGTTTTCCGCACGCTAGATCGCGGCCATCCCTGATGGCGGCACCGCGCGCCGCTGGCAGAGTTCTGCCGAGCGTACCCGAGAGCCGAGGAGAGCCGCAATGACCGAATCAGCCCCCGCAACCACACACGAGCTGCACAATCGCGTCAACGACGGCATCCAGGTCCGGCTGCTGTGGCGGTCCGACCACGATCATCTGTGGGTGTCGGTCACTAACACCAAGCGGCGCGAGCAGTTCGGCATCGACGTCCGCGACCGCGGGCTGGCGCTGGACGTGTTCCATCACCCGTACGCGTACGCCGCGCACTACGGAGTCGAGACGAACACCACCAGCGAGGGCGCAACCGCCGAGTTCTCAGTTACGTTGTGACGGGCGCGAGCTCGACTTCGGCGCCTGCTCCTCGGCAGCACTGGCGAGGCGGTCAGGCCACGACGCGGCCTGCGCGGTGCCGGCTGTGCCCATACCTGCCGGGTCCGCGGCGGCTCGGTAGTTCATACCCGGTCGCTGCGCGATCCTCCGGATTACACCCGCGCCGCGTGTGCGTATCTTGAGCTTGTAAGTCTCTTTCGCCGCTCGGATCGCTCGGGTGAGCAGAAAGAAGAAAGGAGGTTCACATGTCCGCCGTGACTAGGAGAGGTGGACGCGCGGAGATCGAGCTGGACTTTGATCAGTCGATGTCGTACGACGCCGAGGAGCGCTAGTACAAGGGGGCCGGCTGGGTTCTGTTCGCGGCGATCATGCTCGTCATGGGCGGGGTCCTCAGCATCATCTGTGGGATCGCGGCTGTCTCGAGTTCGCATTTCTTCGTCGCGGGAGCCTCCTACATCGTCAGTGGCCTGAACACCTGGGGCTGGATCGTGATGGCGTTCGGGGCCCTTGAGGCCCTGGCCGCGCTGTCGATCTGGCGCGGGGGTGAGTCTTCGCCGCCGGGCTTGGCGGCGTGGCCGCGATGATGTCGATTCCGGCCTACCCGTTCTGGGCGCTGGCGCTGGTAGCGATCGACGTGCTGGTGATCTATGGTCTCGCCGCCTACGGCGGCAAGCCGTACCTGACCCGCTAGCTCCTCCTCAACCACCGTCGGGCGGTCTCTCCGGAGACCGCCCGAACCATGCGTATCAAGACCTTCGCTCGTCCTGCACTCGTGTCACCGGCGATCGCGAAGGGATCATCGACCGAGCGGTGACCGGCGCGGCCGGTACGGTGCACAGCCGCCATCCGGGTTTCTCCACAGAGACACGACACGATCATCCCGATGACTAGCGATGTCGGGTGTGATTCGGTTGGACGGTCGGTGGAATTCATACACAGAAAGAGAGTCCCATCATGGCGACTGTCGAATCAACCATTTATGTCGCACCGGGTGAACCAGGTAGCCCGGTGACGCTGGAGCAGCGGTACGAGAACTTCGTCGGCGGCGAGTGGATAGCGCCGACGACCGACGAGTATCGCGACAACCTGACACCATCGACCGGTGAGCCGTTCTGTGAGGTCGCCCACTCGGGTGCGCAGGACATCGAGCTCGCGCTCGATGCCGCGCATGCCGCCAAGGACGACTGGGCCGCGCGCTCTCCGGCTGAGCGAGCCGCCGTCTTGACCGCCGTCGCCGACGCGATCGACGACAACCTCGAGATGCTTGCGGTTGCCGAGAGCTACGAGAACGGCAAGCCGGTCCGCGAGACGCTGGCCGCCGACATCCCGCTGTCGGCCGATCACTTCCGGTACTTCGCCGGGGCGGTCCGGTCGGAGGAAGGGCGGATCTCGGAGGTCGATGAGCACACCTACGCGTATCACTTCCAGGAGCCGCTCGGCGTCGTCGGTCAGATCATCCCGTTCAACTTCCCGCTGCTGATGGCCGCCTGGAAGATCGCGCCCGCGCTCGCCGCCGGCAACTGCACGGTGATCAAGCCCGCGAGCCCGACCCCGTGGTCGATCCTCAAGCTGATGGAGGTGATCGGCGACCTCGTTCCTCCCGGCGTGATCAACGTCGTCAACGGGCCGGGCGCCGAGATCGGCAAGGCGCTCGCCTCCAACAAGCGGATCGCGAAGATCGGCTTCACCGGCGAGACCGTCACCGGCCGGCTGATCATGTCCTACGCGGCCCAGAACCTGATCCCCTCCACCACCGAGCTGGGCGGGAAGTCTCCGAACGTCTTCTTCGAGGACGTGATGGCAGCCGACGATGCGTTTCTCGACAAGGCGGTCGAGGGGCTGGTTCTGTACGCGTTCAACAAGGGCGAGGTGTGCACCTGCCCGTCCCGAGCGCTGATCCACGAGTCGATCTACGACGAGTTCATGGCCCGGTGCCTGGATCGGATCGCGAAGATTACGCAGGGCGACCCGCTCGACCGCGAGACGATGATCGGCCCGCAGGTGTCGGCCGCCCAGCTCGAGAAGATCGAGAGCTACGTCGCGATTGGCCGGGGCGAGGGCGCCGAGGTGCTGATCGGCGGTCACCGCACGCCGATGGAGGGCGCGCTCGCGGGTGGGTATTACTTCGAGCCGACGGTGCTGAAGGGCCACAACAGGATGCGGGTCTTCCAGGAGGAGATCTTCGGCCCGGTGCTCGCCGTCACCACGTTCCGCGACGAGGCGGAGGCGCTCGAGATCGCGAACGACACGATGTACGGTCTCGGCGCCGGCGTCTGGACTCGCGACGGGAGCCGTGCCTTCCGGATGGGCCGCGCGATCAAGGCCGGGCGCGTGTGGACTAACTGCTACCACCAGTATCCGGCCCACGCTGCGTTCGGCGGGTACAAGAGCTCCGGCGTCGGTCGTGAGAACCACCGCATGATGCTCGAGCACTACAGCCAGACCAAGTGCCTGCTGGTGAGCTACGACCCGAACCCGATGGGGTTCTTCTAGAGATGGGGGCCCACCCGCCCGCCCGCCGACCCGCGGTTCGGGCCACTCCGGCGGCGATCGAGGCGATCCGTCGCCTCGAGGCCGCCCACGGCCCGGTGATGTTCTTTCAGTCGGGGGGATGCTGCGACGGCACCTCCCCGATCTGCCTGAAGGCCGGCGAGCTTCCTCTCGGCTCCGGCGACGTCTGCCTGGGGGAGATCGGCGGCGCCTCGTTCTACATCGATCGAGACCAGTACGAGCGGTGGGGCACGCCAAGATTCGTGATCGATGTCTCGCCCGGAGCGGCGGAGGGCTTCTCGCTCGAGGGCCTCGACGGCGTTCACTTCGTGACCCTGACCCCCGTAGGTTCGTCCGACCAGAGCGGATAACCCCAGCCCGTGGCCGGCACACAGTCTTTCGTCGAGACGGCACCGAACGGGTCGCTCGTCGGCGGTTTGGCGGGTGCTGTTCAGTTTGGGTTTCTGGCATCGAGCTTCTTCAGGTCGGGTCTGCGTTGCGCTATGCGTCGACCCTAGGTCCCGACGACCGGCAAATGCCGCCGTCCAATTCGGCAGACCTTCCTCGTCAGGTCGGGAGCGCCAGCCCGACGAGGTAGGTGGCGCCTCCGACGATCACGCCGGCGAGCGTCATCTCGAGGCCGGCCGACCACCAGCTCCGCAACGTCACGAGCGACTTCGCGGCGCCGACGAGGAAGTGGGCGACGAGCGATACCGCCGCGGCGAACACGATCGCGGCCGTCCCGGTGGTGAACATGAATGGGATCACCGGCACGATTGCGCCCAGACCCGTCGAGACGCCCGCCGCGATTGCCGCTTGCCGAGGATCGCGGCGGTCGCCGGTGATCCCGAATTCCTCGGCCGCGAGCGCCCGCAGCATCGCTTCCGGGTGCCTTGAGAGCTGCTCGGCCATCGCGTCGGCGGTGTCTTCGTTGATCCCCTTCAGCTGGTAGAAGAGCGACAGCTCTTCCTGCTCCTCCTCGGGGTGCTGGACGATCTCCCGACGTTCTCGCTCGACGTTGGCAGCAGCCACCTCGGCCTCCGAGCGCTCGGCCAGGAATGCACCGGTCGCCATCGACAGCGCAGAAGCGACCGCGGCCGCGATCCCTGCGGTGAGTACGAAGCTCGAGCCGCCGGTGGCGCCGGACACCCCCGCGACGATTCCGAACACGGCGGCCAGGCCGTCGTTGGCGCCGTAGATCGCGCCGCCAATCCACCCGCCCCCGGTCCGGTGGCCCTTCTCGCCGCCCCGGAGCACGTCGAGCCGTGCCCGCGCGGGGTCCACCGCGGCCCCGGCGCCGGCACCCGCGCTCGGGCCGGCGCGGATCTCGCCGACCGCAGATGAATGCCCGCGCTCGTCGTCACGGATCTGGTCAAACATGGCGTCGGTCGCCGGATCGCCAGTCGGATGCGCGTACAGGTCGTCGGCTTCCGCGTTCTCGGCCGCCTCCCGCGCCGCGAGCAGCCGATCGACGGGCGCGATCCGGGCTTGCAGTCGGAGCCACAGGGACGGACGGACGCTGTCACCCGGTGGGATCTCGATCGCGAGCTCGGACATTCGCCTCTCCAGACGAGCGCGATGACCTTTCTCGGCCTGGGCCATCCGGCGTAGGATGTCCGCCTCGGGGGCGGGCAGCCGCCGCGCGATCAGCTCGTACACGGCTGCGGCGACGATCTCCGAGCGCCACGCCGACATCAGCTGGTCACGCGCGTCGCGTTCCTGTGCGGTCGTGTCCATGGCCATCACGCGTGGGTCCACATCGTCAGCAGAGATGTGGCACGGGCGATCCCGGCCAGCCCGCCGGTGACGAGTCGGGGCAGCAGCAGCTGGCTCTCACCGAGCGTCGCGATCATTCGATCCTTCGGCATCACACCTCGATTGGTCGGGAAAGGCACCAGCGTCGCGATCGTCCTCACCGCTGGCGTCCGGCGCATCCGGGAAAACCCCGGGCCCTCATCAGGGGGCACCCGTCGCGCTCGTTACCGGCGCCCGCGCGACCGTGATGACATGCGCCGGCGAGCTCGGCGGGAGCGCAGCCTGCGAGGATCGGCCTTGCCGAGCCAGCTAGGCTGCCGGCTTGCCTGGAGCCGACGTATGACCACCAGCCCGCCGCCGACGCCGGCCGCGGTGAGCGCGGCGCCGATCAATCCGGGCGTCGCCGACAGCCCGCCGTACTCCTCCTGAACCGCGGGCCACACTCCCCGGGTCGAACCGCTGGCGGCGGCCGGCCACGGCTCAGTCTCGGAGCTGATCGACGCTCGGCTTTCGCCATGAACCGAACGTGTCGGCGTGTGAGGATCCCGACGAAGAACGGGTCGAGGAAGTTCTTGTGGTTGGGGGCGACGATCACGCCGCCGGCCTCGGGGATGTGCTCGGTGCCCGAGACGCGGACGCGAAACCACGTCCGCAGCCCGGCCCTCGCCAGCGCTCGTATGACCACGTACAACGGCCCCGAGAGGCCATGCTCGCGCGCGTAGGCGTGGGCCTCTGCCCTCGGCTTCGATCACGTGGTCGGCGTCGTCGGGCACTCCCACCACGCTAGGTCCTGACCGGTCGTATGTCGTATCCGGAGTTCGTCGGCCTTCGCGAGGACCGGTTCGCCGCTTGATTGCGGGCTCACTCGCCGACGTAGGGGTCGTGTTCGATCCGGATCATCGTCCGCAGGCCGTCGCGTCCGTCGACCGCGATCGTCATCGGTGCCAGCATCGTGTGGTTGTCCACCGCCACCCGAGCCGGGTGATCGACGAGGTGGCGAAGGACACCTGGCAGATGTGGGCCGCCCCGATCCACGGCGACCTCGAACACGTCGTCCCGGCGGTCGTAGGTCAGGGCATGCAGGGCGAGGTGCCTGGCCTCGACGTTCGCCGGGCCGGACGGCTCGATCACCTCGATCGTGGTGGGCGCGTGCAGCAGCTCGCGGCTGAGCGCGTCGAAGTACTCGGCCCATGTCTCGCTTGCGAGCTCTCGAGTAGTGGCTGACATCTCGGGCCTCCTGTCCGTCTTTGGGAAGCGCCGGCCGAAGTCGGCGCGTGGGAACAGCCTCATTTACTTCTACTGAAGGCCGAGCGCCGCGGCGACCGTTAGGAGCGGCAGATCCGGTTCGGCCTACTACGGAGACAAGAGAGGATCGGCTGCGGATGGCGAAACCGCCGGACCGACTCACGCTGACAGTGCACACCTCAGGATCGAGAAAGGAGGTGAGTCATGCCGGGAGCACTGACACGTTCAGATCCTTTCGCCGAACTCGGTGAGCCGCGTTCTCAGGTTGAGCGCATGCTCGATGAGTCGCTCGATGATCGCGAGCGTGCGTGGACGCCGGCACTCGACGTCGGGCGCTACGACGGCCATCCGGTCGTGCGCGCTGGCCTGCCTGGGATCAAGCCCGAGGAGGTCAAGATCGAGGTCGAGGGCGACTTCCTGACGATCTCCGGTGAGCAGGAGGAGCGCACGGAAGACAAGGACGAGGACTACGTGCGGCGCGAGCGCCGCTACGGGTCCTTCTCACGCTCGATGGCGCTGCCCGGCGGCGTCGATGCCAAGAAGGCCAGAGCGTCGACCCGCGACGCCGTCGTCGAAGTGACGGTCCCGCTCCCCAAGGAGGCCAGGAAGGTGCCGGTCAGGCGAGTCCGGCCAGGGATACAACGGATCACCCCGACCGTCGCCTAATGCCTCCTCCCGTCCCCAGGGCCCCGGTCGCGTGCTGATCCACGCGGCCGGGCCTGGTGGCGTCCTTCGAGTCGACCGAGGCGGGGCTGATCGATGGTGGATTACCGAACCATGGACTCAGTAGTTCGTCACCCGTCGGCTGCGGTCCTCGACGGATGGACTGGGGCCGCGCATGACCGATGCTGAACCCGGAATGGCACACCCTCAGGGAGAGTGGCGCTTCGTGGAACCCCCCCGTTGCACCGTCTGCGACGACATCATCGGCGTGTACGAGCCGCTCATGCACCTCGGCGGCGACGTCGCCACGCGGAGCTCCCGTGCCGCAGAGCCCGAGATCTGTTCCAACGGCGAGTGCTACCACCTGGCGTGCTATGAGCGGTGGGTGGACGAGGGCTAGCTCGCCCGAGCGCCCACCCGCTATGCGAATCCGTAGTTGTCCGCATCGGGTTTGCAGTCGGCGACGGATGGGGACGCTGCGCCCCTCCCGCAGGATTCGGGGTCCATCAGCAAGGAGACCGTCATGGCTACAACCGTCCCGAACCCGAAGCACTCCACCCCCGGCCTCGCCGGCTATTACGCCGCGGTCGTCCATGATTTCGGTGAACCGCTCACCCTCGAGCAGGTGCCCTGGCGCGAGCTCGAACCGGGCCAGATCCGTGTTCAGGTGGAGGCATCGGGGCTGTGCCACACCGATATCCACGCCGCCCGCGGCGACTGGCCAGTGAAGCCCTCGCCGCCGTTCATCCCTGGCCACGAGGGCGTCGGCATTGTTCGGGAGCTTGGCCCTGGCGTGACCGAGGTCGAGGTCGGCGAGCGCGTGGCGATGCCGTGGCTCGGCTACGCCTGCGGTACCTGTGATTACTGCGTGTCGGGGTGGGAGACGCTGTGCGAGTCCCAGGAGAACATGGGCTACTCGATCGACGGCGCCTTCGGCGAGTACGCGGTCGCGTACGCCCGCTATGTCGTGAAGGTGCCCGACGGCATCGACCCGTTCTGCGCGGCGCCGCTCACCTGCGCCGGCGTGACCACGTACAAGGCGATCAAGGTCGCCGGTACCCGCTCCTCGGATCTCGTCGCGGTGTTCGGCGTCGGCGGGCTCGGTCATCTGGCGATCCAGTACGCCGCGATCGCCGGCGGCCGCGTGATCGCGGTCGACGTGCTCGACGAGAAGCTCGAGCTCGCGCGCGAGCTCGGCGCGGAATTCACCGTCAACGCCACCCGGGAGGACCCCGTGGAGGCGATCAAGGCGCTCGGCGGCGCCGACCAGGCGATCGCGCTCGCGGTCTCGCCGCGTGCGTTCGAGCAGGCCTACGGCACACTGCGCCGCGGTGGGAAGCTCGTGTTCGTCGCGCTCCCGGCGGACAACGAGGTGACGCTCCCGATCTTCGAGACCGTGCTGAACGGGATCACGGTGGTCGGCTCGATCGTCGGCACCCGCGCCGATCTGCGCGAGGTGTTCGAGCTGCACGCCGCCGGTAAGACCAAGGTCATCCGCGAGGTTCGCCCGCTGACCCGCGTCAACGAGTCGATCGCCGACGTCGAGGCCGGACGGGTCGCGGCCCGGATCGTGTTCGCGCTCTGACGTTCATCCCCGCGCGTTCCTCGCCAGTAGAGTCGGCCACGTGGACGACGCTACTGGCGTTGACGTGCTTTCGGATCCGATCCGGATCGTGCTCGCCGACGATCACGCGTTGATCCGTAGCGGGCTTCGCCGCGTCCTGGACGGCGAGGCAGACCTCGCCGTGGTGGGAGAAGCAGGCGATGTCGAGGCAGCCCTGGCCCTCACCGAACGACATCAGCCGCGGGTCGTGGTGCTCGATCTGAACATGCCGGGCACGCCGACGCTGGCGGCGATTCCCCGGTTCCTCGGGGCGTCCCCGGGAAGCGCGGTCGTGGTGCTGACGATGGAGGCGGAACCGGGCGTTGAGCGCGGGCGCCCGCGGTTACGTCCTCAAGGACGCGGCCGAGGCGGAGCTGATGCCACACCGTTGCCGGCGTCTACTGTGGCTCTAGTGGGGATCAGGTGGGGCATGGAAGGATGGGCGGCAGCGTCGACGTCACCGCACGTGATCGTGCCCGGGGCGGCGATCATCGGCATCGGTAGTTAGTCGCGGTCGAGATGCGGTGCTTCCCCCGCGAGCGACTACCTGGACGGATTCGGTACTTCACCGCGCGTGAACCGCATGCATAGGCGGTCGTCGCGACCCGCTCCCGGGCCTACATTCAACGCATGCGACAACTCCATCGAATCGAACTGCGCGACCCGGACCGTCCGAGCGCGAATAGGCGCACGCGGGTCGTGCTCGCGAACGACCATCCCGCGTTGCGCCGGAGCTTGCGGTGGTTGCTCGACCACGCGGACGATCTGGACGTCGTCGCCGAGGCCACCACCTTCGAGGCCACCCTTGACGAGGTGGCCGTCCAGCACCCCCGCGTACTCGTGCTCGACCTGCGTATGCCGGGCGGGTTCAGCGCCGAGCGGATCGGGCGGCTGCGCACGGCGTCACCCGACACGGCGATCGTCGTCACCACCATGCACGTGAACGAGGCGTTCGCCACCGAGGCGCTCCGAGCGGGCGCGATCGGGTTCGTGGTGGCCGAGTCCGCCGATCGTGAGCTCGTCGAGGCCGTGCGGCGCGCCGCCCGTGGCCTCCCCTACACGAGCCCGCGCGTCAGGCGCGCGGTCGCGTGACGGGCTCTGCTCCCACGCGTCGCGGTTCGATCTTCGGGCGCTCGGCGCCCCTGCGGTAGCCGGCGGGGAAGGCCGCGTCGATCGTCGTGCCCTCGCCTGGTGACGAGGTGACCTCGAGCGTTCCTTGCAGCAGCTCGACCCGTTCCCGCATTCCGAGCAGGCCGAATCCGTCGGTGTGGGCGCTCGGGTCAAAGCCGGCCCCGTCGTCCCGCACGGTCACTCGCACGGTCGAGTCGTCTTCGACGACCTCGACGTGGGCGCGGCGGGCGCCGCCGTGCTTCGCGGCGTTGTTGAGGGCTTCCTGGACGATCCGGTACATCGCGGTCTCGACGTCGCTGACGTGTCGGTCCGGCTTGCGGCCCTGCTCGTAGGCGAGATCGATAACGAGATCCACTTCGAGCCCGCGGCTGCGCGCGCGCTCGGCCAGATCCTCGATCGCCGCCTGCGCGCCGAGGTCGTCGAGGGCGGCCGGGCGAAGGTCGGTGACGAGGGCCCGCAGCGTCCGGATCTCCTGCTCGAGCTGGGCGACCGCGTCGCGGACCGTCTCCATAACCGCCTCGGGTTCGGAGGCCTGGAGCTGCGCAGCGAGCCCCAGCCGCAGCGCCGCCAGGTTCTGCAACGTCTCGTCGTGAAGCTCGCGGGCCCAGTGAGCGCGTTCCTGCTCGGCCGCGGCGATCCGTTGCCGGCGGCGCTCGCCCTCGACCGTCACCGCGGTCGCGACGGCCGTCGCGGCGCTGACCGCGAACGCCTCGAGCAGCCGCTGGTCCTCCCTGCTGAACGCCGGCCCGCCCTCGAGCCGGTCGACCGCTATCAACACCCCGTAGCCCCGTCCCCGGAAGATCAACGGGACTACCAGTCCCGCGTCGGCCCGGACGCCGAGCCGGCCGAGACCGTGCCGCTCGAACCGTGCTCGGTTGGGCTGATCCTCCAAGCGGAGCGTTTGCGAGATCCGGAGCGACGCGCTGGCGAGGCTGTCCTGCAGGTCGACGCGCTCGCCCACGAGGCCGGCGGGGAGTTCGCCCGCGCCGGCGGCCACGACCATCTCGCCCGCCTGCTCGTGCTCGATCACCAGCGCCCGGGCGGTCACCAGCGCCCTTCCGCGCTTGGCCACGAGCCCCAGGATCAGATCCAAGTCGGTTTCGCCGCCGAGCGCCCGCGCGATCTGCATG
The DNA here is from genome assembly GCA_963783415.1 of uncultured Solirubrobacterales bacterium. GTDB lineage: Bacteria > Actinomycetota > Thermoleophilia > Solirubrobacterales > Solirubrobacteraceae > Palsa-465. The sequence goes on from CAWANN010000001.1 coordinate 82,866, forward strand.
GTCGCGTCGAGCGCGTCGACGGTGCGCTTCAGCTCGGTGTGCTGAGCGTCCAGGCCGGAGTAGCGCCGCGCGTGGTCGATCGCCACGCCCGCGAACTCGGCCAGCAGCATGATCGTCTGCTCGTCCTCCTCGGTGAACTCCTCGCCGTCCGTCTTCTCGGTCAGGTACAGGTTCCCGAACGGCACCCCGCCGATCAGCACCGGGACTCCCAGGAACGTCTTCATCGGTGGATGGCCGGGCGGAAAGCCGTAGGAGTGCGGGTGGGCGCCCACGTCGCCCAGCCGGAGTGGAATCGGATGCGCGATCAGCTCGCCGAGCACCCCTCGCCCCTTCGGCAAATCGCCGATCCGTTCCCGATCGTCCCCGTCGATGCCGATCGTGATGAACCGCTCGAGCTCGGCCCGTGAGTCGTCGGTCACCCCGAGCGCCGCGTACCTCGCTCCCGACAGCTCGCGTGCGGATTCCAGCACACGGCGGAGCACCAGCTCGAGGTCGAGCTCGGTCAGAACGTCGCGCGCGAGCCGAACCACGTCGAGCGCAGCAGGGCCATTTCGTGATCCGCTCTCGCCCACGGCCGTCAGGCGTTACGCCCGCCTCCTGGATCCGCCGGACCATCGGCCTCTACGACCCGGCGCGACCCGGTGGATCACCGCGCGACGAGACGGGGCTGCTTGAGTTGTCACACCGGCCTACTGACAGGCAAAAGTTTCACAAGTGTTGCTCGCGTCCCCGAGCACGCGCTTGGCGCACACTAGCAGCGCCGATCGCCCCGGGTGCGGAAAAGCACTGATCGAGCCTCTGGGAACGCCCGGATGTCGGAGCGCTCCCTGGTCGGTTAGATGGGCTCACCACACCCGAAGGAGCCCGTTGTGACCATTCACCCGAAGAACCAAAAGGACCTGCTGCTGGCGCCGGTCGCCGCCGAGATCGACCGCAACCTCCAGCGTCTGCGCTTTGATTCACCGAACGACGTGCTCGCGGAGCTCGAGCTCGAACTCGACCGGCCGGCGATGTACGCCGATCCCGACGAGCGTGCCGAGCTCGTTCTCCGTCAGGCGCTCCGCGATGTCGACCTGCACGGTTGGACGGCAACGCTCAGCGACGACGCGTCGCGCATCCACCTGGACGGCGGCTCGGTCTCGCTCGACGTCGGCCTGAGCCCCGCGATCACGACCTACATCATGGAGGGCGCAGGCGTCACGCCGGCGTGAGGTGCGGCCGCTCCTGCACGGGTTCGAGCAGCGAGCGGCCGGTCATCTCCTTCGGCGCCTCGATCCCGAGTAGCGCCAGCACGGTCGGGGCGACATCCGCCAGCGTCCCGGCCGGCGCGAGCCCGACCCCGCGGGCGGTGACGATCAGCGGCACTCGGTTGAGCGAATGCGCGGTGTTCGGGCTGCCATCGTCCTCGAGCATGTGGTCGGCGTTTCCGTGGTCCGCGGTGATCACGCACACGCCGCTGGCCTCGTGCACCGCCTGAACCACCCGCTGCAGACAACCGTCGATGGTTTCCACACCGCTGATCGCGGCGGGAATCACTCCGGTGTGGCCGACCATGTCGGCGTTGGCGAAGTTGATGATCGTGAAGCGGGGCCGTTCCTCGGCGAACGCTTGCAGGAACGCGTCGGTGATCTCCCGCGCGCTCATCTGCGGCTTGTGGTCGTAGGTGGGGATGTCGCGCTGAGACGGGACGAGCGCCCGTCGCTCCCCGTCATACGGTCGCTCGCGCCCGCCGTTGAAGAAGTAGGTCACGTGCGCGTACTTCTCGGTCTCGGCCACGTGCAGCTGCCGCTCGCCGGCCGCTTCGATCACCGCCCCGAGCGTGGTCGCGGGGTGCGCGGCCGCGAACGCAACCGGGTAGCGCCAGCCGTTCTGGTACTCGGTCATGGTCGCCAGGCGCCGGATCGGCGCACAGCCCCCGCGTCCACGCCAGCCGGGGAGGTCCTCGGTGCCTTCGCCGAAGTCGGGTTCGGCGAGCGCGCGCACGATCTCCCGCATCCGGTCGGGGCGGAAGTTGAAGCACAGCACGCTGTCGGTGGGGCGGATCCGGCCCTCCTCGCCGACCGTGGTCGGCCGGATGAACTCATCGGTCTCGCCGCGCTCGTAGGCGGCGCGCGCGGCCGATGGCCCGTCCAGCGCGTGGTGCTCGGCACTTCCGTGCACGAGCAGGTCGTAGGCGTCCTGGGTGCGCTCCCAGCGCCGGTCGCGGTCCATCGCCCAGTAGCGCCCGACCACGGTGGCGACGCGGCCGGCGCCGGCGCCGCGGCACCACTCCTCGAGCGTGGCCAGGTACCCCTCGCCCGAGGTCGGGGAGGTGTCACGGCCGTCGGTGAAACAGTGCAACACCAGATCTCGGACCTCAAGCTCGGCGGCGAGCTCGATCAGCGCGTGCAGGTGGCCGAATCCGGAGTGGACGCCGCCGTCCGACACCATCCCGAGGAGGTGCACCCGGTCGCTCGCGCTCAGCGCGTCGCGCAGGACCGGATTCTTTGCCAGCGCGCCGTCGGCGACGGCGTTGTCGATCAGCGTCAGCGTCTGCGGGACGACGGCCCCGGCGCCGAGCGTCAGATGCCCGACCTCGGAGTTCCCCATCTGGCCGTCGGGAAGCCCGACGCTCGGGCCGCTGGCCTCGAGCGCCGCGTGCGGATTGTCCGCCCACAGTCTGTCGAAGCCTGGCTTGCACGCCCGGTCGATCGCGTTGCCCGGCCCGGGGGGCGCGATTCCCCACCCATCCAGCACGATCAGGCAGGCGCAGCGGATATCGGTTAGCTCGGGGCCGGACGGCGCCATCAGCGTGCGCTCACGGCCGTGTGCGTCAGGGCGTGGACGCCTGGAAGCTCGCGACCCTCGAGGAACTCGAGCGTCGCACCGCCGCCGGTCGACAGATGGGTGACCCGATCTCCCAGGCCGAAGCTTCGCATCGCCTCGACCGTCTCGCCACCGCCGACCACGGTCCGGGCCGGCGTGGACGCGACTGCCTCGGCGACGGCGCGGGTTCCGGCGGCAAACGGCTCGAGCTCGAAGCGGCCCATCGGGCCGTTCCAGAACACGGTGCGGGCGGCCGCGATCTCGACGGCGTAGCGGGCGCTGGTTCGCGGTCCGATGTCGAGGCCGCTCCAGCCGTCGGGGACCTCGATGCCGTCGAGGTCCCGGCAAGCCGGCTCGTCCTGCCCGGCGGGCGCGAGCGACAGGTCGATCGGCAGCTCGAGCCGGCACGAGGATCTGGCGGCGGCCACGAGTGCGCGCCGCGCCGACTCGACGTCGTCCTCGGGGCAGAGCGACGCGCCCACTGGATGACCCTGAGCAGCGAGAAACGGGAAGCACATCGCGCCGCCGATGCACAGCACGTCGGCGAGCTCGAGGAACCGCTCGACGACGCCGATCTTGTCGCTGACCTTGGCACCGCCGAGGATCGCGACGAGCGGCCGGTCGGGACGCTCGACGATCGCCTGGAGCGTGCGGACTTCGCGTTCCATCAGCCGTCCGGCGGCACTCGGTAGCCAATGGGCGATACCCTCCGTGCTCGCGTGGGCGCGGTGCGCGGTGCCGAAGGCGTCGTTGACGTACACGTCGGCGAGCTCGGCCAGCGCCGAGACCAGCTCAGGATCGTTGCGGGTCTCCCCCGGCTCATAGCGGATGTTCTCGAGCATCAGCATCTCGCCCGAGGCGAGCTGTTCCGTGAGCTCGACCACCTCCGGCCCGATGACTGCCGGCGCGAGCGTCACCGGCGCACCGATCAGCTCCGCCAGGCGATCGGCCACCGGCGCCATCGATAGCGCCGGATCGATGCCCTTGGGGCGTCCGAGATGCGAGACGAGCACGAGCCGCGCCCCGCGTGCGCGGAGCTCGGCGATCGTTTCGAGCGCCGCGCGGATGCGAGCGTCATCGGCCACCTTGATCGGCCCTCCGGGTTGCGGCCGATAGAGCGGGACGTTGAAATCGGCGCGCAATAGGACCCGCCGGCCGTCCACGTCGAGCTCGTCGATCGTTCTCAGCGAATCGGCCATCGGGATCGCCTCCAGTTGGTTTTTCGGGGATTACGACCATCCCGACTCGATTCAGCGGGCCGTGGTATGACCGTGGTCATCACCAACCTACGGGCTGAGCGCGCCGCCAGAATCCGTGACCGGCGCTCCTCCGGGTCCGTAGAAGCTCCGGATGACGAATAGCGGTGCGCGTGGAGGGCATCGACTTCGGCCGGGACGAGCGCCGGACCTGCGGCTCACTACGGAGCAGGTAGGCGGTTTCCTGCGGCCGTCGCAGAAACACGTCCGCCGTAACGTCTAATCGCCTACCGAGGTGACCCGAGGAGCGATGAGACAGATGTCAGCGAGCGTTCAGCGATTGACGGCGAGGGATCACAGATGAGCCCGGCTTCGTCTGACGGTTCGGGATCGCCCCGAACGAGGTGAAGCCCATGAAGCCCAGAACGGCGATGCTCCATGGCCGTCCTGTGACCTACGCGCAGGCGGGCACCGGCCCGGTGCTGCTCCTGGTCCATGGGATGGGCGGCGGTTACGAGAATTGGCGGGAGGTGATCGGGCCGCTGGCTCGCAACTACACGGTGGTTGCCCCCGACCTGCCCGGGCACGGCGCGTCGGCACCGAGTAGCGGTGACTACTCGGTTGGGGCGCTGGCTGTCGGCCTGCGCGATTTGCTGCTCGCGCTCGGCCACGAGCACGCGACGCTGGTCGGGCACTCGCTCGGCGGTGGAATCGCGATGCAGCTGGCTTATCAGTTCCCGGAGCTCGCCGAGCGCCTGGTGCTGGTCTCGAGCGGTGGCCTCGGTCCGGAGGTGAGCCTGGTGCTGCGCGCCGCCGCGCTGCCCGGTTCGGAGCTTTGGATCACCGCGTCCGCGTGGACCGCGTGCTGGCTCGGACCCGCGGTCGGGCGCGGCTTGGCGGCGGTCCGGTTCCGGCCGTCGCCGGCGACCGTAGACGTCGCTCGCGGCTACGCGTCGCTCGCCGATTCTGGTCGCCGCGCGGCGTTCCTGGCCACGCTGCGCTCGGTCATCAACGTGGGTGGCCAACGCATCGACGCCAGCGATCGCCTCTACCTGACGGCCGGCATGCCGACGCTGATCGTGTGGGGACAGCGTGATTCGATCATCCCCGTCAGCCACGGCGAGCGCGCGCACGCGGCGATCCTCGGCAGCCGTCTTGAGATCTTCGACGGGGTCGGCCACATTCCGCACCTCGAGGCGCCGGAGCGGTTCGTCACGGCGCTGGAACGGTTCCTCAAGCAGACCGAGCCGGCATCCTTCGACGCGCGCGAGTGGCGCGCCCGATTTCAGAGCGCCACCGCTGAGCCGCGGAAGGGGCGCACGTCACGGCGGAGAGCCGGATAGGACGGCGCACCATGGGAGCCGGTCCAACATTGGTCGCAGGAATCTCGGAACCGCGAAAGGATCTCCGGCATCGGATCCACGGGACAGCGCTCCGCGTGCGGGAAATGCTCGGGGAAGTGGGCCGAATACTGATGACATCTCTGCCTCCCATCCCCGATAATCCGATGGATGACCGGTCGAGTGGTCTGTCCCCTTTGTGGTGACGTAATCGGCGCGTATGAGCCTTTGCTCGTTGTCGGCGGAGGTGTCGCGCGACGGAGTTCGCTTCTGCGGGAGCCTCTGCTGGGTTCGGGCGAGGACGTGATCGTGCATCAGGCCTGCGGGCTCAAGCTGGGAATTTCGGGCCTGGAGGGCGGTAGGTCCGCGACCGCCGAGCCGTGCTCGCCGGACGCGTAGCCGCGCGGACGGCCGATGGTGCCTCCCGGTTGGCTCTCGCCGAGTTCTGACGGCGATTCGCGCGCGACTACGTAGTTTTCCGCACCAGATCGGCGCAAACCCCTCCTCGATCGTCGTACTCGCCGGGAGGTTGGTGCGGACACGGGCGGCTACGTTGCAGTCATGCCAGCATCCCTCCACCTAGCGCCGGCCGCCACAGGTCCCGGCCAGATGGACCAGGTCAACGCGCCGATCCAGCTCGTCGTGGCCGATGACCATCACGTAGTGCGTCGAGCTCTGAGGCTCTGGTTGGAGAGCGAGAACGACGTCGAGGTGATCGCCGAAGCAGGGGACGTGCCGACTGCGATCCGTCATGTCAAGCGCCATCTGCCGCATGTGCTGCTGCTCGACCTGCGGATGCCCAATGGATCGAGTATCGAGGCGATTCGACGTTTGCGCGAGGAGGTGCCAGAAACCCAGATTGTGGTGGCCACGATGGAGGAGAGCCCACTGTTTGCGCGGCAAGCCCTCGATGCCGGCGCAATCGGATACGTCCTGAAGGACAACGCCGACACGGAGCTACAGACGGCGGTCCGTTCTGCCGCACGCGGCGAGACGTACGTGTCGCCGTGCATTGCGGCCCGCCTTGATGGGATGCGGCGCGCAGCACAGGATGACGGTCTGAGCCCGCGCGAGACAGACGTCCTCCGACTGATCGCTTTGGGTCTGACCAGCGCCGAGATGTCCGGGCTGCTTCATCTCTCACCGCGCACGGTCGAGTCGCATCGCCGGCGGATCCATCGCAAGCTCGGACTCAGGAAGCGCTCAGAGCTCGTCCGGTACGCCCTCGCACGCCATCTGATCGGTGATCCGCCCGACGCCGCTCACGGCTCACCGTGCCGGTAGCCGACCGAGCGTCCCTCCACGCTCGGCTCAGCCGACCAGGCTCCAGTCCACGCCATAAGTAGTCCGGAGCCAGATCGCGCTCACTCGTTCACGTTCTCGATCGCCTCCGCCGCCCACTCGGCCAGAACCACCGCCGCCTGTTCGTCGGCTTGGCTGAACTCACGGGCATCGTCCTTCTCGGCGAAGTACAAACTTCCCCACACCTCACCCCCGATCATGATCGGCACGCCGAGAAAGCTCCGCATCGGCGGGTGGTCTGCTGGAAAGCCATAGCTTTCAGGATGCTCCGCGACGTCGGCCAGGCGCAACGGTCGAGGGTCCAGTAACAGCACGCCGAGCACACCCCGACCACGCGGCAGCTCCCCAATCGCTTCACGCGTGCCGGCATCGACGCCGGAGGTGAGAAACCGCTCCAACTCGATCCTGTCCTGATCGAGCACCCCGAGCGCTGCATAGCGCGCGCCTATGATCGCGCGCCCCTCCTCGAGCACACGCTCGAGCAAGCGCTCATAATCCGATTCGGACGCCAGAGTCCTCCGCACGTCGAGCAGGCGCCTCAGCGTTTCGTGGTTCGGCGACTCGCTCATGAGGACGGGCGCGAGCATAACCCTGCCTGTGCCCTCCAAATACCGATCGCCATCCGTAAGAAATACGCAATCAGCACCCCCTCGCTCTGGCCCCGCCGGCTCTCGCGTGCGACGAGTGGCGGTCACTCGGGAGCATCAGGAGCCTCCCGTGGGGAGTCTCCGATGGCCGCCACTGGGGAAACGCTTCATAGCCACCATTACCGCGGCGACACAACCGGCGCTCACTTGCGCTCCGGAGACTGAATGGTGGGGCCAAGAGAGCGGTTGAGGGGTTTTCCGCATGAGCGACGGTGTGTCATACCGATGTCACGCCGCCCTCGAGGCTGGATCCTTGGAATGTCTTCGAATAATCGGCGATATCAATGTGTGCCGAGCATTGTCTATGGCACACCCACTCGTTTAGCGTCTGGGTGTCCATTTGGGAGATGAGGCTCTCCACGCGCTCAGAGGAGGGTCCTCATGGCAACCATCTCTTCACCACCGCCCCGGGGCTGGGCTCAGCCCGACGGTGCGCCATCGCGCGGAACTCCTTACGTCTGCGGTCCGGTCCCGGGGGCGACCACTCTGGACGCGGCCGACGGCCGGACGGCCCACGATCCGGCCCGGGTGGCGAAGCCCGGGAGCGCCGAGCGGCGATCCAAGGGGGGAATCGAGGGCCTGATCGGCAAGCGTGTCGCCGCCGCGACCGAACACGCCCTCGAAGGTCCCAACCAGACATTGATGCGGGTTCAGAAGCCCGTGTGGGATGTCCTCTGCAAGTACTACTTCCGGCTTGAGACGTCCGGTTGGGAGCGACTGCCCGAGGAGACCTCGCTTCTGATCGGGAATCATTCAGGCGGGTCGCTGACGATGGACGCCTGGACGTTCGTGTTCGACTGGTGGCGGCGATTCGGCACCGAGCGCGTGCTACATGCGACCGCTCACGATGTCCTGATGGCGACGCCCGGCCTCGGCGATTACTTCCGCCAGGCGGGCGTGATCCCAGCCTCCCGCGAAGGCGTCACCGCGGCGCTCAGCGCCGGGTGCGACGTGGTCATCTGGCCCGGGGGCGATATCGACGCGATGCGCAGCTGGCGCAGGCGCGACGAGGCTGTACTCGGCGGGCGGATGGGGTTCGTACGCACGGCGATTCGCTCCGGCGTCCCGATCGTTCCTGTGGCCACCGTCGGCGGGCACGACACCGCATTCGTCGTGTCCGAGGGCCGCTGGCTCGCGAACGGGCTCGACCGCGTGAGCGGGCTGAAGAGGAAGCTTCGCGGCTCGCAGCTGCCGATCGTGCTCGGCTTCCCTTTCGGCCTGACGATCGAGACGATTCCGACGCACCTTCCGCTGCCCGCGAAGATCCGCACCGAGCTGCTCGACCCGATTCACGTCGACCACGACCCAGAACGGGTCAACGATCGCGATTACGTCGAGTCGATCTATCGCGAAGTGGAATCCGCGATCCAGGGCGGGATGGACCGACTCGCCAAGCAGCGACGTTTCCCGATCTTCGCCTAGCCGCCAGATAAAGAACTCGCCAAGCAGCGGGTCGGCGGCCCTGCGGCGCCTTACGTGCCACTTTCAGGTTCACGGACGGATGAGCTCCATCTGGATCCGCCGACGCGTTCGTGGAATCCGGCGTTGTAGCTGGCCTTGCGAGGTGTATGCTCGGACGGAGGCTTAGACCTCGGCTGCGCCGCCTGACCGGGGGTGCGCGGAGGGTTTGCGTCTCACGCGTAGCTCCTGTTCGCAGCGGCTCAAGAGCGGCCAGCGGGGGCGGTACCTAGGCAACGTCTTCACCTTCTCCGAAAGGACGCGATGCCTTCATTACTGCGTGGCGTGCCGCACGCCAGTGAGTTCGTGCTTGACGGGAGCGGGTTGGAGGTTGTACTCGATCGTGTGCTGGGGTCCGCGAAGGAACTGACCGACGCGCGGTACGCGGCGCTCTGTGTGCTCAAAGATACGAGGGACGGTCTTGCCGTGTTTCTCACGGCGGGGATCGACGATGTGACGCGTACGCGGATCGGCAAGTGGCCGTGCGGCCGCGGCGTGCTCGGCGATCTGATCCTCGATCCGGTCCCGCTGCGCCTGGCCAACCTCGGCGAGCATCCGGCCTGTTACGGAATGCCGCCCGGACATCCGCCGATGCGCTCGTTTCTCGGCGTCCCGATCCTGGTCGATCACGTGCCGGACGGGAGCTTGTGCCTGACCGAAAAACTGGCCGGACGATCGTTCTCCCAGAAGGACCAGGAGTCGGTCGCGGCGCTCGCGGGTTTCGCGGGCCTCGCGATCGAGCGCGACCGACGGCAAACCAGCCGCAGTGGTTTCTGAACCGGGCCGGAAACGTGCTGGCCTGATTGCGCGGCGACTCCCTGCTCACGGCGACGCGTCGCTTCGTCGCGCGAGCCGCGGGGCGTGGGGGTTGGGCGCGCTGGATCGATAGCCGCGTGGATGCGTTGGCGGTGACGAGCTGGCCGAGCACGGCTATCGGGGTTTGACGGCGAGGTTGTAGGCAAACTCTCGCCCCGAGTCCTTCGGCAAGCCGGTTCGGCACTGGGGCCGCCAGTCACCTTTCGGGTTTGCCGCATCCGGCGGCGATGTTGGAACGGATGCACCATCGCCGCGGGCCAAGGACGACGGGAACTATCAACGTCGCGCCGCTAGCGCAGACGGAAGGAACAACATGACTTATTTGATTCTCCTCATCGTTGTCATTCTCGTGCTGGGTGCCGCGGCGCTATCGGTCGGGATTCTCGAGCAGTACGAACGGGGAGTGCAGTTCGGCTGGGACGCGTGAAGGACGGGGCGCGTGGACCAGGACTGATTTTCATCGTGCCCCTCGTCGATCGCATCCGCCGTGTCTCGTTACGGATCGTGACGCTGCCGATTCAGTCCCAGGGAATCATCACCAAAGACAACGTCAGCATCGACGTGGCCGCTGTCGCCTACTACCGCGTGGTTGATCCCGTCGCGGCGGCCGTTGCCATCGAGAACGGCGATCAGCCAGATCGCACAGACCACGCTTCGAGCCGTGGTTGGACGCCACACGCTCGATGAGACCCTGTCCGATACGGACACGATCAACGGGAGGCATCAAAGTCACGGTCGTTGAGCTCAAGGACATCCAGCTGCCCGACAGCATGACGCGCGCGATGGCCCGTCAAGCCGAGGCCGAGCGCGAGAAGCGCGCCAAGATCATTGCCGCCGAGGGCACTCGCCGCCGGCGAGCTCGCCCAAGCGTCGGACGTGATGATGGCCCACCCGCTCGCCTTGCAGCTCCGTAACCTTCAGACGCTGGTCGAGGTCGCCGTCGACAAGAACTCCACCGTCGTCTTCCAGTCGTCACTGATGAGTACCATCAGTGAACTGGGCGCGCTCCTCAGCCGCGAGAACCAAGCGGCCGGTAAGAGTTCCGTGCCACGGGTCCCGATCGGACCCTCGAACGGGGAGCTCCTCAAGACCTAACCGTAGACACACCTGCGGATCGGAATCTGCGAATCCCACGTACTTCACCTGCCTCGCATGTGACAGGCCAGCCCGGTCCCGCGCATGTCTCGCGCGGACCTCGCCCCGTCCGGCTCGCGGGCACTTGGGTCCCGCCGCGCTCAGCCCGCGGGAGCGGTGACTGGTTCGAGCCACTCCGGCGGCAGTACCGCCGGGGTTCTCCCTGGAAAGTGCTTGACGATTTGGGTCGCCAGTCGGCCTGCCGGCCGGCCCTCGATCGCCGGTCGGAGATCCTCGAGGCTCATCGCCAAGCGCAGGCTCGGGGCGATCTGCAGGTCGGCCGCGTTTGGGGGATCCCCCCCGAGGATGCCCTCCTCAATCCAGTCGTCGATTCGTTGGAGCATCCCGGGAAAGGCGGCGATCGCACGGCGGACGTTATCGTCGGTCGCTCCGCGGGACCGGGCATCGAGGGCGATAAACGGACCTGCGGTCCTCGCCGCGACTTGATGCGGCATCCCAATCTTCGCGCCCTCGAGATAGCCGACGAGTCCGCTGCCGTCCCTACGGGCGGACCACAGGAAGATCTCCCGAACCCGTTGCTGGAGCTCCTCGTCGCCAAACCGCTCGGCCTCCTCCACGACCCGTCTTCGCTCCGCATCGGCAGGGAACAGCGCAGGCTCCGGCTTGCGGCGCTCGAGCTCGCGGGCGATCGCCCGCGTTCCCTGCACCCGCTCACCGTCGATCTTGGCTGCCGGCACGGTCACGTCAGGAAATCGGAGAGCCTTGAGCACCACCCACGAGACCACCGGCAGAAGGTCGGTCCGCTTGTAGCTGATCCCCTTGTGATCGAACAGCAGCTTACCCGTCGTCGCGGCGTGCGACCCGGGCATCGAAAAGAGCCGGACGTTCATAGGCAGCCGACACTACCAACGCCTGTGCGGACCGCCGAGGAAAGCTCCGCAGATGAGCGTTCGGAGCAGAAGCCAGCGCTGGCGTCAAGCGCGCTGCAAGAGCTGAGCTGCGGTGGCACTGAACTCCGGGAAACGGGCGGTCGCCGGCCGAATCGCCAAGCGGGAGCGCGACGAGCAAGCCCGCGCGAGGACCGCACCTGGTTGGAGGGCCTTTACTTCCGCAACGCCAATCCGGAAGCGGAGTTGGCTTGCCCTTCCTCTCGTCTTGGTCGCGCCCGGGTCGGGATCGTACGACCCGGTGCGCCCCGGCGGCTCACCACGTCTTGACCCGTTCGATCGGGCCTCGGCGTTCGAGCCGCACCCGGGTGTCGAGCACTACGCAACCGGTCGTCGTGCAGCGGGTCGGATTGAGATCAGCTTCGACCACCTCTGGAACGGTTCGGAGCAGGAGCGCTAAACGAAGGATGAGCTCGCGCAAGGATTGGCGATCGAGCGGTTCGCTGCCGCGAAATCCGTCCAGTTCGGCGGCCACGCTCCGCGAGGCATCGATCAGCTCGTCGGCGTCGGCGTCCGTGAGCGGGAGCAGCCGGAACGCGGTGCTCCGTCCGAGGCCTGCCTGCCGTCCGCCGAGGCCCACCGCCAGCACCGGCCCCAGATCGGGATCGGCTACGGCGCCTACCAGCACGCTGACACCTTGGTCATAGAGCGGCTGAACGATCGCGCCGATCCAAGGGTATCCGGCGACCCGCATCCGCCGTTGCAGCTCCCGCCACCCGGCTTTGATTGGCGCCTCACCGAGCAGCCCACGCAGGACCGCGTCGATGTCACCCGCGGGACCGGGCGCCTCGAAGTCCGCCTTCAGGGCGATCGGCATGCCGATCTCCGCCGCTACCGCGACCGCGCGCTCGAGATCCCTGCAGCGATACGACGCGACGATCGGAATCCCGTGCGTGGCCAGCAGGGTCTCGGCTTCACCAAGTGAGATCCATCCGCCCGCCGGGTTCCGCTTCAGGAATGGTTCTACCACCGCGCGCGCCGCCGGCCGGTCAACGTCGGGATAGTCCGGGACTTCGCCCAGTGGTCGCGATAGCCATTCGCGACGCTCGACCGCGCTGGCGAGCACGTTCGCGCAGGATTCTGGGAACAAGAAGTTGGGGACCCCGGCGGGGGCGCGCGGTCTCCGGCGTCCGTCGGAGCGCACCACGCACGCGACGGCCGGCTTGGGCTGCCCGGCACAGGCCGTCGAAATCGTCTGCAGCACCGCGTCTGGGTCACCCTCGTGAACGTCCACGTAGAACACCATCAGCGCGTCGATCGACGGATCGCCAAGCAGCCTTTTGACTCCGGCTCGGTAATCGTCCGGTCCCGCGCCGATTGGCATGTTGAGCGGGTTTGGGGCGTCGCGCGCTTCCGTCACCTCGAGGCCCCGCGCAGCGGCCGCGTCGGCGGCGATTGTCGCCACACCAACGGAGTTGCTGACGATTCCGATGCGCCGACCGCCGGGCAGCGGTTGGCGCTCGAAGAACTCGGCCGCGTTGAACAGCTCATCGCCGCTGCGGAACCGGAGCAACCCAGCCTGATGCAGCAGGGCATCGACCACCTCGTCGCCGCGCAGCGCCGCCGCGGTGTGGGATCGAGACTCGGCGAGGACCCGCGTGGCACTCCGCCGGCCCTTGATGGCAAGTATGGGCTTGTTCCGTGAGACCCGCCGTGCGATTCGCGTGAAATGCTCAGGATTGCCGAACGTGTCGACATACAGGATCACGGCCGCAGTTCGCCGGTCCTGTTCGCACCACTCGAGCACGTCGTTGGTCGACACATCAGCCCGGTTACCGAGCGAGGCGAACAGCGAGACGCCCAGGCCGACGGCTGCCGCATGAGAAAGAAGTCCGATCCCGACCGCGCCTGAGGGTGAGCAGATCGCCAGCCCTCCCGAGCTCACGGAGGCACCCGTGAACGTCGCGTTCAGGCGAACCTCGGGCGCGTTGTTGATCAGCCCCAGCGAGTTGGGCCCGACCAGCCGCAGCCCAGCATCCCGGACGATGTCCAGCAGACTGAGCTCAATCAAGGGCGATGCCTCGATGTCCCACGCTGGCCCAGCCGGAACGACTAGCAACGCCTTCGCGCCCCCGGCGGCAGCCTTGGCGGCGAAATCGACAACGGCTGCGCCCTCGACCGCGATGATGACCAGATCGGGAGCGACCTGGAGCTCGCTCAGGCTCCGCAAAGACCGCCCGGCGGACACGACTGCGCCCCCCGGGTCAACCCACTCGACGACACCCCCGAAGCCGCCGTTGCGGATGTTCTCAACCAACGCGCGCCCCACATTTCCGGGCGTGTCCGCGGCTCCGATGACCGCAACCGACGACGGGGCCAGGATCGGCCGCAGCGAAGCAAGCGCAGCGAAATGGTCTCGCTCATCGATCCGCTGCACTACCGCCTCGACTGGGGTGATGTCAACCGACACGTTGAGCTCGTCGAGGCCGGCACGGTTGACCGCAAAACCTGCGTTCCGAAACACGCTGAGCATCACGCGGTTCATCGACAGCACCGCCGCATCGAAGCGGCGCACCCCGCGCTTCGCCCCGATCGCCGCCAGCTGCTCGAGCATTCGCGTTCCGATCCCGCGCCGCTGATGGTAATCCGCCACCGCCAACGCGATCTCGGCCACACCGGGCTCGCGCAGCCCCTGGTAGGTGCACGCCGCGATCACACGCCCGGCATGACGAGCGATCAGGGAAACACGATCGATGCCGCTCGACTCCACGGCGGCTCGCGCGACGATGTCCGCGCGTCCCTTCCCATGGAAGCGCAAGTACGTGCTCTGCGGAGAGAGCTGTTCATAGAACGCTCGTATGTCCTCATAATCCGCCGGGCCTGGCGCGTGCAGCCGCAGCGTCGTGCCATCGCGAAGCAAAACGTCGCGAACGAGCCGGACGGGCTCGCCGGGCGTGTCATGCACATTCGCCGCACGCACGCCGCCGGCGACCGACTGGCGCGCGGCCGCGCCAGCTGGCGATTCTTCTCGAGCTTCAGACAGCTCTGCTTCCCCTCATCGTTGCGGACGGTCGGCTCCGCCTGGGAGCCAAGGAGTCTGGCACGCCGAACCAAAGCGACGGCTACGGGACGCGCGCTCCTGTGGACCACGACTGCGGGCTAGCGCGGATGCCGACCCGTCCCTCACATGTGCCCAAGAGCGTGCGACTGGAGCTCGGAGGCCGCCGAAGATCGGGTCTATGCCGTTTGGACGATCGCGCTCTGCAGGTCAAGCCATTGGATTGCTTGCTCGCGGAGTTTGAATTTCTGGACCTTGCCGCTAATCGTCATAGGGAACTCGTCTACGGGGATCACGTAGCGCGGTACCTTGTAGTGAGCGATCCTGCCGCGACAGAATTCGCGGACTGCCTCGGCGTCGATTGCGTCAGGTGTGCGCGCGATCACGAAGGCGGTGATCTCCTCGCCGTAGCGCGCGTCGGGCACCCCGACGATCTGTACGTCCTGGATGAGCGGATGGCTGTAGAGGAACTCCTCGATTTCCCGCGGATAGATGTTTTCCCCACCGCGGATGATCATGTCCTTGGAGCGGCCGACAATGTTGACGTACCCATCCTGGTCGATGGTCGCGAGGTCGCCGGTGTGCATCCATCCCGCCTGGTCGATCGCTTCGGCGGTCTGCTCGGCGTCGTTCCAGTAACCGAGCATGACGCTGTAGCCTCGGGTGCAAAGCTCGCCGGGTGTGTTGCGCGCTACGGACTCGCCGGTGACTGGGTCGATGATCTTTATCTCGACGTGGGGGTGCACCCGCCCGACTGTGGAGGTGCGGTGATCGATGTTGTCATCGGAAGTTGTTTGTGTCGACACGGGCGAGGTCTCGGTCATGCCATAGCAGATCGTCACCTCGCTCATGTGCATGTGCTCGATCACTTTGCGCATCACCTCGATCGGGCACGGGGAGCCGGCCATGATGCCAGTTCGAAGTGAGGTGAGGTCGAAGTCGTCGAACTCGGGCAGGTCAAGCTCCGCGATGAACATTGTCGGTACGCCGTATAGCGACGTGCACCGCTCCTGCTGGACGGCGGCAAGCGTCGGAGCTGCCTCGAACGACGCGGCCGGTATCACAATGCAGGCACCGTGGGTCGTGCACGCGAGGTTGCCGAGCACCATCCCGAAACAGTGGTAGAACGGTACGGGGATGCAGACCCGGTCCTCCGGGGTGTAGCGGCAGGTCTCGCCGATGAAGAAGCCGTTGTTGAGAATATTGTGGTGAGTGAGCGTGGCACCCTTCGGAAACCCAGTCGTGCCGCTTGTGTACTGAATGTTGATGGGATCGTCGAACTGCAGCCCCGCGGGCAGCGAAATCCCCTCCCCGCCCGCCGAGAGTTGCTCCCACTCGGGCGAGTCGAGGAACACCACCCGCCCGAGCTCTGGACACCGCGGGGCAACCTCACCGACCATGCCCGCGTAGTCTGAGCTCTTGAACGCGCGCGCCGAGACCAGCATCCGACAGCCGGATTGGTTGAGAACGTACTCGAGCTCGGACGTTCGATAGGCCGGGTTCACGTTGACTAGAACGACTCCTGCCTTGGCCGAGGCATACTGAACTAGCACCCACTCGGCACAGTTGGGCGCCCAGATCCCCATCCGATCTCCCGGCTGCAACCCACTTGCGATAAGCCCGCGGGCGAGCCGGTCAGTCCGGTCAGCGAATTCGGCGTAGGTCCAGCGCACGTCTTGGTGGCGCACAATCACCGCGTCGCGCTCGGGATACGTCGCGGCGATCCGATCGAAGTGCGCGCCAATGGTCTCGCCGATCAAGGGGGTCGGCGAGCTTCCATGCACGTACGAGATTTGGTTCGCCATACCTTCGCATCCTCTTCTGTGGTAGGTGTAGCTGGGTTCAGCGCGCGGCGAGAGGCCAGATCGAGAACTAGACTCGGCCGTGCGAAGACTGACTCACACGCCAACGATCCTCCCTCCTGCCCGCCCGAGAATCCGCAGTCAATACGGATTCCGACGCCGGGGAATGCCGCAAACGGCCGACGAGCTCCAGCCATCGCGCTTCCCGCCGTCAACCGTCGAGGATCAAGCGGGTGTCCTCAAGCGTGATCGAGTCGCAACCCAACAACGACACCGCACGCCAGCCGCGTTAGCGGCACAACGCTCAGGCGCTCGACCGAAACAAGGAGGCGCGACTCTGCCACACTCCTGGATCGCCGGGCCGGAGCCGAAGTGCCACCCGTCGCTTGCGCGTTGCACGACCTGCGATAGCACTGCTCTCTGGGACGGCGTTGTCATAGCAATCGCCGACCGAGCCCATCGAGACCTCGATCCCGGCCTTGGCGCAGCGTTTGGTGAACAGCACCGCGGTGAATTGGCAGCCCTGATCCGAATGGTGAATCAGGCCGCGGTCGGGGCGACGTCGGGCAAGCGCCATCTCGAGCGCTGAGACGACGAGCTCTGAGCGCAAGTGGTCGGCCATCGACCAGCCGACGATCAGCCGGGAGAACAGGTCCTGCACGTGCGCGAGGTACAGGAACCCTTCCCAGGTCGAGATGTAGGTGATGTCCGCCGACCACGTCTGGTTCGGGCCGTCAGGGCGAAAGTCGCGCTCCACCAGGTCGGGAGCGACCCTGACGCCGGGCAGCCGGACGGTGGTGCGCCGACGCTTGCGCGGCAGAAGCCCGGAGATACCGGCCGCCTTCATCAGCCGCTCGACGCGCTTGCGCCCGACGCGGATCCCGTGCTCGAGCCGCAACTCGGCGTGGATCCTCCGGGCGCCATAGGTGCCGTCCGAGTCGGCGTGGATCTGCTTGATCTTCTCGGTCAGCCACGCGTCCGTCAGCTCGCGGTCAGACGGCGCGCGACGCTGCCAGTCATGAAAGCTGGTGCGGTTCACGCCCAGCGCTCTGCACATCACGGAGACCGGAAAGTTCGCCTTCTCCGCCGCGATCAGCGAAAAGATCCCGCCTACGGCTCGCCGGTCTCCCGGGCGAAAAAAGCGGCTGCCTTCTTGAGGATCTCACGCTCCATCCGCAGCGTCTGATTCTCACACGCAACCGCGCCAACTCCTCACGCTCGTCACTCGAGAGGCCATCGGGGCGCTTGCCCTCGTCGCGCTCGGCCTGCTTGACCCAATTACGCAACGTCACATCTGAGATCCCGAGATCCTCCGCGATCTGATGCTGCGACTTGCTCGAGATCCCGACGAGCTTGATCGCCTCACGCTTGAACTCCTCCGGATACGGCGGTCTGGTTCGAGGCACTTCTCACCTCCTGACCCTGGTCTTTCGACCAAAGCCAACGGACAGTCGCCAGCGGGCCGCCGCTCGGACCGAGCAACACCGTCAGCGAGTCCGCTCGCGGTGCTACAGGCCGGGCTCAGGTACTTGCCAGAGCCCGCACGCGACGCATACAGGCGGCACGGCCCGACCGGTGCACGGGGCGCTGACCGCAGCTCGCTCAGCTCCTTCGCGTTCAGGGAGAACCTACTGAGGCCGGTTGAGTCAAGGCTTGCGGTTCTTACGGATTGGGTCTGGGGGAAAGGCCTGATGAAGCCGGCGGGGCTTGCCTCGAGACTGGAGTGGTTGCTTGTTCCCGGCTCAACGAAAGTCTGCGGGACGCCCAAGACGGGCGGCTCGACAGGCCGATCAAGGAGGTTGCTCGGTTATGCCTGCCAGTCAGCTTCGCCGCAGGCGCGACCCGGTGGTGCGGCGTCACAAACCGCCGGTTGAGCAATGTCCACCGATCCCGCGTGAAGGATCGAGGGGTGTGGCCAGTCTTGCCGCCTTGCTGCCATGTCTCGATGAGGACAGTTGGAAGGTCACGTCGACCCGGCCTAATCCGATGTGTCGAGACCGCTTCGAGGCGTGATGACGGGTTCGATGATCGAAGCGACGGCTGTCGTGAAGCGCTTCGGGTCGACCGTCGCGCTGGCGGGTGTTGACCTCGCCGCTGACCAGGGCGAGGTCGTGGCCCTGCTGGGCCCGAACGGCGCTGGGAAGACGACGCTGGTGCGGATCCTGACGACGCTGCTCAAGCCCGACGGCGGCGTTGCGCGCGTCGCGGGCTACGACGTCGTCGCGGACGCCCGGGGGTTGCGGTCGATGATCGGGCTCGCGGGCCAGTACGCAGCCGTCGACGAGCTGCTCACCGGCCGTGAGAACCTCGAGCTCGTCGGCCTGTGGTACCACCTCGACAAGCGCGAGTATCGTCGGCGCGCCCAGGAGGTGTTGGAGCGCTTCGATCTCATCGACGCTGGTGATCGATTGGTCAAGACCTACTCGGGGGGCATGCGCCGGCGGTTGGATATCGGTGCGAGCCTGATCGCCCGGCCGGCCGTTTTGTTCCTGGACGAGCCGACGACGGGGCTGGACCCGCGCACGCGCAACGATGTCTGGGCGTTCATCGAGGAGCTGGTCGCGGGTGGCACGACCGTGCTGCTCACGACCCAATACATGGACGAGGCTGAGCACCTCGCTGACCAGATCGTCGTGATCGATACCGGCAAGGTGATCGCGCACGGCACGGCGGCGCAACTCAAGGGCAAGCTGGGCGGGGCGATGCTCGAAGCGCGCGCGAGTGACCCGCGCGACCTCGACCGCGCCGCCCGGCTGCTCGCCGACGTCGGTCACACCGAGCCTCGCGTCGACCGCGACCAGCGTCTGGTCAGCATCCCCACGCCAGGCGGCACCACGCTTCTGCTGGCCGCCGCCAGACGGTTTGAGGAGGAGCGGATCGCGCTCGACGATCTAGGCATCCGCCGCCCCTCGCTCGACGACGTGTTCCTATCGCTGACCGGCGCCCCCGCTACGACTGACGAACCCTCCGGGCGTGCGGCGGAAATCGACGAGTTGGTGGCGACGCGATGAGCGTCGCCACCAACAACCGAGCGACCATGCCGCCGGCGCGGATGACACCACGCGTCGCCGCGCGTGACACGGCTGGCGTCGCCAAGCGCAACCTGCTGCGGATCATCCGCACCCCGCGCCTGCTCGTGGTCGGCGCGATCCAGCCGGCGATGCTGCTGCTCCTGTTCCGCTACGTCCTCGGCGGTGCGATCCACATCTCGGGCGGCAACTATGTCGATTACGTCGTCCCCGCGGTCTTCCTCGAAGCCGTCCTGATCGGTGGCATGACCACGTCGATCGGGCTGGCCGACGACCTCAAGAGCGGCATCATCGACCGCTTCCGGAGCCTCCCGATGGCCCGCTCGGCGGTACTCGCCGGCCGCACGCTCGCCGACCTCAGCCGTAGCCTCCTATCCCTCACGATCATGATCGTCCTCGGCCTCCTGGTCGGCTTCCGGTTCCACAGCGATCCAGGCTCGATCCTCGCCGGCCTGCTGCTGATCATGATCTTCGGCTATGCCTTCTCGTGGATGTACGCCGCGATCGGGCTCGCGACCAAAGACCCCGAGACCGCACAGGTCGCTGGCATCCTCCCGTTCTTCATCCTCATGTTCGCCAGCAACGCGATCGTCCCGGTCGCCACGATGCCCAGCTGGCTTCAAGGTTTCGCCACCAACCAACCCCTCAGCGTCACCGTCACCGCCGTCCGCGCGCTCTTCGAAGGCGGCCCCGCGGCCGGCTACGTCTGGCAGTCACTCGCGTGGGCCGCTGGCATCTTCATCGTCTTCTTCACCATCTCCCTGCGCCTCTACCGCAACTCCAACTCCTGACCCCAAGCACCCCTCCTCCGATGTCTGGCGGGTGGACGTCGAGTCCAGCGCCCGACCGACGCTCGCAACATGACCGCGTCCCCGATGCTGTTTGCCTCCGCGGACGGCACCCACATCCGCCGCCGGCAGAGTCGCCTGACGAGCTCTGACCGGGCAGCATCGCTCGGCTGCGGTTCATGCCGAGTTCTCTCAGACAACCAAAAGAGCCGCCGTGTCGGCTGATTCGCCCCGCCACTTCGTCCATCACGGAGCGTTTGGCAACGACCGCTTTGGCGTGCTGGCTGAGCGCTTCGCGCGTTTTTTCGGCACGCCTCAATTCATCATCGGGCAGACCCTCCTCGTGGTGCTGTGGATCGTGGCCAACGCGGCCGCGTTCAGCTTTCGATGGGATCCCTATCCGTTCATCCTGCTCAATCTCGCGTTCTCGACCCAAGCCGCGTACGCTGCACCGCTCATCTTGCTGGCCCAAACGCGTCAGGCCGAGCGCGACAGGCTCCGTGACGTCGCCACCCGACAGCACCACGATGCCGAGATTTGGCGCGAGCGGGAGTTCGAAGCTCGCCAGACCGAGGTCCTCGCACGCGAACGTGAGCTCGCCGAACAACACCTCACACTTCTTGCTCAGAACACCACGCTGACCGAGCAAATCGCTCGGCTGACCGCGGATCTACACCAAGCCGTGTGCGTAGACAACACCCCGAAGCCCGCGATCCCAAAGCCGTCATGAGTCCGGTACCGCGTCGTCGCTGCGCCATACCGACACGCCCACACCGACCAGCTGATCGCCGGAACGTCCGTCGGGGGCCGAGACCGCTTTTCCGGGCGACCCGAACAATGACGGCTCTCGGTCTCCCCCACCTCCCCCAAGTCCGCACCTCG
>CAWANN010000002.1:0-642259 GCA_963783415.1 uncultured Solirubrobacterales bacterium
CTCGAGCGTGATCCGGAACAGCTCGAGCGCGAGCGGGGCACCGGCGCAGCGATGCGGTCCGCTCCCGAAGGCCACGTGATCGCCGATGTTCGGCCGGTACAGGATGAACTCATCACCGTCCGGGAAGACATCCTCATCGCGGTTGGCCGACGCGTAGGCACGCGATCGGCTCATCCTTAGCGACGTTGCGACCGCCGAGCTCCACGTCGTGACGAGCGGTACGGGCAAAGCCGCGATATGGGGTGAACAGACGGAGATATTCCTGGACCGCAGCCGGGAGCAGGCTCGGGCCCTCGCGCAGCTGCTGCTGCAACTCGGGATGCTCGCTCAGATGCACGACAACGCTTCCGAGGAACACGATCGGCGCGATCATCCCGACGACGATGAACTGGCGCAGCGTTCCGAGGATCAGGTCCTCGGGGAGCGGTTCGCCCCATTCATCGGTGGCCGCGAGCAAGGCCGAGGTTGGATCGTCCTCCACCGGCAGAGGCTCGGCCTTACGGTCCGCAATCATCTGCCGGGCGATCTCGTATAGGTCGAGGCTCGCCTGCTTGACGAGCTCGTTGTCGAAATCCTGGAGGGCGGCGTCGTAACCCTTGACGATCTCGCGGATCTGCATCCCCGTTTCGGGCGGCAGGTTGAAGAAGACGGCGAACACGCGGCCCGGGAGCGGATGCACGAAGTCCACGCAGAAGTCACCCCCGCCGGCGTCGATGAGCTGATCGAGCAGGTCGATCACGATCTCGCGGATCGGTCCCTGCATCGCCTCGACCTTGGCGGTCGTGAAGAACGGGTTCAGCGCCCGCCGGTATGGTGTGTGCTCCGGTGGATCGAGGTGCAGAGGCGGACGCCGGCCGGTGAACGCGACCTTTGGGACGACATTCTGGACTGTGGTGGTGAACGTTCGCCAGTCCCGAAGGATCCTGGTCACGTCATCGTGCTTGGTGACCAGCCAGAACCCGTTGAACGCGCTCGAGTGCGCCACGGGGCATTCCCCCCGAAGCCTCTTCATGTCGTGATGCGCGCTTTCCCACGTCTCCACGGCGAGCGCGTCGAAATCGTCAGACAATGGTGGAGAGGTCGGCTCCATCTCAGGTAGGCTGATACTACCAGGCGAGACTAAGAGTGTCGAGATCCGGCATTCCCAGACTCAGTGGGAGGCAGCCCCATGTTCTCTGTGCACCGCGCGATCGCCCGGCGAAAGCGACGCACCTCCTGCTCGCTGAATCCGTCGAACAGGGTCTTCTCGAGCGCGGCGATCCGTTCCTCCCAGTTATCGATCACCTTTTGCCCGGACGCGGTGAGGTGTGCGCGCAGGATGCGCTGGTTGGCCGAATCGGGCTCGCGGGTCAGAAGCTTCCTTCGCTCCAGTTCGAGAACGACCTCATTCATCGATTGCGGTGTGACGAAGCAGCGGCGGGCGAGTTGCGCGTTGGACAGGCCCGACTCGTGAGCCAGCGTCATCAGCGCGATCACGTGGGGTCCTGAAAGCTCATAGACACGTAGATCGGAAAGGCTGCGACCGATCGAGCGGGAGAGGCGGGTCAGGGCATAGCTGATCGGTGGAGAGCTCTCCTGGCGTGGCACCGCCAGGACGCTACCGGAAACCGAAGTGTTCACTGAAATCTGACCGGCACCGACCGGGGGCCGATGTGTGGCCACCCGATCTCGGGTGCCGGCCCCACCAGGTCGAATCTCCTCGTGCGGGCAAGAATCTCCTCGACGGCCACGCACATCTCGGTCCGCGCCAGGTGAGCGCCCAGGCACCGGTGGATGCCATACCCGAACGCGACGTGACGATTCGGAGCCCGTGTCAAGTTGACCCGCTGCGGATCGGCGAAGACCTCGGGATCACGGTTCGCCGACGCCCAGAACAGCCCGACCTTGTCCCCTGGGTGAAGTGTTCGCCCGCACATCTCGACCTCTCGGGTAACCGTCCGCGCCAGCATCTGGGCGGGGGAGAAGGCACGCAGGATCTCGTCGACGGCGGCCGGGATCAGCGCCGGGTCCTCGCGCAGGCGAGCCTGCTCCTGCGGCGCCGCGGCCAGGTACCGAAACGCGCTGCCCAGGCCGTTCGTGGTCGTGTTGTGGCCGGCCTGGAGGAGGAGGCGAACCACACCGGTGACCTGGTCATCGTCCAATTGGCGGCCGTCGACGGCGAGCTCCAGGAGTCCGGTGATGATGTCGGTGCCGGGGTCGAGCTGCGCTGCCCGTCGAGCCTCGACGACCGAGTGGACGTACGAATAGATCGCGTCGTTGGCTTGGGCGTGACGCTCGGGGTCGCCGGCGCGCCCAGCCTCGATCACCTCGGCCGTCGATCGCTTGAGGAAGCTCCAATCCTCCGAGGGCAAGCCCAAAACGTCGCACAGCACCAGCGCCGGCATCGGCACCGCAACCGTCGGCACCAGATCGCACTCGCGCTCGGCTATCGCTGTGTGGATCAGCTCGGCCGCGATCTCCCGGATTCTCGGCTCGAGCTGCCGCGCTTGCTCCGCGGAGAAGTACGGCGCCAGCAGGCGGCGGTAGTGAGTGTGCTCGGGTCGATCGACCTCGAGCGGCGGCCGAGGCGGGCGGTGCGGCCCCGTCGAGTCAGGAATCGTCGTCTTCTCACCGCTGATGAACGTCTCGGGATCGAGCGATGCCGCGATGACGTCCTCATGGCGCATCAGGCTCCAGAACCCGCCCCACCGCTCGCTCCTAGCAACCGGGCAAACGTCCCGGAGGTGCGCGTGGGTCGCGAACGGATCTTCGACAGCCGCAGGATCCAGCGGATCCCAATCAGCAGCGGGCGTGGCTCGAGTGGTCATTGCAGAGTGACCGGAAGATAGGACACGCCCTGCCTCACGAACGTCGTGCGCGTCGGCGTGCCGGCCAGCGACACCCACTCCGTCCGGGCGAGCAGTTCCTCGCAGGCGACTCGGAGCTCGAGCCGCGCCAGATCTGCGCCGCTGCAGCGATGGATTCCGCGCCCGAAGGCGAGGTGCCGGTTCGGCCGGCGATCGAGCACGCATGCGTCCGGATCTGGGAATTGCCCGGGATCGCGATTGGCCGAGGCGAGCAGGAGCATGAGCTTCTCGCCGGCGCGGATGGGGCGGCCGGCGACAACGGCCTCCTGCGCGGCCCACCGTGGTACGGCCTGCACCGGCGTCTCCAGACGCAGAAGCTCGTCGACCGCCGCTGCGACGGACTCCGGCGCCGAGCGAAGGCGCATCTGCAGCCCGTGGTCGGCGGCGATCCGCATGATGCAGTTGCCAAGGCCGCTCGTGGTCGAATTGTGGCCGGCAACGAGCAAGAGACGGACGATCTGGACGGCGTCGTCGGCCGTCACGGTCCGCTCGCCGTCCGTCTTCCCGATGATCCCGCTGATCAGGTCGAGCTCGGGATCACGGGGGTTCCGCACGCGCTCGTCGACGAGACGCCGGCTGTACTCATCCAGTGCCTCGGCACAGCGCTTGACCGTCTCCGGATCGTTCCCACGCCCCTCCTCGGCGTTGAACAGCTGGTCCGAGATCCGCTTCAGGTACACCCATTCCGAGTCGGGAAGCCCGAGCCACGCGCACAGCGTGCGCGCGGGGAGCGGGTAGGTGAGCTGCTCGGCCAGGTCGCCGCCACCCGCCTCGATCACCGGTGCCAGCATCTCGGCCACGAAGGCACGGATACGGCCCTCGAGCTGCTCGACGCGGCCCTTGGCGAAGTACGGGTGCAGGATCCGGCGGTAGAAGGTGTGCTCGGGCCGATCCACCTCGAGCGGCGGGCGCCCCTTACCGAATTGCGGACCACCGGAATTGTTGAAGCGCTCAGCGGCCACCGCCATTGACACGACGTCGTCGTATCGACTCACAGCCCAGAAGCCACCGGGAGACAGAACCGAACGCTCACTCCAGGCGACGGGACATCCCTCCCTCAACGTCCTCCATGAGCTCGCCGGGTCGACGACCGCGTCTGGGGCATACGGGTCCCAAACGGCGGCCGGCTTAGGATCGGTGGCGGTCATCGAACCGTCATCGATTTTGACGTACGTGCGAGTGTCGCCTGGCGTGGCTCGACGGGGCGGCAAACGGCCAGCCCGGATACGGGAACGGCGCCGGCCGCGGATCGCCCAGCCACTGGAAATGCAGATCCGTGATCGGCGTGTACGGGACGTAATTGGCCTCGTCGTTGATGTTGCCCTGGCCGGTGTACTTGGCCTCGGCCGGCAGCGGATAGACCGGCCATGTCCTCGTGATGTTTCCGCTCGCGTCGGTCTGCCACGCATCGAGCCTGGTCGGGGCCTGATGATTCTCGACCCAGTTGACCAGGCTGGGAAGGACCTGCAGGTTGTAGATCGCGCCCGATGCAGCCTGACCGTGACTGCCCGCCGGCAGCATGAAGACGCGCGCGAACTGCTGCGCGGCGGTTATTCCGCCGGCCTTCTGGGCGATCTGTGCGTACCAGTCGGGTACCGAGTACGCGCCGCCGGCCTCGTCCTGCCAGCTCTGCCACGCGATCAACTTACCCCCGGCCCGCTCGAACGCGTCGAGGTCGGGATGATTGTCGTTGTTCGAGTCGTACACCGCGCCCATCGCCTGAAGTGCGCGCCACGTCTGGGTCGTGAACGTGAGATCACGCCAGGTGAAGCTCGGCGGCGGGTCCTTGGCGAAGGCCAGGAAGCGGAAGTTGTCCCCGGCGAGGAAGATGCCGGCCGCGGCGAAGCTCGGCCAGGCCAGCTCCGACCCGTAGGACTCCCCGCCGGGCCACATGTAGTTGCCGTCAGGGGTAACCGGGCCTCGGTACATGGCCTCGGCGGCCTGGACCTGTTGCGGGGTCAGGCAGTTCGTGGTCAGCGTGGCGCTGCACTGAATGGTCGCCGGGTTCCAATGACACAGCCGCGGATCGTTGATCTGTCCGTCGACGCCGCAGGCCGCGAGCGCCGCATTGTGCAGTGTCGTGATGTCGGCTTGGCTGAAGATGGTGTTGCCGTTCGCGTCGTAGAGGTGCTGCGCCGCGAAATCGAACATCACCAGTGCGTCCTGGATCTCGATCGCGGGAGCGCCGGCGACGATGCCGTTGAAGTCGTGCGGATAGCGTTGGGCCTCCTGGACCGCGGCACGACCGCCGTCGGAGTAACCGTCGAAGTACGAGTAAGCGGGAGCACCGCCGTAGAACGTGGTAATGATCGCCTTGGCCACCACCGCGTTGTAATGATCGGCCAAGTATCCGAACTCGGCGCGCAACGGATTGCTCGCGTCGGGCGCGCCCCACACGTCCCACGGTCCGGTGGCCGCATGGCCCTCGTTATTGGTCGAGACCGCGAAGGTGTTGCTCGTCAGCGCTGCGGCTGTGTCCGCCGTGGGCGACACGCCGATCGATACGGTGCCGCAGTTCCCGCCACAGCCGGTTTGTAGGTACCTGCCCTCGTAGGTGCTGGTGGGCAGCCGCAGCTCGAACTGAGTTTGAGGTGCTATGTCGCCGAACACGTCGCAGTACGCCGCGTTGCCGCCGCCGACCACCGTGGCGCTGGTGAGGCTCGCGGGCGGAGCGCCGGGGACATTGGTGAAATCCTGGCTCAGCAACTGGCTGCACGACATGGCCGGGAGCACGACTGGTCGTGCGGGTAACACCTGGGTGGGTGGGGCGGGTACCGAGTTACTACTGGGGCTCCCGCTGGCGCCACCTGTCGCTACCAGCACTACGAGTACGACAGCGATTGCGCATGACGAAGCAGCCACGGCAAGGCGTCGTCTGGCTGCACCCGGACGGTGGGTCATCGGCCTCTCCTCGTACGAGCGCCAGGGCTTGATGTCGTGCCTGGCGCGGCTTGGCGATGCCGGGCGACAATATCAGAGAGCCTGATATACAATCAAGTACCCTGATAACGGGGCCGCTTGCTCCTGCGGCTACTCTGTTTGCCATGGCGAGCCGTCCTGACATCGACCCGAACGACACTCTGCTGATCTACATCGTCGGGCGCGTGGACCAGGGCATCCGCCAGGAGATGCGCCTCCGCCTCGCCGAATGGGACCTGAGCGTCCCCGAGTTCACCGCCCTGGCGGTCCTAATGCGACGCCCCGGGCTCTCGAACGCCCAGCTCGCCCGCCGTTCGTTGGTGAGACCGCAGTCGATGAATGAGATCCTGGTCAAGCTCGAGGACCGCGGGCTGCTGCGCCGCGAAGTCGACCCGGATCACGCGCGGATCCTGCGCGCCGCGTTGACGCCGGAGGGGCTGGAGCTACTCGCCGCCGCCGAACTCGCGGTGAAGGCGATCCAGGATGAGCTGTTCGGCGACCTCTCTGAGCCTCAGCGAGAGGTGATGATCGCCGGGCTGAGGAGCGCGATGGAGAAGTTGAGGTCCGGCCGGCGCGGCGACGTCAGCCGGGCGGCGGCCGCCGGATCCGGCGAGCGGCGGGTCCTCGCCGCCCCGAATCGCAGGTAGCCTGATAATCTAGGACGACCTTGGCGTCCCAGGGTCCTCAGCCGCCGGTCATGTCCAAGCCACTGGAGGGCGTGACGGTCCTCGATCTCACGGTCGCGCTGGCGGGACCGTACGCAACGCTCTTGCTGGCGGGGCTGGGCGCAACGGTGATCAAGGTCGAGAACCCGGATCGAGGCGGCGACACCTCACGCAACAACGCCCCTTATGTCGGGGCTGCTGGGATAAGCCTCGCGCGCGAAGCGGATCAGGACATGTCCGTCGCGATGCTCGAGCGCGGGCGCAACAAGCTGAGCATGACGCTGAACCTAAAGCATCCCCGCGCGCGCGAAGTGTTCGGCGAGTTGGTCCGGCACGCCGACGTGGTGGTCGAGAACTATCCGGCGGGAACCGCCGATCGGCTCGGAGTGGGATATGCGTTCTGCTCCGCGGTGAACGAGCGGATCATCTACACCGCGATAAGCGGGTTCGGCGCCACCGGCGCGCGACGCGCGCAGAAAGGAATGGACACGATCTTCCAGGCGATGAGCGGACTGATGACCGTCTCCGGATCCGACGGCGACCCTCCGGTGCGCAGCGGCATTCCATTCGGAGATATGACGGGTCCGCTGTTTGCGGTGATCGGGACGCTGGCCGCTCTTCACCACCGAGGGCGCACCGGCCTCGGGCAGTTCGTCGACGTCTCATTGCTCGGTGCACTGGCGTCGGTCGTCGCCACTGAGCCGTTCGACAAGCTCGAAGAGCTCGGTATCCCAACGAGGACCGGCAACTCGGTGCCGCGACTCGCGCCGTTTGGAATCTTCAAGACCGTCGACGGACACATCGCTCTGTGTGCGCCGCTCGACCGGATGACGCGCGGCGTGTTCACCGCGATGGGCCGGCCCGAGCTGGCCGACGACGAGCGCTTCTCGAGCCGGGACCGCCGCGTGCGCAACTGGAGAGAGCTGCACGCCCTGATCGACGCCTGGGCCGGCGCGCACAGCACCGACAAGGCGGTCAACCTTCTCCAGGCCGCGGGTACCCCCGCGGCGCCGGTGCGTGCGCCGCACGAGGCGGTTCGCGACCCGGAGCTGCTCGCGCGAGGCGAGACCATGCAATTGGTGCATCCCAGGTTCGGACCGGTCGACGACTTGATCGGAAGCGGCTTTCCGATTGGCTTTTCTTCCGCCCACGTCGGGTATGAACAGCCCTCGCCGTATCTCGGAGAACACAACGAGTTCATCCTCCGAGGCATGCTGGGACGCGATGACGATGAGATCGCGGCACTGCGCGCCGATGGGATCATCTGACCCTCAGCCGAGCCGACGGAAGAAACTGCTGAACCGCTCGCGCGTGGCGGCGGTGTCGCCGGTGTCACTCACCGAGATATACGGCAGCCCGGCGTCTTCGCAGGCACGCGTAAGCGCGGACGGGTACTCGGAGCTCGGTTCGATTCCGACGACGCCGTCGCAGCGCAGAAACTGGGCCTCGTTCACCAGCCAGTCCGGCGTGTTGGCGAACAGGAACAGCTGACGGGCGACGAGCGCGCGAAGCGGAAGGTCGTCATAGACGGTCCGGGCATAGGTCAGCGCGGCGGCCAGATATGGAGTGCCGACCAGAGCGCCACCGAACTCGTTGCGCAGGAACTCGTGGAACCGCGGCTCTTCGCGCATGGTGGCGTAGAACAGGCGGTATTCCTCGCGCGCGTAGGCTCCGGCTCCGGCTCGGGCACGGTCGGCCACCTCGTCCCGGTAAGCCCTGAACAGCTCGGTCGCTTCCGGCGTGCCTCGATGCCACATCGGCTGGTAGAGCGAGAGCTGGTCGCGGACGGTAACCGGACAGCGTGGCGCGCCGGCGATCAGATCTCGCACCTCGGCCAGCAGGTCGACCTGTTGGTTGACCAGGTCCATAGCCTGCGCGAGTCGGCTGGCCGACAGCGTCTTGCCGGTCATCGACTCGATCGAGCCCAGGGCTGCCTGCACCTGGGCGAGCCGCAGCTCGAGGCGAGGCGGATCGGTCAGCTCTGGCCAGCGGTCGCGAGTGAGTTGCCACCACCCGTTCCCGGGGGGCGTCTTGGACGGGGTGCCCAGGTTGAACTCGAGCGGGATGCAGGGGACGCCGAACTCGCGCGCCCACAGTTCCGTTACGCGCAGTTCCGCTTCCGAGCGGGTGGTTCCGAGGACGAACGCCGGCTTCGGGAGGCCGCCCCTCGGAGCCTGCGATGGCTCCATTGTCGACGCGAGTCCCAGTCCGAAGAAGTGCGGACCGGTATAGCCGC
This sequence comes from uncultured Solirubrobacterales bacterium, assembly GCA_963783415.1. Taxonomy (GTDB): domain Bacteria; phylum Actinomycetota; class Thermoleophilia; order Solirubrobacterales; family Solirubrobacteraceae; genus Palsa-465. The sequence goes on from CAWANN010000002.1 coordinate 8,667, forward strand.
GGCGTTCGAGCACTCGGCTGAAGTGCGCCGCCTTCCCTTGCGCGACGATCATGAAGTTCCAGGGGTTGATGACGAGCACGGGGATGTCCATGACGCTCAGAAGCTCCTCGAACTCGTCCGCGTTGCAGATCCCGAATGGCTCGCCGTCCACTGCTCGCTGCCGGGTGCGCTCGAGCCAGTCACGTTGAAAGTCGCGAACGCGCGCGACGACGTCGAGCCGGCGTGGTTCAGGCGCCTCGCTCACCGATCCAGCCCGCTGAGCCAATCGTCGAGCTGCCGATCGCCCACCTCGTATCCGTCCCGAACGAGATGGAGGCCCGGTATCCCGTCCTCGGCGAGCAGACGCGCCTTATCGGGCGTATCCCAGATGTGGAGCTCGTCGCCCGAGACCACGTGGAGCAAGACGCCGTCCGGACGAGCGCGCCGCACCGACGCTCGCCAACGCGCGAGCGCGCTCTCGAGCGGAAACTCGATCGAGCAGACGGGCGTTCGGTGGTAGCGCTCGGCCAAGTCGTCGAGCGGGGAGAGGCCATCGGGTATCGGGCAACCAACTGCCCGTTCACCCCAGCAATGATCCTCACCGACCACGGTGGCGCCACGCGACTCGATCAGCCGATAGAGCGCGGTGGTCGGATGGGGGCTGCCCGCGACATAGATCCGGGGTCCAGCGCGCGCCGGTAAGTCGGACGCCTGGGCGAGGAGTTCCTCGATGAGCTCGTTGTGCTCGGCTCGGGGCATCGCGCTCGCGAGCGAATACAGGAGCAGCGCGTCGGCGCCGGTCAGCCGCGCCGGCTGCACGATGCGCAGCAGGTTCACGCGCGCGAGCAGGGCGCGACCTCGTCGTGCCTGCGCGATCGCTTCCGCCAGCGCGTCGTCGGCGATCGGCGCGGCCGCCCACTGCTCGAGCTGGGCCTTGAGCGCGAGCAGACAGCTTCGGTCGAACGCGGACGAGTCCGAGCCGGGCACCTGCACCCAGGACTTGTCGAGGTAGAACAGCTTCACCGGTCGCATCGGCGCCCCGGCTTTCCGGGCGCGGATGAGTGATTCGTAACCGGTCTCGATCGCCTTGCGGCCATGGGGGACCACGACGTAGTCGACGAACTCGTACTCGCCCGCGACGAGCGGTTCAAGCATTGCGTCGACGAACGCCGGCACTGTCACCATCGCGCTGCGATCGGGCTCGACGTAGCGCGCGACGTTGGGAGTCGGAGCGCTCGGATCACCGCGGAGCCGGAACGGCAGCATCCCCGCGGCGGCGACCAGCTCTTGCGGAAAGTTGTCGCACATGTACGCGACGACCTTGCCGCCGTCCGCCGCCCATTCGCGAGCGAAGTCCTCACGCCGGTCGTGCCGGTGGCGGAGGCTTTCTAGCAACTCGCCCAAGGCGAGATCACTCGAGCGTGACGTGGAGTGGCAGCGATCGAGGGCCGTTGCCCGGCCACCTGAAGCGCCGGGGCTCGGGTCCGGCGAGCCTGAAGCCCTTGGTCCGGGCCAACAGCTCCTCGAGCGCGACGCGAAGCTCGAGCCGGGCGAGCCGCGCACCCAAGCAGAAGTGAATGCCGTTCCCGAAGATCAGGTGCTGATTGGGCGAGCGGCCCAGCCGGCATCGTTCGGCATCCGGGAACGCGTCCGGGTCGCGACCGGCGGCGGCGAACATCAGCGCAACACGGTCCCCGGCCTCCAGTCGGCGGCCTCGAAGCTCGACATCGCGCGTGAGCACGCGCGGCATCGAGACCAGCGGCCCATCGTGGCGGAGGATCTCCTCAGCCGCCGCGGGGATCCTGTCTGGATTTTCCCGGAGGTAGATCTGGTCGTCTTGATGACAGGCCAGGTACAGAAGGCAGAGACCGAGACTCGCCGTGGTCGTCCCGTGGCCGGCGTGGAGGAGAAGGCGGAGGATGCTGATCTTCCGCGCATCGTCCAACGCAATCTTCTCCTCCCGCTCGGATTCGAGTAACCAGCTGGTGACGTCGGCCCGCGGGTGCCGTCGGCGGGCGGCGATGAACCGCAGTATGTAGGCGTGGAAAGCCTCGGTGGCGCGCCGGCCCCGCTCTGGATCGCGGCGGAGCGCAGCGCGCTCGATGTCGCTCGACCACGCCTTGAGCTGACGCCAGTCCTCCGCGGGCCATCCGAGAAATGCGCACAGGGACTGCACCGGATAGGGGTCGGTGAATGCCGACACCGCGTCGCCTCCGCTTCCGAGGTAGGCCTCCAGCAGTGAGCCGGCGAGCCTGCGCGACGTCGGCTCGAACTCGGCCATCCGCTTCGTGCTGAAGTACGTCATCAGGAAGCGCTTATACGGCGTATGTTCCGGCGGGTCGAGCTGGAGCGGAATGCTCGGGATCGAACCGGGCTTCAGCATCGGAGACGCCGAGACTCGGTTGCTGAAGCTCGTCGGATCTCGGGCGACCGCGATCACGTCCTCGTGCTTGAAAAGTGACCAGCCCAGGAAGCCGCTCCAGGCGACCGGGCAACGATCTCGCATCTGGTCGTGGGCGCGCTGCTGGTCGTCAAGGATCTCCGGCGCCAGCGGATCCCAATCCGGTGTGTGCGTATTCGCCAAGTCCCTCACTCGTCGCTCAGACTGGCTTCGCGGCGCCGGCGCGCGGCCGCCACCGGATCCACCTCCTGCTCGAGGAAGGCCGTGACCGCGGCGCGTACACGGGCGTCGTCCCAGCTGCGGGGGTCGACGTTGGAGACTCCGAGCTCCAGCACCGGGAGCCCTGCGCGTCGGAAAGCCAGGCGATCGAAGTAGGCGAGGTGGTCGAGCACGACGACGCCATCGACGCCGTGCGAGCGCGCCTCCTTGAGATGCCACTGACTCGCCCACGTCGGGCCGCGGAGCTCCTCCTCGATGTTCACGAACCTCGCCGCGAGAGACCGCAGCGGATCGTCATCGTCGCGGAACCGCCGGATGTATCCGTCGGCGGCGAGTCCGAGATAGATCGACCAGACGAACACGGCGCTGTGGCTGGACTGAAAGTAGTCGTAGAACCCCATGTTGAACCACAGGCCGACCCCCAGCCACATCAGCCTTATCCGCTCGTCGGGACAGACGGCATGGCCGCCGTCGACGCGCTCGCGGACCGCATCGTGCAACTCGAGCGCGGCGTCACGTGCCCAGGCCGTGCCGCGATGCCATTGCGGCACCATCGTGGCGGGCATCGTGTCCGCGATCGACACCGGCGCCGGTCGCGCCGCGGCGATTAGGTCGCGTGTATCGAGGTAGTGCTGTTCCTGTTCGTTGACGAGATCGAGCACCTCTCTGAATCGGGACTCCTCCCATCGTCGCCCCGTCCGCTGCTCGAGAAACCGGATCAGACCCTTCAGCTCGTCGACCATGAGCTCGAGCCGGTCGGGCTCGATCAACTCGTCCCAACGATCATGACTTCGGGCCCACCAGTCGGGCGGGATCTCCTCGCGCCAGGCGGTCGAACGTTCGATCAGGTAAAGGTCCGCGCCGGTGTGCTCCGCCCAGGCCTCGAACAGCTTCGCCATGCTGTCCCCGCCGGTGACGGCGTGGAGGATCGCCGGACGGGGGAGCCCGCCCCACGGAGCGCGGTCGCGATCGTCGTCGAGTGAGCTTCCGAAAGCCAGTGCCGTGTAGCTGTCGCGGGTGTCGGGGTAGCCGAGGGCCTTGAGGTGCCCGAGGTACTCGGCTGCCTTTTGCTTGGCCGCCACCACCGAGGACCACCACTGGGTCACGACGTACGGTATGTCGAGCGCACGGAAGATCTCCTGTGGGGCATCGGCGTTGACCACGGCGATCGGGTCGCCCGCCGCGGCGCGTGCCCGCAGCTGCGCGAACCACGAGCGCTGGTAGCGATTGAATTCGCGCGCCAGGTCAAGCGATTTGGCCGAGCGCACTCCCTCGAACTGGGCCGAGCTCACAGCGCCGCGAGCCCGTCGGGTCCGACTTCCAGGAGCGGCAGCGCAGCAGCTTCGAGTGCCGCCCGGATGGCCGGGAGGTCCCACGGCGTTGCGGCGTCGTGCGAACTCGTGAAGCACACCACCAGATCAGCCTGCGCCGCTCGCGCAGCCTCTGCCACCAATGCTCCGCGCTGCCGACTCGAGAGGCGCGTCGGCAGCGGTGCGCGCTGGTAATGGTCGACCAGCCCGTCGAGCGGATTCCGTGTCTCCCGCACGAGACCGGCGAATGCGAGTTCGCCGCGCGGATGGTCCTCGCCGACCACGACATATCCGCGGCTCTCAATCGCCTCGTATACGGATCCGTCCTGTTGCGCGGAGCCGGTCAGGTAGATGCGCTTGCCGTCGAGCCACGCAAGCGATGCGTCATCGTCGAGGAGCTCTCGCAACCGGCGCTGCGTGCGCTCGGGCGAGGACACGAGCGCCTCGCCGAACAGACGAAGGGCTTCGACGCCGGTCAGGCGAGCTGGATGGGCACGCCGCAGCCGGGCCACATCCTCGAACAGGCGCCTCGTTGAGTTCACCCGTTCGACGGCGGCTTGAATCCGCGGCCCCGTCACATGGGCACCGGCCCAGCTGCCGAGGCGTTGGCATATCCGTGTGAGCTGACCCCGGTTGTAACGAGAGGTGGTCCGGTAGGGGAGGTGCAGGAGGTCGAGAAACGCAAATGGCGGAATCGACTCGACCGGATCTATCCGCTGAAGCTCGCGGAGCGTCTTGAACAGGATGGTCTGAGCGTGTGTGTCGGCGCCGATCAGGACGAAGTCGAAGCCGTGTCCGGGCGCGAGCAGTCGCTCCATCACGGCCGCGGTAGGTGGGTCGAGCTCGTCGAACCCGTACGCGTCGACGCGTGGCGTGGCGCGCGTCTGGCCGCTCATCCGCACCGGCTCGAGGCCGGCCGCCAGCACCAGTTCGGACGGCACCGCGGCCCCGACCACTCCAACCTGCACGTTCTCCTCGGACATTCCGGCAATGTATCAGGCCCCCTGAGATAGCTGTAGACTGCAGCGGCTGTGAGCGAAGCGCTCCAAGGAGTGATCGTCGTCGACCTGACCCACGCGTACGCCGGGCCCCTTTGCACGCATCATCTCGGACGCCTCGGGGCCGACATCGTGAAGGTCGAGGACCCGCGGGGCGGCGATGACTTCCGCCGCACGCCGTGGTTCTCCTATTTGAACGCCGGCAAGGCCTCGGTGGCGCTCGATCTGAAGTCACCCGACGGACGGGAGGCGCTCGCCCAACTGATCGCCCGGGCGGACGTGCTGGTCGAGAATTACGCGCCTGGCGTGCCGGCCCGCCTCGGCGTCGACTGGGGTCCGGTCCACGAGACCAATCCGGGACTCGTGTACTGCTCGATCAAGGGATACGGGGAGGAGGGGCCGTTCGCCAACTATCCGGCGATGGAGTCGACGGTCCAGGCCATGTCGGGCATCTCCTCGATGGCGATGAGTGAGGACGCCGATCCACGCGACCCGGGCGTCGCGATGGCCGATGCGTTCGCCGGCTATGTCGCGTTCTCGGCGATCATGGTCGCGCTGCTCGAGCGCGCGCGCGACGGCCGCGGGCGCCATGTCACGGTCTCGATGCTCGAGGCGGCGCTCGTGCTCCAGACCGCGTCGGTGCTTTCCGCGCACAAAGGGGGCGACCGCTTGCGGCGCCGCACCAACCAGGCCCGCTTCATGGCGAAGGACCGCCGGATCTATGCCAACCTGATGTTCCCGAAGTGGTACGAGGCCGTCTGCACGATCATCGGCCGTCCGGACCTGCTCGAGCCACCGTGGAGCGATCCCGGGTACCGAGACTCGGCCGGTCTGGAGTTCGTGGGCGAGATCGAGAAGTCGCTCGTGTCCAGAACCGCCGGGGAGTGGGAACGCGAGTTCACCGCGGCGGGCGTCCCGGCCAGTGTCGTGCGTACGCCCGAGGAGATCCTCGGCCACGAGCACGTCACGCAGAGCGGCCTGCTACTCGAGGCGCTCGACACCGCCGGTGAGGCGAACATCGTGTTCGATCTCCCGTTCCGGATCGACAGCGAGCGCGGCATCCCGCTCTCGAGCGGAGCGCCTGCGCTGGGTGAGCACAACGAGCCGATCCTCTCCCGCGTCCGCGGGGCGACGCCTAGCTGACGCAAACTTAACATCAGGCTTCCTGATACTGTGCTACTCTTCGGCGCACTCGAAGACGAGGTGAGGTCGATGCACACGAGGAGAGGCTCATGAGGCTCAAGGCCCTGTCGCTTACGCTGTCAATCGCGGCACTCATTGCTGTCGGATGTGGAAGTTCGAGCAGTAGCACCACGAGCTCGAGCGCAGCAGCCTCGAGCTCGAGCAGCGCCACATCGAGCGCGCCGAGCACGGCGAGCTCGAAGGCGACAGGATCGCCGATCAAGCTCTCGCTGATCGCCGACATGGACTTTCCTCCGGCGGGCGTCTCGCTGGCTACGGCGCGGCCGGACGAGGCCGCCGAAGCGGCAATCAAAGCGGTTAACGCCGCCGGTGGTGTGAAGGGCCACCCGCTGGTCCTGTCGGTCTGCGACTCGAAGGGCAACGGGAATGTCGCGAACGCGTGCGCGCGAGCCGCGGTGTCCAATGGCACGGTGGCGGACATCGGCGGCTTCAGCTTCGTCGGGACTCCGATGGAGATCATGAATGCCGGCAAGCTCCCGATGATTGGCCGCACCCCAGGGTTCAACCCGAAGGAGTATTCGTTCCCCACGGTCTTTCCGTACTTCGGCGTGGGCTTGACCGGCATGTCCGCGGCGGTCTACGCCGCGGTGAAGTTCGAGCACGCGACCAAGATCGCACTGATCACGTCGCCGCCGGCCAACGCGCTTTACTTCCCGACCGGGATCGCAGAGGCGAAGGCGCTCGGTGCGACGATCACCGGGACGATCAGCGCGATGCCGGGCTCCGACCTCACCTCGGCCGTACTGAAAGCGAAACAGAATGGCACTCAGGCGATCGCCGCGATTACGCCGATCGTCGACCAGGTGATCGTTGCCGCTCGTCAGAACGGCATCACGCTGCCGATCGTGTCGTCATTGCAGCCGGCGCAGATCAAGTCGGTGGGCTCGGCCGGCGAAGGTGTCAAGTCGATCGAGCCGTTTCAGCTGCCGACCGCATCCGAGCCGGGTCTGGAGCAGATGCAGAAGGAGTTCAACCAGTACGCACCGGGCATCCCCCAGACGGTGTTCACGCTTCCCGCCTGGCTGGCCGTCCACATGTTCGCCGACGTTGCCAACAAGCTGCCGAGCGTCACTCGCGCGAGCGTACTCGCGGCCTTCCAGAACCTGACCAACCAGTACGCCTACGACCTGATCCCGCCGTACACGACGAGTGTGAAGTTCAAGGGCCTTGGCGGTGCATTCCCGTCGCTGTACAACCCGTCTCTCTACCTTCAGCAGGTCAAGAGCGGGCAACTCGTGCAGCTAAATGGAGGTCAGCCGTTCAATCCGTTCGGAGGCTAGACCCTGGCGCCGATCTGAGATAGCGTCGTCGTAGTCATATGAGCACCTTCATCGAGTTCGCGCTCGTCGGCCTCGGCACGGGCGGTCTCTATGCGTTGCTCGGGCAGGGCATCGTTCTGATCTACCGCGCGTCCGGGGTGATCAACTTCGCCCAGGGTGCGATTGCGGCGGTCGGCGGCTACCTCTTCTACGAGCTGAATGTGAATCACGGGTGGGGGTGGGTGTCGGCGCTGATCGCCGCCGGGGTGGTCGGCGCGGTGCTCGGTGCCGCGATCCAGCTTGCTGTCATGCGTCCGCTGCGGGGGTCCTCGCCATTGACGCGAGTGATCGCGACGACCGGGGTGTTCACGATCCTGGTCGAGATCGGATTCCTGCGCTACGGCAGCGATACGGTGTTCGTTCCGCCGTTCCTGCCCAACGGCGTGGTCTCGATCGGCGGAGGAGCGACCGTCGGAGTCGATCGCTTCATCCTGCTCGGCATCGCGGTTGTCCTCACCGCGGTGCTGTGGGCGGCGTACCGGTTCACGCGTTTCGGGCTGGCGACGTCCGCGGTGGCCGAGAACGAGCTCACCGCCGGCGCGCTCGGGATATCGCCCGACCGCGTTGCACTGTTGAACTGGACGATCGGCTCCGCACTGGCCGGTGTCGTCGGCGCTCTGATCTCCTCGATCGTCGCACTTAGCCCACAAAACTCGGCGCTGCTGGTAGTGCCCGCGCTCGCGGCAGCGATGATCGGCGGATTCCGTTCGTTCCCGCTGACGCTGCTCGGCGGCCTCGTCATTGGGGTAATCGAGGGCGAGCTGACCAACTACGTGACGGCGCCCGGCTGGGCGGCATCTACCGGGTTCCTGGTTATCGCGGTCTGGATCATCGTCCGCGGTCAGGCGCTGCCCCTTCGAGGGCATCTCCTCGAGCGCCTTCCCCGCGTGGGCATGCCCAGGCTCGGGGTTCCCGCGCTCGCGCTGGGCCTGTTCGTGAGCTTCGTCGTGATAGGCCTCGGCAGCCAGACGACGCAGGACTCGGTAGCCCTCTCGGCCGGCTATGGACTCATCTGCCTATCCCTCGTACTGCTCACCGGATATGCGGGACAGATTTCACTGGCCCAGTTCGCCCTCGCCGGAGTTGGCGCGCTGGTCGCGGGGCGACTCAGCGAGGCACAGCACTTCTCGATGGTCGCTGCGGCGGTCTGCGGCGTGCTGGCCGCGATGGGTGCCGGAATCGTGTTCGGGCTGCCTGCCCTCCGCACCCGGGGGATCAGCCTGGCGGTCGTCACGCTCGGGCTCGGCCTGGCGTTCCAGAACATCGTGCTCGGCAACGACACCTACCTGGGCGGGATCAACGGCACGACGATTGGGTCCGAAAGCATCTTCGGCTTCAGCCTAAATCCGATCCACCACCCCGCACGGTTCGCGGTGATGACGGTGCTCGTGCTCGCGGTCGCGATGGTAGTGGTCGCAAACCTGCGCAAGGGCAGCTTCGGGCGCAGGATGCTCGCCGTGCGCGGCAACGAACGTGCCGCGGCCGCCCTTGGTATCGACGTGCGCTCGATCAAACTGGCGGCGTTCGCGCTCTCGTCCGGGCTTGCCGCGCTCGGTGGCGTGCTCCTCGCGTATCAGAACCCGGTCGTGCAGTTCAACCAGTTCAACGTCGTGGCATCGATCGGCGCACTCGTGCAAACCGTGATCATCGGGATCGGCTTTCTTCAATCGGCCGTGGTTGGAGGGTTAGGTAACCCCCAGGGCTTCCTACCGCAAATCCTGAACGGTCTGGGCAACGCCTCGGACTACGTGCTCCTGGCCTCGGGGCTGCTGCTGCTGGTCACGCTTGTGTTCGCGCCGGACGGCGTCGCGGCCAAGGGAAATCCGCTCTCGCCGGTGATTGCGCTGATCGATCGCCGACGCGGTCGGGCCCACGAGGCCGAACCCCCCGCGCCCGAACCAGTCCGGGTCGAGCCCGCCGAGCTGGTGGCCGAGGGCGTGTCGGTCTCCTTCGGCGGCATCACCGCGCTTGACAACGTGTCACTGTCAGTCCGAACCGGCGAGGTCGTCGGACTCATCGGCCCGAACGGCGCCGGCAAGACGACGCTGATCGATGTGATCTCGGGCATCACGCGTCCGCGAAGCGGCGCGATTCGCTTCCGTGGACAAGCGATCGAGCGCTGGCGGGCGCACCGCCGGGCAAAGGCCGGCCTGGGCCGGTCGTTCCAGTCGCTCGAGCTGTTCGACGACCTGTCGGTGCGCGAGAACCTACTCGTCGCATGCGAGCGGGGCACCGCATGGGGCTACCTGATGTCCGCCATTCGGCCGGGGCAGCGCGCGCTGACGGCGACGGGATTGGCCGCACTGCACGACCTGGGTCTGAACGACTTGCTCGAGTCGCGTCCGACGACGCTGTCGGCAGGTCAGCGGCGCCTCGTCGGGATCGCCCGCGCGGTCGCCGCCTCGCCGTCGATCCTCCTGCTCGATGAGCCCGCGGCCGGTCTCGACGAGAACGAGACCCGGGAGCTTGGCGAGGTAGTCGTTCACCTGGCCAGGCAATGGGGGATGGGGATCGCGATCGTCGAGCACGACTTCTCGCTCGTGCAGGCGATCTGCGACCGCCTCGTCGTCCTCGACCACGGAACGATCCTGGCCGAAGGCGCTACCGCCGAGGTGACCAAGCGCAGGGATGTCGTCGCGGCGTTCATCGGCCCGACACACAAGGCCGTTGTCACCGAACCGAAGGCCGCGGCCGTGGAGAGAGTGTCATGAGCGCGATCCTCGAGGCACGTGGCCTGACCGTGGGGTACGGCACGCTCGCCGTGGCGCGCGAGCTCAATCTGAGCGTCGAGCCCGGACGCGTGATGCTGATCCTGGGTCCCAACGGAGCCGGCAAGACGACTACGCTGATGACACTCGCCGGCGCACTGCGACCGCTGACCGGCGAGGTTCGACTGGCCGGAGACCTCGTGACCAGCCCGCTTCACCGCCGCGTTCAGCAGGGCCTGGCGTTCGTACCCGATGAGCGAGGCGCGATCACGCGACTTACCGTTGACGAGAACCTCCGGCTCGGACCGGGCGACCCCGTCCGTGCGTTCGAGCTGTTCCCCGAGCTTCGCGATCATCGCAAGCGGCGAGCCGGCCTGCTGTCGGGCGGCCAGCAGAAGATGCTCGCTCTCGCACTCGCGCTGAGCGGTCGGCCCAAAGTGTTGATGGCCGATGAGTTGTCGCTCGGGCTCGCGCCGAGGCTCGTCGACCGGTTGCTCGACGTGGTCCGTGCCGCCGCCGGCGGCGGCGTGGGGGTCATCCTGGTCGAGCAGCACGCGCACCAGGCGCTCGACATCGCCGACGACGTCGTGCTCCTGGCTCACGGCAAGGTCGAGATGAGCGGCCCGGTCTCGGAGATCCGGCCCGAGCTCGACCGGGTGCTCGCCAGCGGTTACCTCGCAGCCGGCGACCCTACGACGGTGCCGAGTATCTGACGGTGGCGCCTACGTCGGGAGTTCGAGCGGCGGCAGCTCGACGCCGTACGGCTGTCGGTGCGGTTCGAGGGTGCTGTCCCAGGTTTCGGCGATGTCCTCGGCGCTCCAGCCCCCGTCGCGGAACTCGACGATCTCCTCTGACGGGTGGCCGTACAGCGTGAGCTTGTCGCCACCGAGCCCGATCGCCTGACCGGTCACGTCTCGCGCGGCGTCCGAAGCGAGAAACACGACGAGCGGCGCGCACTCGTCGGGCATCCCGATCGCGTGATCCCGGCGCACGTCGCTCGGGAACGGCTCGCCCGCATCGACCCGGTCGACCAGGGGCGCATACACCGGGATGCTCGCCGTCATCTGCGTCCAAGCTGTGGGGACGATCGCGTTGACCGTGATCTGGCTGCGAGACAGCTCGAGCGCCCAGGTGCGGGCGAAGGCGACGATCCCCGCCTTCGCGGCCGCATAGTTCGTCTGACCGAAGTTGCCGAACTGGCCAGCGGGCGAGCCGACGACGACGATGCTGCCTCCCTCGCCCTGCTCGCGCAGCTGGATCGCGGCGGCGCGGGCGCAGGTGAACGTACCGCGCAGGTGCGTGTGCACCACGAGGTCGAAGTCCTCATCGCTCATCTTCCAAAGCACCTTGTCGCGCAACACGCCCGCGTTGGTGACCATGACGTCGAGGCGGCCGAACTCGTCAACCGCGGCCTTGACCAGCGCATCGGCGGTGTCGGTGTCACCGACGGGTGCGATGTGACTCAAAGCGCGCCCACCGGCGGTTTGAATCGATTCGACCGTTTCACCGGCGGCGTCGCCGTCGACGTCGTTGACCACTACCGCCGCGCCGGCGGCGGCCAGGGCCATCGCGTAGGCGCGTCCCAGCCCGCGGCCGCTACCCGTGACAATCGCGACCCTCCCGTCCAACCGGTCGGCGCTCATGCGTACACCCGGACTAGCTGGTCAGCTACCACGGCGGGCTTCTCGGAGCCTTCGACCTCGAGCGCGAGACGCAGCTTCACCTGCAGCCCTCCGGACAACTCAGTCGTCTCGACGATTTCAGCCTTACCGCGCCATCGTGCCCCGACACGGAGTGGGGCGGGAAAGCGCACGCGGTCGAGCCCGTAGTTGATGCTCATCGCCGCATCGGTGACCTGGAGCAGTTGCTGGCCGACGGGCGCAAGCAACGACAGAGAGAGAAAGCCGTGCGCGATCGTGCCGCCGAACGGAGTGTCCTTCGCCCGCTCTGGATCCACGTGGATGAAGTTGTGATCCTCGGTCACGTCGGCGAACTGGTCGACGCGCGCCTGCGTCATCTCCTGCCAGTCGGTGTGGCCGAGCTGCGATCCGGCGGAATCGCGTAGCCCGGCGATGTCCGTGAACAGCCCCTCTTTAGTCGAGATCGTCATGGCCCTCACAGGTTAATTATCAGGAAACCTGATGTTACCAGCTCGCGGCGATGAGCGTCGCACGCGTGCAGTGATCCACCGCCAGCCCGACCCTGGCATGAGCTGAGTTCACATGAGTGGCCGTCGTGAGGGCTGCACGGCCACTACGTAGCGACCTGCCGGCGCCCGGCTCGGAGGGCGCAGCCGTGGCCTTCCGCATGTTCCTTTTCTGCTCCGGGCGCCGTCGGCCCGCTTACTCCTTTCGGGATGTCTCGATCGGTGGGACTGCGGCCAACGTGCGACCGCCGCCGGCGGCGCTGCTGCTCTGCTGCTTGCAGGATTCGATCGCTTGGCTAGCGCCGGGCGCATCGAGCGCCCCGTGGCGTGCTCGCGGCCGCCTCGCGCGCTTTCCGCGCGTTCCGAGACTCTCGTCGGCTGCGGCGAAATGCTCGTCGCAGCGTGAGAGCAGGGGGTCGCTGACCGAGAGCCTCGTGGAGCGAGGTGCTAACTGCCCAGATTCGATCGGAGGGGCGCCGCGGTGCCCGCGCTGGGCGGTCTCACCGGACGGCGCGGGAGGCTGGGTCGATCGAAGTGCGGTGGAGCTCGAGCGAGCTGCTCCGGTCAAGCGAGTTCACACAGCGGCGCGCACCTTCGCACGATGATGCGATGTCGTAATTCGAAGACCGCATCGTCACCTCAGCACGTCGGGAACGGGCACGGCCAGCGCCTCCAGCAGCGCCGCCAGCTTGTGGTCGAGCTCGATGCCCACTTCGGTGACCGCGGGGATCCCGAAGCTCCCAAATTGGGGCGCTGGGCTGATCGACGGCGAACCATGCTTTACCGTCGTGGTCCTCCCAGATCACCGTGTGCAGCGGCGCGTACATCAAGGCGCGCGGGTCGTGGCGGAACATGCGCTCCGCGAAGATGTGGTTGCCCATGAGGTAGGCGACGCAGTCGGCGCGGTCGCCGGCGAGCGCCATCACCGGGTGGACTTCGTTGCGAAAGTAGATGAGAAAGCCGAACGGGGCTGCGTCGCCGATCAGTCGTTCCATCTCGGACCATGAGGCCCGACGAGCGACGAGCTCTCGCACGGCCTCGAGCGGCAGGTCCGGTACCGCCGCCTCATACCGTCGTTTGAACTTGCGCACGTCCGGCACAGGGACCGTGAGCCGAGGAACGGTGTAATCCAGCTGCTCCACGTGGCGGTGGTTTACGGCCGGGTCGATCTGGTTGACGTCCACGGAAACCCTCCTAGCGTTCTGGTGTTCACCACGCCGGCGAGGCACGGCGGGGTTGTAGTGAGCCCCCGAGATATGCCCTCCTGCGAACACCATCACCATCAGCGCCGATCCGATCGCGAGTGGGGCGAGATCCCCAGCTCCCTTGCTCGAGGTTGCCGGGCCGACGGTGAAACCAGGACGAAGGTTCCGATGAACTCGACGGTCAGCTGGCGGCCAAGCGTGGAACCAGCGATCAACCGGCATAGCCGATGTGGTGGGTCCGTTGATCTGTTCGTGCGTGAGATTCGATCAACGAGCATCAAGTCGACCCCTTTAATTAGGCGGGTTGGTCAGGCGGGGCGAACGTCGCCCCGCCTGACCGAGGAACCCTGCGGAACCCTGCTGGAGAGGACTGGTTGTATTTGCGCCGTCGCAGAGGACCGGACGCGAATTACGCCGTCGCCAGGGTTCCCTGGAGGGAGGTGACGAGGTTGCGGATCGCGTCGAGACACACGTCGGGATGCGAGAGCATCGCGCAGTGTGCACTCGCGACCTCGTAGGTCGCGGCGCCCATCCGCTTGGCAGAGTCCCGGTGCAGGTCGGGGTGGACGCTGTGGTCCTGGGTGGCCACGACGAAAGCGCTCGGCTTCGTCCTCCACGCGGTTCCTGCGGGCTTCTCAGTGAACAGGGTCGCGGCGGGCGGCGTCGCCGTCGCCCACACGACCTGCTGCTCCTCTTCCGGCAGATCTCCGCAGAAGTATCCGATGCCGGACGGGAGCATCCAGACGCGGCCATCAGCGACCTCGATCTGCTGGAACACGTCGGTAACCGGATACTTGGCCTGCTGGCTCGCTGCGGTCTCGTCGTCATCGGGGGCGACCGCGGCGATGTAGACGAGTCCGACGACGCGATCATCGATTCCCGCGCCCGTGATAACGGCCCCGCCATAGGAATGGCCAACGAGGATGGAAGGGCTCGAGACCCGTCCGAGCGTGCGAATCACGCTGTCAATGTCGCTCTGGGCTGAATCGAGGTTGTACTGGGCGGAGATCACTTCGTACCCCTCGGCCCGGAGCGGCGGAATCAGTTTGCTGTAGCACGACCCGTCCGCCCAGATTCCGTGGCAAAAGACGATGCTGGGTTTGTCGTGCTCGGACATGGCGACCACGATGACGTCTGGGGTACGAGCACCCATGACGAGTCGGCGCTGTTCGAGGCGCTCACGCTCGGGGTGTTCGAAGCCGGGCTCGGCTGGTCGATCGTGTTCGGCAAGCGGGACGCGTTCCGCAGGGTCTTCCATGAGTTCGACATCGCGCGGGTCGCGGCGATGACCGAGCGGGACGTCGATCGGCTGCTGCAGGACTCCGCGATGATCCGTAACCGCGCCAAGATCCAGGCGACCGTTCAGACGCCGGCGTCAGCGATGACTCGTCCGCTGGCGACCGCCTCTTGGAGCAGGCGGTAGTCGCCTTCGTTCTGATCGGCGTACGCAATCGAGAAGTCGACGAGCGCGTTGTCAAACTCCTTTGACTTTCCGAGGTAGGACCCGATCGCAATCCGGTCGCCGGACCGTGCGTGTGCCCTGGCGAGGGTCCAACCGCACATCTCCCCCCACAGCCGCATTCCAGCCACGGTCATCGCGGTGATGTCGGCGGAGCCCTTCCAATCCCGGAGCTGACGGACGTAATACTCGCGCTCGGAACCTTGCCACTCAAATCGCTCTCGAGCGGACTCCCAGCCTAAGAAAATGTCGCTGGCCGCCTGCATCAGGTGCTGGCCCGCGACCACGCGCCGTCCCTGGTTGGCGTACTGACCCTTCGATGTGAATTGCTCAAGTACGGACGCTTGGGCCTCTTTGATCTGCAGGAGCAGCGGGGATCCGCGACCGTCGAAGAGCAGCACGATCCATACGTCAGTCCCCACACTTCCAACCCCGACCACCTTCCGAGCGGCGTGGACGACGCGGTATTGGTCCAGTAGCCGCCGGCGATCATCCGGCAGCGTGCGGTGATACGAGATCAGGAAGGCACGCATCGCTTCGAGGGCGATCCCCGTGTCGACGCCCGCCATAAGGTTCTCCACCGGAACGATCACGGGAGGGTCGGAGGCGATCTTTGGCTCGCCATCGACCTGCTGGCATAACTTGTCGAAAGCGTGGTGACTGTCGTGAGCGCGTGCCTTATGGATCGCTCGCCAGACACTGGGTGTCCGGTCGCGATCGAGCAGCGACTGGAAGCGCGGCAGCAGGTCACTCGTGTCTACGCGGGAATACCACACCTCGAGCATCGACATGCTCGAGAAGTTCCGCATCGCCTCGCGATACGAGCGAACTGCGTGACCGATGACCTGTTTGCGCTCATGTTCGTCGAACTCGTGGTCCCGTCCGGCGACCTCAAGGCTCGCGGCCAACCGCTTGACGTCCCATTCCCAAGGCCCGCGCAAGGTCTCGTCGAAGTCGTTTACATCGAAGAACAGGTGACGCTCGGGCGATCCGAATAGCCCGAAGTTGGATAGATGCGCGTCGCCACATAGCTGGGCTTTCAAGCCCGACTGTTCCGTCGCAGCCAGATCGGCCGCCATCGGAAGCGCGGCCCCACGGAAGTAGCTGAACGGCGAGGCCAGCATCCTCCCGTAGCGGATCGGCACAAGCTCAGGGATGCGCGTGGTCGCCTGGTGCTCCAGAAGATCGACCGGGTTGCTTCTGTCCGACGGCGGTTCCCACACGGCGTGGCCTGCAAGCGGTACTTTCGAGCGCGCACGCTTCCCGCGGGCAGCACGCTCCTCGGGTGTGAGGTGGCGTAACTTCATATGAAGCTCATCTCGTCGGGGCGTGCCCGCCGGCCGCGCACGTTCACGAAGATCCGCGAGCGCGGGTTCGCCGGGATCAAACCGCGGTCGGCTCCTCGCACCGTCGCCCCTGAACCCGTCAATGCGCGCGGCAAGACGTCCGCCGCACCTACCTCAGCGCAAATGACCCTCCACACCGCTACTCGTGACCGAGCGCGTCGCGCCCCGACGAAAAACATGCCCACTCCACTGGCCCTCGCTGGTGGCGAGCCCTGTACCAGACCCGCGCCCATCACAGCATACCGCAGGTACATGCTCTGACTGCAAGCCGGCCGCGCCGTCCGCTCTCGATCGAGCACGGCGGTCTCCGCGGTAAGCGGACTTCGTTTGGCCGCCGTTGGAGAACCAGCTGCTGAGACTGCTGCTTCGATCGGACCGAGTGGCAGCAACGCTTTCGCGGGAAGGTATGCGTACTCGGACTTTCCTGAAGGCAGACCGAGAGCGCTGGCTCTGTCGATCAAGCCAACGAAGCGTCATGTAGGTCGCAGCGTGCCGGTCTCCAGGGAAGGAGCGTTCTCGCGAGCCGCGCAGCGGAACCACTGGGCTGCTGGTGTTTGCAGGGTGTTTGCCGACGACGATGTCGGGGGCTAGCATGCCACCGACAGCTGGCGCAAGGATCGGCGCCGGAGGGCAGCCCAACTGAGGATCCGGGCCGAATCGGACGCAGCCCACACGTTTGTTGAGAAATGGGACGTGGCACCGCACCCCCCCGCCGCCGCAAGGATCGCTTGGGCCTGCCGTGTTACGACGGGGCGTGGTCTGCGAGGAGGAAGCGCAGTTTCCGACGCGCGTCCTGGTGGCAGGCGGAGCGGCCGCTTGCGGGCGCAGCGCTGAGGAGCCTTGCCGACCAGCGGGGGGTGCGACTCATTGACTTCGGCGGTGGCCGTCCTCGATGCTTGAAAAGTTCCTAATTCATCACGTCCCAGGAACCTTGCTGTGCGTCGGCATAGTCGTGCTCGTGGTGGGGCTGTCCCTGCTCGGGCTGGCCGTCGTCCGCCGCAGCGTCGAGTTGCGACAACTCAGATCGCTGCACGACGTCGCAGGGTTCATTCTCGCCGTGGTCGGCATCCTCTACGGCGTGCTGCTTGGGTTTACGGTAATTATTCAGTGGGAGCAGTACACGAGTGCGGTCAGCGACGCATCCGACGAGGCGGGAAGCGTTTCAAACCTTTACCGCGATGCGGTCGCGCTAGGACCCGCGGGGGGACCGCTGAGCGTTGCGGTTGATGACTACGCCGAACAACTCGCCTACGTCGACTACCCGTACGTGGCCACGCATTTGGAGGGCGATCCGACCGTCGATCACACGTTCAACTCGGTTCTGACGGCGGTCATCAAGCTGCGGGAGAACGCCCCGAAGGATAGCTTTTTTGTCGACCAGGCAGTCGAGGACGTGTCAGCCGTGTCGCAGGGAAGGCGGACGCGGATCGAGGTCAGCTCCGAGACTCTGCCTGGACCGCTTTGGCTTGCTCTGCTTGCAGGCGGGTTGCTCACGATTGGATTCACGTTTTTCTTTGGATTAGAGAGCTTCGCTGCACAGGCCATCATGGTTTCGGCGCTCGCTGTGATCATCGCGCTGTGTCTCTTTGTGATCCTCGATTTCGACCTGCCGTTCAGCGGCCAGACCGCGATTCAGCCCACCGCGCTCAAGTCAGACCTGGTCGAGTTCTGCACGTACGACCTCGCCAATCCGCAGGCGGCGGAGCGCTGCAAGCCGGCCTAGGTGAACGGCATGCGAGGGTGGGCGGCGAAGGTGGCGACGCCTCGCTGTCGAGTTCGCCGGCGAAGGAGAAGTCGTCGATCTCCGTCACCTCAGAAGCGTCAACGGCGAGGCCGACGCGCCGCCGCTTCTCGAGAGGCGTCGCGCACCAGCGCCGGTCGACGTCGCTGCGGGAGCGGCTGCAGCCGGGCCTTTCGAGCATCGCGCTAATTGGTCCTTGGCCTGGGAGCGGTAGTGATGTCGATGATGCCTCAGCCCGCGTTGCTCGGGCGTTTGGATTGCCCTCGTCGGCCTTGCGGTCCGGGACGCAACCGCGTGTGTGCCTTTTGAGCATCCTGATCGAGCGAGTGGCTGCGCCCTCGCCGGGCGTGGTCAACGTTGGTCCTGCGGGGGCTTGCTGGCTGGGCCGTGGTTGAAGATCATCTGTCGTCATGAACGGGGCCACGTTGGCGCTGTTGTTCACGGACATCGAAGGGTCCACTCGGATGCTGGAGCGTCTGGGTGAGCGGTTTGCCGATGTGATACGTGAGCATCATCGCGTGATGCGGACGGCGATCCAGGTGGCCGGTGGTCGCGAGATATCTACGGCTGGGGATTCGTTTTTCGCGGTGTTTGAGCGGGCCGCCGGCGCGGTCGAATGTGCTGAGCACGCGCAGCGCGAGTTCGCCGCTGTCGAGTGGCCGGGTGGAGAAACGCCGCGAGTCCGGATGGGCATCCACGCTGGGTTGGCGTCGATCAGCAGTGGGGAGTTTGTGGGGATCGACGTTCACCGCGCGGCTCGGGTGATGTCCGTTGCGTACGGCGGGCAGGTGTTGCTGACCGATGCGGTGGTGGGGCTCCTGGGATCGGGAGTGCCGGTTCGTGATCTGGGCTATCACCGGCTGAAGGATCTGTCTGCGCCCGAGCATTTGTTTCAGCTGATTGCTCCGGGTTTGGACGCCGAGTTTCCTGCGTTGCGCTCGTTGAATCGATCGAATCTGCCCACGCCGGCGCACCCGCTTGTGGGCCGGAAGCACGAAATCGCGCGGGCTCTCGAATTGCTTTCCCGCGACGAGGTCCGGTTGTTGACGCTATTGGGGCCGGGGGGTGCCGGGAAGACGCGCTTGTCGATCGAGCTTGCCGCGGACTCGATTGGCCGTTACCGCGATGGCGTGTGGATCGTGCCGTTGGCGCCGATCCCAGATCAGGAGCTGATGGTGTCCGAGCTCGCCCGGGTGCTGGAGGTCAACCCGGTCGCCGGTGAGTCGTTGCAGCAGACCCTGATCGCGAGAATGGCAGAGCGGGAGATTCTGCTGGTGCTCGATAACTTCGAGCACCTCCTGGACGCGGCGAACGTGGTGGCGAGCCTGATCGCCGCCGCGCCGAGGCTTGACGTGCTGGCGACCAGCCGGGAGCCGCTGCGGATCCGCGGTGAGCATCGGATGGAGATCGGACCTATGCCGGTCGGCGACGCCAGCGAACTGTTCCTCCAGCGCGCGGCTGCGGTTCGGCCCGAGTTGAGCTCGGATGCTGAGGACCGCGCGGCGGTTGAGCGGATCTGCCTCCGGCTCGACGGGCTGCCGCTGGCGTTGGAAATGGCCGCCCCGAGGATCGCGATATTCAGCCCGCGCGTCCTCGAGACGCGTCTCGCCGAACGGTTGGCGCTGCCGGAGGGGCCTCGCGACCTCCCCGAACGACAGCGAACGTTGCGCGCCACGATCGACTGGAGTTATCAGCTGCTCGACGAACCAGAGCAGGCGCTGTTCGCGTCGTTGGCGCCATTCATCGGCGGCGTGCGGATCGACTCGGCGGAGGCGATCTGGGGCCAGGCGTCCATCGAGGGATTGATCTCGCTCGCCGAGAAGAGCCTCCTCGGCCGCCGCGATGATCAGGATCGGGAGCCGCGCTTCTGGATGCTGGAGACCGTCAGAGAGTTCGCGATTGAGCGGGCCGGGGTCGACGGTGGTTTCGACCGCGCGGCGGGTCTGCATGCCGTCCACTATTACGAACTGGCCGAGCAAGCCGCCCCGCAGCTACATGGTGCAGCACAGCGAAGTTGGGTGGTCCGGCTCGAGCAAGAGCATGCGAATCTCCGCGCCGCTCTGGACCACTTCGGCGAGCATGACCCGGCACGAGCCGTTCGGATGGCCGCAGATCTGGAGTGGTTCTGGGTGGTGCGGGGCTACGCGGCCGAGGGGCTCGGTCGGCTGACCGACCTGCTTGCGCGCGTTCCGGTCGACGCCCCGGATCGCGGTCGAGCGCTCGCCGCAGCGGGTCAGCTCGCGTTGCAGGTGGGTGACACCGAGGACGCACAACCGCTCCTGGAAGAGGCGCTATCGCTCGCGCGCCGTGACGGCGACCAGCGCCTGGGGTCTCATGCGCTCACTCACCTCGGGTGGGCGACCGAGGCTCTGGGGGACGTTGAAAGCGCCGGAAGCCAACACCTCGAGGCGATCGCGATGGCACGGGAGGCCGAGGACGGCTCGGCACTCGGGATCGCGTTGAACAATCTCGCTGTGATGAACGCGCGACGCGGAAATTTTGAGGCGGCGCGCCCAATGCTCGAGGAATCACTGGACCTGGCGCGGCGCCGGGGACACTCCAGCGTGATCGCGCTCACCGGGGCAAACCTTGCAACTGTCGCGGTTGAAGCCGGTGACCTGGACGCCGCGGAGGTACTTGCCGCAGAGGCATTGGCGCGAGCGCGGGAGATCGGCTCGCGGCCGTTGATCGCCGGCACACTCGTGACCCAGGCGGAGATTTCGCTCGCACGCGACGAGGTCGATCGTGCCTCGGCCCGGATAGTCGCTGCGATCGACGCGGAGAGGCCCTTCTATGACCTTGAAAGCGGGGCGTCGCTGCTTTCACTGGCGGGTACGCTCGCGGCGATCAGGCGTCAACCCGTGCGAGCCGCGATGCTCTGGGCTGCGGCCGACCGTGGCCGCGAGCGCGTACGCCTCGCCGAGGCTCCCAATATCGGCCTGCTGAGAACCAAGTGGCAACCGCGAGCGCATGCCGACGCGCCGGACGAGACCAGCTGGAACGCTGCTTGGACGGGCGGACGTCAACTCTCAACCGAAGACGCGCTTGAGCTAGCGACCGGCGCGACGACCACGACCGGCGCCGACATCGACATGAGGTCAAGCGGCCGAATGTCTATGCCTTGACTCGGGGGGGCTAGCCAACGGCTGCT
The DNA here is from genome assembly GCA_963783415.1 of uncultured Solirubrobacterales bacterium. GTDB lineage: Bacteria > Actinomycetota > Thermoleophilia > Solirubrobacterales > Solirubrobacteraceae > Palsa-465. Next base: position 29,852 of record CAWANN010000002.1, read on the forward strand.
CGACGGCGTAGAGACAGCGGCTCAAACTTGCGTCACGAGTGACAACACGCAGCTCACGCGGCACTCATACATGGTCACTGTGTCACTCCCGTCGGAAGCACCGAGCCGGCGCGCGCACTCCTGTGCAATCGCCGAGCACTGAGCGTGAAGGACGCGCCCGCGCCACCGTGTGGAGAGCGTAGCTGTGCGACTGCCTATGCCGGTTCGAGAACGAACACCGCGATTCGGCGGTTGGCGGCGCGACGCTCGTACTGCGACCAGCCGGGATAGACGCGCAGCCCTTCTTCCCAAATTCGGCGTCGCCGGTCGCCCTCGGCTTCATCGGCGCGGAAGCGTCGTGACTGGCCGTCAACCGCGACCGAGCCTTCGGGATTGGCGCGGAGGTTGTAGTACCACGCCGGGTGCCGTTGTTGTCCGAAGTTCGAGGCGATTACCGCAAGGCCTTCGGTCGTCGGTAGGCCCAGCACCGGAACTGTGCGCGGCTGCCCGCTGCGCGCGCCGGTCGTGGTGAGCATCACCACCGGGATTCCCGATAGCAGGCTCGCGAACGTATGGCGCCCGCGGGTCAGTCGATAGACCGGCCGGTCGATCCTGTTCAAGACACGGGCGAACAGCCATGATCCCGGCCCGCTCCCAGCCACGCGTCGCAACGCCTTCTGGATCACATTCGCGCGTTCGAAGATGAAGGGATCAACCGAGCGGTCGGCCATCACGCGCGATCATCGCCGCGTCTCTTGAACGCGTCAAGGAAAACCAGCCTCGCCGAGCGAGGACGTTGATCCATCCTGAGAAGCTCGGGGTCCGCTACCGTTCTCCATCCGGTGGGGAGGGTTGCTTGGTTCCCGGTGCCGGCGGCGCGTCGGTCCGTACGCGCTTCGCCCCGTCGAGTTGATGGAGTCATCGTCCTCGGTGGGGAGCATCGCCTCGTAGCACCACGACCTCGACGTGGCTGGACGGGACATCATTGTCGTCCAGGCGAACCGCGGCGGCTCGGGATGTCCCTCATGGGGCAAGCACCCTTCTCTCGGGAGCTCATGAAGCCATTCATGCCGGCGTCAATTCGGACGGTCGCTCCGTGTGGAAAGGACGATCGGTCCTGCGACCGCTGGCCGAGCGACATGGGTCGAAGTCGAGAATCGACGACCCAAACCGCACGAGGGCGGGCGAGATTCGCCCGCCCTCGAGTTAAGCGGCAGTGCTACGCCTGGCCGAATTGAGTCCGACGGCGCACCACGACGGTGCCGGCGGCGACCAGTAAGACGATCACCATGGCGATTGCCGCGCCGATCGCGGCGTCGCCCCAGTCGAAGCTGTCGCTTGGTGCCGTGGCCTTGGCTGCCGAGCTGGCGGCGGTCGGTGCCGCCTTGGGGTGGGCGTTGACCTCGGCGGTACTGAAGCGAGCGGTCGTTGGCACGCGGTACAAGTGGGCTAGTGCCGCCTGCGCGTCGACGGCTCGGGGCGCCGGCCGTTGCGCCGTCGTTGCGCTCGGTGGAACCGCGAGGGTGGGCTGCACCGTCTGGTGATGGGCCCCCTCGAACACTTGCGCCGAGGCTGCGGACGCGGAGACGGCCGTGGCCGCGAGCGCAACCGCCACGATGGCGCTGACACGGCGATGGATGCGGATGAACTGCATTTGACTCACCTCTGCTTGCGGATCCCGGAGCGATCCGTCCATAGGTAGTAGTGGTGTGGGTTACGCAGGTTTAAGAGACTGGCGGCTCGACTTTGATACATGCTTGATCCGTTCGGAGCGAGGTCCCGCGTCTGGGGCGGCCGCAAAATGCTCGAACGGCAACCCGAGGCGCAACCCGGAATATCGCCACGAGCTCCAACCCCCGAGGTAGGGTGGGCCAATGGCGGTAGTGCCTGGCGTGACCCTGCGTCCGAGCGTGGACCAGGCCAATATCGGGGCGTTGCGTGACGCCTACACGAAGATGCAAGCGCTCACGGGTACGGATAATCGGAGCTGGATCTACTGGGCGCGTTATCACGGCTTCGACCACTACGACTGCTGGCATCACGCGCAGACCGGACCCTCGGGGCGAACGTTTCGGTACGACCTGTTCCTGCCCTGGCATCGCGCCTATCTGGTCAGCTTCGACCATGTCGCGCGCGAGCAGGACAGCGACGCGATCCTGCCGTGGTGGGACTGGACGTCGACGGTCTCACATCAGGTGGGTGTGCCGGCGGCCTACACCGAGGCTCAGGTCGATGGGCAGGTAAACCCGCTGGCGAGCGGGCCGACGCCGGACATGCCGGACGATCCGGCGCGGCGGACGCGGCGCTGGCCCGGCGATCCGTCGGAGCTGCCGAGCATGACCGCGACGACCGCGAGCAACCCGGCGATCAACACGCTGCTCGGGTTGTCGAGCTTTGTTGACTTTTCGAACAAGCTTCAGGACGTCCACGACTTCATCCACGGGTGGACGGGAGGCACGTCACCGCAGGACCCGAATGTCGGCGGCGACATGGGCGTGATCGTGATCGCAGCGTTCGATCCGGTCTTCTGGGCACATCACGCGATGATCGATCGACTGTGGTACCTGTGGCAGCTTCGGCAGGGGGTCAACAACATCCCGGCGAACTATCTCGATCTCGTGCTCGCGCCGTTCCCGTACACGGTCCGCCAGGTCCTGGATGTGCACGGGCTCGGGTACGACTATGCGAGCTCGAGCGCGACATCAACGCCGCCCGCTCCTGCCGGCGGACAGCAAGGGCAGACGGGAGCGGCCGGCTGATGGCGCTGGCGAAGTCGGTCAAGATCCCGGTCGGCGGCCTCGCCCGCGAGTTCGCGCGGGCCGACATCGAGTTCCACGAGCTCGACCATGCCGGTCCGAGCTACGAGGGACGCGTATTCATCAACAACCCGGGCGCGAACGAGACCACCGAGCGCCTGGGCGAGGACGGATACGCGGGCGCCTTCCACGTGTTCGGGCACGGTGGCTGCTTCGGCGATCCCGGCCACTGCGACATAGTCGAGCGCGGTCCGTTCGACCCCCGGCCGGCGCACCCGCTAACGCCGGCGCTGAAGATCGTCACCGCCACCGACGCACTTCGCAGCGCGCTCGCCGCAGACGCGCAGGAGCTGACGATTACGGTCGTGCCGGTGATCTTCAGCACGACGCCGAAGGCCGGACGGCCCGATGATGTGCTCAAGTTCACGCACGCGCAGATCGTCACGTACCAATAGCGTCGTAATTGAGCCCGCATCGCCGAACGCGTAACCGCCGGCGGGGGCTACAGGTTGGCGAGGCTGAGGTGGAGGTTCGCCCCGAGGAGGATTAGCGGCCACAGGGCGGTCGCCACCACCGCCGAGAGCACCCGGGAGAGGCTGCCCAGCTGGGCGTAGTAGCTGTGCTGGGAGGCCACGATCACGCCGATCACGACGTAAACGATGGAGGCCAGGCGGGGCATCGGATGAGTTTCGCCGGACGCACTCGGCCTCCTCCCGCCGTGACGACCCGGCCGCGATCGCCCTCGTCGGAATTCTTACGGGGGCGCGAGACCCGGAGGCGGATAATTCGAAGTACCCGAAGTCGATCAGGCCAGGAGGTTGGGTTCTGGGCAGAAAGTTCTCCTCGCAGCGCTCGCCCGGTCGAACCGGAGACCCCGGCGATCAACTCGGGGCGTCGGCGACGACCCTTGAGGGACGTGACCGTCAGCAGGCGCTGGTCCTCCATGCTCTGCGTCGCGCTGCCGGCGCGCCGGTGAGCTTTGCCGAGTTGCGCAAGGCGGGCGTCGAGCTCCCGGCCAGCGTGGTGTCGGAGCTGGAACTCGCCGGGGTAGGGATCCAGCGCTGCGCAGGGGAGGAGCGCGGGGTCGTCGCTGTGCGTCTCGACCCGGCTAGCGAGCCCGCCCCGAGACCGACAGCGGACGCCGCCGAACCCCAAATGCGGAGAGAGTCGGGGCCCGAATCCCAGTGGAGCGGCGTTCGCATGGGCAGGAGACGTGTCCTGACCCTCACCGCGGTGCTCGCCGGAATCGCGCTCGTGACCGTAGTGGTCGTGATCAGCGCGGGGCAGGGAGGTGGCGGCCACCCGCCGGCGCCGATCGCGAAGCGACCCCATCCACAGACCACCGTCGCGACCACCAATCAGCACCCGCGTAGCACCCGCACGCCCACAAAACCGCCGCCCGAAGTCCCGGCGCCGGTGTCGCCCGCGCTCGCTACGCAGCTCGAAGCCCAGGGCCATGACCTGCTCGAGGCCGGTCAGTACGGCGAGGCGGTACCGGTGCTGAAGCGGGCGGTGCTCGCCACAGGCGAGACCGTCGGCGCCTGCGTCGAGCCGGCAAATACGACGTGTCTGACCTACGCGTACGCGCTCTACGACCTCGGTCGCGCCGAGCGGCTCAGCGGCGAGCCGCAGGCGGCCGTGCCGATCCTCGAGCGCCGTCTGCAGATCGACAACCAGCGCTCAACGGTCGTCGCTGAGCTGCAGCTGGCCCGCCAAGGGATCAGCTAAGGCGACGAGTGGCTTAACGACCCGACCGTCAATCCGACGACGCCTGCGTCCGGAGAGTCCATCCCCTGGACGCAGGCGCCGCCGTAGCCCCTGTCGGTCAGGAACGCCCCCACTGGAGCACGACCGCTTGCCCCCAATCAGCATCCGTGCGTGTCGTAAAAAGCTGCTCCATATGTCTCATAGAGCGCAAACACCCGCGCCTGATACACGCGGGCCGCGTCACGCCCCGCAACGGGTCGCGAATCACCCGCCACCGAGGCAGACGAAGCCGTTCGGCGCCGGCTCGCGTGCGGACAGCGCGGCTTGAGCCTCCGCCAGAGCGGCTGCCGGCGTGGCGCCGGCGATCAGACGACGGTGGAGGTCCAGCATCAGTCGTTTTGCCAGTGTGTCGGGCACGGGCATGACGCTCGCGATGATCGTTTTCGCGCCCATGTCGAGTAGCGCGGCGGCGAAACCGAGCAGCTCGTCGCCCGGGTGCGTGTCCGAGACGGCGAGGTCACACGCGGAGAGCACGATCAGCTCGGGCGCCCGGCGCAACTGTTGCAGCTCGTAGGCGCTCAGCGGCCCGTCGGCCAGCTCGAGTGCGGAAAACAGCGGGCTGTCGGACCGGAACCGACCGTGACACGCGAGGTGGGCGACCGTCGCGCCGTCGAGCGCGTGGAGCACGCCGGTCGCGGACGCGGCACGGCCCGTCAGCGTCAGCGGATCGGGGTACAGATTGCCGAGCGCCGTGATCTCCGCCTGGGCGTAGCGCAGGCGAGGCCCGGCCACGAGCACGATCTTTCGCCGGCGCCGGGCCCGGTTCTGGAGCGCCCACCACGCCGCCGCCGACGGTGATACCACGACCGGTCGACGACGCACCGAAGGCAATGTCGACCACGGCAGGTCGTGCAGCGCGCCGGTCGGAACGACGATCAGCTCGCGGTCGCCGAGGTCGTCGGTCAACGGCCGCAGCAGCTGCCCGTCGATGGCCTCCGCCGAGGCCAGGGCGCCCTCGAGGATCGAGGGTCGTTGCGGTGCGCGGCGGGGCAGATTGGCCAGTCGCGTGAGCGCAAAGCGCAGCCACTCGAGCTGTTCGGACACCGGCGCGAGCGGTCCCAGGTCGTACCGCCGCAGGCGGCGGGAGTGAAGCGTCACTGCGGTCAACTCGCCTTCCAACTCGACGAACTCGGCCAGTGCACGGTCGCCCAGCGCCTCGGCGATCTCCGCTCGCGTCGGCCTGGCTCGCGACGGTCGCACATCGCCGGCCGAGTGCCGGAACGCCGCCCTCACCTGCGTCTCGAGCCGTGCCTGCTGCGCGACGAGCGTCCGCGTCGATCGGCCGCCGCGGTCGGACCGGCTGATCTCGGCGCTCACCTGGCGCAGCTCGGTCATCGCGTCGCGCAGCTCCGGGGATTTCGGTGGCGTCACCGGCGCCAGCCGCAGGGCGTTTCCGCGCAGCGCCTCGGCCCATTCGAACAGCGCGCCGGGACGTTGCCCTGCGAGCGAGATTCGCAGTCCGAGCTGGGCCAGATCCGCACCGGTTGCCGAAGCGGTCGCGCGGAGCTCCGAGGCGCCGAGCGCGGCACGATGGTCCTCGAGCACCCGCAAGCCCTGGCGCGCCGCCTGTTGCGCACCGTCGGCGTCGCCCTCGCCGAGGCGGATCAGCGCGATCACATGCCAGGTTTCGACGCGGTCCTCGACGGCCGCGTGCCGGCGCAGCCGCGAGGCGGCCGCGAGCTCGCGCCGCGCGAGCTTGGTCGAGCCGAGCACGATCGCGGCGCGGGCGACCGTTAGGCGCAGCCGCAGCGCGTCGTGGCGCCAGCCCGCACGCGACAGGATCGCCGCGGCGCCGCGCCCCGAACGCAGCGCGGATTCCCCAACCCGACCAACGGCGACCGATGCGGCTAACCCAAACCCGCGCGCGCGAGCGGCGTGCAGCTGACGGCCCTGCGCGGCGAACGACCGCTGTGCGCGCAGCGCGAGCGCTCGCGCGCGGACCGGATCGCCGGCCAGAAGCGTCAGCCGGATCACCTCGAGCCGGCCCTCGTGGTCGTCCCGCGCCGAGCGTTTCCAGATCGCCTCGGCGTGCTCGAGCGCTTCCAGCGCCTCGGTCCAAAGATGCGCCGTGGCCAGCGTTCGCGCTCGGAGGATCTCGTGCACGGCTCGCGTCCTGACCGACAGCTCGCTTCGGTCGATTGCGTCGAGGCGAGCCAGGCAACCAGGGAGGTCACCGCGCGCGAGCCCGATCCGCGCCAGCTCGCTCTCCATCACGAACGTGGCGGCCTTGGCCCCGATGCTCGCGAACAGATCACGCGCGCGCGAGAGGTCCGCCTCGGCGACGGTGATGTTGCCGCGTTCGGCCAGCAGCCCGCCGCGGTTACGAAGCAGCTGGGCCTCCCAGAACGTGTCCTGCTTGCGGCGGAGCGTCCGCAGCGCCTGGTCGGTGCCGGCGAGCGACTGGGTCGCGTCCCCCGCGTACCACAGCACGCCGATCCGGAACACCTCCGATCGCGCCCGCTCGTGTGGGTCTAGGGACGCACGGGCGAGGTCGAGCTCACGGAGGGCGGCTTTGATCCTTCCCCGGTCGGCGAGGTCCATCGCGAGGCGTCGGCGGGCGAGCGCGGTTCGGCGGGTGAGGCCGTGCTGCGTCCCGATCCGGATCGCGGCGCGGATGTCGCGGATCGCCCTGGGGTCGCCGAGCTCGTGGCGGGCATAGCTCAGCGCGTGCAGCGCTGCGACCTGTGCCTCGGCATCGTTGTGCGACCGTGCGGTCTCGAGTGCCCGCTCGGCGACCCGAGCCGCCGCGGCAGCGTCGGACTCGACAAGCACGAGCGCGGACTCCGCGAGCGCAAGCGGATTTTCGCCGAGGCTGATGATTGCCGGTCCCGACATGTATCAAAGGGTGGCGGCGTCCCTCTACATGTTCATAGGATCTCCACCATTGAGCCGGTCTGTGAAGCGATTGCGGACCTTCAACCGCCCAGACCACCGGGATAACACCGTCAGAGAGGACCTGTAGTGAGCCCAAACCAGGTCTTTCCGTCGCCCACCGGTCCGCTCAACCCAATCGCCGAGCGCGTTCTCAAGGACCCGAACCTCACCTACGACGTCAGCGCCGACAGCATCGTAATCGCGAGCAAGCACGAGCTGCTGGTACGCAAATCGGTGCGCGATGCCACAGCGCGGCTTGACGAGGCGCTGTCCGGGATCGCCCGCAACCTCGGGACCCTGTCGAGCATCGGTGCAGGCAGAGCCACGGACGCTGATGCCCCGGATCTACTCCGCGCGGCGCTCAGCGATGTCGAGGTCTGGCGGATACATGAGTCGAAGGCCGCGCTCGGCATGAACTCGATCGACGAGGCCCGGCGGCTGCGCCTGCTCGCCGACGATCAGAAGATCCCGACCGGCAAGGGTCCGGCGCTGGTCGTGCCCGCGGTCTCGCCAAATCACGTGGGGATCCTGTCTCCGGCCGCCGGCGGCTGCCCCGCGGGACCACCGCAATCCGCGCCTCCGCCGCCAACGCCTTACCGACCCTTCATCGAGCCGCTCGGCGACCGCGTCAACGCGAGGGTGACGGTACTCGACAGCGGATACATCTACACCGAACCTCCGCACACGGAGCTCGACGAGCGGGTCACGCTCTTAGACGGTCTGCGGCTCGACACCGCCACCAGTCCGCCGTCGTGGAAGCCCGACAAGCCCGATGGCGTCGACAACGACGGCGACGGGCGGCTCGACGGTATTGCTGGTCACGGCACCTTCATCTCGGGGCTGATCGCCCACGTTTGCCCGCACGCGAGGCTCACGGTCGTGGGCCTTCGGAACCAGGAGATCGAGATCGGCGGATTGGATCCGGCGGAGCAGTCGGGGCTGTACGAAACCGAGGCGGCGATCGCGCACGCGATGCTGCTGCACTCCGACGCCGACGTAATCCAGTGCGGTTTCGCGTTCCCGACACTCGATGACTATCCGTCGCTCCCGTTTGCGGCCGCGATGCAGGTGCTGACGGGACCCGACGCGCCGCGCAAAGGCGTCGCGGTCGTGGCCCCCGCGGGCAACGAGGAATCGGCCAGCCCTTACTGGCCGGCCGCGCTGCCCGACGTGATCGGAGTAGCGTCGACCAACCGGCGCGGGAACGCCCGCGCGAGGTTCTCGAATTGGGGAGGCTGGTGCGATTGCTGCACCCGGGGCGAGCATGTCTACTCTACGTACGTCCACTGGGACGGCCCAATCGATGGCGAGCCCCCGACGGATATCGAGCATTTCATCGGCTGGGCGAGGTGGGACGGCACGTCGTTCGCCGCGCCGAAGGTGTCCGCCGCGATCGCGTGCCTGCTCGCCGCCGGCGACGAAGGGATCCTCCCGGTGGACGCGTGGGAGCTCCTGGTCAGCGGCGCCACCGGCGTACATGTGACTCCGCTCACCGACTCGTTCCTGACTCCGTTTCCCGGGGTCACGCTTCCTCACCTCCATCTCGCATGAGCCATTGACCGGCGGGGCTGAACTAGAGGAGCTCGTACGAGGCGCCCGCGCCGGGGACGAATCGGCCTGGGGCGCCATCGTCGATCGATTCCAGGCGCTCGTGTGGTCGACAACGCGGGCTCATCGGCTTCCTCCAGCGGCGGCGGCCGACGTGGCGCAGACGACGTGGCTGCGGCTCGTCGAGAACCTGGACCGCATAAAGGACCCAGAGCGTCTCGGAGCGTGGCTGGCCACCACAGCGCGTCGCGAGTGCCTACGTCACATCCGGTTGCGGGGTCGCGAGCTCCAGGTCGACGACGACAGCATCTTCGAGGCGCCAGTGGAGGAGTCTGTGGATACCGGGATCGTCGCCCGCGAGCGGCGTGACGCGGTGCGGCGCGCGTTCGCGCGACTCAGCGAGCGTTGCCAGGAGCTGCTGCGGGTGCTGTCGACGCCGCAGCCCCCCAGCTACGAGGAGGTCGGCGCGGCACTCGGGATGCCGATCGGCGCGATCGGTCCGACCCGGGCCCGCTGCCTCGAGAAACTCCGGCGCAGCCCGGAGCTGGCGTGGATCAACTCAGTTAAGGAGGACGAATGAATCGACACGACCACGAGCATGAGCAGCTGGTCGACGAGCTCCGAGAGCTGTTTTCGAAGGTGGACCCGGTCCCGCCGCTCGTCACGCAGGCAGCCAAAGCGGCGCTCGACTGGCGGCGCCTCGACGCCGAGCTCGCGGAGCTCCTCGCCGACTCGGCGCTTGACGCCGAATCGCTGGCCCTGACGCGTGGAGCTCGGGCGACGCTGCGCTCGATGAGCTTCAGCGCGGGACGGCTGACGATCGACGTCGAAATCCACGGCGAGGGCGCCGACCGAATCGCGCTCGGACAGCTTTCCCCACCGGGCCGAGCGACGATTGAGCTTCAGAGCGCCGATCAAGCCGAGTCGACGACCGTCGAGTCGGACAACCTCGGGCGGTTCCGAACCAAGCTCCCGGCCACGGGATCGATCCGCCTGCGCGTCGCCAGCGACCCGGCCGGAGCGAACTGGGTCGAGACGAGCTGGATCCCGCTCTGAAAGGGCGAGCCTTACCGCGCGGGTCGCTACGTGAACTGAGGGCGACCGCGCCACGAGGCTACGGTCACCCGCCCTCAGTCCTCTTGGCCGTGTACTGCAGCGCCGTTGAGCGACGGCGGCGGGACGCTGCCACCGTTGCGCCGCTCGCGGCGGCTCTCCAGGGCCGCGACCAGGTGAGCTGCGGCTTGAGCGTGGACGCTCTCGCCGGTCCGGTCGCCGCGTTCCTCCGCGATGTACTCGAGCTCGCCGATGACGCGATTGATCTGGTCATCGGACATGCGCCGGATCAGCGCAGAAGTGAGGACGCGTGTGACGTCGACGTCGTCTTTGGTTTCCATGCGGGCTGGATCGCGCCGACCGAGGCGTAGCTGGAGCGACGGACACTAAAAGCTGGACGAAAGGACGACTATGGGTGAGTACTACACCCAACCCTTGCGGCGGAAGAACACTAGGAGCCCGATGCAGGTCGCGACCATGCTGCCGACCCCGACGAGCCAGAACGTCAATTCGCCGGTGAGGAGGTGGGTGACGAGGAAGCCGAAGTTCTGACCGAAGAACCCGGTGATGAACCCGAGCGGTAGGAAGATCGTGGCAATCACCGTCAGCTGTTTCATCACGTCGTTCTGACGGTTACTGACCGTCGACAGGTACAGGTCAGTCGCGCCCGAAAGCAGATCGCGATAGGAGTCGATCAGGTCGCTGATCCTGATCAGGTGGTCGTAGATGTCGCGGAAGTAGTCGCGCTCGTCGAGCTCGAGCCCTGGGAGCTCGGCGATCTGGTCGACCGAGTTCGCGAACAGGTCGCGCTGGGGGGTGATGACTTTGCGCATCGCGACGAGCTGCCGCTTGAGCGCGAACAGTCGCTGGAGCTGGCGCTCGTCGGGGTTGGCCAGCAGCGCGGACTCGAGCTCGTCGATCTCCTCATCCATGTCGCCGAGCAGCGGGAAGAAGCTGTCGACGAGCGTGTCAAGGATGCGGTAGAGCAGAAACTGCTCGCTGTGCAGGACGCGTCCGTCCAGTTCCTCGCGCTCCTTCTCAAACGGAGGGAGAGGGTCACGGTGGATCGTGATCACGTAGTGCCCGCTGATGAACATGTTCACCTCGCGGAGAGGGTCGGGATCGTCGTCCCGGTGCTGCCACGCGCCATAGAAAACGAGAAACACGTAGTCGCCGTAGTCGTCGAGCTTTGGTCGCTGCCCGAAGTGTTCGGTGTCCTCGAGCGCCAGCGGATGGAACCCAAAGATCTCACCCAGCTTGGCAGTCTCCTCGCGACCGGGCGCGTCCAAGTCCAGCCAGAAGAAGTGATCGCGTTGGAGGTGATCGCGGATGCGCGCTTCGTCGATGCTCGTGAAGCACGGGACGCTGAACCGGGACTCCTGGTCGCCGTCCTTCGGGGCGAGCGCTTTGGCCTTACCGACAGTCATCGTCGTCTCCTTCGTAGCCGCTGACGAGGAGATTGTCGCGACCTAGGAGAGGCGCCGGCGCAGCTCGGCGCGCTCGTTGAACCGATCGTACCTTTGGCGAGGGCCGGCCGGCCACGCAAACCTCGCATCGTCCGGGTTTGTTCGTCACTGCCGTCCGGGGCCAGGCGTACGTTCGCGTCATGAGCAAGCGCAGACGAAATCGCCGGCCGCAAGGCCACCCTGGCAAGACGACGCGTGCTCGCGAGCACGACGGTGCGCCGAGAAGCGGGAAGGCCGTCGGGCCCGAGCGCCTGGCCCGGTCGGTCCTTCGCGAGGCGTGCGAGCTGACGGGCCCTCTTGACGCAGAGCTATGGGGTTCGAGCATGCTTGGCCTGTTTTGGAGCGCACGCGACAAGCTTCCATTGGACGAGGTGGGGTCTGACCCTGCGGTCGCGTTCGGTGGACCGTTAATCGAGGCGATGGGGCGCATCGGCGGCACCCAGGCGCGGGTGGCGCTCGCCGTGATCGAAACGCTGGACGACGGTGAGCTCGGGCTCCGCGCCGGCAAAATCCGAACCGCGTTCTCCCAGGGATCAGGCGACGCCCTCCCGGCATGGGCGGCGGAGCTTGGGGAAGTCGTGATAACCGACGCAGCGATGATGTGCGAGGACGTATTCGACGACGCCTGCACCGTGTTCCTCGAGGCCTGCCATCCGAACGGTGAGACGCATGCCGTCGGGGTGTTGATCGACAACAACCTCGGCGGGATGGCGAAGGACATCTTGCTCGCGGATTCGATTGACCTTGTGAGACAGGTCGTGCGCGAGCATCCGCCGCCTCACGGCGATGTCAAGGTCGAGCGGATCGAGCCCGGAGTGGCCGCCGGCCGCATCCACGCCGCGATTGAGCTGACCGACATGACGTGGGATCCACAGGTATCGGAGGATTACGCCGATCTCCGCGCGCTGGCCCTCACGCGCGTCGACGAAGCACCTGGTCAGGTTGTCCCGGCAGAACGACCCGAGATCCCGTCTGCGGCGCGTGACGTTCTGCTGGAGGAGTTCCTCAACTCCCTCGAGGGAGCGGGCTTTGCGCCGGGCAGCGAGGAGGCCTACGCGGTGTCGCTCGCGATCGACTTCTGCGCCGATTACGTCGACGGGCGGCCGCTGCGCTGGAGCCCTACGGTCGTCGAGTTGTTCATGGCCGGGTGGATTCCTCGCAAGGTGCTCGGCGACGCCGAACTATTCTCCTCACTCCCGGCGGCACTCGACGCCTGGGTTCGGTTTGCGGGCCGGAAGTCGGACCTGCCGGAATGGGCGATCGTCGCCACCCGCGAGGCGATCCCGCAGTGGCACGAGACGATGGTGCGCGACAGCGAGGACCCTGCGTCCTTCGGTCCGGCGAAGCAGTTCATCGCCGCCGCGAGGGCAGCCGGGATCAACCTCGAGGATCCGGGCGCGGTGAACACGTTCGTGGCGGGTTGGAACGCTCGGAGCGAGGTTGCCTGACAGCGAGAGGGCGGTCGCCTGCTACTTGCCGCAGCACTGCTTGGTCTAGATTCGTCGGTGCAACTCTGCGCGCAGATCGTCGTCGCAGAACGCGGCGTCGATCGCGGTCGCGGTGACCTCGCGGAGGGCGTCGCCGCTGAAGCCCATGCGCTCGGCACAAACGTCGTACTCGCCCTCGATCGTGGCGCCGAAGTAAGGGGGGTCGTCGGAACCGAGCGTGACCCTGACGCCGGCGGCGCGCAATTCGGGCAAGGGGTGCTCCTCATACGACGGATACACGCCCAACACCACGTTGCTTGTGGGGCAGCACTCGAGCACCGTCCCGCGCGCAGCCAGGTCGGCCACAACCAGAGGATCCTCGATGGCGCGCACGCCGTGGGCGATGCGCGTGACCGGCAACGAGAGCGCGGCGCGGACGCTGTCGGCTCCGGCCCACTCCCCGGCGTGGATCGTGCATCCGAGCCCGGCGCCGGCGGCGATCTCGAATACCTCCGCGAAGTCGCCCGCCGGGAACCCGGCTTCGTCGCCGGCCATCGAGAAACCGACGACATACGGGTGGGGGTGCTCCGCGGCATACCGCGCCACCCGCAGCGCCTGCCCGACCCCGAAGTTGCGGACCGCCGAGATCAGGATCCGTCCCTCGATTCCGGTGTCGTCACGGGCGTCGTCGATCCCCTGCGCGATGCCGTCGAGGTGCTCCTCGTCGCTGAGTCCGACGAGCGCGGCGTGGTCCGGCGAAGCCGTCAGCTCGACGTAGATCGCGCCTCCGGATGCGCACGAGCACAGGTAGTCGTAGGTGATGTCCCGGTAGTCCTGGCCGGTGCGGATCACGCTGGCGGCGAGGTCGTAGATGCGCAGGAAGTCGAGGAAATCCGTGTAGCGGAAGCGCCCGTCGTCGCGGAGCATTCGCTCGGGCAGCGGCAGGTCGTTGCGCACCGCGATTCGGTGCACGAGCTCGGGAGGCGCGGTGCCCTCGAGGTGGACGTGCAGCTCAGCTTTCGGAATAACGCGCATCGCGCGGGGAGGTTTATCACGGCATGTCGCCAGGACGTCCAACCCGGACGGTAGGCTCGCCACCAGGCGTGGCGAGACAGGTGTCACTTCGGGAGCTGCTGGTTGGGGTCGAGGGGCTCGCGGTGCTCCGCAACCTGTATGACGCCACCGACGAGGACGCGGCCCGCCGTCTAGGCGAGTTGCGCGATGTTCTCGGCGACCCGACTTACGATCATGCAGAGGCCACGCCCGAGTTCGATCCGAGGGACGGGTACTCCCTGTGGTCGGACAGCTACGACGAGCCGGGCAACCCGATCGTCGCGCTCGAGGAGGAGGTCGTGCACGATCTGATCCGGTCGGTCCTCGCGGGGCGGGCGCTCGACGCGGCCTGCGGCACCGGGCGGCACGCCGCGCACCTGGTGCAGATGGGCCACCAGGTCATCGGCGTCGACCTCACGCCGGACATGCTCGTCCGCGCTAGGGATCGCGTACCCGACGCCGAGTTCCACGCGGGGGACCTGAGGAACCTGCCGGCGGACGACGCCAGCTTCGATCTCGTCGTGTGCGGCCTCGCGCTCGCCCACCTGGCCGAGCTCGATACCCCGATCCGTGAGCTGGCGCGAGTGCTCGCTCCGGGTGGCCGCCTGATCGTGTCGGTCCTGCACCCGTTCCAGGCGCTGCTCGGGTGGCACGCCCCGTTCACGGGCAGCGGCGGCCAGCGCGGCTTCGTCCGTGAGCACCCGCACCTGCATACCGACTACCTCGCGGCGTTCGCGACGGCTGGGCTGGACCTGAGAGCCTGCGTGGAGCCCGAGATCACCTATCGGCAGGTGACCGCCAAGCGGCGCGCTTTCCGCCACATCCCCGAGGCGACGGCGGAGGCATACCTAGGCCTGCCGGCCGTGCTTGTGTGGGACGCGGAGAAGGCTCAGGCGCCGAGCCGTTCGAGCACCGGCGTCGGGACCTCGGCGGGCACGTCGCCCACCCCGTAGGCCGAGCGCACCGCGTCCGCCGCGCGGTGAGCGCTGTCCTCGTCGCGCGCGTGCACGAGCGCGAGCGGCCGGCCGCCGGGTTCGACGCGCTCGCCGAGCGCGGCCACCTCGGTCAGTCCGACGGCATGATCGACGGCGTCGTCCTCGCGTGCCCGGCCGCCGCCCAGCGCGACGATCGCAACGCCGACCGCGCGGACGTCGACGCGGGAGACGACTCCGGGCGCATCCGGCTCGATCGGCCGGATCACCTCGGCGTCCGGCAGGTGGCGGGACGGCGCATCGACGAGGTCAGCCGGACCGCCCAGCTCCGCGACCATCGCGCCGAACCGCTCGGCCGCGTGCCCGCTCCCGAGCACGCTGATCGCCGCGGAACGCGCGCGGTCGACGTCCGGGTGCACCCCGCCGAGGACGAGTAGCTCGGCGCACAGCGCGAGTGTTACCTCGAGCAGCCGCTCGTCGGTCGCGGCACCGGTCAAGTGGTCGATCGACTCGCGCACCTCGACCGCGTTGCCGGCGGTCCGCCCGAGCACCTGGTTCATGTCGGTCATGAGCGCCACCGTCGGGAGGCCGTTGCCGACCGCGACCTCGACGATCGCCTCGGCCAGCTCGCGGGCGTGATCCACCTCCGGAACGAACGCGCCCGAGCCGAACTTCACGTCCATGACCAGCGCATCGAGTCCTGCGGCGTGCTTCTTCGACAGGATCGAGCCGACGATCAACGACAGCGACTCGACGGTACCCGTGGCGTCGCGGATCGCGTACAACCGCCGGTCGGCGGGCGCCAGGCTGGCGGTCTGGCCGACGATCGCGCATCCGACGCGCGCCACGGCCGAGCGCAGGCGGTCGGGCTCGAGGAACACGTCGTACCCCGGGATCGACTCGAGCTTGTCGAGCGTCCCGCCCGTATGGCCGAGTCCCCGGCCGGAGATCATCGGGACAAAGCCCCCACACGCAGCCAGGATCGGCGCGAGCAGCAGGCTCACCTTGTCGCCGACGCCGCCCGTCGAGTGCTTGTCGAGCACTGGGCCAGCGAGGCCGGCGTCTGACCAGTCCAGGATGTCACCCGACCGGGTCATGGCGCCGGTCAGCGCGATCCGCTCGGCGGCGGTCATCCCTCGCCAGACGATCGCCATCGCCAGCGCGCCGACCTGGGCATCTGTGACCGTGCCGTCTGCGATCCCGCGGACGAGTTGCGAGATCTCGTCGGCCGACAGCTCGTAGCCGTCGCGCTTACGCCGGATCAGCTCGGCGGTCAGCATCGCGGGATGAAGTCGAGGAGCAGGCGGGTGAGATCCGCCGCGCCGTCCTGCGCCGCGCGCAGCGTCTGCTCGTGGCCGAGCGGCTCGTCGGTCATGCCCTCGGCGAGGTTCGTGATCACCGACACCGCGGCGACGCGCAGGCCGCAATGCCGCGCGATGATCGTTTCCTGGACCGTCGACATCCCGACCGCGTCGGCCCCCAGCACCCGGAACGCCCGGATCTCCGCCGGCGTCTCGAAGCTCGGCCCGCCGACGGCCAGGTAGACGCCCTCGGCGAGCGGGATGCCGAGCCCGTCCGCCGATGCGCGAAGCGAAGCCAGCAGCGTTGGGTCGTACGCATCGCGCAACGACGGGAACCGCGGTCCGATCGTTTCGTCGTTCGGCCCGACCAGCAGGTTCGTGCCCTGCATGTTGATGTGATCGGTGATCGCCATCAGCGACCCCGGTCCGACCTCGGGCCGCAGCGACCCGGCGGCGTTGGTCAGGACAAGCACCGACGCGCCGGCGGCGCGCAACGCCCGCACGGGTACGCGCACCGCCTCGGGATCCCCGCCCTCGTACAGGTGCGCGCGGCCCTGGAACACCGCCACCGGCACGCCACCGACGCGTCCCAGCACCGCCTGCCCAAAATGGCCTTCGACGGTCGGGCGGGGAAAACCGGGGAGCTCCTCGTATCTCACGACGGCCGAATCCTCGACGGCGTCGGCGACCGCGCCCAGGCCCGACCCGAGCACGACGCCCACGCGCGGCGATCCCAGGTTCAAGCGAGCGCCCCGCGATCGAACGCGCCCGGCAAGAGCTCGCCCAACGTCGTCGTCGTCGGACCGAGGTACACGGGCGTCGCAGCGTCGCCGAACTCGGACAGCCGCTGGCGGCAGCCGCCGCAGGGCGGGCAGACGTCGACGCGCTCAGCCACGACCGCCACCGCCGAGATCGCGGTCTCGCCGGCCGCCACCATCGCGCCGAGCGCCGAGGCCTCCGCGCACTGCCCTTGCGGATAGGCGACGTTCTCTACGTTCGCGCCGGCATAGATGGCCCCGCTCCGCCCGCGCACCGCCGCGCCGACCTTGAACTCCGAGTAGGGCGCGTACGCGTTCCTCATCGCCTCCGACGCCGCTCGGAGCAGCGCCCGCGGACCGTCGATCAGCAGGTCCGAGTACCCGACCGCAACGAGCGCGTCGTCAGTGATCCCGAGCTCAGTGCGCAGCCGGTCGACCTTCGCGTGCGCGGTGGCGAGGTCACCCGCGTCGGGCAGCACTGCCTCGAATTCCACAAAGCTCCCCAGGCCGTCGACCTCGTCGAGGTGGATCCGCACCCCTTCCCAGAGGAACAGGTGCCGCCGCTTCAACACGACCACGACTGTGCCGAGCGCGGCGTCGAGCGCCTCGGCGAGCTCGTCCGGCGCCGCGACCGCGGCCACCACGTACCCGCTCTCGATCGGCTCTGCGTTGTCCTCCCGCCGGTACGCGATCAGCTCGCCGCCGAGGGCTCCCTCCTCGACGCGAAGCTTGAGTCGCCCGCGACGCGCCGCGAAGTACGTGTCTCGCTGCGACAGCACGCCGGCGTCCGCCGCGCCCAAATCCAGGCATCGCGACGCGGTCGTTTCGGGGTCGCGATCAAACGCCTTCAGCTCGACGTTGACTCTCGCCATGGCGGGCGACGGTAGCATCGCGCCGTGCCCGAAATGATGAAAGTGGTCGACCACCCCGTGCTGGCCGATCGCCTGTCGGTGATGCGTGACCGAAACACGCGCCACGGCGACTTCCGCCAGGCCATGTTCGAGGCGGCGGCGATCATGGCAGTCGAGGTCGCGCGCGAGCTGCCCGTCAAGGACGTCGAGATCGAGACCCCGCTCGAGGCGATGCACGGCAAGCGCCTGCGCGACGACGTCACGGTGGTGCCCGTCCTGCGCGCCGGGCTCGGGATGGTCGAGGGCTTTCTGCGCCTTCTTCCCCACGCGCGGGTCGGCCACGTCGGCATCTACCGTGACGAGGAGGCCCACGAGCCGATCGACTACTACGAGCGGCTGCCGAGCGGGCTCCCGTCCGCCCGCGTGTACCTGCTCGATCCGATGCTCGCGACCGGCGGCAGCGCGGTGGCGGCCCTCGACAAGCTCAAGCAAGCCGGCGCCCGGCAGCTCGAGCTCGTGTGCCTGGTGGCCGCGCCCCAGGGGATCGAGGCGGTGAAGGACGAGCACCCCGACGTCCGCATCTGGACGGCCGCGGTCGACCGAGAGCTCGACGAGAACGCCTACATCCGCCCAGGTTTGGGCGACGCCGGCGACCGGGTGTTCGGAACCGACTGATCTGGGAGCGGCCGTTCGCGGTCGATTCCCGGCCGGTCGAGCCACTTGTCGACCGCTCGGCGCGTGTCCGCGGCCAGCCGGTCGATCAGCGCGGCGGGGCTCCGCTCGACCAGCAGCATCGCGACATGCTCGGCCCGGACGAACCGCTCGTTGACCGCGTGCTCCAAGAAAGCCAGCAGCGGCTGCCAGTACCCGTCGACATCGAGGAAGCCCATCGGCTTGCGATGCAGTCCGAGCTGCTTCCAGGTGAACAGCTCGAACAGCTCGTCAAGCGTCCCGGTGCCGCCGGGGAGCGCGATCACCGCGTCGGACAGCTCGGCCATCAGCGCTTTGCGCTCGTGCATGGTCTCGACGATGTGGAGTTTGGTCAGACGGGCGTGGGCGATCTCGTGCTCGACCAGGCGCCTCGGGATCACGCCGATCACGGTGCCGCCGGCGGCTAGCGTGCTATCGGCGAGCGCCCCCATCAGTCCGACGCTCGCGCCGCCGTAGACGACCTCGAGGCGGCGCGAAGCCAGCTCGCGCCCCAGCTCGGAGGCGGCCGCAGCGTAATCGGGCACCCGTCCCGGGCTCGACCCGCAGAAGACAAGTACGCGCTTCACCGGCGGGAGCGTAGTAGCCTCGCATCGTGATCCGTCGTCTGCCCCACGTCGACCGAGTCGGAATCGAGGAGCGGGCCGCCCAGCTCGGCAAGCGCTCGATCAAGACCACCGCCAAGCAGCAGGGCATCCGCCTCGCGGTGTCGATGGTCGACCTGACCACGCTCGAGGGCGCCGACACCCCCGGCAAGGTCCGCCACCTGTGCGCCAAGGCGGTGTGTCCGGCCCCCACGATGCCCGAGATCCCGAGCGTCGCCGCGGTCTGCGTGTACTCGTCGTTGGTGGGGGTCGTGCGCGAGGCGTTAACGGGCACGGGGGTCCGCGCAGCGTCGGTCGCCACCGGCTTCCCCGCCGGCCAGGTCTCGCTCGAGGCGAAGCTCAGAGACACCGAGGACGCGGTCGCGGCCGGCGCGGACGAGATCGACATGGTGATCTCGCGCGAGGCGTTCCTCGCCGGCGACGACACCCGCGTCCAGCAGGAGATCGTCGCGGTCAAGGAGCGCTGCGGCGACGCGCATCTCAAGGTGATCCTCGAGACGGCCGAGCTCGGCTCCTACGATCACGTCCGGCACGCCTCGATGCTCGCGATGGAGGCCGGCGCGGACTTCATCAAGACCTCGACCGGCAAGGCGGCGAGCGGCGCCACGCCAGGGGTGTGCCTCGTCATGCTCGAAGCCATCCGGGACCACGCGGAAAAGACCGGACGGATCGTTGGCTTCAAGGCCGCCGGCGGCGTGTCGACGAGCAAGGCGGCGCTGCACCGCCTCGTGCTCGTCAAGGAGACGCTCGGAGACGGGTGGCTGACGCCGGAGCGGATCAGGATCGGCGCGTCGTCCGTCCTCAATGATCTTCTTATGCAGTACGCCAAGACCGAGACCGGGCGCTACGGGCGCTCGGAGGACTTCTCCAAGGAATGACGACCTCGACCCGAACCAGCATCGTCTGGGACTACGCGCCGGCCCCGGAATCCACGGATCACATCCGCATACGAGACCGCTACGGCCTGTTCATCGACGGTGATTTCAAAGAGCCGGCGGACGGCAGGTACGTTCCGACGAATAACCCCGCCACCGAGGAGCCGATAGCGGAGGTGGCTTACGGGGGCCCGGACGACGTGGCCGCGGCCGTCGCGAGCGCGCGGGCCGCCCTGCCGAAGTGGGCGGCGCTCAAGGACCTCGAGCGCGCCAAGTACCTGTTCCGGATCGCCCGCCTGATCCAGGAGCGCTCGCGAGAGCTCGCGGTCGTGGAGACGCTCGACGGAGGAAAGCCACTCCGGGAATCCCGCGACGTAGACATCCCGCTCGCCGCCGCGCACTTCTTCCACTACGCCGGCTGGGCGGACAAGCTCCGGTACGGCGTCACTGCCCGGGAGGTCAGGCCGCTCGGGGTCGTCGGGCAGATCGTGCCGTGGAACTTCCCGCTGCTGATGGCGGCGTGGAAGCTCGCGCCGGCGCTCGCCTGCGGCAACGTCGCGATCCTGAAGCCGGCCGAGACGACGCCGCTGACCGCGCTGCTGCTCGCGGAGATCTGCCAGGAGGCCGAGCTGCCGCCCGGCGTGGTGACGATCCTTCCGGGCGACGGCAGCACGGGGGCGACGCTGGTGCGCGGGGTGGGCGGGAATCGAGTCGACAAGGTTGCGTTCACCGGCTCGACCGCCGTCGGAAGGGACATCCAGGCCGCGCTGGCGGGGACAGACACGCACCTCACCCTCGAGCTCGGCGGTAAGTCCGCGAACATCGTGTTCGAGGACGCCGCGCTCGACCAGGCCGTCGAGGGGATCGTCAACGGCATCTTCTTCAACCAGGGCCACGTGTGTTGCGCCGGGTCGCGGCTGTTGATCCAGGAGAGCGTGCACGACGAGGTGATCGCGAAGCTGTGGCAGCGGATGGGCCGTCTGCGCGTCGGCGACCCGATGGACAAGAACACCGACGTCGGCGCGATCAACTCCGCCGAGCAGCTCGAGCGGATCGAGACGCTCGTCGCCGCCGGCGAGGACGAGGGTGCGACGCGGCGCACGATCAGCTGCGACATCCCCGAGCGCGGCTACTGGTTCGCGCCCACGCTGTTCACCGACGTCTCGCCGGCCCACCGGATCGCGATCGAGGAGATCTTCGGGCCGGTCGTATCGGTTCTCACGTTCCGCACGCAGGCGGAGGCGATCGAGAAGGCGAACAACTCGCGCTACGGCCTGGCGGCCGGGATCTGGACCGACAAGGGGTCGAAGGCGTTCGAGGTCGCGAGTGCGCTGAAGGCCGGGGTCGTATGGCAGAACACCTACAACCGCTTCGACCCGACCGCGGCGTTCGGCGGCTACAAGGAGTCGGGGTTCGGGCGCGAGGGCGGCCCGGCCGGTCTTCGCCCCTATCTGCAGATCGTGCGATGACCCGGCTGTCCGTCCGAAAGACGTACAAGCTGTGGATCGGCGGCGCGTTCGTCCGCTCGGAGTCCGGCCGCTACGACGAAGCCGACGGGTTCAATTACCCCAGGGCGTCGCGCAAGGACGTCCGCGACGCGGTCGCCGCCGCGCGCAAGGCTTCCGGACCGTGGGCGGCTCGGACGGCATACAACCGCGGGCAGATCCTGTACCGAGCCGCCGAGGCGCTCGAGTCGCGCGCGGGCACGATCGGCGTGCCGCGCGAGGAGGTCGACGCCGCGGTCGACGTGCTGCTCCATTACGCCGGCTGGACCGACAAGCTCCACGCCGTCCTCGGCGGCGTCAACCCGGTGGCGGCGCCGTTTCTGTCGTTCTCGCTGCCCGAGCCGACCGGCGTGGTCGGCGTCGTCGCGCCCGATGCGCCGCCGCTGCTGGGGCTGGTGGCCGAGCTCGCGCCGACGCTGGCCGCCGGCAACGTCCTCGTCGCGATCCTGTCCGAGACGCAGCCGTTGCCGGGCCTCGACCTCGCCGAGGCGTTGGGCGTCTCTGACGTCCCGGGGGGCGTGGTGAACCTGCTCTCGGGCCGGCGCGGAGAACTGGCGAAAGCGCTCGGCGGCCATCGGGACCTGAACGCGATCGTCGACGCCGCCGGCGACGCCGAGCTGTCCGCCGAGCTCGACCGGCTCGCCGCCGAGACGATCAAGCGCGTCCGGCACGGCGCGGCGGCGACCGGCTACGAGGACGCCACCGACGATGCGCTCGAGCGGCTCGAGGCGGTCACCGAGCTCAAGACCGCCTGGCACCCGGTCGGCGCTTGACGCACCTGCACGGTCTGTCATTTGACGCGCCCCGACGGGACCGTGGCATACGGTGCCTGCCCCACATGCGTCTTCTGACACCGCCGCGCGACGGGGCGTCGGTTGGCAGCCTTTGCAGGTCAGGAGGTCCCGCAGAACCCGGCGCGGTCTTCGGTGACCGCCACGACGCCGAGCAGGTTGCCGGCGGCATCGACCGCGGGCACGCGCAGCGCGTCGGTTCGCGTCGCGAGCTCGTAGCCGACGTGCGCTGAAGCGTTGGGCACGACCGTGGGGCCGTCGTGGGCGACCCCGGCGGCCGGCGCCTCCGAGTCGAGGTCGCCTTCGAGATCCTCGCGGGTGAGCGATCCCGCGTACCGACCCTCATCAGCGAGAAAGGCCATGCGCCGGTGCGAGCTCGCTGCGAACCATTCCCTGACCTCGGCGACCGTGGACTCTGCGGGGAGCGCGTCGAACCGCTTGTGAAGCACGTCGGCGATCGTTAGGTCCGTCGCATCGGCGATGTTGGTCCGCACCATGATTCGGAGACTACGTCAGTGCGCCCTCGAGGCGCAGGATCCGCCGGATGATCGCCAGCGACGACGCGTACGTCGAGTCCATTCCGTAGTAGCTGAGCCCGCGCGCGCCGAGCGTGCGCGCCTGCGTGTACGGCGTGTCAGAGGCGTAGTGGATGATCCCGAGGTCGATCGGGAGCTTCGAGAAGTTGACCGCCTCGCCGACGGGGTGACGGTCGGCGTCGGCGATCTCGTAGACCGCATTGCAGTACGGCCCGGTCTCCATCTCGACGACCGTGAACGCCTCGCGATAGTAGAAGTCGAGGTACGAGCGGTTCTGGAGGAACGTGCTCTTGACCGTGACCGCCCGCTGGTTGTCGAGCCCGGTCCCGAACCGCAGGTCGGGCGCGAGGTCGTCCACGCTGAACGCGTTATCGAGCCAGTACGTCGAGCCGGAATGCTCGTCGTGGACGACGTTCGAGATCATCACGTCGCCGACGTCTGCGTTCAGCGTCGCGGCCTTGCCGAGGATGTAGACGCCTCGCAACCCGGCGCGGTCGACCGCGACCTCCCAAAGGATGTTGTACGCCGCGACGCCCAGCGGGTAGTCGATGTTGACGATCACCGCGTCGCTCGCGGCTAGGACCTCGGCGTCCACCGCTCCGATCCGTGGATCGAGCGCACCGGGATCGAGCGCACCGAGCGAGATGACCTGGGCGGGCACCCGCAGCGCGGTCTTGCTTCGGAGATGCGTGACGCCCCGACGCTGCTCGCCGTCGCGGCGCTCGGCCGCGGCGTCGGGCCCGCGCTCTGAGAAGTACAGGCGCGCGACGAAGTACAGGAAGTTCTCCCACGAGCCCTGGCTCTCGCCCTCGCGGAAGGCGGTCAGCTCCTGGCGCAGGATGTCGTCGTCGTCGAGTTGCTCGACGAACTCGATCAGCTCGGGCTCGACCTCGCGGGCGATGCCGGTGACGATGTTCACGAGGCTGTGGGAGTTCGAGCTGACGAAGTACAGCGGGCGCTCGGTGAGCCCGGCGCCCGCGAGCTTGGCGCTCACCGGCGTCCACCAGCGCCGTGTCAAGCGGGCATAGCCGGTGTGGGTGCCTCCGAGCATGCGGACTCGCAGGGCCGCCCGCTTCTGCCCGATCAGCCGCATCCGCTCGCCGAACGCCGGGCCCCACGCCGTGCGAAGGCGGCCCCAGTCGTCTGCGCTGCCCCCGAGCTCGCGCGCGCACTCTTCGGGCGGGACGTCGGGTGAGCGCGGCGTATCCGGCCAGCCCGCCGCGCGCATGCGGATGCGGATCTTGTTCCACTCGATCTGGAGCGCGACGAGCGTCGGGACCAGGTCGTCGACGTCCGAGGAGCTCGCGAGCAGCACCGCGAGCGTGCCGGTGCCGCTGTCGTACCACCGGCGCCGGCGGGCGGGGGCCTCGGCCTCCTGCCAGGACTCGACCGGGATGCCGAACGCGGTCAGTGCCTCGACGTCCTGACCCATGATCACGAGCTCGGCGCCGGCGATCCCGTCCGGCAGCCGCTGGACCGCGTACAGGAACGCGCCGAGGTCGAGTTCCTCGCTCGCGGCGAGCGGATGCAGGCTCGAGCCCATCGCCATGTGCGAGGGCTCGAGCACACGGAGCGCCGTCTCGCCGCTCGAGCGAAGCAGTGTCGTGTAGGTCCGCTGATACAGCTCGACCTCGTCGCTGAGACGGACCTCCCCGTCAGCGAAGCTGGTCAGGGCTAGCCTGGCGACCGCCATCGGTACCCGCTACTCCCTCACGTACGGAATGCCGTCCGCGGCGGGCGGCCGCGAGCGGCCCACGAGGCCCGCGACGGCGACCAGGGTGAGGACGTACGGCAGCGCCTCGAATAGCGTCCCGAGCGTCGGGTTGACGCTCGAAACCCGGTCGGACATGGCGTTTCCGAATCCGAACAGCAGGCACGCCCACAGCGCTCCCCACGGCTTCCACTTTCCGAAGATCATCGCCGCCAGCGCGATGAAGCCGCGGCCGTTGGTCATGTTGTTGCTGAACGACCCGACGAAGCCGACCGACAGGTAGGCCCCGCCGAGCGCCGCGAACATGCCGGAGGCGACCACGGCGGCGTACCGGATCCGCACGACGGACACGCCCACGGTGTCGGCGGCGCGCGGCTTCTCGCCTACTGACCGCAGCCGCAGGCCCCCGCGCGTGCGGAACAGGAAGAAGGTGAGCGCGGGGACGAGCGCGATCCCGATCCAGGTCATCAGGTTCGCGTCGCCGAACGCAGCGCCGAAGAACCCGAGATGCTGGATCAGCGGAATCCTGACGTTCGGGACCATCGAGATGTTCAGCGGCGTTCCGTTGGGTCCGTAGTGGTACTCGAGGAAGTAGCCGGTGATCCCGAGCGCCAGGAAGTTGATCCCGAACCCGCTGACGATCTGGTTAGCGCGCAGGTGAACCGAGAAGAACGCGTGAATCAGCGCCAGCAGGCCCCCGGCGACCACCGCGACGACGATGCCCCACACCCACGAGCCCAGCAGGTCGGCGCCATAGATGCCCCAGAAGCAGCCCATCAGCATCATGCCTTCGAGGCCGACGTTGATCACGCCACTGCGCTCGGAGATCAAGCCACCGAGCGCCCCGAACAGCAGCGGCGTCGCGTAACGGAGCGTCGCCGCCACGAGCGCCGACCAGGTGAACACGGATTCGAGCGTCGAGGTGGCCGAGTTCGCCGAGGCTGCGGCGCCGGCAACCGCGAATAGGGCTACCACGATCGCCTCGGATCCGATCTTGCGCTCGCCGCCGGCGATCGACCACGCGCCGGCGCCGACGGCGATTGCTGCGAGCACGATCGACGGCACCATCCCGCGAACCTCGATCGGGGGGATCGTGAGCACCCACGCGAGGGCGGCGATGACGATGCCCGCGATGCCGATCTGCTTCGGCGACACGGTGCGCGAAGGTGCGACGGCGATCGCGCCGACGCTCACGAGGCCCCGCCCTGGCTGACGTCGGCCTTCTCAGAAGGCCTGCGCTTGAGCGCCACGCGGAGTTGTCGACCGCCCTTGAGCAGCCGGAGCGTGATCACGTCGGTCGAGACGAGCAGGATGATGATCCCCTCGAGCATGAACGTCAGGTACTGGACGAGCGTCGGGTCGATGCTCAGGTGGATGTTGCGGTCCGAGGTGCCGGTCAGGAGCGCACCGAACAGCACCGCCGCGGCGACGGTGCCGCCGGCCGTGTTCCGACCGAGCAGCGCCACAGCGATCCCGTAGAAGCCGACTTGCGAGACCTGGATGTCGTTTGTGAACAGGTTGAACTTCCAGCCGAGGATGTCGAGCGCGGCTGCTACCCCCGCGAACGCGCCGCAGATCAGCATTACGCGGATCCAAGTGCGGCCGACGTTCATGCCTGCATAGCGTGCCGCGTCCGGGTTGAAGCCGACAGTGCGCGCCTCGTAGCCGAGCCGCGTGCGGTTGATCAACAGGGAGTACACGACCGCGAGCGCGAGCGCGATGAAGATCCCGATATCGAGCCCCTGGAGCGTGGAGCTGCCCCAGAAGACCGGCAGCTTCGCCCCAGCGACGACATTGCTCGACACCGGCGTGTCCGCCATGTGGGGGTTCTGGAGCGGGCCCCCGAGCTGGAAGCAGTAGACGCCGAGCCAGATCGCGGTCCAGTTGAGCATGATCGTCGATATCACCTCGTTGGCGCCTGTGGCCGCCTTCAGGACACCGGCGATTCCGGCCCATGCCGCTCCGGCGGCGGCTGCCGCGACGATCGCGAACAGAACGTGGAGCACCGGCGGCATTCCGGCGAAGGAGGAGCCGATCCAGACCGCAACGATCGCCCCGACGGTCCACTGGCCCTGGCCGCCGATGTTGAACAGGCCGGCGCGGAACGCGAACGCGACCGCAAGGCCGACGAGCATCAACGACGTCGACTGCAGAAGCGTCTGCTGGAGGTTGCCCGCCGCGGTCGCTCGCTCGCCGCCGGTGACCCATGGGAACACCCAGTTGAGGCCGGTCCCGTTGAAGATCGACTGGTAGGTCGACAGCGGATTGTGGCCCGTCGCGAGCACGACCACCCCGCCGGCGATGAACGCGATCACCGTGGTGACGATCGGCACGAGGATGCCGCTCGTACCCCGCCGGAACGCGGTCAGTGCCGCTGGTGACCGGGCCGCAGCGCCCGCGCTCTCTTCGGCTTCGGCTTGGAGTTCGTCTTCGAGCAGGCTCACGACGCCACCTCGGCCCGCTCCGTCTTCCCACCGGTCATCGCTATGCCAAGCTCCTCCTCGCTCGCGTCAGGTGGGAACTCGCCGACGATCTTACCCTCGTAGATCACGAGGATCCGGTCGGCCAGGGCCTTCACCTCCTCGTATTCGAGCGACACGAGTAGCACGGCGCGACTCTTGTCGCGCTCGGCAATCAGCCGGCGGTGCACGAACTCGATCGCGCCGACGTCGAGGCCACGGGTCGGCTGGTGGGCGACCAGCACCTTGGGGTTCGAGGCGATCTCCCGTGCAACCGCGACCTTCTGCTGGTTGCCGCCCGACAGTGCCGCGGCGTAGGTCTCGGGTCCTCCGCCGCGGACGTCGAACTCGGTCAGCAGCTTCTCGGCGCGTTCCTTCATGTGCTTGAGGCGCAGCCAACCGCGCCCGCTGAGTTCAGGCGACCGATACTCGCGGAGTGCGAGGTTCTCGGCGAGCGTGAACGGGAGCACGAGCCCGCGAACCTGGCGGTCCTCGGCGATGTGGGCCACGCCGGCATCCGTCGCGGCTTGTACGCCCTTGCCGGCAATCTCCTGACCGTCGATCGCCACCTCGCCCGACTCGGGCGCCCGCATGCCGCAGATCGCGTCGACCAGCTCCTGCTGTCCGTTCCCGTCAACTCCCGCGAGCGCAACGATCTCACCCGCGCGCACCGAGAGCGATAGCCCGGAGACCTTCTCGAGCTCCCGGTCGTCGCGCACGTACAGGTCGCGCACGTCGAGTAGCGGCCCCTCGGGCTTGCATGGGGGTTTTTCGACGGAGAGCAACACATCGCGGCCGACTACCAGGCGCGCGAGGCTCCGCTCGGTCGCGCCCGCGCGCGCGACGGTGTCGACCTTCTTGCCACGCCTCAGCACCGTGATCCGATCGGCTACCTCGAGCACCTCGCCGAGCTTATGGCTGATGAACACGATCGCGGCACCATCCTGTTTGAGGCGGTTGAGCACGCCCATGAGCTCCCGGACCTCTTGCGCGGTCAGGACGGCCGTCGGCTCGTCGAGCACGAGGATCCGCGCGTCCCGGTACAGCGCCTTGAGAATCTCGACCCGCTGCTGGGTACCGACGGTGACGTCCTCGATCGTGGCGTTGGGATCGACTGCCAATCCGTAGCGGTCGGATAGCTCACTGACTCTCGCTCTCGCCCCCTTGAGGTCCAGTCGGCCGCCGGTCTGGGTCGGCTCCTGCCCGAGCACGATGTTCTCGGCCACCGTCATGACCGATACGAGCATGAAGTGCTGATGGACCATCCCGATCCCCATGCCGATCGCGGCCGCCGGCGAGGAGATCTCAACGAGCTCGCCGTCGACGAGAATCTCGCCGGCGTCAGGCTTGTACAGGCCGTACAGGACCGACATCAGCGTCGACTTGCCGGCGCCGTTCTCGCCGAGCAGCGCGTGGACCTCTCCTGGCACCACGTCGAAGTCGACTCGGTCGTTGGCGACGACCGAGCCGAACTTCTTCGTGATTCCCCTCAGCTCGAGGGCCGGAGGGTTTGACCGCGACACGGCGGGTTTGATTCTGACTACTTGACGAGCAGAGTGGTCGGCGGATTGATCTTGCCGGATTTCATCCCAGCGATGACGGCGTTGACCTGCGACTCGAACTGCGCGCCGGCCGGCCCGATCTTGCCGATCCCGACACCGCCGTTGTTGATGTTCTCCTGCAGGTTGCTCGAGAACTGACCGTTCTGCAGGTTCTTGATCGCGGTGAACACGCCTGTGTCCACCTTCTTCTCGGCGGACGTCAGGACGTAGGTCGGCGAGAGGTAGCTCTGATCGGCGTCGACGCCGATCACCTGGACCTTGTTCTGCACGCCAGCTGAGATCGCGCCGAGCCCGCATGCGCCGGCGACCTGGAACACGACCTTCGAGCCCGCGTTGATCTGGTTGAGCGCGAGCTCCTTGCACTTGTCCTCAGCGACGAAGTCCTGCGAGTACGCGTTGAGTAGCTTGGCAGACGGGTCCGCTGCCCTGACCCCCGCCTGGAAGCCGGCGATGTACAGCGTCACGGGTGGGATGCTCTGGCCGCCGACCGTGGAGGCGGTCGTGTACTTGTGCTCCTTCAGGTAAAGCCCCGTGAGGTAACCGGCCGGGTACCCGGCCTGCTGCTCGGCGAAGTCGATCCCTTCGATGTTCTTGGCCGTGTCCGGAGCCGCGCCGCCGGGGCTGTCGATGATCGCGAAGTGCACGTTCGGGTACTTGAGCGCGACCTGCTGGAGGGGGGCGGCCATCAGGAAGCCGACCGCGATCACGAGTTTGTTTCCGGCCTGCGCTAGCCGAGTGAGGTTCGGGGTGTAGTCAGCGCCGGACTGCGATTGCAGCACCGTGCCCTTGACTCCGAGCTGAGACTCGGCCTGGAGCAAGCCCGTGTAGGACAGATGGTTGAAGCCGTGGTCGTTGAGTCCGCCGATGTCGGTGACCAAACCGACCTTGAAGCCCGAACCGCTCGACGACGACGCACTGGTCGTGGTGCTGCTGCTCGCCGGCGCGGCTGCGCTCGACGTGGTTGTACTGCTGCTGCTCTTGCTGCTGCCGCACGCGGCGACTCCCATCGCCAGCGCCGCCAGGGCAACCGAAAGAAGGCCAACCGGCCTGATTCGCCCCGTCACTGCATCTCCTTTCCCACAGATACGAATGGGCAACCATAACCGCTGCGGCCGACGGCGGGGAGGCTGGCCTAACGTGGTCTTCATGATGCCCACGATCGTGCGGGCCCAGGTGGCGCATACTCCCCGCAATCCGTTCGTTTCGGAGGACGCGCTCGAGACGTTCCCGGACGGAGCATTGGCGTTCGAGGACGGCCGGATCGTGGCGGTTGGGGTCTTCGATTCGGTGATCGGGGCCCTCGGGCTCGAGTTGGTGGAGTGGCTTCGGTCGGTCGCGCTGCCCGAGGAGGCTCGGCTGGAGGATTCGGGGTACGCGGCTTCGGTCGCCGATCAGTTCGTCCGCGGTCTCACTCGCAACGGGACGACGACCGCGCTCGTTTGTTACCGGAGCTCCACACGTCTCCCGAGTCGTCCTTCGAGTCAAGCCGCGACGCTGACGGCGTACCAGGTCCAGATGCTGAGCGGTTCGGGGGTGCGGCTCGGGCCGACCGAGTTGCTGTGGCTCGCGAGCGGAGCCGGCGCGCCGCCGTCGGGCTGTCGGACGAGGTGGGCGATCTAGCCGTCGGCAAGAGCGCCGACTTCGTGCTGATCCGCGCGCCGGAGGGCAGTACGCTGGCCGCGGTGCTGTCGCTGGCGGAGTCAGTCGAGGACAAGCTGGGGGCGGTGTTCACACTGGCTCGGGAGGAGTCAATGGCGGAGGTGCGCATGGCGAGGAGGGTCGTCTGAATGCGCCGCGCGGCGGTCGTGGTGATGGATGCATGTGGCGTGGGCGAGCTGCCGGATGCGGATTCATATGGCGATGCCGGCTCGAACACGCTTGCGCACCTGGCCGAGCAGGTCGGCGGGCTGCGGCTGCCGACGCTGTCGCGGCTGGGGCTGGGGTCGATCGTCCCGATCCTGGGAGTTCCGCAGGCGTCTGACCCCGGGGTGTACGGTCGCCTACGGCCCCTCGGGCCGGGGAAGGAATCGACGACCGGGCACTGGGAGCTGATGGGCGTAGTGCCGTCGCAGCCGCTGCCGACATACCCATCTGGGTTCCCGCCCGAGGTCGTGCGGGCGCTCGAGGACGCCACCGGGCTGCGGTTCTGCTGCAACCGCCCGTACAGCGGCACCGAGGTGATCAAGGACTACGGTCCGCATCACCTCCAGACCGGAGAGGCGATCCTGTACACGTCGGCGGACTCGGTGTTGCAGATCGCTTGTCACGTAGACCGGCTCTCGGAGCCGGATCTGTACGCGGCTTGCGTCGCGGCACGGGAGGTGATGGCCCGTGAGCATGCGGTGGGACGCGTGATCGCGCGGCCGTTCGACGGCGCGCCGGGCGCGTTCCGGCGGCGCGAGGGCCGGCATGACTATTCGTTGCTTCCGCCGAGCCGCTCCTATTTGCAGGAGCTGCAGGACGCGGGGGTGGAGGTGCACGGCGTCGGGAAGATCGACGACCTGTTCGCTGGAGTCGGGATCGACGTCAACCACGCCGGCGCGACGAACGCCGCTGGGATCGCCGCGACCACGTCGTTGCTCGGAGAGCTGGAGTCCGGGCTGATCTTCGTGAACCTGGTCGAGACCGATCAGGTCTACGGCCACCGCCACGACGTCGAGGGCTTTCATCAGGCTCTGATCCAGATCGACACCGCCGTCGCGGAGTGGTTAACGCTGCTCCGGGACGACGACCTAATGATCGTGACCGCCGACCACGGCGTCGATCCAACCGCGCCGCACACCGATCACACGCGCGAGTACGCGCCGTTGCTGGCGACGTACGTGGGCTGCGAGGGCCGGCGGCATGACGGGCTCCTCGCCGACGTGGGAGCGAGCGCGTTGTCGTGGATCGCCGGCCGGACCGCCCCCGAGTTGCCCGGCGAACCGTTCGTGTGAGGGTCTGCGGTGGCCGAATCAGGTAACAGAGTGCGACAGGTTGGGCTCGTGCTCAGGCCCGAGCGCGACCTCCGCGACGCGCTCGACCGGATCCGGACGTGGGCGGCGGCGAGCAATGTCGAGCTCGTCGGAGCGCTCGGAGATCCGCGATTGGGAGATGAAGTGGCGCGCCGTCCGGAGGCGTCGCTCGCCGCGGGCTGCGATGTAGTCCTGGCCCTCGGCGGGGACGGCACGATGCTCGGCGCCATGCGACTCGCGGCCCCCGACGGCGTCCCCGTTCTGGGCGTCAACCTCGGGCGGCTCGGGTACCTGACCGAGGTCGACTCGGCGCACCTCGAGGGTGCCCTGTCGACGCTCGCAACGGGCGACTACACGGTGGAGACGCGCACCGGGCTTGCGCTCGCCCCGCTTGAGGATGTGCCCGGGCAGATCGCCTACAACGATGTCGTCCTCACCCGCGTTCCCGGCCGTGGTCAAGCGGCGCTCGCCCTGCGCATCGATGGCGAACTGCTTGTGCGGTACGCGAGTGACGGCGTGATTTCGGCGACGCCTCAGGGCTCGACCGCCTACGCCTTTGCGGCCGGCGGGCCGCTCGTCTCTCCGCGGGCGCAGGGAATGATCGTGATGCCCGACGCGCCGCATGGATTGTTCAACCGAGCCGTGGTTCTGTCCGAAACCGAGCGCCTCGGCATCGAGGTCCTGCCGACAAGCGCGCCGGTTTCGATCGAGCGTGATGGTCAGCTGCTCGGACATGCCGAGCCAGGAGTGACGCTCGAGATCCGTCCGCACCCGGACGCGGCGCGTGTCGTGCGCGTCTACACCGGGGGATTTGCCGAGCGGGCGCGGCACAAGCTCGGCATCACCGACCCGGCAGGCCTCGCGGACTTCGACCTCGCCGGTCACGAGCGTTAGGCCCCCTCACTAAGTGAGCAGCGTCGTCTGAGCCGGCGGATACGTGACCACTCCGCCGGGCTCGACGACCGCGAACGGAGTCAGCTCGTGTACGACGGGGGCGTCGCCGATGCCGAGGTGCGCGACCCGCCAGCCGCGGGCGACGAGCGCGTCGGCGATCAGCCGGCGGTGGCAGCGCCACCACACGGCCTCGGCGCACATGATCGCCGTGGGCGTCTCGCGCGCCGCCTTCTCGAGCTCCGACAGCGCGCGCCGGAACTCGGCGGAGCGCATGTGATCGGCGTAACCCTGGAACGCCCTCTCCGTCCAGCCGCCGTTCGGAGACCCTGGGACCGGCGTCCGTCTGCCGCCCAGCCCGGGCATGTGCCGGTATCCGATTCCCGCCGTCCCGAGCCACGCCGCGAGCGCGCCTCGGTTGAACTGCGGATGCCGGCGCGAGCTCGGAAACGCGCGCACGTCCGCGACGAGCTTGACGCCGGCGCCGGCCAGCAGCCCCAGGAATTCCTCGGCCGAACGGGTCGAGTGTCCGATTGTGTAAATAGTCATGCGGTCTTGGATCGGCGTCGTCGCCGGCGCGGTGCATTTTCTCGTCCGCGACCGGAGCGGGCCGCGGATGCGACATCCTTGAACGGGTGGAGGGCGCGCCTAGCAACCGGTCGATCGACGGCGTCGTGGACCTGCAGCTGTCCGAGGTGCTATCGGGGCTCTCGCACGCCTTGGACATCACCGAAGGGCAGGTGCCCGGGCACGCGGAGCGCAGCTGCCTGATCGGGATGCGGATCGCGGCCGAGCTCGATCTCGACGACGATGCCCGTTCATCACTGTTCTACGCGCTGCTGCTCAAGGACGCTGGCTGTTCTTCGAACGCCGCGAAGGTGGCGGCGCTGTTCGGCGTTGACGACGCAGTGGTCAAGAGCTCGCGGCGCCTGACGGACACGGCCAGCACCCCGCAGGCTTTGCTACACGTGCTCCGAACGGCAGGCGCGGGCGGGTCGGTGCTGGCCAGGGGCAAGCACACGGCTGCGGTTCTTAGGTCAGGGCGCGCCGGCGCGCGTTCGTTGATCGAGCTGCGCTGCGAGCGGGGCGCCGCGGTCGCGCGCGCGATTGGCCTGGACGAGGTCGCGGCGCGCGCGATCATGGACGTGGACGAGCACTGGGACGGCGGCGGCTATCCAGTCGGGATCTCGGGCGATCAGATCTCGCTGGCGGGGCGGGTGCTTTGCCTCGCGCAGACCGCGGAGGTGTTCTGGCAGCACGGCGGGCCGAGCGCGGCATGCGAGATCGCGAGGAAGCGGCGTCGAACGTGGTTCGATCCGACCCTGGTCGACGCGCTCGTCGGGCTGGAAGGACACGCGCGATTCTGGCGCTCGCTCGAGACCCCCACCGTTACCGAGGTCGAGCCGACCGAGCACGTGATGGTCGCCGACGACGCCCGGCTCGATCTGGTCGCCCACGCCTTCGCCTCGATTGTCGATGCGAAGTCGCCCTACACCGGGCGGCATTCCGAAGGGGTGGCCGCGATCGCGGACGAGTTGGCCGCCCTGCTGGAACTCGACGGTCGCGCCCGCGCGACGTTGCGTCGCGCGGCGCTGTTGCACGACATCGGGAAGCTCGGGGTGTCGAACCGGATCCTCGACAAGCCCGGTCCGCTGGGCCCGACGGAGTGGGACACGGTCCGTCGCCATCCCCAATGGTCGATGGAGATACTCGCCCGCGTGAGCGTGTTCGGGACCGTCGCCCGGATTGCCGGCGCTCATCATGAACGGCTGGACGGGCGCGGGTACCACCGCGGGCTAACCGCCGCACAGCTCGATCAGCCCTCGCGGATCCTCGCGGTCGCCGACGTGGCCGAAGCGCTCAGCGCTGAGAGGCCGTACCGGCCGGCACTCGGCGCCGACGAGGTGCTGGAGATCATGCGCCGGGACGCGAATCGCGGCCTGGACGGCAATGCGCTCGCTGCGCTGGAACAGGTACTCCCCGCGCGTTAGGCTCTCACTATGCCGAGCCACCCACAGAGCGGCGGAGTCGACGTTCTCGGGCTGGCGTACCTCGTGCTTGTCCTGGCGGTGATATTCCTGCCGATGGTGCTCGGACGTCCTGCTCGGCCACCCGGCCAGTCGGACTCTGACTCCGACGACGGTGGGGGCAGTGGACCGCCGCGCCCGACGCCGTCGAACACTCCCGGCGGTGGGATTCCGCTCGAGCGCTCTGGGCCGGCACGTGCCCGGCTGCGGGGCCACGAACGGTTGGTCGATCTCCTCCCGACCCGGAGTCGCAGGCGGTCGCGGGAGCCGCACCGGACCCCGGTGCGGACTCCCTAGGGACCGCGCCTAAGCACGCGCGGGGCGACGCGAGCTCAGCACCGCGAGCGCGTCCCTGAGCTGCCCGCGGTGACCACGTCGGCCGATCGACCGCGCCCAGTCTGCGGCGCGGCGAAGGACGGCCGCGCGCCGGCGCTCATCGGCCTCGTGGCGCAGATCGGCCATCCGCGCGAGCCCCGCTTGATATGTGATTCCGTTGCTGATCATCGCTATTCCTCCCCGCCGCCGATCGCTGAGCAGCGCTCGAACGGCTGCGACCGCAAGTCGTAGTGGTTGCTGGCGTATGCAAATGGGTGATGAAAGGCTTCAAGCGCGTTGGTTGCGTCAACTCGGAACTCGAAGGAGTTGCCGTCCCGCTCATCCTCGATCGCGACGAAGACGCGGTCCGTCCGCGAATTCCAGAGCAACCTCACATCGAATCCGTCATTGAAACGCCGATCCAACTCGCGCACCACCGTCTCAGCTGTTGTGGACATGACCGTCTCCTGTCTCAGATGCTGCGTCACTGACATAAAGACCGCCGCTACGGCTTGAACTCATCGCTGGCGGCCGTCACTTCTTAAGCGCTTCGCGGGTGCATGATGTGACACATGCCCGACCGACTGCCGTTGCCCTCGGAGTACCTGATCGGACACTGGACCGATCCGGAGGCTCGGACCGGGTGCACCGTGGTGATCCCGCCGCCGGGCGCGCGGGGTGGAGTCGACGTCCGCGGCGGCGGAACGGGCACGCGCGAACTCGAGACGCTGTCGCCGCTGGCCAATGCGGAGGGAGCGACGGCGGTGTTGCTCACCGGGGGCAGCGCGTTCGGCCTCGCCGCGGCGGCCGGCGTCGTGCGGTGGCTCGAGGAACGAGGGCTCGGCCGGCCAACCGCGGGGGGCGTGGTCCCGCTGGTGCCGACCGCGGTCGTCTACGACCTGATCGAGGGCGCCTCCGGCCGTCGCCCGGGGCCTGAGGAGGGGTACGCGGCTTGCGAGAACGCCCGCGCCGCGGTCCCGGAACGAGGTCCCGTGGGGGCGGGCACTGGAACCGCCGTCGGAAAGCTGCTCGGACGTGAGCGGTCGACTCGAGGCGGCGTCGGCTACGCCGCGACCGTGCTCGGCGACGGCGCGACGCTCGCCGCGATCGCCGTGGCGAACGCGTTCGGCGACGTGATCGATACCCGAGGCGAGTTGCTCGGCGCCCCGCGCGACGAGCGCGGTGGGCTCACCCGGACTGCGGACCTGCTCCCGGCGACGGCGGAGCCACCGGGTCTCGCATCCGGGTCCGACCCCGCCGCCGGCAACACGACGCTCGTCTGCGTGTTCACGGACGCCTCGCTCGACAAGCGCAGTTGCGCGATCGTCGCGCGCATGGCCAGCGCCGGCATCGCGCGGGCGGTCGACCCGGCGTTCACCCCGGTCGACGGGGATGTGGTCTTCTGCCTCGCGTCCGGCTCGGGAGCGGTGCCCGCGCCCGGTCTCGCGGCGACGTGGGCCCTCACGGTGCTCGGGAGCGTCGCGGCGACCGTCACCGCGGAGGCGATCCGGGATGCCGTCCGGCAGCCAAGGTGATTTAGTGGTTGGGGAATGGTCACGACAGCGAACAGCCTCGAGCTGCGGCTCGATCGCCTCGGCGAGCAGGCGGCTGCGTTCGGCCTCGACGCGGCACTGATCACCAGCGACGAGTCGATCGCGTATCTGACCGGCTTCCGCCCGATTCAGATGGAGCGGTTCTTCGGCGTCGTCGTTTCGCCCGAGCGGTCCGCAGTGATCGTGCCGGCGCTCGATCGTGGCCAGATCGAAGAGGCGCCGTCCCGGCTGACCCCGATCTCCTACGGCGCCGAGTCCGACGGGTTGCCCGAGCTGGCCGATGCGCTGGCCGGCGCCCGCACGGTCGGGGTCGAGGAGGATCACCTGATCTACGCGCGCGCTCGCGCGCTCGCGGAGCGGGACTTCGAGCTCGTGCCCGCGGGGTCGGTGGTGATGGGACTCCGGATCGCGAAGGACGCGGGGGAGATCGAGCGGATCCGAGGCGCGGTAGAGCTCGTGGAGGAGGGGCTTCGGCGCGCGTTCGAGTGGCTCACTCCCGGAGTCGTCGAACATGCCCTGAACGCGCGCGTCGAGGGCTGGCTCCGCGAGCAGGGCGCGACCGCCGCGCACCCGCTGATCCTGTTCGGCGAGAACGCCGCCAACCCGCACGCCGACCCGGGACCGCGAGAGCTGCGGGCCGGCGACGTCGTGTGCGCGGACCTATCGGCGTGCCTCGACGGGTATTGGGGCGACCTGACGCGCTCCGCGACCGTCGGCGCCGCATCGGAGTGGGCGTCCTCCGCCTGGCGGGTCGTGCTCGAGGCCCAGCGTGCCGCGATCGCCGCGGCGCAACCCGGAGCCCCGGGGCGCGACGTCGACACGGCGCAGCGGCGGATCGTCGAGGCCGCGAGCGAGCTCGGCGCGTGCCTGCACGGAGCGGGACACGCGATCGGCCTCTCGATCCACGAACCGCCGTTCCTCGTCCCGCGTTGGGACGAGCCGCTCGTCGAGGGCGCGGTCCTCACGATCGAGCCTGGCATCTACAGGGCGGGGGTCGGCGGGGTCCGGCTCGAGGACGACGTCGTCGTCCGCGCCGGCGGACCCGAGATCCTGTCCACGCTCCCGCTCGAGCTGGTCGAACTCAGCGCCTGATTGCCGAACTCCGCGGTCTGGGGCGGCGTCGCCTCGTGCGCGCTCGGAGGGGTCCTCAGATGGCTCGCCGCGGGCGTCCGTGCGCCTGGGTCAGCGGAGGGTCGAGCCGCCGTCCGCAACGAGCGTCTGCCCTGTGATCGCGCCGGCGGCGTCGGACGCCAGGAACGCGACCAGCCCGGCGATGTCCTCGGGCATCGTCGTACTCGGGACCGCCTGGCGCGCGCGAGCTTCCTCGAACGCCTGCTCGGGCAGGTTCGCCTCGGTGAACGGCGTGCGGGTCAGCCCGGGCGCGACGCAGTTGACCGTGATCCCCTGCTGGCCAAGCGGCTTGGCGAGCGAGTGGGCGATCCCGATCAACGCCGCCTTGCTCACCACGTACGGCAGGAAGTCCGCGCCCGGTGGCCGCCACAC
This sequence comes from uncultured Solirubrobacterales bacterium, assembly GCA_963783415.1. Lineage (GTDB taxonomy): Bacteria > Actinomycetota > Thermoleophilia > Solirubrobacterales > Solirubrobacteraceae > Palsa-465. The sequence continues at coordinate 67,612 of CAWANN010000002.1, forward strand.
CGTGTTCGAGGCGATGAACACGACGCGGCCGAAGCCGCGCTCGGCCATCGCCGGCGTGAGCGCCTGGCACAGCCACAGCGCCGACTCGACGTTGACCGCCTGAACGTGCCGCCAGGTCGCGAGGTCGAGATCGGCCAGCGACGCTCGGTCGAACGCGGCGGCGGCGTGTACGAGCACGTCTCGCGGTCCGAGTCGCTCCGTGATCCGGCGGACCGCCGGCTCGTCGCCGAGGTCAACCGCGAACTCCCCCTCGCGGTCGACGATCGCCACCTCGTGCCCGGCCGCGGTCAGCGACCGGACGATCGCTCCTCCGATTCCGCCGGCGCCGCCGGTTACGACCGCTGTTCGCTGCATGCGCTGCGCGATCGTGTCACCCCAACGAGCTGATCCGGTTGATCAGCAGCTCGCGGAAGCGGTCGGCATCGATCCCCACCGCGGCGTGGCAGTTGGGTTTCCAGTCGCTGAGCCTCGACAGGTCGGTGTGGGTGCGTCCGCGCGAGAGCTCCGGCCCGGTGTCGACGGTCACCCCGACGTGCTCGGTGCTCAGGAGGGTGCCGTCGATGACGTGCGCCACGGCGACCGCGTCGTGCACCGGAGCCCCGTCCCAGCCGTAGCGGCTGCGGTGAAAGCGCACGTAGAACTCGAACAGGTCGGCGACGAGCTTCCCGGCCTTTCCGGCGGCTCTCAGGCGATCGACGTCGGCCGGCCGCAGCAGCGCCTTGTGGGTCACGTCGAGCCCGACCATCGTCAGGTCGATGCCGCTCGTGAACACGCGATGCGCGGCCTCGGGGTCGGCCCAGATGTTGAACTCGGCGGCCGGGGTGACGTTGCCCTCGCCGACCGCGCCCCCCATCAGCACGATCCGCTCGACCCGGCTCGCCAGCTCGGGATAGCGCGCCAGGAATTGCGCGATGTTCGTCAGCGGTCCGGTCGGCACGAGGGTGACCGGACCCGGGCTGCTGACAAGCGTCATCGCGATCCAGTCGATCGCGTGCCCGTCTTCCGCGGGCCGCGACGGGGGCGGCAGATCGGGGCCGTCGAGCCCGCTCTCGCCGTGAACCTCGGCCGCGACCTGGCGGTCGCGGACCAGCGGTCGGTCGGCGCCGGCCGCGATCGGAACCTCGTCGCGACCGACGTGGTCGAGGACCCGGATGGCGTTGGCCGTCGTCTTCTCGAGCGTCTGATTGCCGGACACCGTGGTCACGCCGAGCAGGTTCAGCTCAGGGCTGGCGAGCGCGAGCAGCAGCGCGATCGCGTCGTCGTGGCCCGGGTCGCAGTCGAGGATGATGTCGGTCACGCGATCAGGGTACGCACCGATCGGGGTTCATCGCTGGCACGCGGGGCACCAGTAGGTCGTCCGACCCCCGACCTTGCCACGCTCGAGCGGGTGCCCGTCGCGCGGGCAGAAGCCGTCGCGCCGGCGGGCCTCGATGAACTTCCCCGTGTGCGCGCCGCCCTTGCGGATGGCCGATCGGACCGCCGAGCGGAGTTCTCGGCGCAGCCGGTCGAGGTCCTCGGTCGAGAAGTCGGACGTGCTTCGGAGCGGCGAGATCCGCGCCTGCCACAGGATCTGGTCGGCGAGCAGATTGCCGATGCCCGAGATCGCGCCCTGGTTGAGCAGTCGTGCCTTGATTGCCGTGTGGCCGGCGCCGATCAGGCGGCGAAAGTCCTCGCGGCCGACGGTGGCGGCGTCGGGCCCGACGTGTGAGAAGTCGGGATTGAGCACGGCGCGCCCGAGCCGGCGCTTGTCCCTGAGCACGAGCCGGCCGCCGTCCTCGAACCCGAGCGCGAACCGGTCCCACCGCGTGTGGTCTTCGGGGTCGACGACGATCCGGCCGGACATGCCGAGGTGCAGTCCGAGCGCCGGCCCGTCCTCGGTCTCTAGCCACATGAACTTCCCGCGTCGGTGGGCGCTGACGAGCGTGTGGCCGATCAGCGCCGAGGCGATCTCACCGGGGGTGTGTGGCCGCGTCACGTACGTATCGGAATCGTCGACCTCCACGATCCGCCGACCGAGCGCGGACTCGAGCGTCTGCCGGGCGCGTTCGACCTCGGGAAGTTCGGGCATGAGGCGCTCAGCCGCGTTCGGCGGCGGCCGCGACCTCGGGCGCAGCCAGCACGGCCCCTTCGGACGCCGATCCCACCCCGGCGGCATACCGGGCGTACACGCCTCGGGTGAACCGCGGCGCCCAAGGTTCGAGGGCGGCCAGGCGACGCTCGACCTCCTCGTCGGACACTTCGACGTCGAGGCTCCCGGCATCGAGATCGATCGTGACCTCGTCGCCGTCCTGCACGGCGGCGAGCGGCCCGCCGCGCGCCGCCTCGGGCGCCACGTGGCCCACCATCAGCCCGCGGGTCGCGCCGGAGAACCGCCCATCGGTGACGAGCGCCACCGACTCGCCGAGACCGGCGCCCACCACCGACGCGGTCAGGCCGAGCATCTCGCGCATGCCGGGGCCGCCGGCGGGTCCCTCGTAGCGGACGACGAGGATCTCGCCGCCCTCGATCCGGCCGTTCCGCACCGCCTCGATGCACGAGCTCTCGTTGTCGAACACCCGTGCCGGCCCGGACTGGCGGCGCCGCTCGGTCCCGGCGAGCTTGAGCACCGCTCCGTCCGGCGCGAGGTTGCCGCGCAGTGCATACAGCGACCCACGGGGCTTGAACGAGCCGATCACCTCGCCGTCCGGCGCCGGTGCGTCGGCCGAGGCCTCTGTCAGCGTGCGGCCGTCCACCGTGGGAGCGTCGCCGTCGACATATCCGCCGGCGACGAGCTCGCCGATCAGCGTGGCGGTGCCTCCCACGCGATGTAAGTCCGAAGCCATCCACTCGCCGCCCGGCGCGAGATTCGCGATCACCGGCGTCCGGGCGCTGATCGCGGCGAGATCGTCGAGCGACACGTCGACGCCGGCCTCGCGGGCGATGGCCAGGAGATGGAGGAATCCGTTGGTGGAGCCACCGCTGGCGACCACGCCCGCCATCGCGTTCTCGATGGCACGCCGGTTCAGAAAGCTCCGAGCGGTCGTTCCGCGCTCGGCCAAGGAGACCGCAAGCGAGCCCGCGCGGGCCGCCGCGGCATCCTTCTCCTCGAGGTAGGCGGCCGGGATCACTCCGTCGCCGATCACACTGAGCCCGAGGAAGTCGGTCGCGATCGCCATCGTGTTCGCCGTGAAGTTTCCCGAGCAGTAACCAGGACCCGGGCAGGCCGCCCGCTCCACCGCGTCGAGATCGTCGCGCGACAGTCGCCCTCGCTCGTGCGCGCCGACCGCCTCCCACAGGTCCTGGACCGTGAGCGCGCGGCCGTTTGCGCGTCCGGCGAGCATCGGGCCGCCCGAGAGCACGAGCCCTGGGCGGTCGATACGCGCAAGCGCCATCAGCGCGGCCGGGACGGTCTTGTCGCAGCCGACTAGGCAGAGCACCGCATCGAAGTCGTGGGCGTCGACCATCAGCTCGATCGAGTCCGCGATCACCTCGCGTGAGACCAGCGAGGCCCGCATCCCGGGCGTGGCCTGCGACTGATTGTCCGACACCGCGATCGTGTTGAAGATCAGCGCGACGCCGCCGGCCGCCTCCACCGCGGCCGCCGCGCGGTCGGCCAGCCGCCGGAGGTTCAGGTTGCACGGCATCGTCCCGGTCCAGGTCGACGCGATTCCCACGATCGGCCCGTCGAGCCGCTCGGGATCGATGCCCATGGCGCGGAAATGCGAGCGCGCCGGCGCGCGGCCTGCCCCCGACCGCAGCGCCCAACGGTCCGCCCGGCGTGACCTGTCAGCGTCCATACCCCGAGCGTAGCCCGCGGTTTATTCGCTCGCGTTCAGGTGAGACTAAACGTAGTCAGGCGAAGCTCGAGAAGGGAGGACGTCTTGGCTACGGGAATGGAGAGGAGTCGCACTGGCGGCGCGGCGGTGCGATCTCGAGACGCGACCGCAGGTAAGCGCGGAGCAGGAACAGCAGGCCGTCCGCGAACTCGCCGGCGCTGGTTCATGGTCGCGATGTGCTTCTTCGGGCTGACGATCAACTACGTCGATCGCTCGAACCTCAGCGTGGCACTGCCGAAGATGAAGACCGCGCTCCACCTCGGGCCGAGCGCAGAGGGCGTCGTGCTCGCGGCGTTCTTCGCCTCCTACGCGGTGTTCCAGCTGCCCGCCGGCCGGGCCGTGGATCGCTTCGGGGAGAAGATCGTCAATGCGATCACCGTGGGGTGGTGGGCGCTGTTCACCGCGCTGACTGCCGCCACACAGAACCTCGCGCAGCTGATCCTGGCGCGGCTCGGGCTCGGCGCGGGCGAGGCGGGCGGATACCCGTCGAGCGCCAAGGCGGTATCGCTGTGGTTCCCCACGCGCGAGCGCGCGTTCGCCACCTCGATCTACGACAGCGGCGCCCGTTTTGGGACCGCGGTGGCGCTCCCGATCGTGGCTGCGCTTATTGCCTGGCTGGGATGGCGCGGGTCGTTCATCGTGACCGGCGCACTCGGCGTGGTGTGGGTCGTGTTCTGGTTGATCTACTACCGCCGGCCGCGCGAGGATTCGCAGGTCTCGGAGTCCGAGCTCGATTACATCGAGGAGGGCGGCGCGCGGACGATCGAAAAGGAGGCTGAGGAGGAGAAGCGCGATCCGAAGGCAGTGCGCTACCGCGACCTGTTTCGGTACCGCACCGTGCTCGGGATGATGCTCGGCTTCTTCTGCCTGAACTACATCATCTACTTCTTCATCACCTGGTTCCCCACCTACCTGGTGGACGCCCGTCACTTCGACCTGCTCAAGTTGGGCGTGTTCGGGGTCCTCCCGGCGCTGGTGGCGATCCCAGGCGGGTGGATCGGCGGACTGGTCTCGGACCGCATGGTTCGCCAGGGCAAGAGCCTCACGGTGGCGCGGAAGATCCCCCTCGTGGGCGGGATGGCGCTGTCCTCAGTGATCGCGCTCGCCGTGCTCGTGCCGACCGCGGCGGAGGCGCTGGCGCTGCTCTGCGTGTGCTACGCCGCGCTGACCTTCGCGGCGGCGTCGGTGTGGTCGCTACCGGCGGACGTCGCGCCCACGCCGGGGCACGTCGCCTCGATCGGCGGCATCCAGAACTTCGCCTCGAACCTCGCGGGCGTGCTCGGCGCGACCACCACCGGAGCGCTCGTCGCGCTCGACGGCGGATCGTTCGTGCCCGCGCTCGTGCTCTCCGGTGCGCTCGGGCTCGTCGGCGCGTTCTCGTACCTGGCGATCGTCGGGCGGATCGAGCCGCTTCCGGCGGACACAGCGAGGGCGTGACCCTCGCTCAGCCCGGCTGCGACATGCACAGCACGACAATCAAGGCTTGACAGCCTGACCGTGACGTGTGACGCATGCCCCGGATAGGGACTCAGCCCGCAGGCAACTCCGGGTTCGCAACGTTGGTCTTCCCGACCGCCTGAAGCGCGGTCGGGAGGATGGTGATCTCGGGGACGGAGGCACGCGGAGGTAGCGTCACCGCGAACAGGCAGGCCGCGGCCACGTCCTGGGGCGCGAGCATGTGGGCGCGGAGCTCGGCTGAGGGCGGCTCGGGCCGGCTATCGAGGATCGGCGTGTCGACGACGCCGGGAAGCACCGTTGTGAAGCGGACGCCGCGGGTGTGCTCCTCGAAGCTCGCGCCACGCGCGAACGCGAGCAGCCCCGCCTTGGCCGCCTGATAGCCCGAGCCCGACACATCGGGCCAGCTCCCCGAGATCGACCCGATCAGCACCACGTCCCCCCGGGTCGCCCGGATCGCGTCAAGAAACGCGTGAACGACATTGAACGCGCCGGTGAGGTTGACCGCCACCAGCCTGTCGAAGTCCTCGGGGGTTAGGACGTCGAGGGAGCGTTCGGGGATGTTCGTGCCGGCGGCAACGACAACGATGTGAACCGGCCCCGCATCGGTGATCGACCGCGCGAAGCGATCGACGGCGACCCGGTCGACGATGTCGAGCGAGTGGCCTGCGATGCCGCCGTCGTCGAGCGACGGTCGCCGACGGGCCGCCGCATAGACGGTCGCTCCGGCGCCGGCGAGCGTCCGCGCCGTCGCCTCTCCGATCCCGCTCGACGCGCCGACGACGACCGCGACCCGGCCACTGAGCGGTAGATCGGAGCTCAATGCGCGCGTCCGGCGCCGGCGAGAAAAACCTTGACCTGATCCGGCGGTGCCTTCACCAGGCGCGCGAACGCCTCCGGGCCCTCCTCGAGCGGCAATACCGGCGCGAGCTCGCCGAGCGACGCGCGACCGTCCGCAAGCCAGTCGAGGGCCCGCTCGAAGTCGGCCATCGTGTACGCGTAAGAGCCGATGAGCGTGATCTGCTCGCGCACCACGGTGTGGAAGGACAGCGTGGTGTCGTCGGCGGCCAGCCCGACGCATACGATCCGCCCACCGGGACGGACCAGCTCGACGGCCATCGAGCGGGTGGCCTGGGCGCCAACGGCGTCGAGCACGAGGTCGAACCCGAGCTCTTCCGCCGCCTCCCCCGCCGAGTCGCCATCCGCAAAAACCATGTGGCCGCCGAGCGACCGGGCCCGCTCGCGCCGCGCGTCCTGAGGCTCGATCACCGCCACCGACGGGATCTCGTTCAACAGCGCGGCCTGAAGCGTGACCAGGCCGATTGTGCCCGCGCCGATCACCGCGGCAGAGCCCACGTCGAACCCAGCGAGGCCGAGCCGCACGGCGTGGACGCCGTTGGCCAGAGGTTCGGTCAGAGCCCCGACCCGTATGTCGAGCTCATCTGGCAGAACCCGCAGATTCTCGGCCGGGGCACGGACCAGGTCGGCGAAGGCCCCGTCGAAGTGAACACCGATCAAGGTCCGCTCAGGGCAGATGTTCTCCTGGCCCGAGCGGCAGAGAGGGCAGCGTCCACATCCCGAAATCGGGTTGACGGCCGCGCGTGCGCCGACCCAGCGCTCAGCGCCCGGGCCGGCGGCGACGATCTCGCCGGCGAACTCGTGGCCCATGACCAGCGGCGGGGTGCGGTTGCCCATGTGACCGAGGTAGCCCTCGACCTCCGAGCCGCATATGCCGACCGCGCCCGGGCGCATAACCACCTCATGTCGGCCGGGATCCGACGGCTCGGGGCGCTCGCCGATCTCCATCCGCTCGGGTCCCTGCCAGACGATCGCCTTCACGTTTCGCCTCGTTGACGCCCGTACACGAGCAGGATCACCAGGATCACCACGCCGTACACGATGTCACGGGCATAGTCCGGGGCGTTCTGGGCGAGCAGGACGCTCACCAGCGTGGTGAGCACGATCGCGCCCGCCACCGTCCCCAGGTAGGAGCCGCGCCCGCCGAGGATGTAGGTACCGCCGATCACCACGGCGGCGATCGACTGGAACAGGTACGGGTCGCCCATGCCGATCGTCGCGCCGCCGCCGAACCCGGCGAGCGCGACTCCCGCGATCGCGGCGAACAGGCCGCTCAGCGCGTACAGGGCGATCGTAACCGCCTTGACATTGACACCCGCGAGGTGAGAGACGCGCTCGGAGTTACCCACGGAGTAGACCCGTCGACCGAACGTGGTGAACGACAGCGTGAACGACACGATCACGATCACCACCAGCCAGATCAACAAGCTGGTGTCGATGCCCAGGGTCTTGCCGGTCATGGCGTTGACCAGCGCCGTCGGCGCCGGCTTGGTGCACCCGCCGCAGGTCAGCCCGTGTGTGACGCCGAGCGACAGGCCCTGGATGATGCCGTTCATCCCGAGCGTCATCACCACCGCGGGCACGCCGAGCAGCGATATCCCCAGCCCGTTGACGACGCCGCAGGCCACCCCGAACACCAGCGCCACCGCAATCCCGAGAGCGAGGCGGCTGTCTGATCCGTTGGCCACCGCGACCATCAGGATCGCCGCGCCGTTCAGGACCCACGGCACGGACAGGTCGATGCCGCCGATCAGAATCACGAACGTCTGCCCGGCCGCCACCAACCCGACGAACGAGGAGACCTCGAGGATCTGCTGGATCCCGCTCGAGCTGGCGAACCCGGGCGTGAGGATGTCGCCGAGCACGAACAGCGCGATCGCGGCGATGAACCCGTAGAGGATCCTCCGGCGATCGGGGTTGAGCGCCAGCCGGAGCGCGCCCGGAGCGCGCGAGGACGGGGAGGTCGAGCTCATCTTCGCCTCACCAGAACACGACCGAGCAGGGTGCTCGCAGCGACCGCGACGACCAGGAACAGCCCCTGGTAGAAGGGCTGGAACAGCGGGTCGATGTTCGCGAAGAACAGCACGTCGACCAGCACGGTGAGCACGAATGCGCCGCAGATCGCCCCGACCGCACTTCCGCGCCCGCCGAACAGCGACACTCCGCCGACGACCGCGGCCGCGATCGAGGACAGGGTGAACACGTCCCCGCCGGTGGCGTCCCCGCCGGTCGTGGTCGTCGCGAGCGCGATGCCCGCCGCCGCGGCCAGCATCCCGGCCAGCACGTAGACGAGCACCTTGGTCCGAGCCACCGGCACCGAATTGGCGCGGGCCGCCGCCTCGTCGTTGCCCACGGCGAAGATCTGAACGCCGAGGCGGGTGCGGCGAAAGGCGACCCAGGCCAGCGCCAGCAGCACGACGAAGATCAGCGCGCTCGGGGCGTTCGGATTGAGGAACAGGCCGGTGTACCCGCTCGCCACGTGCCCACCGGGCGAGGGCAGCACCCACAGCGCCAGGCCCTGGAAGATCGAGAGCGTTCCGAGCGTGACCAGGATCGGCTGAATCCGCCCGTAGGCGACGAGCAGACCGTTGAGAAGACCTCCGGCCGCTCCGACGAGCAGGATGATCACGGTCCACAGCGCTTCGGTGGCGAGGCCGCCCTGGAGCTTGAGCGCCGCGAGTGAGTTCGTCAGGTCCATCATGCCGCCGACCGAAAGGTCGATCCCGCGCGTCAGGATCACGAGGCTCTGGCCGACGGCGGCGAGCGACAGGGGGAGGGCGTGGTCGGCGATCGACGCGGCCTCGAACGCGCCCGGGAACGCGCCGAGCGAGCCGATGTACAGCACGATGTAGAGGACCAGCATCGCCACCAGCAACGTCCCGGCGACGACCAGCGACGCGTTCTGGGCCAGCACCTGGCGAGGGCGCGGCGCGGCAGTCGCTCCTGGCCCTCGAGGCCGACCGCTGGCGGGACTGCCGATGGCTCCCTCAAGCATAGGTCTCCTCCCGGAACGAGGCGCCGATGATGTCCTCGGCGGAGATGTCTGGCCCGTCGAGCTCATCGGCAACGGCGCCCTCGCGCAGGACGAGCACGCGGTGGCAGAGGTGGGCGATCTCCTCGGTGTCGGAGGAGTAGAACAGGATCGCGTGGCCGTCGTCCGCGAGCTCGATGATCAGCTTGTAGATGTCCTGCTTCGTGGCCACGTCGACCCCGCGCGTCACGTCGTACAGCAGCAGGATCTGTGATTCGGCCAGAAGCCAGCGGCCGAGCAACACCTTCTGCTGGTTGCCGCCGCTGAGCGTCCCCACGGGCTGGCCCGGTCGGCGGGCGTCGATCGAGAGCCTCTCGATCATCCCCTCGGCGGCCTTGCGCTCCCCGGCCGGGCGAATCACCCCGGCCGCGGCGAGTCGGCGGAGGATCGGGAGCGTCAGGTTCTCGCGCACGGTCATGGGCAGCAGCAACCCCTCGGCTTTGCGGTCCTGGGGGATGAATGCGATGCCGGCGTGGATGGCGTCGCGCGGGCTGTGCAGGCGCTTGGCCTTTCCGCGGATCTGTAGTTCCCCGCCGGATGGGGTGAGGCCGAACAGGGCTCCGAACAGCTCGCGTTGCCCCTGGCCTTCAAGTCCTCCGACGCCGAGTATCTCGCCGGCGTGCAGCGACAGTGAGACGCCGTCGAGCCCGGGCGCGGTCAGGTCGTCGGCCTCGATCAGGACCTCGCCTTCGGGCTTCTTCTCCGGCTCGGCGTAGGCGGTTGATACCTCGCGGCCGGTCATCAGCTTGATCGCTTCCTCCTCACTCAGCTGATCGTGGGTGCCGACGTCGGTGCCGTTGCGGAATAGGGTGATCCGGTCGGCGAGGTCGGTCACCTCGCTCCAGCGATGCGACGTGAACACGACGCAGGTCCCGTTGTCGCGCAGGCGGCGGACGAGACCGAACAGCCACTCGACCTCATGTTTGGACAGGGCGGATGTGGGCTCGTCGAGGATCAGCACCTTGGGCTCGCGCATCACGGCGCGGACGATCTCGACGAGCTGCTGTTGCGCCAGAGGCAGGTTCTCGATGAGCTCTCCGGCGTCGACCGAGTCGACGTCGTGCTCCGCGAGCAGGTCGGCGGCCGCGCCAGGCAGATCCCGGCGGCGGATCAGTCCAAGGCTGCCGCGTGGCTCGCGTCCCATCAGCAGGTTCTCGGCCACGGTCATACGGGGGAGCAGCGTGAGCTCCTGGAACACGGTCGCGACACCGCGCCGCAGCGCGTCCTCGGGCGAGCGGAGGCGCACCTCATCGCCGCCGAGCAGCACCTGCCCGTCGTCCGGGCGGATCACGCCGGCCAGCGATTTGATCATCGTGCTCTTGCCGGCGCCGTTCTCGCCCACGAGCGCGTGGACCTCTCCGGGCGCCGCGCTGAACGTCGCGTCGTCGAGCGCCAGCACGCCACCGTAGGCCTTGCGAAGGCCGGCGCCTTCGATCGCGTTGCCGTTGCGGTCGCCGTCGCTCATGCGGCTGGCAGGCGGACGTTCATGGTCGGGCGTGTGGTCTTGCCGGTGACGACGTCGGCGAGCGGGACGTCCACGAGATGCGCCGGCGTGATGTCGGTGATCGGTGTGAAGAACGCGTCCGGCAGTTGCGGAAACACGTTCAGTCCCGGCTTGATCGTCGCGTTCGTGGCGGTCTGGAAGGGAACGGTGAGGTTCTTGCGCGGGTACTCGTGGCGCAGGATCCGCCGCGCCAGTTCGAGCGCCAGCAACACGAGGTAGGTGGGCTGGCCGATCGAGTACCCCGGCACCTTCTTGCCCGTCTTAGCCCCGCTCATGAACTCCCTGAACCCGTTTTCGGATTCGCCGGCGGTCGGCGGGAGGGGACGACCGGCGGCCAGAAAGGCCTTGAGGATGCCGTCGGTGCCTCCCTGCGCCCAGATGCCGTCGATGTTGGGCAGGGAGGGGAGCACGGCCGCCGTGTTGGTCTGGGCGACGCTCGAGTCCCACATCCCGGCGTACTTGTTGACCACCTTGATCTCGGGGTGGCGCGAGAACACCGACATTCCGCCGGCCGTCCGCTCGGTGTCGACGAACGTCCCCGGCACGCCGGTGACCATGATCACGTTTCCCTTGCCACCGATCCGGCGGACGAGCCACTGTGCGAGATCACGTCCAAACGCGAACTGATTGGTGTTCACCTGCAAGGCGCGCGGCTCGGTGACTATGTTGTCGAACGACACGACCAGGATGCCGCGATCGATCGCCTGGCCTACCACGCCGTTGAGGCCGGTGGGGGAGGCAGCATCGATCACGATCGCGTCGACCTTCGCGGCGATCAGGTTCGAAAGCTGCTGGGCCTGATCGGACATGTCGTTACTCGCGTTGTAGACCTCGCCGTACACCTGCGAGCGGTACGGCTCGGCGCCGAGCGCGGCCTTGTAGGTGTTCTCCATCTCGAGCCGCCAGGTGTTGCCGATCGAGGAGTTGGCCAGCGGGACCTTCAGCTTGTCTTTGACCCGCGCCCCGGCCGCGCCGGCGCATCCGGCTGCGCCGAGCGCACTCAGACCGGCCGCCGCGCGCGTGGCGGTGGCAATGAAACGGCGGCGTGTCAGCACCGCCGCTGAGGGCATGTGCTCTCCTCCACAATCACTTGGCTTACCCCTGCCGACACTCAGCAAACAGGAGATTCCGCGCGCCGTCATACTGACCAGCTCGGATGTCAGAGTGCGTACCCATGGTGATAGCCGGGCCGCTCCAGCCGGAGCTCGTGGAGCAGATCCGGGTGGCCGATTCTCGGGTGAAAGTCACCTACGAGCCCGACCTGCTGCCACCCATGCGGTACCCGAACGACCACCGCGGCGTCGATGACTTCCGGCGCGCACCCGAGGCCGAGCGGCGCTGGTGGGAGATGATCGCCGGCGCCGAGGTGCTGTTCGGCATTCCCGGCGACTCTCCTGAAGGGTTGGCCGAGGCAGTCCGCGCCGGCACGATGCTCCGCTGGATTCAGGCGACCTCGGCGGGCGCCGGCGAGCAGGTGGGCGCTGCCGGGCTGTCCGAGGGTGAGCTGCGCCGCGTCACCGTGACAAGCGCCGTCGGCGTCCATGCCGGACCACTCGCGGAGTTCGCGCTGCTGGGACTGCTCGCGTTCGCCAAGGGGCTGCCGCGCCTGCTCGCCGACCAACGGGCCCGTCGGTGGGGCCATTATCCGGTGGACGAGCTGTCGGGCCGGACGCTGTTGATCGTCGGGCTCGGCCACATAGGCGCCGAGGTGGCACGGCTGGCTGCGGCGTTCGGTATGCGGGTGATCGGCCTGAACCGCACCGGCGCCGGCGACTGGCCACACGTCGATGAGCTGGCGCGCGTCGAGGCACTGCACGACTGGCTACCGCGGGCCGACGCGGTCGTGATCTGCGTACCGCTCACCGACGCGACCCGCGGCCTGATCGATGCGAAAGCCGTCTCGCTCATCAAGCCGGGGGCGACCCTGGTCAACGTCGGCCGAGGCGCCGTGATCGACGAGGACACGCTGGTCGAGGCGCTACGAGATGGTCGGCTTGCGGGCGCGGCGCTCGACGTGTTCGCCACCGAGCCGCTCGATGAGGGCAGTCCGTTGTGGGAGCTTCCGAACGTCCTGCTGAGTCCGCATACCGCCGGGCTGTCGCTGCGCGAGAACGAGCGGATCGTGGCGCTGTTCGTCGAGAACCTGCGGCGTTATCTGGACGGAGAGGAACTCCTCAACCGGGTCGACCCCGGGTTGCTCTACTGATCGAGATCAGCAAAGGGCGACCGGACGCACCATCGAGCCGGTCGCGCCGCGGATCGCGAGCGGCAGGCACACGAAGCAGAACTCGCGCACCCCGTCGCGCGCGAGCTCCTCGCAGTCGACCATCTCGATGATGAAGATCCCGCGCTGGTTGAGCAGCGCGATGTGCACCGGGTGCGGGTTGCCGGGAACGATCGACGGCAGCACCTCGAGCGCCTCGGTGTCGGCGCCCACGGCGATCACGCCCTGCTCGGCGAGCCACAGAGCGGCGTCGCGGTCGATGCCCGCCTGTTCGTGGGCGGCGATGAAGTCGACGTCCGGCCAGCCCGACAGGTAGCCGGTACGGATCAGCGCCACGTCGCCGCGGCGCAGCTGGAGCCCTTGGCCCGCGAGCACGTCGCGCAGTTCGTCGGCACCAATCGCCTCGTGGGCTTCGAGGGCGTCGACGCCGCGGGCGCCGGCGACATCGATCAGCACGCCGCGGGCGATCAGGGGAGGGATCTCGGTCGCGTCCCCGCGCAGCGGACCGAAGTCCCCGAGGTCCCGGTTCGCGGATCCGCCGCCGAACCACTCGTGTTCGGCGCCGCAGGTGATGTGCGAGAACGCGTCGACGTGGGTGCCCGAGTGCACGGTGCCCATGACCATCTCGGTGTTCCAGTGGTAGTTGACCTCGTTGTCACCGAGCCAGTCCTGGTCGCCCTGATTGACAATCCCTCGCGGCGACCGGTAGCTCAGAACCTGAAACGGCGGATGTGCGGGGAAGATCGGCATGCCCGGGAAACGCCCGCAGTCGAGGCTGTAGACGCGCCCTTCTTTCACGTGGGTCAGCGCTCCGAGCACGTTCCCTGTAAATGCCGACCCCTCCACGTGGTTCGGCGTACCCACGGCCCGGCGCGGAAAAACACTGCATGTGCGACGCCCCGCGGTTGTGGGTAAGGGATAGAAGAGTGGAGGATTGCCGGATCACCGGAATCGACGTGCGCGACGTGCGCTTCCCGACTTCGCGCACGCTGGCCGGCTCGGATGCGATGAACCAGGCGCCCGACTACTCGGCGGCGTACGTGATCCTCGAGACCGACTGTGAGTTGCGCGGCCACGGCATGACGTTCACGATCGGCCGGGGTACCGAGATCGTGGTGGCGGCGATCCAGGCCCTGGTGCCGCTGATCAAGGGGCGGCGGCTAGGTGACATCGCCGAGGACCCGCGCGGCTTCTGGCGCGAGGTCACCGGCGACTCGCATCTGCGCTGGATCGGCCCCGAGAAGGGCGTCATCCACCTCGCCACGGCGGCGGTCGTGAACGCCGTCTGGGACCTGTGGGCCCGGTCCGAGGGCAAGCCGGTGTGGAAGCTCGTGGCCGACATGAGCCCGGCGGAGCTCGTCGGGTGCATTGACTTTCGCTACATGACAGACGTGCTTACGTCCGAGCAGGCGATCGAGCTGCTCGAGTCGCGAGCTCACGGTAAGGATGAACGCGAGGCAACGGCGCGTCGTGACGGCCTTCGCGCTTACACCACGTCCGTGGGATGGCTGGGATTCAGTGATGAAGAGGTCCGTCGGCGTACCCGGGTTGCCATCGAGCAGGGGTGGACGCACATGAAGATGAAGGTCGGCGGCGATCTCGACAGCGACGTACGCCGGGCCACGCTGATCCGCGAGGAGATCGGTCCGGAGCGGTTCTTGATGATGGACGCCAACCAGGTGTGGGAGGTTCAGGAGGCAATCACGGCCACGCGACGCCTGGCCGAGTTCGACCCGTGGTGGATGGAGGAGCCGACGAGCCCCGACGACATCCTCGGCCACGCGCGGATCGCGCGCGAGGTGGCCCCGGTTCGAATCGCCACCGGCGAGCACTGCCACAACCGCACGATGTTCAAGCAGCTGATGCAGGCCGGCGGGCTCGGCGTGTGCCAGCTCGACGCCTGTCGCCTGGGCGGCGTCAACGAGGTCCTTGCGGTGCTGCTCCTGGCCGCCCGATTCGATATCCCTGTCTGTCCCCACGCCGGCGGAGTGGGGCTGTCCGAGTACGTTCAGCATCTGTCGCTGGTCGACTACATCGCGATCGGCGGCGACCTGAGCGATCGCGTGATCGAGTACGTCGACGAGCTGCACGAGCACTTCGTCGCGCCGGTCGAGATCCGCGGCGGGCGGTACGTCACGCCCGAGATGCCTGGGTACAGCATCGAGATGCATCCCGAATCGCTCGAGGAGTACGCGTTCCCCGGAGGCGACGCGTGGAGCTAGTCACGCTGATCGGATCGCGGCTCGTGCGGGTGCGCGACGGAGACGGGCAGGTGCATGTCGGCGTCGTCCGCGACGCCGAGCTGACCGTGCTGAGCGACGACGACATGCTCGGGACGCTCGAGCGCGGCTCGCCCGCGCATGCACTCGAGACCGTCCCGCTCCTCGACGACGAGACGATTGAGCTGCCCGAGCCGTGGGAGCTGCTGGTTCCAGTGCTCGCGCCCGAAACCTGGGCCGCGGGTGTCACCTACGAGCGCAGCCGCTCCGCTCGCATGCACGAGAGCAAGGTCGTCGACGTGTACGAGCTCGTGTACGACGCGGAGCGGCCGGAGCTCTTCTTGAAGGACGCCGCCGGGCGGCGCACCGTCGGACCCGGCGAGCCGATCGCCGCGCGCAGCGACGCGTCATGGACGGTGCCCGAGCCTGAGCTTGCCGTGATCGTGGGTGCCCAGGGTCCGCTCGCCGTGACGATCGGAAACGACGTGTCCTCGCGCGACATCGAGGGCGCGAACCCTCTGTATCTCCCCCAGGCCAAGATCTACGACCGGGCCTGCGCACTCGGCCCGGCCCTGCTCGTGCCTGAATCGTGGGACGCTCACTACCAGATTGTTTGCCGGATCCTCGACTCCGACGGCGCGGAGCTGTTCGCAGAGGAGACTTCGACCGAGAGCATGCGCCGCTCAATCGACGAGCTGATCGAGTACCTGCGGCGCGACAATCCGGTGCCCGCGGGCAGCGTGCTCCTGACCGGCACTGGGCTCGTTCCGTCCGACGATGTCACGCTAACGCCCGGATACACGGTCGAGATACGCATTCCCGAGATCGGACTGCTGCGCAACCCGGTTGCCGCGGCCAGAGTCACAGGAGGCTGAAAGCTATGTCTGACACGATCACCGCCCCAGGCGCCGCCAACTTCGTCGCCGGCAAATGGACCGCCGGCAGCGCCGGCCGGACCTACGAGCGCCACAACCCCTGGCGGCCGTCCGAGACGGTCGGCGAGTTCCCGAGCTCGACCGCCGAGGACGTTGACGCGGCGGTCGCCGCCGCGTCGGAGGCGTTTCCGGAGTGGTCGTCGTTGCCCGCCGCCAAGCGCGGCGCGATCCTCTCTCGCGCCGCCGCTGCGATCGAGTCCCGGGTCGAAGACATCGCCCAGGACATGACCCGCGAGATGGGCAAGCCGCTGCGGGAGTCGCGACTCGAGGCGGCCCGTGCCGCCCAGATCTTCCGGTTCTTTGCTGGGGAAGGTTGGCGGCCGGTCGGGGAGATGTTCGAGCAGTCCGCGACCGGCTCGACGGTGTTCACGCGGCGGCGACCGCTCGGGGTGGTCGGGCTGATCACGCCGTGGAACTTCCCGGCGGCCATTCCGGCGTGGAAGGCCGCGCCGGCGCTCGCGTACGGGAACACGGTCGTGTTGAAGCTCGCGCAGGACTCGCCTTTGACCGGGCTCCATCTCGCTCGCGCGCTCGAGGAGGCCGAGCTTCCAGAGGGCGTGTTGAACGTCGTGATCGGCCGCGGGAGCGAGGTAGGGGAGCCGCTGGTGGCCGATCCGCGCGTGCCCGCGATCTCGTTCACCGGCTCGGTGCCGGTCGGCCACGGTGTCCGCGATCGCGCCGCGTCGCTCGGAAAGCGTGTCCAGCTCGAGCTAGGCGGCCACAATCCTCTGATCGTGGCCGAGGACGCGAAGCTCGACGCCGCGGTGACAGCGGCGTACGTGGGTGCGTTCTGGTCGGCGGGTCAGAAGTGCACGGCCACACGCCGGATCTACGTCCAGGACTCGGTCTACGACTCGTTCCGCGAGCGCTTCCTGGAGCGCATCGGCGACGGTAAGGTCGGCGACCCGTCCGATCCGGAAACCGAGGTCGGGCCGATCGTCAACGAGGCACAGTTCGAGAGCGTCCTTGACGGAATCAGCCGAGGACGGGAGGAAGGCGGCAGCATCGTGGCCGGCGGCGAGCGAGCCGATCCGGATGCCTACCTGATCGCGCCGACGGTGTTCGAGAACGTCGCCGACGACGCCTTCCTGTCGTGCGAGGAGGTGTTCGGACCGGTCACCACGCTATACCACTTCGGCACACTCGAGGAGGCCATCACGCGCGCCAACGGCGTCCGCTTCGGCCTCTCAGCGGCAGTGTTCACGACAAACCTCGCCACCGCGACCCGCTGCGTGGACGAGCTCCAGGCGGGGATCATCCACGTCAACTCCCAGACCGCCGGCGCCGACGTGCACGTCCCGTTCGGCGGAACGAAGGAATCGGGGTTCGGGCCGCACGAGCAGGGAGTCGCGGCAAAGCAGTTCTACACCGAGGAGATCACCGTCTATCAAGATGCCTGACGAGCAATCGATCCCTCGCCGCCTGACCGGCCGGCGGGCGATCGTCACCGGCGCCGGCGCGGGAATCGGCCGGGCGATCGCCACTCGGCTGGCCGCCGAGGGCGCGCGAGTCATGGTCGCGGATGTCGACGCAGACGCGGCCGAGTCAGTCGCTCGCGAGCTCGGGTCGCCGGCGGTTGCACAGGTCGTGGACGTGAGCGATGAGGAAAGTGTGGGCGCGATGATGCGCCGCGCGAGGGAGGAATGGGGAGGGTTGGACGTGATGGTCAACAACGCCGGGATCGGTGTCGCGGCCACCACCACCGACACCGATGCAGCCGACTGGCGGCGGGTGCTCGACGTGTGCCTGACCGGAACGTTCTTCGGCATGAAGCACGCGATCCCGGTGATCCGCGACAGCGGCGGCGGCGCGATCATCAACATGTCGTCCGTCGCCGCGCTGGTCGGCGTGGCGGATCGCGCGGCGTATTGCGCGGCCAAGGGCGGGATTCTCGCGCTCACGCGCGCAGCAGCGATCGATCACGTGGCCGAGGGCGTCCGCGTCAACTGCATTGCCCCGGGCACGGTCGACACGCCGTGGGTGGAGCGAATCACGAGCGGATACGACGATCCCGAGGCGGCGCGGAGCGCGATGGAGGAGCGCCAACCCCACGGCCGGCTCGTGTCACCCGAGGAGATCGCCGCGATGGCCGCGTATCTCGCCTCGGACGAAGCGGCGTCGGTAATCGGTGCGGCCATGGTGGTCGACGGCGGCATGACCGCGCGCTGACACTGATCAGTCACTCTCGCCCCAAAAGTCTTTGACATTTGACGTTTCACGGTCGTCGCGACGGGAAGCGTGAGTTGGGAGGGAATAAAGGTGGAGAGCGCTACAGGTAACGGTGCTGTGGTTGAGATCCGCAGCGTGAGCAAGCGCTACCCCGGCGTGCAGGCGCTTGAGGAAGTGAGCATCGACATCCGCTCTGGCGAGGTTCATGCCGTCGCGGGTGAAAACGGGGCGGGCAAGTCAACGCTGATGAAGCTGCTATCGCAGCTCGAGCGGCCCAGCGACGGCACTATCGAAGTCGACGGCAAGCCGGTGCGGTTCCGCAATCCGCGGCATGCGCAGCGACTCGGCATCGCGATGGTGCACCAGGAGTTTGCGCTCGCTCCCCACCTCACGATTGCCGACAACATCGCGCTGGGGCGGGAGCGCTCCCACGCCGGGTTGATCGTCCGGGGCTCAGAGAAGCGGCGTGCGCGAGAGCTGCTCGAGCGCGTCAAGCTCGATATCGACCCGGGACGGCGAGTGGCCACGCTGTCAGTGGCCGACCAGCAGCGGGTCGAGATCGCCAAGGCGCTCGCGATCGACGCCAAGGTCCTGATTCTCGACGAACCGACGGCCACGCTCACCGAGCCCGAGATCGACGATCTGTTCGCGCTGATCGAAGAGCTCAAGTCGGACGGAATCGCGATCTTCTACATCTCGCATCGCCTCGAAGAGGTCGTGCGGATCGCCGACCGCGTCACGGTGATGCGCGACGGCCAGGTCGTGGAGACACTCGACAAGGGTGACTTCGACGAGTCGCGGCTGGTGAGCCTGATGGTGGGGCGCGAGATCGACAACCTCTATCCCAAGCAGGAGTGCGAGATCGGGGACGTCGTACTTCATGTTGAGGGGATCACGCGGCCGGGCATACTCCAGGACTGCTCGTTCGACGTACGCGCCGGTGAGATCGTTGGGCTCGCGGGTTTGATCGGGACGGGACGCACGGAGCTCGCCCGCGCCGTGTTCGCTGCCGATCCGATCAGCGAAGGCCGGATCGCGCTCGACGGCAAGGAGCTGAAGCTGAGTTCCCCAAGCGAGGCGATCGCCGCCGGGATCGGCTACCTGACCGAGGACCGCAAGGGCGACGGGCTCGCGATGCAGCTGTCGGTGGAGCACAACATCACTCTCGCCCGCATACCGGGTTCCGGCGTCTGGATCGACCGCCGCCACGAGCACGAGGCGGCGGAGCACCGGGTCGAGCAGCTCGACATCCGGACCCCATCGCTTCGCACACCTGTCGAGGCGTTGTCCGGCGGCACCCAGCAGAAGGTGGTCGTGGCCAGGTCGCTCGAGACCCAGGCGCGCGTCCTGTTCTTCGATGAGCCCACTCGTGGGATCGACGTCGGGGCCAAGGCAGAGCTGTTCAAGCTGATCGGTGAACTGGCGGCGGACGGAAAGGCGATCGTGCTGATCAGCTCCTATCTGCCCGAGCTCACCAACATGTGCGACCGGATCGTCGTGATGCGCGACGGCCGGACCGTGGGGGAGATGAGCCGCAACGAGTTCGACGAGGAGCGGATCATGGCGCTCGCGTCGGGCGTGGAAAGGGAGGCCGCATGAGTACTCACGCTGGAGCGCCGCGGACGCCGGTGACGCTCGGTCTATCCGACCGGGCACGCGACAGAATGCAGGACGTCGCCTCGCAACTGGCCGCCGCGGGAAGCCTGATCCTCGTCGCGGTCCTGCTGACGATCGCCTCTCCCTACTTCCTGACCGCCAACAACCTTTTCAACATCGGCGTCCAGGTCTCGATTGTGGCGATCATCGCCGTCGGTGAGACGTTCGTGATCCTCACCGGCGGAATCGATCTGTCCGTCGGCGCGGTGGCCGGGCTCGGCGGAATTCTCGGGACGATGGCGATCGCGAAGGCTGGTCTGCCGATCCCGATCGGAATCCTGATCGCCGTCCTCGCCGGTGCCTTCATTGGATTCATCAACGGGGTGCTCGTCACCAAGATGAAGCTGCCGCCGTTCATCGCCACGCTAGGCATGCTGAGCGTGGTCAGCGGGCTGCCGTTCATCGTCGGAGGCGAGAACGCGGTGTACGGCCTGCCGGCCAGCTTCCGGCTGTTCGGCGAGGGCCAGATCGGCCCGGTCCCGATGCCGATCATCTACCTGATCGTGATCGCCGCGGCCGGCGGCCTGATCCTTAAGCGGACCAAGCTGGGACGCTATTCGTACGCGATCGGGTCAAACCAGGAAGCCGCGCGGCTGTCCGGCATCCCGCTCAACCGCTACCTGATCGTTATTTACATGATTCCGGCCGCGTTGGCCGGATTCGGCGGCATGATCGCTGCGTCGCTGGTTCACTCGGGGCAGCCGAACTACGGCGTCGGGCTCGAGCTCAACGTGATCGCCGCCTGCGTGATCGGCGGCGCCAGCCTGTTCGGCGGCGTCGGGACGATCGGCGGAACGATGATCGGAGCATTCCTCATCGCGGTGGTCACCAACGGCGCGGTGCTGCTCAACATCACGGAGTACTGGCAGCAGGTGATCATCGGCGTGATCATCTGGCTCGCGGTGTGGTGGGACCAGGTCCGTCGTCGGCGCCTGTCCGCGGGATCGGAGCAGATGGAGCGGCGCAAGACGGACGGCGATGGGCCGCGAGGGGGCGCGCGGGCGGAGCCTGGGAGCGCCCATGCTGCGTAAACGGCTATTCACCGCAGCGATTGCCGCGGTCGCGCTCGCGGCGTCCGGATGCGCGGTGGTCAAGGACCACAAGGTCAAGGTCACTCTGCAGAAGACGCCGCCGATCCACCTCGCGGTGATCCCCAAGTCCGTTGGCCTGGACTACTGGACGAAGGTGCACGAGGGCGCGATGTGCGCGGCGCGTCAGCTTCCCGGCGTGCAAGTCACCTGGAACGGGGTGACCGACGAGACGGACGTGGTCGGGCAGCTCAACCTGCTCAACAACTACATCGGCGAGGGTGTCAACGGGTTGGTGTACGCGGCCACCGACGCAACCGCGATGAACGAGGTATCGGACGACGCCACCAAGGCCGGCATCAAGGTCGTCTCGATCGACTCGGGCACGACGCCCCAGCCGTCCAATGTGCCGCTGATCGCGACGAACAACATCAGCGGTGCGAAGCTCGCCGCCAAGCAGCTGGCCAAGGCGATCGGACCGGGCGGCGGCAAGGTCGCGATCATCGCGTTCCACGCCGGCAGCCAGACCAACGACCAGCGGGTGCAGGGGTTCGAGGAGGAGCTCAAGAAGTACCCGAAGCTGCACCTCATAGGCACCCAATACAGCCAGAACGATTACAACACGGCGCTGACCGTCACCGCCAACGTTCTGACCGCCAACCCCGACCTGAAGGGGCTATTCGCGGCCAACGAGGCCAGTGACGTCGGGGCGGTCGAGGCTGTGCGCATCGCGCACCGGGTTGGCAACGTGAAGATCGTCGGCTGGGACACCTCGCCGGACGAGGTCGACGGCGTCAAGCAGGGCGTCGTCGCCGGGCTGATCTCACAGGACCCGTTCCGGATGGGTTACGACGGCGTCCGCGCCGCGGTCGATCTGCTGCGACACAAGGGGCGGCCGGGGAACGAGAACACGGGCGCGGTGTTCGTCACGCGGCAGGACCTCAACAATCCACTCGTGCGCCAGTTCGTCACGCCGAAGTGCGGATCGCCGCGTCAGGTGGACATTGGCTGAAGCGGCGCGAGTCGACGCCCATCAGCACTTCTGGAACCTCGGCGAGGTCGAGTACGGGTGGTTGATGGGCTCGGAGTACGGACCGCTCCAGCGCGATTTCGAACCCGGCGACCTCGCGCCGCTGCTGCGCCGGGCGGGGATCGGTCACTGCGTCACCGTGCAGGCCGCGAACTCGTTCGCGGAGACAGACGCGATGCTGGCGCGGGCGCACAAGCACGCGTGGATCGCCGGCGTGGTCGGCTGGGTGCCGCTTCTCGATCCGACCGCAACCGAGCGCGCGCTCGAGCGCTACTGCCGTGATCCGGCCTTCCGCGGAGTTCGCCATCTCGTCCACGATGAGCGCGACCCGGACTGGCTCGTGCGCTCGCCGGTTCGCCGGAGCCTGGCGCTCCTGGCGGAGCGTGGACTCGTATTCGAGATCCCGGCAGTGTTCCCGAGGCACCTGGTGCACGTACCGCGGTTGGCGGCGGAGCTCCCGGGCTTGCGGATCGTGATCGACCATCTCGGTAAGCCGCCGATCGCGTCGGGGGCTGTCGGGGCATGGGCGAGCGAGTTGTCGGCGGCGGCGAAGCATCCGAACGTGTACGCCAAGGTGTCCGGGCTGAACACCGTGGCCGTGGCCGGCTGGTCGGCCGAGGATCTGCGTCCGTTCGTGGACGTCGCGGTTCGCGCGTTTGGGCCGGATCGGCTGATGTTCGGCTCGGACTGGCCGGTGTGCCTGATGGCAGATGACTACGCGCGCGTGTGGGACGAGACGGTCAACGTCCTCGACGGCGTCTCCGCCGCGGCGCGAGATGCGGTACTCGGCGGGACCGCGGCGACGCTGTATGGGCTGGTGCCATGAGCGTGGCGATCGTCACCGGCGCCGCCAACGGGATTGGCGCCGCCTGCGCCAGGGCATTCGCCGGCGCCGGCTGGGATCTGGTGCTGGTCGATCGAGACGAAGGGCAGCTGGTGCAGGCCGCCTCGGCGTGCGGGGCGGGCGTCGAGATACTCGCCGGCGATGTCACGGATCGCTCGGTGAACGCTGCTGCGGTCACCCGAGCGGAGGATCGCTTCGGAGGGGTCGACGCGGTGGTTGCCAACGCCGGCGTCAACCTGGCCCGGTCGATCGACGACACGGGGGATGAGGACATCGAGCGGTTGTTCGCCGTGAACGTGCGCGCCGTGATCTACCTGGCGCAGGCTGCGCATCGCGCGCTCGCACGGACCGCCGGCAGCCTGGTGGTGATGGCGTCGAAGACCGGGCTCGTGGCCCAACGAGATTCTCCGATCTATTGCGCAACCAAGGGCGCGGCGATTCAGCTGGCGCGCGCGCTCGCGCTCGATTGGGCGCCGGAGGGCATCCGCGTCAACGCCGTGTGTCCAGGAATCGTCGACACCCCGATGCTCGAGAGCTTCTTCGACCAGCTGCCCGACCCTGAGCGTGCGCGGACGGAGTCCGCGACCGCCCAGCCGCTCGGACGGTTGGCGAGGCCCGAAGAGTGCGCGGCCGCGGCCCTGTTCCTGGCATCGGAGGGCGCGTCGTTCATCACGGGGGTGGCGCTCCCGGTCGACGGCGGCTTCACCGCGGAATGAGAGCGGGACATAACCGCTAGCTCGCCGGCGCCTCCTCGGTGATTGCAGCTTCAGGTACATCGGCGAGCCGGCGATGGTGCAGAAGTTCATGGACGGTCCGGAGTTCTCGATGGACGTGCTCTGCGATCTCCGCGGGCGTTGTCTGAACGCGATTCCCCGCACGATGATCGAGTCTCGTGGTGGCGAGTCGATCAAGGGCACGGTGATCGCCGACGGTGAGCTGGTCGACCTTGGGCGGCGTGTCGCGGAGGCGCTCGGCGTCCGCGGCCCGGCGACCGTCCAGGCCTTCCGGGATCGGGAGATCGGGCTTGGGATCACCGACGTCAACACGCGTTTTGGTGGCGCGTTCCCGGCGCCGATGTATGCGGCGCTGCCGGGGCGCACCTATCCGGAGCTCATCGTCCGGATGGCGAGCGGTGAGGAGATCGAGCCGCACGTCGGGGAGTTCCGCGCCGGCATCACGTTCACGCGCTATTACTGGCAGCTTGAGCTCGACGAGGAGCTGCGGGCGACGGGGCGGGACATCGTGGACCCGCCCGGGCCGCCGGCGCCGCGGTGACGGGTTCGGCGGGGCGTGGGCGGTTCTGATTTAGCTGCGGGTATCTGAGGGGGGTGTGGTGGGTTCAGTGCGGATCGAATTCCCCCTCAGGGGACCTGCATAACACGCCAGTCGACGCGATCCCGATTGACCGTGTCGTAGTACGCATGTGGGGCATGCCGACTACGACACGGTCGGAGCGGAGGCGCTCGGCTGTCGTGTTTTGCATGCCCGGCAGACCGCGGACCGCTCGGGGACCCCGGCTCCCATCCTCAGCCGCCCGCCTTTATCCCCCGGCGGCCCGAGCAAGTCGCCGACGCGATCGTCGAGTACCGATAGGTGGTCACATCGGCACTCTCGAGCCCGGATGCGTCTCGAGTGTGCGGTTGTGACCCAAGTGGGTAAGCGGGAGCCATGACCACAAAAACGGAGAACACATCGGCCTTTGCCGTCGTCGACCCCGACGACGCCGACGACGCCTACTCCGGAACCGACGTCCCCGGCGAGTTCCGCAGCCTGACCGATGACCTGGGCTGCGGTCAGCTGGCCGTGACGCTCATCCGGGTCCCGCCGCACTCGGATTTCGAGCAGGGCACCGGTCACTTCCATGACGAGATCGAGGAGCTGTACCTCGTGACCACGGGAACGCTGACGATGCGCCTCGGCGACGAGATCCGGACCGTCAACGCGCCGGCCGCCGTACGGGTGGCCGCGAACACGCCGCGCTCGCACCGCAACGAGGGGGACGAACCGGTTGAGATCTGGGCGATCTCGCGGCAGCTCGGCCGGAGCGACTCGACCAAGCTCGACGACTTCTGGGAGGCGTCGCCCGACGCGAGGCAGCGCGCGGGCTGACTGTTGCGTCGGGTTCGGGGCCGCGGGCGCAGGGAGGGCCGGTAGCGCTAGGCGCCGCGGCCGTGAGCCTATGTAAAAGCCCCGAACTACTCTCTTCTGCGCGACATCTGGGGAGATGAGCATGCTCCACATGCTTACGTCCCCGGGAGCCGACTGAGGAGTCGCGGTTTGGGGACTTTTACATGGTGTCCCTCGACCGCGCCACCGCGCGATGGGATCGCGCCCGGCCGGCGCCACGATTGGGTCGCCGGCTGGCTAGCGCCACGATGGATCGCCGCTCCGCCGGCTCCACCGGTGGCGCGGTCCGTCGTCAGCCGAGGATCAGCTCCTTGTTGGCGTAGTCGATCGTTACCGATCCGAATCGGGACAACACATCCGAGCCGAGCAGGCCGAACGGATGTGCGTTGAGTCCGGCGATCGGCGAGCTCGAGACGACGACCGTCGGCAGCGGCACACCGCCGACGTTCCAGTTCTTCACGCGCACGCGCCCCGCGAGCGCGCAGCCGGTCACGCCGCAGAACCGGTGCGGCTTGCCGACCGTCTTCAGATGGAGCTTGCGGGCCGCCGTGCGGTTTATGACCGACACCGTCGCTCCCGTGTCGACGAGCATCGGTACGAGCTGGCCGTGGATGAAGACTCGCACGAGCGCCGCGGTGGCGCCGTTCTTCTCCTTCACCACCACCAGCGGGATCGTTTGGGCGGCGTGGGCGTCAGTCGCCGACGCGACCCCTGCCATGACGCCGGGCGTCGCGAGCGCGCACACCACGCTCACAACAACAATGAAACGGCGCAACTCTCCTCCCCTCGTTGACCGCAGATGCGAGTGCGTCCCGCCTTCAGAGCCCGACTAACGCTACTGCAGAGTCGCGAGCGCAAGCGGCACCACCCGCTCCGCGCCGGCGCGGCGGAGCTGGCCGCCGACCATCGCGAGCGTCCAGCCCGAGATGCGGCGATCGTCGAGCAGCACGCCGATTCCAGGCGGCGGCGTCGCGACGATCCGGAAGGCGCCGCGGACGTTGGCGACCTGCTGGGCGGCGTTTGCCATCTCGCGCTGGGGCGGGCGTTCGTCAGCCCGCGCGACGAGCTCCAGCTGTGGGATGGAAAGCGCGCCCGCCACTCTTTGCCCCAATCGGGTCAGCGTCCCCCCGAGACGGACGGACGGCACCGAGGTGACCCAGTCGACCTCGCCCGCGCGGACGACGTCGGCGAGCGCGTCGACCACGTCATCCTCGAACTCGCCTGACTCGAGGCCGCGCTCGATCGCCGGCCACCATCCCCCGTCGCCGAACCGCGCGAGCGCCCAGCCTGGCTCGACGAGGGCGTCCGCGGGGATCTTGCGCATGACGCCGCTCGCGTCCGGCGCCATCTTGCGAACCTCGAGCTCGATCGGCGTCGAGCGCAGGTGCCGCCCCGCGGCCTCGACGAGTTCTGGATCGAGAGGCGCGGCGAAGCGCGGCCCGGCGCACACCGAGCAACGCCCGCAATCCGCCGCCGCTGGATCGTCGAGCTGCTCCTGGAGCACACGCATGAGACAGCGGCCGTCGGAGCCGAACGCGGCCATCGCGCGCTGCTCAGCGCGGCGTAGCTCGGTCACCTGGGCGTAGCGCTCGGCGTCGTAGCTCCAGTCGGCGTCCGGGACGAGCTTCCAGCGGCTACCCGCCCGCGCCACCGCGCCCTCGACGTCGAGGATCTTCAGCATCGCCTCGATCCGGCCCATGCCCAGATTTACTATCGCCATCAGCTCGCGCGTCGTGCGGCCGTCCTCGCCGGCAGTTTCGAGCTCACCGAGTACCGCCGTCACCCGCTCGCGATCGGGAAACGCCTGCTCGATGAAGAAGTCCTGGATCCGGCGGTCCTCGCCGCCGCGGAGCAGGACGATGTCGGCGTGCTCGACGCCGCGTCCGGCGCGGCCGATCTGCTGGTAGTAGGAGATCACCGAGCCCGGCGCCTGGTAGTGCACGACAAAGCTCAGGTCGGACTTGTCATACCCCATCCCGAGCGCGCTGGTGGCGACGACCGCCTTGATCTCGTTGCGGAGCAACCGATCCTCGGTGGCGATCCGGTCCTCGGTCTCGTGCTCTCCGCTATACGAGACCGCGCTGATGCCACGCGCGGACAAGAATGCGGCGACCTGCTCGGCGTCGCGTTTGGTCAGCGTGTACACGATTCCCGAGCCGTTCAGCCGAGGCAGGTTCTCGGCGAGCCAGGCGAGACGCTCGGCCGGGCGCGGCAATTCCAGCACCTCCAAGCGGAGGCTGGATCGCGCCAGCGGCCCGCGGTAGGTGCGGAGCGGCTCCCGATCGTCGGCAGGGTGGGCGGGGGTGGCTGGGCGGGCCATCAATTGATCGACCACGTCGGCCACGACCCGGTCGTTGGCGGTCGCGGTCGTGCCGAGCACCGCGACCTCGGGGGCGAGCGAGTCGAGCATGTCCTTGACCCGGCGGTAGTCGGGGCGAAAGTCGTGCCCCCAGTCCGAGATGCAGTGCGCCTCGTCGATCACGAGCAGGCCGACCGACCTCGCGAACAGCGGCAGCATCTCCTCGCGGAAACGTGGATTGTTGAGCCGCTCGGGGCTGATCAGCAACAGGTCGATCGTGCCGGCGGCCAGGCGGTCGCGGACGTCGTCCCACTCGTCGCGGTTGGTGCTGTTGATCGTGTGCGCCCGCAGCCCGAGGCGCTCGGCGGCGGCGATCTGGTTGCGCATCAGTGCCAGCAGCGGGCTGACGATCAACGTCGGTCCGGCACCCGCCTCTCGCAGCAGTGAGGTCGCCACGAAGTACACAGCCGACTTGCCCCACCCGGTCCGCTGGACACACAGAACGCGGGCGCGATCGACGACGACGTCGGCGATTGCCTCGAGCTGATCGGGGCGGAACTCCGCGTCCGGATCGTCGGTCAAAATTCGAAGCCGATCCAGGGCGGCCGCGGGGATGGTTTCGGGGTCGGTGATCAGCACTCTGACTACAAGAGTCGCAGGCGGCCCGGAGATCACCCCCCGAAACTGAAGCTAAGGTCGTAACAAATGCTGCATGTACACCGAGCCGAGCGCGCGGATCGTCTCGCCGACGGCCTGGCCGAGACGCTGCTCGCGCCGCTCGATGACCCGTTCGAACCCGACGTCGTCGCGGTTCCGACGCGCGGAATCGAGCGCTGGCTGACCCAGCGCCTCTCGACTCGCCTCGGGACCACCGGGGACCGCCAGGATGGCGTGTGCGCCAACGTCGAGTTCCCGTTTCCCGGGCGCCTGATCCAGGGAGCGCTGGCGGCGGCGACCGGGATCGATCCGGAAAACGACCCGTGGGTGGCGGAACGCTCGGTGTGGCCGCTGCTCGAGGTCGTCGACCAGTGCCTGGATGAGCCATGGCTGGCCACGCTCGCGCGCCACCTCGAGGGCGCGCGCGGCGACCCGGAGGACCCGATGCGCCGGTTCGGGGCGGTGCGCCACATCGCCGACCTGTTCGATCGCTATGCAGTTCACCGCCCTGACATGGTGCGGGGCTGGGTCACGGGGGTCGACGGAGCCCCGGACGCGTGGCAACCCGAGCTTTGGCGGCGGCTGCGGTCCCGGATCGCGGTTCCGAGTCCCGCCGAGCGGCTCGCACCGGCTTGCGAGCGAATCCGCGATGACCCGGGGCTGATCGACCTCCCCGCGCGGCTGTCGCTGTTCGGGCTGACGCGAATCCCGCGCTCCTACCTCCACGTGCTCGGCGCCATCGCTGAGGAGCGCGACCTACATCTGTTCGTGCTCCACCCATCGCCGTCGCTCTGGCAAGTCGTCGCTGACGAACTGCGCGGTGGGCCGCCGATCACGAATCGAAACGACGACCGGACCGCGACGGAGCCGGCCAACCGGCTGCTTGCGTCCTGGGGGCGTGACGTACGCGAGCTCCAGCTCGTGGTCACGAGCGCCGGTGGCGAGAGCGTCGACCACCACCACGGGCTGCCTGCGGCCGAACCCCGGACGCTGCTCGCAACCATCCAGCGAGACATCCGCGAGGACCGCCAGCCACCCGGCTTCCCGCTCCCGGGCGAGCACGAGGGTCGCCCGACCCTGCGCGTGGACGACCGAACGGTCCAGATCCATGCCTGCCATGGCCGCGCGCGCCAGGTCGAGGTGCTCCGTGACGTCGTCCTCCACCTACTCGAGGACGACCCGACGCTCGAGCCGCGCGACGTGATCGTGATGTGCCCCGACATCGAGACGTTCGCGCCGCTGATCCAGGCCACGTTCGGCTCCGGACGCCACGGCGAAGACGATGAGGAGCCGGACGTGCACGCGGGGCGCGACGAACCGCCCGACCTGCGCGTCAGGCTCGCCGACCGCTCGCTCCGGCAGACCAATCCCGTGCTCGGCGTCGTCAGCCAGCTGCTCGCGCTCGCCGACCAGCGCGCGACCGCCTCGCAGCTGCTCGACCTGGCTGGTCGTGAGCCTGTGCGCCGCCGCTTCGGTCTCGACGACGATGACCTGTCGCGGATGCAGGAGTGGGTCGCCGAGAGCGGGATCCGTTGGGGGTTCGATGCCGCGCACCGTGAGCCGTTCAAGCTCGGATCGCTCCAAGCCAATACGTGGCGGCGAGGCCTCGACCGGATGCTGGTTGGCGTCGCGATGACCGAGGAGGGCAGCCGGCTCGTCCAGGGGGTGCTGCCGCTCGACGACGTGGACGGCGGCGCGATCGACCTCGCCGGCCGGTTCGCCGAGTTTGTCGGCCGCGTGAAGCAAGCGGCCGACGCGCTGACCGAGCCGAAGCCGATCGCGGACTGGATAGACGCGATCGCCCGCGCCGCCGACTCGCTCACCGCCACCAGCGAGCGTGACTCCTGGCAGCGACGCGAGCTGCAGCGCCTGCTGGGCGATGTCGACGCGGAGTCTGGGGACCAGACCGGGTCGAGCGGCGCGCCGCTCGAGCTCGCCGACGTCCGGGTGCTGCTAGCCGACCGGCTCCGCGGGCGCCCGACGCGGGCGAACTTCCGCACCGGCCACCTGACCGTATGCACGCTCGTCCCGATGCGCTCGGTTCCCCACCGCGTCGTGTGCGTCCTCGGGCTCGACGACGGCGAGTTCCCGCGCCGCACGCGCCGCGACGGCGACGATCTGCTGCTGGCCGAGCCTCATGTCGGCGACCGCGACCCGCGCGCCGAGGACCGCCAGATGGTGCTCGACGCGCTGATGGCGGCGACCGAGCGGCTGATCATCACCTATTCGGGCGCCGACGAGCGGACCAACGTTCGGCGTCCGCCAGCGGTCCCGGTCGGGGAGCTGCTCGACATCGTCGACCGAACTATGAGCTCCGAGCACGGCTCGCCGCGTGACGAGGTCGTGATCCACCATCCGCTTCAGCCGTTCGACCCCCGGAACTTCGTCCCCGGCGAGCTCGTGCCCAACCGGCCATGGAGCTTCGACCCGCAAGCGCTCGCCGGTGCGCAGGCGCTGAGGCGGCCCCGGAATGTCGATGAGCCGTTCCTACCGGCGCCGCTCCCACCCCGGTCCGACGCGGTCGTCGAGCTCGACAACCTCGTGCGCTTCGTCGAGGCGCCCGTCCGCGCGTTCCTGCGCGACCGGCTCGGGATCAGCGTCGGCGAGTTCTTCGACGAGGTCGAGGATGAGCTCCCCGTCGAGCTGGACGGGCTCGGCAAATGGGGCGTCGGGCAGCGATTGCTCGATGGGGTGCTCGCCGGCGCCGAGCTCGACGCCTGCAAGAACGCCGAGATCGCGCGGGGCACGCTTCCGCCGGGTCACCTCGCGCGGCCGGTCCTCGAGGACATCGGCACAGTCGTCGCGCAACTTGCCGCCGCGTCCAAGGGGCTCGTCGGTGACGAACCGCCCGGATCGCTTGACGTCAATCTCGCGCTATCCGACGGGCGCACGCTTGCCGGGACCGTGACGGGCGTCTGCGCCGACACGCTCCGTGCAATCTCGTACTCGGCGGTCCGGCCACAGGACCGGCTTCGGGCATGGGTGAAGCTGCTGGCGCTGACCGCCGCGCGCCCGGAGCGGCCGTTCCAATCGCTCGTGATCGGACGCGCTCGCGCCGGCGCGTACCGGGCCGATGTGACGGTGGCGCGGATCGCACCGCTCGGCGACGATCCGCCGGGCCGGCGCCGGACAGCGCTTGAGCATCTGACCGCGCTGGTCGATCTGTACGACCGGGGTATGCGCGAGCCGCTGCCGCTCGCGCGCGAGGCTTCAGCCGCGTACGCGTGGGCGGTCGCCCGCGGTCAGGACGGCGCCCCGGCGGCCGGCGCCGCCTGGACGAGCACGTTTGACCGCGATCGGGAGGACCGCAAGCCCGAGCACGTCCGCGTCTACGGTGGCGAGATCTCCGTGCCCGAGCTCCTCGCGTTCTCGCCGCGCGGCGACGAGAACTGGTACCCGGACGAGCCGAGCCGCTTCGGCGTCTACGCCCGCCGGCTGTGGGACGGATTGCTCGCGAGCGAGGTGATCGACGACCGATGACGGCCGTCTCGACGTACACCGACTTCGATGTTTGCGGTCCGCTGCCCGAGGGAGTGACGGTGCTCGAGGCGAGCGCCGGGACGGGCAAGACCTACACGATCGCCGCGCTGACCGCGCGCTATGTGGCCGAGGGAACTCCGCTCGACCGGCTGCTGCTGATCACGTTTACGCGGATGGCCACCGGCGAGCTGCGCGACCGGGTCCGCGAGCGGCTCGTCGGCTGCGAGCAGGCGCTGTCCGCGATCCTCGCCGGCGCGGAAGATTTGGTACCCACCCACCCTGACCCCGTCGTGACCCTCCTTGCGTCAGGCTCCTCCGACGATGTCCGCATCCGGCGCGACCGGCTCGCCCGCGCCGTCGCCGATTTCGACGCCGCCACGATCGCGACCACGCATGGCTTCTGCCAGGAGGTGCTGGCCGAGCTCGGGACGGTCGGCGATCTGGATCGCGAGACCGCGTTCGTCGAGGACGTCTCGGAGCTGCTCGAGCAGGCGCTCGACGATCTGTATGTGCGGCGCTTTCACCGGCGTGAGGCGGCGCGGTTCAAGCGCGCCGAGGCGCTCAAGATCGCGCGGGCGGCGGTGGACAACCCGATGGCCGAGCTCGAGCCGCGCGATGAGCCGACCGAAAGCACCGCGGCCATGCGTTATCGCCTCGCCAAGGCCGTGCGCGAGGAGCTCGATCAGCGCAAGCGGCGGCTGGCGATCATGACGTACGACGACCTGCTCACGAGGCTGAAGAACACGCTTGAGGGCCCGAGTGGCGAGGCCGCCCGAGCGCGCCTGCGTTCCCGGTTCGACGTCGTGCTCGTCGACGAGTTCCAGGACACGGACCCGACCCAGTGGCAGATCCTCGATCGCGCATTCGCGAAAGGGGACGTAACGCTCGTGCTCGTCGCCGACCCGAAGCAGGCGATCTACGCGTTCCGGGGCGCCGACGTGTTCGCGTACCTCAAGGCAGCCGAGATTGCCGACGCGCGCGCCACGTTGCGCGAGAACCGCCGAGCCGACCAGAGCCTGATCGACGCCTACGACGCGCTGTTTGCGGGCGCGAAGCTCGGCCACGAGGGGATCGCCTACCGCGAGGTCCAGGCGACGCCGGCCCACCGGACGCCCAGGCTGACCGGAGCGCCTAACGCTGCCGCGCTCCGAGTGCGCGTCGTCCACCGCGACGATCCCTCGATCGAACTCACCCAGGGCGGGTTCGCCGTGACGGACTCGGTTCGGGCGCACGTGGCCGCTGATCTGGCCGCCGATATCGTGGCGCTGCTCTCCTCTGACGCGCGGATCGAGCACCGATCGCCCAGCGGCGAGCCGATCGACGACGAGCCGCTTTGCCCGCGGGACATCGCGGTGCTCGTCCGCAGGAACGCGGACGCCGAGCGCGTACAGGATGAACTGTTCAACGCGGGCGTGCCGGCGGTGCTCAATGGGGCAGGCACCGTGTTCGCCACGCGTGCCGCCGGCGACTGGCTGGTCCTGCTGGAGGCAATCGAGCGGCCCGGTTCGCCGGTCAGAGCAAAGACTGCTTCTTTAACACCCTTTCTGGGGTGGCGGGCCGAGCGGGTCGCCACTGCCCGAGAGGAGGACTGGGAGGAGGTTCACCGGCGCCTTCACCGCTGGAGCCGGATCCTCCGCGATCGCGGCGTCGCCGCGCTGCTCGAGGCGATCACGGTCGGCGAGGACCTGGCTGCGCGCGTGCTCTCCTCCGGTGACGGCGAGCGCCGGTTGACCGACCTGCGTCATCTCGCCCAATTGCTCCACCGCGCCGCGAGCACTGACCGGCTCGGGGTGACCGCGCTGCGCGGCTGGCTGGCCGAGCGCGTCGCGGACGCCGATCGCGAAGAGGGGGAGGAAGAACGCGCGCGGCGGCTCGAGTCAGACGCCGAGGCGGTACAGGTGCTCACGATCCACCGCAGCAAAGGCCTCGAGTTCCCGGTCGTGTACTGCCCGTTCCTGTGGCATCCGACCTGGATTCGAGAGAGGGAGCCGGTGGCCTTTCACGACCCGGCAACGGGGTACAGGCACACGGTCGACGTTGGGCTCGAAGGGCGAACCTTCAAGCGTCATTTCGAGCAGCACGTGATCGAGGAGCGCGGCGAGGACCTGCGCCTTGCCTACGTCGCCCTCACCCGCGCCAAGCACCAGGCGGTGATCTGGTGGGCCGGCACCAGGGACAGCCGGCACTCACCGCTTGCGCGCCTGCTGTTCTCGAAGGACGCCGACGGCAACATCGCGTCCTACGGCAGCTCGACCCCGACGGACGCCGCCGCGGTCGGGCGCTTCCGGGAGCTCGCCGCGAGCGCGTCCGGCCGGATCAGCGTCGAGCGCTCGAAGCTCGGGATGCCGTCGGGTTGGAGCCCACCGGTCGATGCTCCTGCCGAGCTCGAGGCGGCGCGGTTCGACCGACGCCTCGACCTGTGGTGGCGGCGCACCTCATACAGCGACATCACCGCGGAGGCGCACGATCCGCTGGTCGCGAGCGAGCCGGAGCGGCCGGTCCTGAGCGACGAGCCCGAGACGCCCACGCCGGTGACGGTCGGGGACGTTGCCCGACCAGAGCTCGAGCGTGAATCGCCGCTCGGGGCCGCGCCGGTCGGGGTCGATTTCGGCACGTTCGTCCACACCGTGCTCGAGGCGACGGACTTCGCCGCGCCCGACCTCGATGCGGAGCTCGCCGACCGCGTCGCGGCCGCGCAGTTACGGCGAGCGCTCGACCTCGGCGATCACGATCGGGTCCTCCAGGGTCTGCGGGCGGCGATCGAGACTCCGCTCGGGCAAGTCGTCGGCGGAATCCGGCTGCGGGATGTCGCGCTCGCGAACCGGCTCGACGAGCTCGAGTTCGAGCTGCCGTTGGCGGGCGGTGACGCGCCCACCGGCCGGCTGACGCTGCAGGCGATCGCCGGCGCGCTCCGTAAGCACCTTCCCGCGGGCGATCCCATGGCCGCATATGCCTCGCGGCTCGAGGACCCGGCGCTGCGCGCGCAAGTGCGGGGCTTTCTGACCGGCAGCATCGACCTGGTGATCCGGCTCGACGGGCCGAGATTTGTGGTCGTCGATTACAAGACGAACTGGCTCGGCCCCGTCGGCGAGCGGTTGACGCTCGCTCACTACCAGCCCGAAGCACTCGCCGCCGAGATGAGCCGCGCGCACTACGGGCTCCAGGCGCTGCTCTACACGGTCGCGCTCCATCGCTATCTCCGCTGGCGGATGCCCGGCTATGACCCCGGGCGCCACCTCGCAGGCGTCCTGTACCTGTTCCTGCGGGGGATGGCCGGCGAGGCGGACGCAGGGGTGTTCGCATGGCGGCCGCCCGGTTCGCTAGTCGAGTCGCTGAGCGACGTGCTCGACGGGGGCACCGGATGAGCGCGCTTGCCGATCCGTTCGAGGCGCGGCGGGCCGCGGGTGCCACCGGTCTGTTGCGCGAGTTCAACGAGATCGGGGTGCTGTCGGCGGCGGACGTGCACGTCGCCGTGCGAATGGCGGAGCTGGTCGGCGAGGAGAGCGAGTCGGTACGGCTCGCGTTTGCCCTGGCCGTCCGCGGCCCCCGTCTCGGCCACGTGTTCGTCGACCTGGCCACGATCCCCGACACCGCCACCGTCGAATCGGACGAGCCCGTCGATCTGTCAGAGCTGTCCTGGCCGGCGAAAGAAGAGTGGCTCGGCTCGCTGGAGCGGAGCGAGCTGGTCGCGGCCGGTGAGGACGACGCCGGACCGGGCGAGGCGAGGCCGCTTCGGCTGCTCGGCTCGCGGCTGTACCTCGACCGGTACTGGCGGGAGGAGCGCGCGGTCGCGGCCGACCTGAACGAGATGACCGCGAACGGCCGGCTCGAGGTGATCGCCGGCGGCCCCGGTACCGGAAAGACGACGCAGGTCGCGCGAATGGTTGCGGAGTTGCTCGAGGGAGATGCGCGACCGCCGCTGGTCGCACTTGCTGCGCCGACCGGCAAGGCGGCGGCGCGGCTTCAGGAGGCAGTGCATGCCGAGGCAGCCGTGCTCAACGTCAGCGAGGAGGTCCGAGACCGGATGTTGGGGCTGCGGTCCTCGACGCTGCATCGATTGCTCGGGTGGCGCCCGCGGAGCCACAGCCGGTTCGCGCACGACCGCGGCAACCGCTTGCCGCATGACGTCGTGGTCGTCGATGAGACCTCGATGGTGTCGCTGTCGCTGATGGCGCGGCTGGCCGAAGCGGTGCGAACGGACGCGCGGCTGATCCTGGTCGGCGACCCCGGGCAGCTCGCGTCGATCGAGGCCGGCGTCGTGCTCGCGGACATCGTTAATTCCGGTCCCCGCTCTCCCGGGAAGGGCATCGTTGTGCTCGATCGGGTGCACCGCTACGGCGGCGGCATCGCCAAGCTAGCCGAGGCGATCCGCCACGGCGATGGGGACGGGACGGTGGCCGCGCTCGGGGCGGCGCCGGACGAGATCACATGGCTTCGAGTCGCCGTAGACGACACTGAGGCCGGCGTGGAGTTGGTGCGCGACCGAGCGGTCGCGGCCGGGGTTGAGGTGGCGATCGCCGCCCGGGGCGGGGCGGCCCTCGAAGCGTTGGGCGCGCTCGGGAGGTTTCGGCTCCTGTGCGCTCATCGGCGCGGGCCATACGGGGTTAGCGACTGGACCTCTCGGATCCAGGGCTGGCTCGCTCCCCATATCGAGGACATCGAGCAGCGCGACTACGTCGGCCGCCCGCTGCTGGTGACCGAAAATGACCATGAGCTCGGGCTGTACAACGGCGATACAGGTGTGATCGTCGACGGCGGCGGAGAGCGTCCTGCCGCAGCGTTCGAGCGCGGCGGCGAGGTACTCCGGTTCAGTCCGCTGCGGCTCGGTGCGGTCGACACCGCCTATGCAATGACGATCCACAAGAGCCAGGGGTCCCAGTTCGACACCGCCGCCGTGCTGGTGCCTGCGGCGAGCTCGCGCATTCTGACGCGCGAGCTCCTCTACACGGCGGTCACCCGCGCCCGACGGGAGCTGATCCTGGTCGGCACCGAGGAGGCCATGCGGCAAGCGGTGGCGCGCCCGGTGGCGCGGGCTTCCGGGCTCCGCGAGCGGCTTTGGGGCGCGGCTGCGCCCTAGGCGCGGCCCCGCCGCCCCTAACGGGTCGGGGCGGCGGGCCCGCGGCGCGCCCAGTCCCCCAACTGGGCCTGGTTCCCCCGAACCAGCTCAAATGCGCGGATGCGGTCGCCGAAATGTCTGTGGGGCGGGTCGCGTGACGAGGAACGTTGTGGCCGCGGCGACCGTCAGCGTGTGATCGACGCGCCGCGGGGCGATCACGAGGGATTCTGGTGAAGTGACCATCCCCGCGGGCTCTTGCGTCGTATTCGGGTCCGAACTGTCCATCAGACATACGGAGCGACGGCACGGTGCGCTGATACGCAAGTCAGCACGGTCAGCGCACACCTGGGTCGGACACACGCGCGGACAGCGGCTGGACGCGCCCAACTACCCACATTCTCGGCCTGCCGACGTGTAGTGTTCGCCGAGTGGGGGTTGCCGTGGAGTTGATTTTCCTCGGCCCGTTCGAGGTACGCGTCGACGACGAGACGGTCGACACTGGTGGCATGCGCCAGCGAGGCCTCCTCGCCATCCTCGCCCTGAATCGGAACGAGGTGGTCTCCACCGACCACCTCATCGACCAGCTATGGGGAGGCGAACCGCCCTCGACGGCGTTGCACACCGTGCAGGTGTTCGTCTCGCGTCTGCGGAGAGCGCTGGGCGCCGGTGCCGACCGCCTCGTCACCAGGGGCCGCGGGTATGCGCTTGAGATCGATGCCGACGAGATCGACGCCGGTCGCTGCGAGCGGTTGTACACGAGCGCTCGGGCTGCTATCGCGATCGGAGACCATTCCCGCGCGGAGAGCCTGCTACGCGAGGCCCTGGCGCTCTGGAGGGGGTTTCCCCTCGCCGATTTCACATATGAACCATTCGCCCAAGCCGCGATCGCTCGGCTCGAGGAGTTGAAGCTGAGCTGTCGCGAGGAGCTGATCGAGGCCGAACTCACGCTTGGGCGCCATCAGCAGTTGATCCCGGAGTTGGAAGCGTTCGTGCGCGAGCAGCCGGTTCGCGAGCGGGCGCGAGGCCAGCTCATGCTCGCGCTCTACCGATGCGGACGGCAGGCCGAGGCGCTCGAAGACTTTCGCGAGGCGCGCCAGAAGCTGATCGACGAGTTGGGCGTCGAGCCTGGCGTCGCGTTGCGAGAGCTACACGAGGCAATCCTTCGTCAGGACGCGAGCCTGGACGTTCCCGTGCCGCCGTCCGAGAGAACGCCGGCGGAGTTGGGCAGGGGCGATGCTCCCGCTGGCGAGCAGCCTGTTCCGCCCACGCGCGGCGACCGTGATGCTGAAATCGTGTCCGGCACTCAGGCACCGACTCGCCTGCGCACGGCACGGAAGGTCGTCACGGTCCTCTTCGCCGACCTCGTTGACTTAACCGGGCTGACGCGCCGGCTGGATCCAGAGGCCCTGCACCGGCTCACTTCGCTCTACTTCAACGAGATGCGCGCCGTGTTGGAACGTCACGGCGCGACGGTCGAGTTGTATCTCGGTGACGCGGTCATGGCCATCTTCGGCGTTCCCATTGTGCATGAAGACGACGCGCTGCGCGCGGTGCGGGCAGCCGCCGGAATGCGCGGCGCGTTGCCCGATGTGAACCGAGAGCTCGAACGAACCTGGGGCGTGCGGGTAGGCATCCGCATCGGCGTAAACACGGGTGAGGTCATAGTGGGTGATCGGGCGCACGGTGAGCCGTTGGCCGCCGGCGCCGCCGTCAGGTTCGCCAAGCAACTCCAGGAGGTGGCCGCGGCGGGCGAGATCCTTCTCGGCGAGCCGACGCGTCACCTTGTCACCGACGCGGTGCAGATCGAACCCGTTCAAGGCGGCAGCCACGAGGGCGGCGGAGCGATCGACGCGGTTCGCTTGGTGGATGTGCTTCCTCCCGGCTCGCTTGGGCGTGCTCGCCGCTTCCACTCGCCGCTGGTGGGCCGCGTCCGCCAGCTCGAAGCCCTGTCGAGCGTGTTCTCCAACATCGCGGCCGACCAAGCCTGCCACCTCTACACGGTGCTGGGCTCGGCAGGTGTGGGCAAGTCGCGCTTAGGCGCGGAGTTCATCGAACGGCTCGGTGACGGTGTCACCGTCGTGGAGGGGCGCTGCCTGCCGTACGGAGAGGGCATCACCTACTGGCCGCTTGCCGACGCGTTACGGGAACTGGCAAGTTCAGGTGAGCCTTCAGGCGCGAAGCTGTCGGTTGACGCGATCGCCGAGCAAGTTGCCGAGGAGCCAAAGGCGCAGTTGATCGCCGAGCGGGTGGCTGCGGTCCTCGGAGTCGGCGCTCCCGTCGCTTGCGCGCCGGAGGAGACGTTCTGGGCCGTACGGAAGCTGCTCGAGGCGCTCGCGAGCCACCGACCACTCATCGTCGTGTTCGATGACGTTCACTGGGCGGAACCGACATTTCTCGATCTGATCGAGCACATTGCGGACTACTCGCGCGGGTGCCCGATCTTCATCCTGTGCTTGGCGCGGCCCGAGCTGCTGGACCAGCGTCCGGGCTGGTCAGGTGGCAAGCTGAACGCCACCTGCGTCCTGCTGGAGCCACTCAGCTACGACGACTGCGCGGAACTGATTGCCAACCTGGGCGGGGCGGTATCACTGCCCGCCAAATCCCAGGCGCGGATTACTCAGGCCGCCGAAGGCAATCCTCTGTTCGCCGAAGAGCTGCTGGCGATGGTCATCGACGATACCCGGGCCGGTCGCCACGGCGGGGAGCGGGCGTCGGATGACGCATCCCGCTTGTCCCTCCCGCCCACGATCCAGGCGCTGCTCAGCGCTCGGCTCGAGCTCTTGCCCGAGGACGAGCGCGCGCTCGTGGAGTTGGCGTCAGTAGAGGGCACCCAATTTCACCGCGGCGTCCTCGAGGAACTCGCTCCAGGTCGGTCCGAGGTGTCCCTCGATCGCATCCTCAGCGCGCTCGTTCGCAGGGACCTCATCCGTCCAGATCGGGCGACCTTTGCAGGGGAGCAGGCGTTCCGATTCCGTCACGTGCTGATTCGCGACGCCGCCTACGAGTCGCTGCAGAAGGACGCGCGCGCTGAGCTGCACGAACGCTTCGCAGCCTGGCTCGAGCGCACGGCGGGCACACAGATATCTGAGTTCGAGGAGATTGTCGGCTACCACCTCGAGCACGCATATCGGTACGTGCAGCTCCTCCGGGGTACCGACGCGGACGCGCAAGCCCTGGCAGCCCGGGCATCCCGGCGGCTGGAATCCGCGGGGCGGAGAGCTCTGAGCCGAAGCGATCTTCCCGCGGCGATCGGCCTTCTCGAAAGGGCAGCCGCGCTGCCTGTCGATGACGATCCGCTCCGCCCGACTCTCCTCGTGGATCTTGCGGCCACGGAGATCGAGGCGGGCAAACTCACGAGGGCTAAGTCCGTGCTCGCCGAGGCCGTGGGACTCGCGACAACACAACACGACGCGCGTGCGTCCGCACATGTCGAAGTTCAGCGCCAATTCCTTCAACTCGAAGAGGTCACGGGGCCGGGAACGAGCGAAGCGAAGCAGGTCGTCGAGCGCGTGCTTCCCGTCTTTGAGACGGCGGGCGATCACCTCGGGCTTTGCCGGGCGCTTCGCCTTCGGGCCCACTCGGACTGGCTCGAAGCACACGCGGCCGCGGCGGCCCGCACGTGGGAAGAGGCCGCCGAGCACGCCCGCCTTGCGGGAGCCGAACGTGAGCGCATCGAGCTTCTCACGTGGGTCGCCTCGTCACTCTTCTTCGGCCCGACCCCGGTAGACGAGGCCATCATCACGTGTGAGGAGATCCGCGGCAAGGTGAGCGCAGACGCTGCGGCCGAGGCCGCGACACTGCATCCGCTCGCCGGGCTGCACGCGATGGGCGGCCGCTTCGAGCTCGCCCGCGAGCTTCTGGCCACCAGTCGCGCTCTCCGCGCCGACATCGACCCTACGCTCAACTTGGCTGTCTCTCATCCGAGGGCAATCGTCGAAATGCTGGCCGGCGATCCAGCAGCCGCCGAGATGTATCTGAAAGCGGACTCCGACACTCTTGATGAGATGAAGGATGAGGCACTGCTCTCGACGACCGACGCGTTTCGCGCACAGGCGATCCTCGCCCAAGGCCGCGACGCCGAGGCCGAGCACTACACGCGGCTGAGCGAGAAACGAGCCGCAACGAGCGATCTACTCACCCAAATCATCTGGCGGTCCGTCCGCGCCCGCGTCCTTGCCAGGCGCGGGAACATCGATCAGGCCGAGTCGCTGGCCCGTCAAGCGGTCAGCCTGGCCGAGCAGACCGACTTCCTCAACCAGCGCGCAGATGCGCTTCTCGACCTCGCGCACGTCCTCCGCCAGGCCGGACGCCTAGAGGAGGCGCGCTCGACGGCTGCCGAAGCCCTTCATCTCTACCAACAGAAAGGAAACTCGGTTGCCGCAGTGAGTGCTCGTTCGTTTCTCGCGCATCGTGTTAGCGATGACATCGCCCACGAAGCGGCTCGTCGCAGACGGTCGCCGCAGGTCCCAGTCATCCGCCATCAAGTTAACGAGTCGCATTAGGGAGTTAAGTCAATGCCACAAGCTTCCAACATCAGCGCGGTTAGGGCTTTAGGAGGCGTGCTCACCATCGAGGGCACGATAGACAAGAGGGGTCAAAAGGTCGGGTTATTGCACGTTTGGTTGGCCCAGCCCGGAGTCGGTAGCGAGAAGGGCGCTGGTCTCGCGTTCGATGGCACGAAGGATCGGACCGTCCAGTCAGTCAACGATGAATTTAAACTAGAAGTCAATCCAGCGACGAGCGAGGGTGCGATCGTCGGCGAGTTCTTCCCGGGACCAGCGACAGCGTCCGCGATAGCCGTCCTAACTGATGGCACCGGTGCAGTGACCGAAGTGCTCCAGTGGAGCCTTCTCCTTGACTTTACCCTTACGGAGTCCGAGTCCGGGGCTCCCGTGCCGCTACAGACCCCCGCGGCAAAGTAGGGCGAGTCGACATAGTTCTGTGCAAGGTGAAGCCACCCTTCGCGGCGGGTTTTGTTGGCTCTAACGCGCGCGACCCGGTCAGGCGGCCTGCCGTCTGCCCGGGTCGCTCGAGTAACAGCGGCTAAAGCACTCGAGGCAGATGAACGAGGAGGACTCTGTAATGGCAGAGCGTGTCGAGATCCCGGGGAGTGGGCGAGCGGTCAGTCCGCAGCACCAGCAGGTCGGCGAGGTGGATCGTGACAAGCCGATCGAGGTGACCGTTTACCTGCGGCCGTCGGGGTCGCTCGACTGGGTCGATCAACAAGCCGGTCGGCCCCCGTCGGAGCGGCGGACGATATCGCGGGAGGAGCTTGCGGACACCACCGGGGCGAGCGATGAGGACATCGCCGCCGTGCGTTCGTTTGCCGGCGAGTACGGCCTCGAGGTGGCGAGCGTCGACAAGGGGCGCAGAGCCGTCACGTTGCGTGGCACGGTCGAGGCGGTTGCAAAAGCATTCGGGGCGCAGGGGCTGCAACTGTTCGAGCACCCGACCGAGGGGAAGTACCGCGGACGAAGTGGACCTCTGACGGTCCCGAGCGAGCTGGGTGATGTCATCACGGGCGTGTTTGGAATCGACGAACGCCCGCAGGCGCGCGCGCACCTGCGCCAGGCCGCCGCCGCCACCCAGTCGTATACGCCACCGGAGGTCGCGGCGGCGTACAACTTCCCATCCGGGACGAACGGCTCGGGTCAGACGGCGGCGATCCTCGAGTTGGGGGGTGGCTTCAGCCAGACCGATCTCGACACGTACTTCAAGAGCCTCGGGATGACGGCGCCGAGCGTGAGCGCGGTCAGCGTTGACGGGGGCGAGAACTCGCCGGGCACCGACCCGAACGCCGATGGCGAGGTGATGCTGGATATCGAGGTGCTCGGCTCCGTGGCGCCGGGTGCCAAGATCGTCGTCTACTTCGCGCCGAATACCGACCAGGGCTTTATCGACGCTCTCTCGACCGCGGTCCACGACACGACGAACAAGCCGTCGGTGGTCTCGATCAGCTGGGGCGGCCCAGAGGATTCCTGGACCCAGCAGGCCCGGACTCAGATGGAACAGATCCTCACCGAGGGGGCGGCGGTCGGCGTGACCGTGACCGTGGCCTCCGGCGACAACGGCTCGACCGACGGGCAGACCGACGGCAAGCAGCATGTTGACTTTCCGGCCTCGGCGCCACACGCCCTCGGTTGTGGCGGGACGACGCTGGAGATCGAGAGTGGCAAGATCGCGAGTGAGACCGTCTGGAACGAGCTCCCCAACCACGGCGCCGGCGGCGGGGGCATCAGCATCGAGTTCGCGGTGCCCTCCTACCAGTCCGGGACCAAGATGCCGACCAACGTCGACACGGGCAAGCCGGGCCGCGGCGTGCCCGACGTCGCCGGTGACGCGGACCCCGAGACCGGCTACTCGATCTTCGTCGATGGAAGCCAGCAGACGATCGGTGGCACGAGCGCGGTGGCTCCGCTGTGGGCCGGGTTGATCGTGTTGCTCAATGCTTCGCTCGGGAAGC
This sequence comes from uncultured Solirubrobacterales bacterium, assembly GCA_963783415.1. GTDB lineage: Bacteria > Actinomycetota > Thermoleophilia > Solirubrobacterales > Solirubrobacteraceae > Palsa-465. The sequence goes on from CAWANN010000002.1 coordinate 110,462, forward strand.
CCGTCGGGTTCCTCCAACCTCAGATCTACGCGGCCTCGGCTGCGAGCGGATTCCACGACATTACGCAGGGCAACAACGTCGGCTACACGGCCGGCCCCGGCTGGGATGCCTGCACCGGGAACGGGTCACCGGACGGAGCAGCGTTGCTCACGGTGCTACGCGGCTAACAGTGCCTCCGCGACCACGATCGCGTCCGGTCGCTGCGGCGATGGGCGCTGTGGAGCGAGCGGCATCCGATGCTGCGATCAGCTGGGTGCGCCAGCGGGCGAGTTGAACCCGCTGGCAGTCGGGGCAGGTGCCGACGTGGCGGGTGTGCCCGCAGGCGCTCATTCGACCACGCTCGCCATGCGCTGGATGAAGCCGGTATGGCACCGTTCGGCGAACCGCCACACGCGCTCGAGGCGACGCGCGGCGGCTTCTTCGCGGTCGAGTGCCACTCGGTAGGCGAGATACGCATCGTCCCGCTCCGCGTCGGTTCGCTGGAACCAGGCGCGGAGCGCGCGCTCACAATCGCTCTCGGCGTTGAACCAGGCCAGATACGCGTCGTCGATCAGGCGGATCCCGATCGCGGTGACTTCAGAGGTGGCGTTGTTGGTCATCTTTCGTTCCTCCGATTTAGTCGATCATCTGGCTGAGTGTTTGGTCGCTGTCGAGCTGCTCTCGCAGCCGTGCGAGCGCGCGCTGCCGGGTTGGGCCGATGCTTCCGATCGGCATGTCGAGCGCGGCCGCGATTTCCTCGTACGGAGGGCGCGGATCGGCCGTCAACAGCCGAAGCAGCGCCTGATCGGCGGCCTTCAGGCGAGAGAAGGCGCGCCACAACGCATCGTCGCGCTCGGCGACGAGCAGTGCATGACCCGGCGGTGGCTCCGGTGACTCGTGCTCGGGACCGTCATCGCCCACCAGGACGCGACGCTGGCCCCCGCGTAGGACGCGCAGGCACTCGCGACGGGCGGTCGTCGCGAGCCAGGCGCCGACGCCCGCCGAGTTGTTCAGCCTGTCGATGTGCTGGAACAGCGCGAGCCACGTCGCCTGCGAGACGTCGGCGGCGTCGGCGTCACCCAGGCGGTGGGCACGGGCGATCGCCCAGATCATGCTCTCGAACTCCTGAACGAGGCGATTCCAGGCGCCCTGGTCGCCCGTGCCGGCCGCATCAACAAGACCGGCGATCACTTCGGCGGAGAGACGCTCGCGCGGGCGGCGAGGCGTCGGGCCGGGCTTTTTCGGCGTGGCGGTCATCGTCATGTCCCCGATCCAGTGGAGAACCGCCTCAGCGATCCTGCACCCGGGCGACCGCCGGCGCCTGTCGTGGTTGGGGCGCGCGCTCGACGCGGCGCGAACTGCGCGGCGTCGCCGTCGCCTCGGGGCGAGGGGCGGCGCCGCGACGAAGATCGGCGATCTGTTCGATCGCGACCAGCTTCATGATGTGGGGATTGATGGTGGTCACCTGCGCTCCTCGGTGGTTGATCACGGGAAGCAGGATCCGAGGTGGCGGTCACCGGCCGATCACAACCGGTCACCATTCGCTCACCAAAGCCTCAAATAGGCCGGTGGGACGGTGAAACCGGGCGACCAGCGCTCCCCGAAGTAGCGCGGTCGAGAGCCGGTTGCGCGGGACCCGGGGGAGCCCGGCGGAGCGCCATTTCGCTAGCGCACCGGCGTAACGCGCGCGACCCGCTCGACTCCCCCGGGTCGATCTCGAGGCGCGTTGCGTTACGTCGATCAGAGCACGTCAGCCGGCGCCTGATACATCGCGTTCTTTGGCGCTGGGGTTACGTATATGTCAGCTTCATCGCCAAAGTTCCGCTGCCGGCCCCGGTGGTGGGGGGTCAGCCGAACTCGAGGCTGCCGGCCCCGGTGGTGGGCGGTCAGCCGAACTCGACGCCCTGGGCCAGCGGGAGCTCGTCGGAGTAGTTGATCGTGTTGGTGGCGCGGCGCATGTAGGCGCGCCAGGCGTCCGAGCCGGACTCGCGGCCGCCGCCGGTTGATTTCTCGCCGCCGAACGCGCCGCCGATCTCGGCCCCGGAGGTGCCGATGTTGACGTTGACGATTCCGCAATCGGACCCGTCGGCGGCGAGGAATCGCTCGGCCTCGCGCTGGTCGCGGGTGAAGATGCTCGACGACAGGCCCTGGGGCACGCCGTTATGCAGGGCGATCGCGTCCTCGAGCTCGCTGTAGGTCATCACGTACAGGATCGGCGCGAACGTCTCGCGGCGGACCACGGCGGTCTGGGCGGGCATGCGGACGAGCGCCGGCTCGACGTAGTAGGCGTCCGGCGCGCCGTCGACGGGGCGCCTGTCCCCGCCGGCGACCAACTCGCCGCCGTCGGCCCGGGCCTCGCCGAGCGCCTCGACCATCCCGTCGTAGGCGCCCCCGTTGATCAAAGGGCCGACGAGCGTGCCCTCGACCCCCGGATCGCCGATGGGCAAGCGCTCGAACACCTCGCGCAAGCGCAAGACGAGCTCGTCGGCGACGTCCTCATGCGCGATCACCCGGCGCATGCTGGTGCACCGCTGGCCGGCGGTGCCCGCCGCGGCGAACACGATCCCCCGCGTGGCGAGCTCGAGGTCGGCGGACGGCGCAACGACCGCGGCGTTGTTGCCCCCGAGCTCAAGCAGGAAGCGGCCGAGCCGCGCCGCGACACGGGGCGCCACCTGCGCGCCCATCCGCTCGGACCCGGTGGCGCTCACCAGCGCGACGTCGGGGCTGTCGATCAGCGCTGCGCCGGCGGCGGCATCCGCGATCACCAATTCGTGCAATCCGACCGGAGCGCCGCTGTCCGCAACGGCCCGGTCGAGCACCGCCGCGCACGCCATCGACGTCAACGGCGTCATCGGCGAGGGCTTCCAGACGACGCTATCTCCGCACACGAGCGCGACCGTGGTGTTCCAGGACCACACGGCGGCCGGGAAGTTGAAGGCCGAGATCACGGCCACGACCCCGAGCGGGTGCCAGGTCTCCATCAGCCGGTGGCCCGGCCGCTCGGACGGCATCGTCCGCCCTTCGAGCTGGCGCGAGAGGCCGACCGCGAAATCGCAGATGTCGATCATCTCCTGAACCTCGCCGAGGGCCTCCGACGGGATCTTCCCCGCCTCGATCGTGATCAGCTCGGCGATGTCGCCCTTGTTCTCGCCGAGCAGCGCGCCGAACCGCTTCACCAGCGCGCCGCGTACCGGCGCCGGCACGGTTCGCCAGGTCGCGAACGCGGACTTGGCCGCGGCGATCGCCGCCGTGATCTCCGCGACGCCTGCGGCGGGAACCTCGAACAGATCCTCGCCAGTGATCGGCGAACGCGCCATCACGACCGGTCCTGGGCGGGAAACGGCATCGACCACGCCGCACCGCGAAAGGCTCTGCCGCGCTCGCTCCCTGAGCTCTTCGGTCGACGACACTGACAGGGCGGCCGAGCTCATGGGCGCCGGTACCACCGCGGCGACGTCGTGGGCGGTGGCTTGAGCCGGGCCCGAACCACGATCATCCGCGGCTCGTCGCCGGCGATTGACCGCACCAGCTCCCGCTCGAACTCCGGACCGAAGCCCTCGACGGACGTCGCCGGCACCCCAAACGACGCCGCCAGCGCCACAAAGTCCGGCGCAACCAGGTCGACGCCGAACGGCTCCTCGCCGGCGAGTTCCTGGTCGAAGCGGAGCATGCCGTAGCCCCCGTCGTCGACGAGGACGATCGTCAGCGGAATGCGCTCCTGCACGACGGTTGCCAGCTCGCCGCACGCGTACATGAAGCCGCCGTCGCCGATCACGCACACCGTCGGGCCGGCGCCGGCAAGACCCGCACCGAGCGACGCCGGGAACCCGAACCCGAGCGTGCCCCAGCCGAGCGGATAGCCGAGCTTGCGCGGCCGCGGCACCCGCCAGTAGCCGGCGAGCCAATAACCCGGGATGCACATGTCGGTCACGATCACGGTCTCGGGTGGCAGTGCGCGCTGCACGATCTCGAGCATCCGACCGGCCTGCGCCTCGTCCCGCTCGACCCACTCCGACACTGCCCCCCCGATCTGCGCCAGCCGGCGCTCGAGCGCATCGAGCCCGTCGCGGGTCTTGATCCGCGGCAGCAGCTGCCCCACCACGGCGCGCGCGTCGCCGACCAGCGTGACGTCACAGGCGTAGCTCTTGTTCGCGTCGGCTTCGTCGACGTTGACGCTGATCAGCGCCGGCGGCTGGGGCATCTGCCAGTTCTGGGTGTTCGTGCCGTCGAAGTCGGTTCCGATCGCGAGCACCGCGTCGGCCTCGTCCCACAGCTGTCCCACCTCGGGCGCGTGCGCGGGCCCCGGGACGGCGCACGGGTGGTCGGGGGGCAGCAGCCCGCGGCCCATGAAGGTCGTGATCACCGGCGCCGCCAGCTTGATCGCGAGCTTCCCGACAGCCGGTCCAGCACCGGCGCGGAGCGCACCGCCGCCGGTCCAGATCAACGGACGCTCGGCGCCCGAGAGCAGCTCGGACGCGCGCTCCACCCCCGCCGGCGGCTCGAGGGCCGTCAAGCTCGGTACGCGCCCCGGTCTCGCGTCGGAGGCGACCGGTTGCGTGAGCAGGTTGGTCGGCACGCCGAGGTACACCGGGCCGGTCGGCGCCGCCAGCGCCTCCGAACCTGACTCGAGCGTCGCTCCGGGGATCTCGTCCGCGCGCTCGACCAGACGAGCGGCCTTCGTGACCGGGACAAACATCGCGGTCTGATCGCGCGTCTCGTGCAGCGTGCCCCGGTAGACCCCGTCGCGTCGGAGCGCCGTCGAGACGTCGGTGGCGATCACGAGAACCGGGGAGCCGGCCGCCATCGCCTCGCCGGTGGCGCCGAGCGTATTCGCCGCCCCGGGGCCGGTGGTGACGAGCGCGACGCCCAGCCGGCCGGTCGCGCGCGCGTACCCGTCGGCCGCGTACGCCGCGGTCTGCTCGTGCCGGACGCCCGCGAGCCGGATGCCGGACTCCGACAACGCCTTCCAGATCGGGAGGTTGTGGACCCCGGGCAGCCCGAACACGAGCTCGACCCCGAGCTGCTCGAGCATCTCCACCAGGCGCGTGGCGCCCGTCGCGGTTGGTGTCGCTATCTCGACCACATCCGTATTCCTAGACGATGTTGTACTCCGGGCGCAGCGCGGCGGCATCGAAGCGATCGACGCTCAGCGGCGAGACGTCCACGAACGTCGGGCGACGCAAGACCATGTCGCGCAGGATCTCGCCCACCGCCGGACCCTGCAGGAACCCATGGCCCGAGAACCCGGTCGCGTACAGGAAACGCGACACGCCACCCGCTTCGCCGATGATCGCGTTGTGGTCGGGCGTCATCTCGTACAGCCCGGCCCAACCGCCGCGGATGCCGACGTCGGCGATCCGCGGCGCCCGCCGGCGCACGACATCCATCAACCCGGGGATCCACTCCTCGGTGGTTTCTACGCTGAACCCGGGCTGCTCGTTCGGATCGGACATCCCAATCAGCAGGCCCGGGCCCTCGCGGTGGAAGTAGAAGCTCGAGGAGAAGTCGATCGTCATCGGCAGGTCCGGCGGCAGCCCGTCTATCGCCTCGGTGAACAGGATCTGCCGGCGTAGCGGGGTCACGGGGAGCTCGACGCCGACCATCGCGCCGCAGCTTCGCGACCATGGACCCGCCGCGCAGATCACGACACCAGTCCGGATCCGGCCCTGGTCCGTCACGACCTCGGTGATCTCGCCGCCGCTCATCTCGATGGCGATGACCTCGCAACCGGTCCGGACATGGGCGCCGAGACTCCGCGCGGCGAACGCGTAGCCCTGGACCACGCCCTCGGGGGTCGCGTGGCCATCGCCGGGCGAAAAGGCCGCGGCGAGCATGTCGTCGCCCACGAGCAGCGGGCAGAGGCGGCGGGCCTCGGCGACGCTCAGGATCCGTGAATCCAGCCCGCACTCGTTCTGCAGCGCCACGCTCTCCTCGAATTCCGCGACGTCCGACTCGGTCGTGAGAACGAACAGGTAGCCCACCTGCTTGAGCTCGATCTCCCAGCCCGGACGTCGGCCGAAGTCTCGAAACGCGGCCATGCTGCGCTTGGCGACCTCGATGTTCAAACGATCCGAGAACTGCGTGCGGACGCCGCCGGCGGCCTTGGAGGTGGAGCCGCTGCCGAGTTGGGCGCGCTCGATCAGCGCCACGTCGACGCCGGCCTCGGCCAGGTGGAACGCGGCGCTCGTGCCGATCACACCGCCGCCGACGACGACCACCGACGCGGACTCCGGGAGGGGTAGGCGGCGCGGCATCGCTCGATTGTCGCGAGTTCGCGCCGCTTAGCGCCCGAACATGCTGGTCAGCAGCGGCGTCAGCGGTCCATGCAGGGCATCGTTCTCGCTGGCGCCGGCGCCGCGAGTGCACACGCCATAGCCGGGGTCCTGGCCGTTCTCGGCCTGGCGGAGCGGAGACACGGGGCCGGCGACGTGCACGTACGTCGCGATCGCCGTGGTCAGCGTGTCGGCGGTGGGGTCGACGACCTCGCGCCCGGCCTTGGCCTCGCCGAAGTGACCGGGCCAGCAGGCCCAGCTCGTCTGCCCGAGGTCGACCAGCGGCGTGTGGGATGCACGAAAGGCGTAGCGCCCGCCTCCGCACACGACCCAGTCGTACAGCGCGCCGCTTCCCGATGACCGCTTGTAGCCACTGCACGCATTCGGGTAGCTGGGGTGTCCGCCGAACGCCGCCTGCACGATTGGGTGGAGACGGCCGGGACCGTCGAAGGTGAGCTTCGGACTGTTCCAGTAGTAGAACCGTCCCTCGTGGGCGTGACGTGACATGTACAGCGCATCCGGTTTCAGCGTTCGCTGATCGAGCAGCACGGTCACGTGCTCCCAGTCTCCCTGGTGGAGGTCGATGTTCTCGAGGTCGCCGGCAATCGGGGCTCCGTTCATCAGCGAGGATCGGGTTACGAGCGGGTAGTAGTTGTACGGGTAGAAGAACCAGTACTGAAGGCCGATCAGCCCATCGGAAGGGTTCGGGACGTCGCCCGGCGTCAGGACGGCGTTCACCGTCGGCCACGCCGGCAGTTGGCCGCCGATGCCGGCGAAGTGCACGGGCCCGCCGTAGTAGAAGTACACCTCGGCCGTCCGCCAGGGGTCGAGGATGCCGGGATCGGCGAGCCAGTGATGCAGCGAGCCCGTCGACGTGTGCTGTCCGGCTTCGAAGGCGCGGAACTGATCCGCGGGGTTTTCGGTGAGCGCGCTGGCAGCGACGTTCGCGGTCGTCGGGAACCTGAGGTAGTCGCTCGGCTGGCCCGTCGCTGGGACCGACGTGACCGTCTTGCACGCGGGCGAGACCGCCGGCGTGACGAGGCACGCTCGGGTTCCGTGCGGCCCGATGTCGCCGAGCACGGCTCCGACCGACACGGGCCAGAAGCGGTCCGCGACCGAGACCTCGAGCGTCGGCTGGTAGCGACGAGCAAGCCGCGCGATCCGGGGGTCGGTCGTGTCCTGAATCGGCTTCTCGCCGTCGACGGCCTGACCGCCCGGGGCGCCTGGCCCCGCGATCACACCGCTGCCCAAGGCGGGATCCTCCGTTCCGGCCACGAGTCGCGGCGGCGGCGCGCCCGCGCACGTCGCCTCGCGGGCGTGCAGGTCTGGCGCGATGATCGCGTGGGGCCAGTCGATGCCGACCAGATTGAGGACGAGCGCGGGGAGCGTCGGCCGATCGCCTGAGTCGAGCGCGGCGCTGCCGTTCGCCCTGACCTTGGCGTTGCGGGTCACCGGTACGGTGTCGAGACGCGCGTCGGTTGAGGTCGCGTCCGCTAGTGGCGTGCACACGATCAGGTGAACGGTGTCACTCGACTGCGAGAGGCCGCCGCCGATGAACTGCGCCGACGCCGTCTGGACGGTCACACCGTCGAACGACACCGGTGGCATCGCGAGGTAACCGACGGCAACTGCGGTGTACATCGCCGCGATCAGCCAGGGCAGCGGCGAGCGAAGGCGGAGCGGGAGCGGCCGTGCGGCGTTGGCGCGAACGAACTTGCGGCCCCAGGTCGAGATGATGACGCCGGTGATGACCAGCAGCCCCACGGGGGGCGATGACACCACCGCCAGCGCGCCGACGAGGACCCACGATGCGACGTGGACGTGTGGATGTGCGTCGAGCGGTCCGAGCGTCGTCAGCACGCGGTGGACGACCAGGAAGGCGATCAGGCCCGCGGGAATCACCGCCCACCAGGCGGACTGGAACGCGGCGGCGGCTTGTCCGACGCCGAGAGCGATTCCCCCGGCCAGGACGAGCAGGTTGAATCCCGCGAGGATCTGCAGCAGGCGGCTGCCGGCGGCGGAATCCGTGACGTGGCCGGGATCTGAGGCGTCGCCGGCGGCCCGCACGTGCTCTTTCGCGGCCAGTCCCTGGCCGTCCGCGGCCGCCTGGAAGTCCGTGGCCGCGCGGTCGCGCGCGTCCGCGAGCATCGTGAGCTTGGCGGCCCGGCTGGCCTTCGCGAGCCTCCGTTCGCGGCCGGCCTTGGCCCCGGCGCTCACGTGCCGGTACCGCGCGTCCCGAGCGGCCCGGCGCTCCCGACCCTGGGGCGTGTCCGCGTGCAGCGAGTCCCACGCCTTGTTGACGCCGCCCTTCTCGACGATGTCCTGCCAGTCGTGTCCGTGGAAGTGCCACCGCCTCCGGGCGGCTAGGTATGCCGCGGCGCAGGACAAGACCAGCGTCGCGCAGCCGACGCCGGTCAGGATCAGGCCGGTCAGGATGCTGTGCCAGATCGAGACGACGAACAGGCCGTGCCCCGGCGACAGTCCCGCCACCGCGAGGCGAAGCCCCGTGGTGACGACCCCGATCAGACAGGCGAACAGAACCAGCGCGGCGACGCCGGCGACGCCTATCCAAATCCTGGACGGGTGTGACACTCGGTTGCTTCCCCGCACCGTATCCTCGCGGCCGGACGGGGCGGCGGCAACCGGGAACGCGGTTAGGACTCGTACAAGGCGCGGAGCCCCGGGGCCACGTAGTCCGGCAGGTTCATCTCGTGGCTGACCGCGTCGAGCCAGCCGGAATCGTCCGCCACCGTGAGCGGATCGAGTTGGATCGGCGAGAGGAGAGATGAGATCGGCGGTGCGCTCGGCTGCGGTCTGTCGAGCGGCCCCGTGACCGCACCGTCGAACAAGAGATGAGGGCGCTGCGTGAAGTCCGTGTGTTCGAACTCGTCCAGTGCGAGCCGGGGATGGCCGGCGTGCACCGCCGGCGCGGCGGCCAGCGCCTCGGGCCCACGCTTGCTCTCCTGTTCGAGCCGGATCGCCTTGATGTTCTGCAGGGCGTCCGCGAGCTTGGCCTGTGCCTCGGCGTAGCCGAGCGCGGCGACGTCCGGGTCCTCGGTCGCCTGCGTCAGGTAAAGCACGCGCTGCTCGCCGCCGACCGCGAGCTTCTCGAGCCCAGGTCCGTCGGCGGCCATCAGCGCGGGCGTGCCGTAACGGGGCGTGCCGTTGATCGCCACCAGCTGCACGGTCCGCTCGTCGCCCTCGAACAGCGGCGTGAGTGGGGCGGCATCGTTCTGGCCGGCGACGACGATCAGGTCCGCTCGCTTGCCGACCTCGAGCGAGCCGACGGTCTTGCCCCAGCCGAGGATCGCGGCACCCCCGGTCGTGGCCAGGCGGACGAGTTGCTCGTCGCTGAACACGTTCGCGTTGTTTTGGCCGTAGACGTGGGCGACCTTGAGCTCGCCGAACAGGCTCCTGCTTCCGCTCGGTGACCAATCGGACCCCAGCCCGATCATGAGGCCGGCGGTGACCGCGCCGGCGAGGTTCGCGGTCCGGCCGTAGAGCAGGAGGTTGCTGAACGGCGAGGACACCATCGACGCGCCGTGCCTGGCCATTACCTCGAAATCGGCGGCGGTGAGCGCGACGCAGTGGATGCCGGCGAGGGATGGCGCGATCGCCCACTTGTTCCCGGAGAGCTGAAGCGCCTCGAAATGCTTGTGGGCGGCGTCGTCGGTGCCCTCGCTCAAGTGCAAGAGGAAGCACGTCTTCTTCTCGATCTCGGCGAGGAACGCCTGCGGATCCTTGGCGTCGACGTCCGCGATGCGGCTGCCGGCCTCGGGCAGCAGCTCGTCCCCGGTCTCCTCGGCGTTGCGGACGATGCCCTTGTAGTAGCGCCGCACGCCGGGCGCGCTGAACAACGCGATGCCCTGCGAGGTCGTCACGCCACCGACGAGCGCCTTGCACTCGACGTACCGGACGAGCGCCGGAAGCAATTCGGTCGCCTCGCCGAGAGTCTTCATCGGCGCCGTTACGAGCTGGTGATAGATCGGCGTGTTGCCCCATTGATCACGGTTCGTGTACTTCTGCGGGACGTTCCAGAGCGGCAGCGCGTTGTACGCGAGGTGGTTGTGAAGCTCGATCAGGCCGGGGAGCACCGTGCCGCCGGTCTCCAGCGGGACAACGCCGGCGAACCTCTCGGGAACGGGGTCGCCGCGCCTGGTGATCGCGGCGATTGCGGCGCCGCCAATCCAGATCGCCCCGTCCATGATCACCGTCGACTTCGGATCCATCGTCACGACCCGCCCGGCCAGCGCCCACTGGGGGCTGCTCGCCGGGTCGATCGGCCCCGGCTTGGTCGGCATATGCCTACCGTACACGGCGGAGCGTTTGGAGATAAGCTTCTCGCCGCGCGGGCCCGGGGCGCACCGACCCGCATGACGGTAGTGGCGATGACGCATCTTTTCGACCCTGGCCCCGTGGGCGAGCCATACGCCTCGCTGGTCGGCGACTACCCCGGCTCCGACGTGTATTCGCCGGCCTCGTTCCGAGTCGAATGGGGGCCGATCTTCCACCGCGGAAGGCTTGACGGCAGCGCCCGGCTGCTCGTGATCGGACAGGACCCGGCCCAGTCCGAGGCGGTCGTACGGCGGATCCTCATCGGCGAGGCCGGACACCGCACCCAGGGGCTGATGGCCAAGCTCGGCTTCACCCGCAGCTACTTGCTGATCAACACTTTCCTGTACTCGGTGTACGGCCAGGCCGGGGGCGAGGAGCACAAGGACGACCAGCGGATCGTCGACTACCGCAACAGCTGGCTGCGGAGCATCTTCGGCGGCAACACGATCGAGGTCGTGCTGGCGCTGGGGTCGCTCGCGGACGACGCCTGGCAGAAGTGGAAGCGGACGCCGGTCGGACAGACCTACTCACCGGCATACGCGCACGTCACTCACCCGACCGAGCCCGAAAGCGGATCGGGCGGTAATCCGGCGAAGCTGAAAGCCGCGATCGCGGCAATGCTCGCCAACTGGAACCAGGCGCTCGCGACCCTCCACCCATTGGTCTCACACCCGGACGAGCCGGGTCCGCTGGTTCGGTACGGAGACGCGTTCGCGCCCGGGGACCGGATCGAGATTCCCGAGTTCGACGCGCCGGCGGGGCAGCCGGACTGGATGCGCTCCCCGGCGGCGTGGGCGCAGCGGGTGGGCAAGACCGCGGCCGAGAAGCGCGCGAACATCACGATCACGATCCCGGCCGGCGTGCTCTGATCTGGGCCGCGTTCGGCGGCGTCCGTCGGTGTGGCGTGGCAGGCCCCGTCTGCGAGGCACGGATGCGGAGCGGGGCCGTCGCCCGACCGCCGGGAGCGCCGGGCATCCGTGCCCGGCCCAGGGGTTCGCGACCTGCCCCGCCGGGCACGGACGCCCGGCGGAACGGCCCCACGGACGTCGAGCGAAGCGAGACCCACCCACCCCGCGCGTTTAGGCTACGCGCACATGGGCCGCGTCGAGGGCAAGATCGTCGTCGTGACGGGCGCCGCCGGCGGGCAGGGCGCGGCCGAGGCGCATGCGCTCACCGCTGAGGGCGCGGTGGTGATCGCGACCGACGTCGAGCCTCCGCGGCTCGACGACGGCAGGATCGTGTGCCGCGCGCTCGACGTCACCTCCGAGGAGGCGTGGAGCGCGCTCGCCGGGTGGTTGCGCTCCGAGCTCGGGCGCGTCGACGGGCTCGTCAACAACGCCGGGATCTCGCTGCGGTTGCGTTTGGAGGAGATCAAGCTCGCCGACGTCGAGCGGGTGATGGCGGTCAACGTCAACGGCGCGCTGCTCGGCACGCAGGCGATCGCTCCGCTGATGACCGGTGGAGGCTCGATCGTGAACGTCAGCTCGGTGGCGGGGCTGCTCGGCTATCACGCGGTCGGGTACACGATCAGCAAGTGGGGAGTCCGGGCGCTGTCGCGGGTCGCAAGCCTCGAGCTCGGACCGCGCGGGATCCGCGTCAACACGATCCTCCCGGGCTTCATCGAGACGCCGATGACCGCCAGCGCGCCGGAGGCGTTCCGGCAGGCGAACATCGAGGTGACGCCGCTCGGCCGGGTCGGGCGGGCGGAGGAGGTCGCGCCGCTGATCGTGTTCCTGATCTCCGACGAGTCGTCGTTCATCACGGGCGCCGAGATCGCGGTGGACGGCGGTCAGACCGCCCACGGCGGCGCCAAGACGCTGTCGGACGCGGTGCTGTCCGCGTCGGCGGCCGAGCCATAAGCGAGGAGAGGAGACGACAGTGGCAAGTGTTGAGACCGTGCGGGGCCCGGTGGAGCTCGACGCCCTCGGCCGGACGCTCATGCACGAGCACATCTTCATCATGCAGCCGGAGGCGCTGCAGAACTGGGGCCACGCGTTTGGGCCGCGCTACTGGGACGAGCAGGGGCGGATCGCCGATGCGGTGGAGAAGCTCAAACGCGTGCGCGAGGCCGGGATCCGCACGATCGTCGATCCGACCGCTCCCGGGCTCGGCCGCTACGTCCCGCGGATCCGCGAGGTTGCCGAGGCGGCCGACCTGAACGTAATCGTCGCGACCGGCGTGTACGCGTTCCTCGAGCTGCCGAACTTCCTGGCGTACCGCAGCGTGGAGGCGATCGCGGACCTGTTCGTCCGCGAGATCCGCGAGGGGATCAACGACACCGGCATCAAGGCGGCGTTCCTCAAATGCGCGGTCGAGCGCCACGGGCTCGTGGGCGACGTCCCGCGGATCATCGAGGCGATCGCGATGGCCGCGACCGAGACCGGCGCGCCGGTGATGGTCCACACGAACGCCGAGCAGCGGACCGGGTTGCTCGCGCTCGATGCCCTCACCCGACACGGCGTCGACCCCGGCCGGGTCGTGATCGCACACATGGGCGACAGCAACGATCTCCACTATTTGAAGCGGATAGCGGACGCCGGCGCGTGGCTTGGATGCGACCGCTTCGGGATCGATCACTTCAATCCGCTGGCCGACCGAATCCGGACGCTGATCGCGCTCGTGCAGGAGGGCTACGCGGACCGGATCCACCTCTCCCACGACGCGGCCTGCTTCCTCGACTTCTTCATCGGCAATCCGTTCTTCGCCAATGAGAAGCCCGACTACCTGCTGATCTCGAATCATGTCCTGCCGGCTCTGCTCGAAGGCGGCGTCGCCCAGGAGCAGATAGACCAGATGATGGTCGCCAACCCGGTGCGGTTCTTCGGCGGCGCCGCCTCGGCCGGCGGCGGCGAGGCCTCGGTGGCCGGGGCCGCGGGCGGTGCGCCCGCCGGCTAGCGGCCGCCGCTGGCGATCAGGTCGTCGAGCAACTCGCCGTAGTGATCGAGGGCGAGCGACAGGTGCCCATGGTCGGCGAGCAGGTTTGCGCGGGCGCCCGGGATGTGCGAGGCGAGCCACTCGCCGTGCGCGAGCGGGACCATCCGATCCTGGGCGCCCTGCCAGATCGTCATCGGGCACGAGATGTCGGAGAGGTCGAAGCCCCAGTCGCTGATCAGCTCGATGTCGTCGTCGAACCATCCCCATACGCCGTGACTCAAGCCCGCGCGCATGGACTCGGCCTCGTACTCGGCGAACTCGCCGGTCATCACACTGCGATCGACGTCGGACAGAAGATCGCCGAACTCGGCGTGGAGGTCCGCAGCGTCCGCTGAGATGAGCTTCGTTCGGAACGGTTCGATGAACGCGAGCAGCTCCCTCTCGCCGGCCTCGGCGGCTGCGAGCTCGTCGAGATTCTCCTGGGCCATCCCGGCGAGCCAGTCGAGGCCCTCGGCGTCCCGCGGCGCGCAGCCGGCGATCGTCGCCGCCGCAATCACCCGGTCGGGAAGCAGGGCCGCGGTCGCGAGCGCGTGCGGCCCGCCGCCGGACCGGCCCGCCGTGTAGAACCGCTCGACCCCCAGCGCATCGGCCACGGCCGCCACGTCCGCCGCGCAATCAGCGACCGTGCGGCCCCCGCACCGCTCGCTCTCCCCGTACCCCGGGCGCAGGTACAGCACGTGGCGGAGGCCGCGCTGCGCCCCGAGCGCGACAAGCGGGGAGTACATGCTCGCGGCGCTCGGAGTCCCCATGTGGAAGATCAGCGTCTCGCCGCCGTCTGGGCCGGTGATCTCGACTTCGAGTCTTCCGCGAGGCCCCGCGATCTGACGACGGGTGGTCATCGAGTGCGACGATAACGCCTAGGCTTGGGCGCGTGAGGCTCGAGCCCGCGAGCACGCTGGACCTGTCGCTCGTCCGCGAAGCGTTCAACGAAAGCTTCTCGGATTACCTGGTCCCGATGCACCTCGACGACGGCGCCTTCCGCGGCCACGTGGACAGCAACGACATCGATCTTGACTGCTCGCAGGTGGCGATCGAGTACCGGCCGGCTGCGGTCGCGCTGATCGCGCGGCGCGGCGCGGCGGGATGGGTGGCGGGCATGGGCACGGCACCGGCGTACCGGCGGCGGGGGCTCGGCGAGCGCGTGCTGGTGGCGGGGCTCGAAGCCGCTCGCCGGCGGGGGTGCCACGAGATGTGGCTGGAGGTGATCGAGGGAAACCGGGCGGCGATCGCGCTGTACGAGAAGCTCGGGTTCGACTTGGTACGAGACGTGGTCGTATGGTCGCTACCCCCGCGGCAGAACGGCGTGCCGGCGTCGGAATCTGTCGACCCGGACGCCGCCCAGGCCTGGATCGCTGCGCACCGGGAGAGCCGAGAGCCGTGGCAGCGCGCCGATGAGAGCGTGGCGCGGATGCGCGCGCGGGGAACGGCGGTACGCGCGCGCATGGTCAATCGCGACGGCGAGGTCGGCGCCGCGGTCGTGTTTCGCGACGATGCCGAGGACTCGGTCACGACCCTCCAGATCGCGGCGGTCGACGAGGACGCCGCCGCGGACGCGCTGCTGGCGGCGGCGGGCCCGGATCGTGGCCTGCGTCTGTCGAACGCTCCGGTGGGCGAGGCCCCGGCGCGGGCGCTCGCGCGCCTGGGCGCGCGCCCGTGGGTGCGTCAGCACGAGATGCGGCTCGTGCTCTGAGGTCAGTCGCCGGTGCGGTACACCGGCAGCGCCCCGAAACTCTGGCTCACCGGCATCAACTCGATCACGTTCACGTTGACGTGCTCGGGTTGAGAGGTCACCCACTCGACGGCGGCCGCGATGTCCTCGGGCCCAAGCGGCGTCGTGCCCGAGTAGAGCCCGGCCGCCCTGTCGGCGTCACCGGCGAACCGCACCTCGGAGAACTCGGTCCCGCCGACCAGACCCGGCTCGATGCACGTGACCCGGATGCCGGTGCCGTGGAGGTCCGCGCGCAGGCCGAGGCTGAACTGGTGCACGAACGCCTTGGTCGCCCCGTACACGTTGCCGCCCGGGTATGGATAGGTGCCGGCGATCGAGCCCATGTTGACGACGTGGCCTCGCCGGCGGGCCACCATCCCGGGGAGCAGGGCGCGGGTCGCGTAGACCAGGCCCGTGCAATTCGTCTCGATCATCCGCTCCCAGTTATCGAGCACCGCGTCCTGCGCCGGCTCCAGCCCCAGCGCGAGTCCCGCGTTGTTGACTAGTACGTCGACGTCGGCAAAGGCAGGGGGCAGCGACCGTACGGCTTGTTCGATCGCGTCGTTGTCGCGGACGTCGAGCACGATCGGAAGGACCGACTCCTCGCCGAACTTGGCCACGAGCGCGTCCAGCCGATCGCCCCGCCGTGCGGTCGCGATGACCTTGACCCCGGCGGCCGCGTAGCGACCGGCGATCGTCTCGCCGAAGCCCGAGCTCGCCCCGGTAACGAAAGCGATGCGTGGTTGCATGAGGAGAGATCCTAGGATGACGGGATGTTCGACACGTTGCTGACGTTCGTGCCGGTGGCTGCGCTGCTATCGATCACGCCTGGTGCGGCAACGGCGCTCGTCGTGCGAAACGCGGTCCGCGGTGGCCGGCGTCACGCATTCTTCACCACGTCCGGCAACTCGATCGGCGTGCTCGCGTGGGGATGCTTCGCCGCGGTCGGAGTCGCGACGCTCGTGGCGACGTCGGCGGCGGTGTTCGACACGGTCAAGCTGGCCGGCGCAGCTGTGCTGCTCGTGATCGGGTTGCGATCGCTGGTGGCTCGTCAGGAGATTGAGGCGCGCGGAGCAGCCGGGTCCGGGGCCGCGGTGCCGGTCTCGGGGCGGGCGGCGCTCCGCGAGGGGCTGATCACGAGCCTCGCCAACCCCAAGCTCGCGGTGTTCTTCGTGGCGCTGTTTCCGCAGTTCATCCCGCGCGGAGACGCCGTGCTGCCCTGCGCGCTCGCGATGGCGGCGGTAATCGTGGCCGTGGATCTGATTTGGTACTCGACGCTCGCGTTCCTCGTGGCCCGGGCGCGGCGGGCGTTCGTCGACGGCGGCTGGGGCCGGCGGGTCGAGCGATTGACCGGCGCGGTGCTGATCGGACTCGGCGTACGCCTGGCGCTCGAGCGCCGCTGACCGATGGACCCGGCTGACCTCGACGACCTGGACACGCCGTGCCTGGCCGTAGATCTCGATGCATTCGAGCGCAACGTGCGCTTGTGCTTCAGCCGGCTCGCCGGCGTCCACGTCCGGCCGCATCTTAAGACCGCGAAGAGCCCGGAGGTGGCGCGGCTGCTGCTCGACGCCGGCGCCGTCGGCGTGTGCGTCGCGAAGCTGAGCGAGGCCGAGGTGATGCTCGCCGGAGGGATCGAGGACGTGCTGATCACCAGCGAGATCGCCGGAGCGGTGAAGGTGCGCCGGTTGGCGCGGCTCGTGTCGGAGTGGCCGGCCGCGCGGGTCCGCATCGTCGTCGACTCGTGGGAGGGAGCGTCGGCGATCGACGACGCGCTCCCGGGGGCGCTCGAGACGCTGATCGAGGTGAACGTCGGGCAGGACCGCTGCGGGGTGGCGCCGGAGGACGCGCTCATGCTCGCCGACCGGATCAGGGGACTCGAGCGGCTTCGCCTGGTGGGCCTCCAGGGCTACGAAGGGAATTTGCAGCACGTGCGCGATGCCGAGGAGCGCCGGCGGCTGTGCGACGCGTCGATGGGGCGGTTGTCTGGGGCCGCCGAGGAGCTGCGCGCGGGTGGACACGACATCGACGTCGTGACGACTGGAGGCACGGGAACGGCAGAGTTCTGCGCCGCCCACGACGCGGTCACCGAGGTCCAGCCCGGGTCGTTCGCGTTCATGGACACCGACTACCTGGACACGGGCGGCATCCCGTACGAGTCCTCGCTCGTGGCGATCGCGACGGTGATCAGCCGGCCGGCGCCCGACCGCGCGGTGATCGACGCCGGGCTCAAGACGCTGTCCGACGACTCCGGCCCGGCGCGACTCGTCGGCGTCCCGGGGTGGAGCTACCGGCACGGCGGCGACGAGCACGGCGTCCTCACGCCGAACGGCGATCTCGATCGTCGCGAGCTTCGGGTCGGTGATCGCGTGGCGCTGACTCCCTCCCACATCGATCCGACGATCAACCTCCACGACGTGATGTACGCGCACCGCGGCGGGCGGATCGAGGCGACGTGGGCGGTCGCGGCCCGTGGCAAGGTCCAGTAGAACTGGCGGCGCGGCGGCGGATAAAAGGCGGGCATCTGAGGGTGGGTTGCTGAGGGTGGGTTGCTGAGGGTGGGTTGCTGAGGGTGGCTTGCTGAGGGTGGCTTGCTGAGGGTGGGTTGCGGAGGTCCCTGGGCGTCCCGCGGTGCCTCGGCATGCATGACCTGCCAACCGAGCCGCGCCGGCGTGACCGTGGCATGTCTTGCATGCCCCAGATGCGTCGTGTGTCACGGTCCTCGGTGGCCGCAGCAATCGGCAGATCATGCAGGTCCCTCCTGCGAAGCTCGATCCGTGCCGAGCCGCGCACCCCTCCTCAGGTGCCCGCCGTTCGGCCCTCGGACTTCGTACGGCCGGGCTAGCTGTCGAACCCGAGACCCAGCCGGTCGAGCGTCCTGAGCCAGATTCCGCGCCGGCCGTCGTTGCGGTCGGCGGCGGCCAGTCGGTTGCGGGTCAGCTGGATCACGCCGGTGCGGAGCGGCTCCGGCGGGAACGGCACCGGGCGCCGGCGGACCATCGTCAGCGCCATCGCCTCGCTCTCGCGGCCGTCGAGAAGATCGATCCCCACCCGGGCGCCGAACCGGCTCGCGCCGACACCGAGGCCCGTGTAGCCGAGCGCGTACGCGACCCGTCCGCCCAGCGCGCGTCCGAAGAACACCGAGAAGCGGCTGCAGGTGTCGATCGCGCCGCCCCACCGATGGCTGAACCGCAGGCCTTCGAGCTGTGGGAACGTCGCGAAGAAGTGCTGCGAGAGCTTGGCGAACGTCGGCTCGTGGTCGTCGAGCTGCGGTCCGATCGGTCCGCCGTATCGGTAGACCGCGTCGTACCCGCCCCACAGGATTCGCCAGTCGGCGGTCAACCGGTAATAGTGGAACTGGTTGCCGATGTCGCTGACGCCCTGCCGGCGGGCCCACCCGACCGCGTCGCGCATGCGCTCGTCGAGCGGCTCGGTCACCAGCACGTAGTCGTAGACCGGCGCGATGTACCAGCCTATCGAGCGGAGCAGCGGACGGTAAGCGCTCGTGGCGAGCAGGACCCGGCGGGCGTCGAGGACCCCGCCGTCTGTCGTAACCGAGACGCCGCCGGCGGTCTTGCGGAGCGCTCGCACCGGCGTGTACTCGTGGATCCGCACGCCTCCCCGAGCGGCCGCCGCGCGCAGGCCGTCGGCGAGCTTGCCGGCATGGACCAGCGCGGACCCGGTCCGTGTCAACAGGCCGCCGAGGTACATCGGCGAGTTCACCTCGGCGCGGACCCGCTCGCGGTCGAGCAGCTCCGCGTCGTGGCCGAACCGCCGCACAAGGTCGGCCTCCTCCTCGAGGTCCGCCAGCTCGCGCGGCTCGAGCGCGACGATCAGATCGCCGGCGGGCTCGAACTCGGCGTCGATCGCGAGTCGCTCGAGGTCCTCGCCCAGCGCTCGGAAGTTCTCGAGCCCGAGCCGCTCGAGTTGCGCCAGTTCGTCTGGAAAGCGCGAGAGGCCGTTTCCGATCCCGTGCGTGAGCGAGGACTGGAGAAAGCCGCCGTTGCGACCGCTCGCGCCGGTACCGCAGCGGGTCGCCTCGAGCAGCACGACGTCGCGGTCCGGGTCGAGCGACTTGGCATACAGCGCCGCCCACAATCCGGTGTAGCCGCCGCCGACGATGCACAGGTCGGCTTCGGCCTGCCCGTCGAGCGGGTCGTGCGGATCACGCGCGGGAAGCGTGTCGAGCCAGAACGACTTGCGCACCGCGTCCGCGTATGCGGCTCGGTGCGCGGGTGCGGCGGGGCTCTGCGGCC
Organism: uncultured Solirubrobacterales bacterium; assembly: GCA_963783415.1. Lineage (GTDB taxonomy): Bacteria > Actinomycetota > Thermoleophilia > Solirubrobacterales > Solirubrobacteraceae > Palsa-465. The sequence continues at coordinate 129,946 of CAWANN010000002.1, forward strand.
ATGGCGAGGGCAAGCCGCGATCCTAGTGGGGTCAGGGGTGACGCTCCAGGCCGCGGAGCACGGCGTCGGCGTCGCGGTGTGGTGCGCGGAGGGCGACACCGACGATGTCGAGGTCGTCGGTGGCGACGGCGCGGACGGCGGCGCGGTTGTCCTCGTCGTTGCCCGTGGCGAACATCTCGTTCGTGTAGACCGCGAGCGTGACCCCGCGGCGCTCGGCGCGCTCGCGCACGGTCCGGAGCTTGGCCGCCCCGGCTTCGAACACCAGCACCGGCTGGATGAGGAGCGGCAGGTAGCGCCGGCCGTCGGCGTCCAGGTAGTCCTGTCCGATCGCGGCGGGGCCGGCATCCGCGGTGACGCCGCTGATCAGGAACGCGGTGACATTCAGCCGCTGCCACGTCGCGAGGTCGTCTCGGACCACGACCGCGACCTTCGTATCGAATTGACCGACGCCCATGCGCGACATGATCGCCGCCGGGCCCGCGCGATGTCTTGAACGAACTTGCGGTCTTCGAACTCTGGCCGTCAACGAGCCATCGAGCGTGCGTACCGCCCGGGGCTCACGCCAACCGCGCGCTTGAACACGCGCGTGAGGTGCGGCTGGTCGGCGAATCCGCAGGCCGCGGCGACGGCGGCCGGCGCCTCGCCGGCGGCGAGCAGGCGACGCGCGTGATCGATGCGGAGGTTGCTCTGGAACGCATGCGGGGTGACGCCGTTCTGCTCGCGGAAGCGGCGCACCAGCTCGAACCGGCTGAGCCCGGACGCGGCGGCGAGCTCGGCGAGCGTGACCCGCTGGTCCCATCGCTCGGACAGGTGGCGCCGTGCCCGGCGGACCGCCGCATGCTCGGCCCGATCGCGTCCGCGCGCCGGCGGTCCCGGCTGCAGATGGGGACGGAGGGCGCCGACCGCGTGCAGGACGGCCTCGTCGACGGCCAGATCGCCCGCCGGGTCGGCCGCAAGCGCTTCGTGAGCGCGCTCGAGCGCGCTGCGCAGCGCCCGGTCGCGGAACACCACCCAGCGAGCGGCGCGCGGAGCGGCCCCGTCGCGCTCCGCCCAGTCGTGGACCAGCCTCGGCTCGATGTACAGCACCTTGTACGCCCACCCCTCCGGAACCGCCGCCATCCCGGTGTGGACGGCCTCGGGTTCGAGCACGAAGAGCTCTCCTTCGCCGGCGCGTTGCTGGGTCGCGTCGAGCGCAAACCGTGCCGCTCCGCGCTCGACGACGGCGACCGTCCAGGTCGGGTGCGAATGGGGCCGGTAGGCGTGACGGACGAATCGCGCGTGCAGCGCCTCGATGCCATCGAGCCCTGCGGGATGGAAATAGGTGGAGTACTCAGCTGGCGTGACCCGAAGGTTAGGATGCGCGCGAGCTGTTCGACGGCTTCAACCTCCACCGGCTACCCGGTCACACGCCGGCGCTGATGGGGCTCCAGCTCGACCTCGCGAACGCCGGGACGTTCTTTCTGACCAGCGACCAGTTCCACCTGAGCGACAACTACGCGGGGCCGGCGCCGCTCGGCTGGCTCCTGCGCGACCATGCCGCCTGGTCCCGGAGCTACCGCTACGTGAAGACGCTCGCGGATCGCACGGAGGCGAGGCTCGTGTTCGGCCACGACGCGGACGTGCTCACCGAGCTCAAGCGCGAGAAGTTCTACGACTGACCCGACGGTCGGCGAACGAGCTCGCCGACCGTCATCAGCTCGCTGCTACTGCTTTCGGGAGAGACAGCTGGGGTTCGGCTGAATCGCGCTCTGGAACGCGCCGATCGATGTCGGAGTGACCGCGCCCCACTGCGCGTCGCCTCCGAACGAGTTACCAGTCCGCCCGGCATTGCCGAACTGCCACGTGCAGCCGAGCTCTCGGTCGCGAACGAGCGTCCAGTACGGGTAGAAGTTCCCCGGCCCGGGCGGCGGCATGACGCAGCCGTCGCCGGTCATCGGATTGCAGTTGCTCGCGAGCTCCGTCGCCGATAGGTCGGTGACGAACTGAATCCGCGAATATGGAGCACCGTGGCTTGTCGGCTGCGCCTGCGCGGTTGCTCCCGGGAACTGGCCCGGCGAACTCGAGGTCGGCCAGTCGGCGCGGTAGGACGTGCCGTCATAGTCGAGGTCTCCGATTGCGTCGGTGAATACGTCACAGCCGGTCACGAGGTTGGGTGGCGCGGTCCCCCCGTGCGTATCTCCGAACGGGTAGCACGGGCTGTCGTCGGGCTCGAGGGTGCTCGCATTGGGGTCGGTCGAATCGGGGCCGTCCACCTCATACGGACCGTTGCAGTCGGTCAAGAACGTGTCGGTGAACGTCTCCTCCGTCAGCGTCTGCGGGCCGGTCACGCTCGTGCACGGCTCGAAGTGGCCGACCTCGTACTCGGTGTTGATGTTGTATGCCCCGGGTCCCCACGGAACGATGTTGTTTGGGGACGCGGTCGAATACTCGGGCTGGAAGTTGAACGGAGTGCCTGAGCAGTCCGCCGGGCTGGTGTTCATGAAGCCGTTTGCGCCGGAGGCGATCATGAACCCCGACGTGCCATTAGTCAGGTCGCGCTCGGTCACTTCGAGCGCGCGACCACCTCCTCTGAGCCTCGCGTCGAAGATGTGGATGACTACCGTATCTCCCGGACTCATGAGCAGCGTCTGGCGGTTTGGCGTCACAGTCGCCAGATCCGACTCCTGGGGGCTCGGCGGCCCGGTGGGAACGCCGTTGTGCTGGATGAACGCGAAGTTGGCCGGCTCCTCGCAGTTGCCGTTGCAGGTGGAAAGGTCGGGGCTGCACTCGAGGCTGTCGATCGTGAGGGCCGAGCACCAGTGAGTGTTGTCACAGCTGATGCTGTCCGAGAACGGGGCAAACCCAGGCGGGTAGAACTGCAGCTCCATGAATGCGTTGCCACCCCCGGGGAAGCTTCCGTGAGGAGCGTTCGAGTCCGACACCGGGGTGCACGGCGTCAGCGGCGTCGAGTTCGGATCGCACAGGTTCATCGAGAACCATGGCGCGATCGTGAGCTCGAAGAAATGCGTGATGTCGTTCCCGGGCTGGCTGACGGTCGGCAACTGCTGCGGATCGCGTCCCAACCGCTCGACGTATGTGACGTCGGCGGCAGAGCCCGGCACGTTCGAGATGTAACGGATCGACGGCTCGTCGTGGCCGATGTACCAGCCGTGGTCGTAGAAGCGCTGTCGCCCGTTCGGGCCGCGGATATCCGCGCACGCGGCGGTCACGCGAAGCTCGTGCTGAATCGGGCTGAAGCCGTTGCAATCGATTTGGCCCACGGGGTTCGGGGCCACGCCGGCCACAGCTGAGGCGGGGAATGCTCCGATCACGAGAACCGCCAGTGCCAGTGCGTAAGGCCTGAAACGACCCATGAATTCCTCGCTCTCCTCGCCGGCAGGGTGTCGTGTCGGAGCCTCTCTGAAATGCCGTCCCGGTGTCAACCCCGGGGGGCGTCGCTATCCTCGGTCCGCGCCATGTCCATCAGCACAAATCAGCTCAAGAGCGGAAACCACGTCGAGGTTGACGGGACCGTCTACAAGGTGATCGAGTTCCAGCACGTCAACCCTGGCAAGGGCGCCGCGTTCGTCAGGACCAAGCTGCGCCGGGCGAGTGACGGGGCGGTGATCGATAAGACATTCCGGGCCGGCGAGAAGCTGCGCTCGGTGCGGAGCGAGGCTCGGCGGATGCAGTTCCTCTACGCCGACGGCGATGCCGCCCACTTCATGAACACCGAGACCTACGAGCAGATCGAGTTGCCCGAGGCGACGCTGAAGGATCCGCTCAAGTGGATCAAGGTCAACGACGAAGTCGAGATCCTGTTCATCGACGACCGGCCCAGCGACGTCCAGGTTCCGGGCTCGGTCGATCTCGAGGTGACCCAGACCGACCCCGGTCTCCGCGGCGACACCGCGTCGGGGGGCGGGACCAAGCCGGCCACGCTCGAGACGGGCGTCGTGGTTCAGGTGCCGCTGTTCATCTCGACCGGCGAGACGATCAAGGTCGACACCCGCGAGGGTAGGTACCTGTCCCGCGCGTAGATTAGGCCCCGCCCACCCCCCAGGACGGGGGGCGAGGTCTATCGTGGGCCCGATGGAGACGGTCTACGGCAAGCACTCGGTCCGGGCGGTGTTCCTCAAGCGCCCCGAGGACGTCAAGCGCGTGATCCTCGGCGGCAAGCCTGAGTACCACGTTGACACGATCAAGGCCGCGCGGCGTGTCGGTGTCGAGCCCGAGCTGGTGGCCTGGCCAGAGTTTCGCCGTCTGACCGGTCTCACCGACGACGACAAACATCAGGGCGTGTGCGTGTTCACATCGCGCCGGCCGGTGCTCGGCGAGCACGACCTCGACCGGCTGTCAGAGGCGCGGTTGGTGATCGCGCTCGATCAGATCTCCGATCCGCAGAACCTCGGCGCGGTCTTGCGCGCGGCGGCGTTCTTTGGCGCCGACGCAGTGTTGCTGCTGAAGAACCGCTCGGCCGAACTGACCCCGAAGGTGGCGCGGATCGCCGTCGGTGGCGCCGAGTTCGTCGACGTGTTCCGGGTCACGAATCTGGCGCGGAGCCTTGACATCCTGCGCGAGCACGGATTCTGGGTCTACGGGCTGGACGAGCGCGGCGAGCACACGGTCCGCGAGACCGAGTTCGACCGCCAGTCGGTGCTCGTGGTCGGCGCCGAAGGCCAGGGGCTGCGGCAGCGGACGCGGACCAAATGCGACGCGCTCGTGCGGATTCCCGGGGGACGCGAGGGGGTCGAGAGCCTCAACGCCGCTGTGGCGACGGCGATCGCCTTGGCCGAGATCGCCGGCGCTAGCCAGTCGGCGGATTCGGTTGCTGGGGGAGCGGCGCGTCGTTAGGGGGCGGGAGTGTGCCCCCGCCCCGCAGGACGATCTCGCCCACCGGCGCCGGCTTCCCCGCCGGCGGAGGCGGGGTGGGGCGTGGGGCGACCGGCGGGGTCGGCGCCGGAGGAATGCTGAGCGTGGTGCCGTAGGCCGGTGGCGCCGGCGTCGGGGCCCTCGACGGATCGACGAGGTCGATGAGGCCCGCGTCGTCGTCGAGCCGCGGCACGCCCAGCGCGGGCAGGCCGAGCAGTTGCATCGCGGTCTTCGGAATGCTGACGTGACTGCACCAGCGGCTGTCGATGCCGGGGTTGACCTGGCCGCCGAACATGAGCAACGGGACCCGTGGGCCGAGCGCCAGCTGCACGTTGTCCGGGGTGTACTCCAGCACCGGGGCCTTCACGTGGTCGTCGTATCCGCCCCAGTCGTCCCAGGTCAGCATGAACACGGTCTGGTCCCACCCGCCGCCCTGGACGACCGCGTCGACGGACTGCCAGATGCGGTCCATTCCCTCGGTCACGTTCGCGGGGGGATGCTCGTCGTAAGGGGTGTTGTGCCACAGGAGCACGAGCGCCGGGAGCTTGCCGGCCTTGGCGTCGGCGATGAACTGCGACGACGACACGACGTTCGGGGAGCCCTTCAGCTGGGTGTAGAAGGCGACGGGATAGTCGTTCGAGGCGGCGTAGGCGCGCCAGGCGACGCCGTTCGCCTCCGCGAGAGCGGGCAGCGACGGCATGTCCCATACCGGCGCTGCGGTCTCGGAGGGATTCTTGAGCGTTGGGGACTGGCCGCCAAGGATCAGGAGATGGTTCGGGGTGGAGTTCGTGCCGAACCCGGCGCAGTGGTTTTCGAGGAACGCGCCCGTGGCCGCCAGGTACAGGTAGTACGCCAGCACCGCGGCGGTGTCGAACTGGACGTGGGCGCCGGTCGACGCGCCCGTCAGCCACTCGAAGTAGGCCTTGCGATCGTGAGGGTTGTCGCTGGCCGGGGGGTTGGCGGAGATCGGCCAGTCCGTCGCGACGGCTGCCCCGTACGGGGCGAGGCCCCTGAAGTAGTTGTCGGTCGTGTGGTTCTCCTGGACCATGATCACGACGCGCTCGACGGCAGCCATTTCAGCCGTGGACCCTAGCGATCCGCGGGAGCCCGGATGTCAAGCGGCGGTCACTTCGAGACGGTCTCGTCGCGCAGCACCGACCGCTCGGCGGCGCGGATGAAGTCGCGGACGGCTTCGCGGTGATCGTCCTCTCGCCACAGCAGCGCCAGGCGGCTGGGCGAGATGCCGCGGACGGGCACGGTCGCGACGCCCGGACGGCGATAGATCTCGGCGTTGCCGGCGGACAACAGCACCACGCCGAGCCCGGCGAGCACGGCTTCGAAGGTCTCCTCCGCGTTGGTCACGATCCCGCCGATGCGCGCCGGCCTGCCGGCGCGGTGCTCGACGCCGAGCCAATACTCGCGGGGGCTGCCGGCGTCTTCGGGCAAGGCCAGGAACGGCTCGTCGAGAAGCGACGCGAACTCGATCTCCCGGCGTCCGGCGAGCGGGTGGTCGGCCCGCAGCGCGACGTGACGCGGCTCCTCGACGAGCACGAGCTGCGCGAACCGGTCTGCCGCCGGGACCGGCAGCCAGACGATCGCCACGTCGCTCGACCCGTCTCCGAGACCGCCGGTGGGGTCACCCCAGTCGACCTGCCGGAGCGCCAGACGCCAGTTCGGCCGGACGCGAGCGAAGTGCCGCTGGATACGCGGAAGGAGCTCGCGGCCGACCGAGGTGGAGAACCCGATGCGCAGCACCGCCGCGGCCGTGGCCGCAGCGTCCGCGACGGCCTGCTGAGCGGCGTCCCAGACGGCGATGACCTCACGCGCGGCGGGGAGCAGCGCCTCGCCGGCGGGGGTAAGGCTCACGCTGCGGCGGTCGCGAGCGAACAGGTCGACGCGGAGATGCTCCTCGAGCGAGCGGATCTGCTTGGAGAGCGCGGGCTGGGAGACGAACAGCCGCTCGGCCGCGCGCGTGAAGTGCAGCTCCTGCGCGACCGCGACGAAGTAGCGCAGCTCTCGCATGTGGACGTCCATAACCGCTGGTTATCAGAACGGGTCTTGGACATCCAGCGCCCCGTGGCTGAAGATCGTTTGGCCGCCGTCCTCGCTCCGAGGCGTGCGGCACAGAACCCAGAAGGAGGAAGCATGTCCGATCGAGTCTGGTTCATCACCGGTGCGAGCTCGGGGTTCGGGAGCGCCCTGGCCGAGGCGGCGCTCGCGGCCGGCGACGTCGTCGTCGGCGCCGCCCGCCGGTTGGAGCGGCTGAACGAATTTGCCGGCGGTTACCCCGGCCGATTCCACCCGGTCGCGTTAGACGTCACCGATACCGAGCGTGCCGGAGAGGTCGTTCAGGAGGTCGTCGATCGCGTCGGCCGGCTAGACGTGCTCGTCAACAACGCGGGACGGACGCAGGTCGGCGCGCTCGAGGAGACGACCGAGACAGAGTTGCGCGACCTGTTCGCGCTTCACTTCTTCGGACCGGCGGCACTGACCAAGGCGGCGCTGCCGCACATGCGCAGGCAGGGGTCGGGCTGGGTGGTGCAGATGTCGAGCGTCGGCGGTCAGGTGACGGCGCCCGGGTTCGGCGCCTACTGCGCTACCAAGTTCGCGCTCGAAGGACTCACCGAGACCCTTAGCGAGGAGGTCGACTTCGCGCGCTTCCTGATCGTCGAGCCGGGCGCATTCCGCACGGACCTGTTCGCCCGCGGCGCCGCCCTGTTCTCCGAGCCGATGGCCGAATACGAGCGGACCGTCGGGCCGACGCGCGAGTACGTCCGCACCGGCGGCGGAGCACAGCGGGGCGATCCCGCCAAGGCCGCCCAGGCGATCATCACCGCGATCGACTCCGAGCGCCCGCCGCTCCGTCTCGTGCTCGGTGGCGACGCGATCGACCGCGTTGCTGCACGGCTGCGCGCGCTGCAGTCCGAGCTCGGGCAGTGGCAGCAGGTCGGCCGCGCCACCGATCTCGAGGACGCCGGCCCGGCGCCGGGGGCGCGTTGACCCCGCACCGACTCGACGTGACGGACTCCGCGAGTGCAGTGCAACTCGCGGACTTCGTCGACGAGCGGTTCGGCCGGCTCGACGTGCTCGTCAACAACGCCGCGATCCACTACGACACGCAGCAGCTGGCGGGTACGGCCGATCTGACGATCGTGCGTGAGGCGCTCGAGACCAACCTCCTCGGCGCCTGGCAGCTCACCCAGGCGCTGCTGCCGCTGCTGCGCCGCAGTGGACACGGTCGAATCGTCAACGTGTCCAGCGAGGGTGGCTCGCTAACCAACATGGGAGGCGGGATCCCCGCCTATCGCACCAGCAAAGCCGCACTGAACGCACTCACCCGTATGCTCGCCGCCGAGCTCCGCGCCGACCGCATCCTCGTCAACTCGGTCTGCCCAGGGTGGGTCGCAACCGACATGGGCGGCCCCGGCGGCCGCCCCGTCCAGGATGGGGCGGGCTCGATCCTCTGGGCCATCGACCTCCCCGATGCCGGGCCGACCGGCGGCTTCTACCGCGACGGGCGGCCGCTTCCCTGGTGAACTCACTTTTTCGCGCAAATCCCCTTGTATTTATCCGGTGCCTGGGTTACTCTGATCATGCAACGAGGAGATAAGCCCGATGCTCATGCTCAACGCGACATATTCATTCTCCCTCCAGGCGGGCCGGACGGCCGCGCACCTGCGCGGTATCGACGTCGCGACCGCTGATGAGAATGTCACCCTCGCGGAGAGGTATGCGCCCTAGACCGGGCGCGACATACCGAACCAAATCGCGAGGGCGACCCAAAGGGTCGCCTTTTTTATTGCCTACTCACGGTGAGGTGACACACGTGAGTGGCACTCCAACAAGCGTGCTTGGCGACTCGCACGTGTCATAGCGGGCTGGCCGAACGGAGGCCCGTGTAACTCAAACCCCAACCTAAGGAGACCTCCCATGAGAGGAGATCCGCAGGCGGCTGGCGCACGCCTGCTCGCTGTGCTCCCCGTGCGATGGCCCTCGTGGTTCACGCCGGTCGAGCGAAAGCCCCGCGTCACCGCGGAAGAGCGCATCGAGACGATCGCGCGGCTCCAGGCCGAGGAGCGCGCCGCGAGGCGCTCGGGACGGTATGTGGCTCAGGCCGCGTATCTGGGACGCCGGTGGTGAGCGATGTGGGTGTGGCCGCTCCCGGGAGAGCCTGGTCCCGATGTGGGACTAGGCTCTCCTGAGGTGTCCCTGATCTACCGCGTGATGTACCGGATCGGGTTCACGCCGTGGGAGACCGGCGTTGTTCCGGAAGAGTTGAGCGCGCTCGTGGAGGGTGGCGAAGCGCTGCCGGCCGGCCACGCGCTCGATATCGGGTGCGGGACCGGCACCCAGTCGGTGTACCTGGCCCAGCACGGCTGGCGGGTCACGGCCATTGACGCGGTCGACCGGCCGCTGGTGCGGGCACGTGCGCGGGCCGACGCGGCGCGTGTCGACGTCGAATGGCTCAAGGCCAACGTCAGCGAGCTGGCATCCCTAGGAATCGAGCCGGGCCTGACGCTCGCGTTCGATCGTGGGTGCTTTCACGGTCTGAACGATCGCGAGCGAGCCGCGTACGCCGCTGGCGTGACGGCGCTGACCGCGCCGGGCGCGATTCTGCTGATGATGGCGTTCGCTCCCAGCCGCGTCCCGGGCGCGCCGCACGGGGTTGAGGACACTGAGCTCGCCGCCCGGTTCGACGGTTGGGCGCTGTCGGCTACGCAGCCCGACAGGGACGGCGACCCCGCGGGAGCGATGCGCAACGTCCCGCGCCACTGGTACCGGCTGACACGACGCTGACCGCGCCCGGCCCGGGACGGGCCGCGCACGACATCCGTCCAGATTCGGGCCGATTGCGCGCGCGTAAGGGGGACCGGGCCAATACGAGAGCATGCGACGCTCGACGGGGCTCGCGTCGGGGCCGGGGCTCCGTCGCGCAGTCACATTCCTGCTGCCGCTGCTGGCGGTGTCTGCGCTTACCTCTCCGGGGGCGGCTGACGCGCGCTCGCAGGCGGCCGGGCCGCAGGCCGGCGTTGGCTCCCAGCCGGCACGTCAACAGGGCGGCAATCGCTCCCAGCCGGCACGTCAGCAGGGCGGCAATCGCGCCCAGCCGGCAACCGAGCAGGCGATCGCGGGCGTCCTGGCGCAGTCGACCGGCCTCGCCCCATCACAGGTGACCACCGCGGCCGAGTGCGGGCCGGCCCGCCCCGGATACGCGCGGTGCGACGCCGAGGCCCTCGTCCTTCGGTCGGGTCATGCCCGGGTCCGCCCCAACGTCCTCGGCGGTCCGACCTTCACGCAGGTGTTTCCGGCCGGCCGGCGGGGCATTCCGTCCGTGCGCCCGGCAAACGCCGGCGCGGCGCCGCCGGAGCCGGGCACGCCGGCGTGGCTGCAACAGGCGTACGACCTCACCTACCTCTCCCAGACCGCCGGGCACGGGGACACGGTCGCGATCGTCGACGTCGGCGACGACCCGACCGCCGAGGCCGACCTGAACGTGTTTCGCAGCTCGTACGGACTAGGCGCGTGCACGACGTCGAACGGCTGCTTCGAGAAGGTCAACGAGAGCGGCGGCACCTCGCCGCTGCCGGCGGAGGACGCCGACTGGCAGCCCGAGGAATCACTCGATCTCGACGCGGTGTCAGCGCTATGCCCGAACTGCAAGCTTCTGCTCGTGGAGGCCGGCACCGCCACCGACACCGACCTGGACAACGCGGTGATCGCGGCCAACAACCTCCATGCCAACCAGATCTCCAACAGCTGGAGCGACCCCGAGCCGTACCCGATCGGCGGCACCTACACCTTTCCCCAGGCCGCCGTGATCGCCGCCACCGGCGACAGCGGCTACTTGGGCGGCGGAACCGACGCCTATCCCGCGGCCTTTCCCGGGGTGACCGCCGCCGGCGGCACCACCCTCACACCGGCGACCGGCGGCTCTGACGCGCGCGGCTTCGGCGAGTCCGCGTGGTCGCTGAGCGGCGGCTGGGGCGCTTCGTCCGGATGCGACGTGAATGAGCCACCGCCGAGCTATCAGCCCGCATCTGGTTGCACCGGCCGCGCGTACGCGGATCTGTCCGCCGACGCCGATCCGTACACCGGTCTGATGGTCTACGACTCGGAGATCGGCGGCTGGTGGCAGTACGGCGGCACGAGCCTCGCCACACCATTGATCGCCGCCTACGAGGCGATCACCGGCGTCAACGGCACGACCGCACAGTGGGCGTACACCGACAGCGCGTTGTTGAACGACCCAACCGCCGGCTCGAGCGGGAGCTGCCCGGCGAACATTCTCTATATCTGCGAGGCCGGGCCGGGCTACGACGGACCGACCGGGATCGGGTCGATCTCGGGCGCCGTGGTCGCGGGCGCTCCCGGGATCGGCGGGCCATCGTTCGGGGACGGCGTCGGCAACACGTACACAAGCGGCGTCGGCGCGACGACCGCATCGCTCAGCGGCGGCGTCTACCCGAACGGGGTCGACACCACGTATTACTGGCAGTACGGAACCACGACCTCCTACGGTGCACAGACGGCCACCGTCGACATCGGCGGCGGGCAGGCGCCCGTGCAGGTTCCCGGTGCGCTGAGCGGTCTCGCGCCCGGAACCACCTATCACTACCGACTGGTCGCACAGAACATCGACGGAACCGCGTACGGGTACGACTCGACGGTCACGACGACGATGGTGCCCGCCAACGCGGTGGCGCCGGCGATCGGGGGCGTCGCGGTGCAGGGTCAGACGCTGCAGGCGTATTCGGGCGGCTGGACCCCCGCGGGCGTGTCCCTTTCCTATCAGTGGCAGCGCTCGGTCGACGGCGTCACGTGGACGAGCATCGGCGGCGCCAGCGGATCCGCGTACACAGTCGGAGCCGCTGACGCCGGCGACGAGCTGCGCGTCGCGGTGACGGCCGCGAACGTCGCTGGACAATCAACCGCGACGAGCGCCGCGGTCGGCCCCGTCCCCGGCGTCACGGGATCCACTCCAGGCGCTGCCCCGCGGTCTACCGCGCCGCCGCGGATCTCCGCCGATCCCGGTCGCGTCGGCGACAGGCTGACCGTCACCGCGGGCAGGTGGACCGGATCGCATGTTCAGTCGCACGTCACCCAGGTGATGCGGTGCACGAACACATGTGTCCCCGCGGGTCCGTCGAACGTCAGGACCTACACGATCAAGGCCGCCGATATCAGCTCGGTCCTGTGGGTCAAGGAGACCGCGACGAATGCCTTCGGATCGACGACCGTCTGGTCGGCCCGATCCGTCGGCCCGGTCCGGTCGGCCTCCTCGGCGGCGGTCGTCCTGTCCGGCCGTCAGGCCACGCTTCGAAACTCCCGCGGCGCCACGCTGGCGTTCGCAAGCGTGAGCTCGCCGTCGCCGAACGGCAACTTCGGACGGTTGCGGTCCGCGTCCCGGGTGATCGGCCTGCGACGCGCACGCGGAGTCGCGGGCCCGGTGTGGGCGTGGGTGTGCGCGGTGGGCGGCACCGCCGGTGGCTCGCCGCCGAGGTGCACGAGCCGCGTTCCGTTGCGCGCACGGGCGACCGTGCAGCTCCCCGCGTCGATGACCGGCAAGGTCCGAGTCGTCGTCGTCCGTCGGGGGAACTGACAAGCGCTAGCGTTCGGAGGCGATGGCGGACGTCCAGGTCCTAACGCCGTCGCGCACGATCAGCGCGGCGGGCCCGGCGCCGATGGAGATGCGTCTCCTGCGGCGGATCGCCGACGACGTGCGACGAGAACGGCGGGTTCGCCGGCGGGCGAAGCTGCCGCCGGGGAGCATCGCTCCCAATTGGTCGAATACGCGCAGGATCATCTCGGACCCGCTCGGGTTGCTGCTGGAGCACGAGCGCCGCTTCGGTCCCGTGTTCACGATCCGCCTATTGCACGAGCCGATCGTGTGGGCAGTCGGCGCCGAGGTCAACCACCAGATCCTGGTCGGCGACTTCGACGCGTTCTCCTGGCGCGAAGGGCGGTTCGCGGACCTGTGGCCGCTGCTCGGCGACGGGATGCTGAACATCGACGGCGCCTACCACCGGGACTTCCGGATGCTGATGCTGCCGGCGTTCCACCGGGATTACGTCGCGGGCGTCGCCGAGACCATGATCGAGGAGGCGGTGGCGGCGGCCGAGGCGCTCGACGACGGGCAGACGCTCGAGGTCTACCACTGGACCCGCGAGCTGGCGCTGCGGATCGCATTGCGCGGCCTGCTCGGGCTCGACGTCTCGGGGGGACGCGAGCAACCGCTGGCGAAAGCGTTCGAGGAGTCGCTGGCGATCCACGGCGAGCCGGTCCTGCTCCAGCTGCTGCCGCTGCCCGGGACGCCGCTGCCTCGCGCGATCGCCGCTCGCCAGCGGCTCGACGCGCTCGTGCGCGCGGAGATCGACGATCGCCGGCGTCGGGGAGATCCCGGTCGCGGCGTGCTCGGGTTGCTGCTCGCCGCGACCGACGACACCGGGTCGCCGCTACCCGCGGCCGTCGTCCGCGACCAGGCGGTGACGCTGCTGTTCGCCGGACACGACACGACCACGACCACGTTCACGTTCCTGATGCACGAGCTCGGGCGGACCCCGCGGGCGCGCCAGGCAGTGGAAGACGAGCTCGATCAGGTGCTCGGGGCCAGGAACGCGACGCCCGCAGAGCTCGATGGCGTGGCCCTGCCGGTGCTCGAGCGCACGCTGAAGGAGTCGCTGCGGTGCTATCCGGCCGCGTGGGTCGGGCCGCGGCGGACCACCCGGGACGTCACGCTCGCCGGGGTGCCGGTGCCGGCGGAGATCGGCGTCCAGTACTCGTCCTGGGTCACCCATCACCTGCCGCAGCTGTACCCGGACCCGTTCCGCTTCGACCCCGATCGGTTCCTTCCCGAGCGCGAGGCCGCTCTGCCACGGGGTGCCTACATCCCGTTCGGCGGTGGGTCGCGGATGTGCCTCGGCAAGCGGTTCGGGGAGTACGAGCTGCGCGCATTGGCCACCGCGTTGCTCGCCCGAGTCAGGCTCGAGCCGTTGTCGGCGGCCGCACCCCGAATAGTGACCACGCCGACGCTCGGCCCCAAGGGGGGTCTGCGGTTCGTCGTGCGGGGCCGGTGACGATCGTTCCGGGTCCGCCGCCGGGGTCGGCTCGGCTCGGGGTTCTATCGTGAAAGTGACCCTGTACCGCGAAAGACTGGAGCTGCAATGAAGACGCGAAAGCTGGGAGGGCTCGAAGTGTCGGAGCTCGGCCTCGGGTGCATGGGGATGTCAGCCTTCTACGGGTCCGCCGACGAGGGCGAGGCGATCGCCACCATTCAGCGGGCGCTCGAGCTCGGGATCAACTTTCTCGACACCGCGCAGCTGTACGGGCCGCTGACCAACGAGCAGCTCGTCGGGCGTGCGATAAAGGGCCACCGCGACGAGTACGTGATCGCGACCAAGTTCGCCCGGCGGATGGACAACGCCACCCCCGGCGAGATGTCGACGGTCGGCCAGCTGGACGGCTCGGCCGATCATGTGCGCGCCTCGATCGACGGCTCGCTCGAGCGCCTCGGGACCGATCACGTCGATCTCTTCTATCAGCACCGGGTGGATCCCAACGTCGAGATCGAAGAGACGGTCGGGGCGATGGCCGAGCTCGTCAAGCAGGGCAAGGTCCGTCATATCGGCCTCAGTGAGGCGGCGGCCGAAACGATCCGCCGCGCGCACGCGGTCCATCCGATCACCGCGGTCCAGACCGAGTACTCGCTTTGGAGCCGCGACCCAGAGACGAACGGAGTGCTGGCGACCTGCCGCGAGCTCGGAATCGGGTTCGTGCCGTACTCGCCGCTCGGCCGCGGCTTCCTGTCGGGACGCTTCTCATCGCCCGACGAGCTCGACGAGAACGATTTCCGCCGGCACGGCCCGCGGTTCAGCGGGGAGAACCTCGACGCGAACCTGAAGCTCGCGGCGAAGCTCGCCGAGATCGCCGAGGAGAAGGGGATCACCCCGGCCCAGCTGGCGATCGCCTGGGTGCTCGCCCAGGGCGAGAATCTGGTTCCGATCCCCGGGACCAAGCGGCGCGAGTATCTCGAGCAGAACGCCGGCGCGGCCGACGTCGAGCTGACTTCTGCGGATCTGGAACGAATCGAGGCGGAGTTGCCGGATGTCGCCGGCGAGCGGTACGACGAGACCGGGATGTCGGCGGTAAACCTGTAGGCGATGAACTTGGGGGACCGAGTGCGCGCGGCCGCCGAGCCGCACATCGGCGACACGGGCGTGCCCGGCCTCGTCACGCTGGTGGCGAGCGGTGACGAGGTGCACGTCGAGACGCTCGGCACGCTCTCGGTCGGTGGTGAACCGGTGCGACGCGACTCGCTGTTCCGGATCGCCTCGACGACCAAGCCGATCACCGCGGCGGCGACGCTCGCGGTGATCGACGAAGGTCTGGTCGGGCTCGATGAGCCCGTCGACCGGTTGCTCCCCGAGCTCGCCGACCGCCGCGTCCTGAAGCGTCCGGACGGGCCCCTTTCCGAATCGGTGCCGGCGGTTAGGGCGATCACGACCCGAGACCTGCTGACGTTCACGTTCGGCTTCGGGATGCTCGCCGAGATGTTCGGGGCGGGGGCGCCGTGGCCGGTGGTGGAGGCCTCGCGGCAGCTCGACCTGTCGACGATCGGGCCGCCCGAGCCCGACCTGCAGCCGGACCCCGACACGTGGATCGCCGGCCTCGGGTCGTTGCCGCTGCTGGCCCAGCCGGGTGAGCGGTGGATGTACAACACGGGCGCGTCAGTGCTCGGGGTGCTGCTCGCGCGCGCCACCGGCGAGCCGTTCGCCGACGTCCTGAGGACCCGGCTATTCGAGCCGCTGGGGATGCAAGACACCGCGTTCTGGACATCGCAGACCGGCCGGCTGGCGACCGCATACGGCGGCAGGCCGGACGGACTCGTCGTGTGGGACGAGCCCGACGGCCAGTGGAGTCGCCCGCCGGCGTTCGGCGACGGCGCCGCCGGTCTGGTCTCGACCGCCGACGATGTACTGGCGTTCTCGCGGATGCTGCTCGCCGGCGGCGGGTCGGTGCTGCCGGCGGCTGCGGTGGGGGCGATGTGCGCGGATCAGCTCAGCGATTCGCAGAAGGCGTTCGGGGGTCTCGGCCCTGGGTTCTTCGCGCGCAAGTCGTGGGGCTACTGCCAGGCCGTGTACGACGGTGGCGCGTTCGGCTGGAACGGCGGGCTTGGAACCTCGTGGATCGCCGATCCGGCGAAGGATCTGACGATCATCGTGATGACGCAGCGGCTGTTCTCGAGCCCTGAGCTGCCGCAGGTCCACCGCGACATCCAGGCCGTCGCACTGTCCGAGTAACTCCTCACTCGACGACCGATCCCGAGTGAGTGGGCCGAAACTCGGGCTATGACCGAGTGAATCCGAATTCACCCCTCGCCTGGGTGGCGAGCGCGGAGTTAGTCGGGGTGGACGACGCCGGGGAACGTTGCCGACGGCGCCGGCGGGTACCTTCCGACGACCCATGTCGACCCACGCCCAAACCGACCTGACCCTGCGCGACGTCGCGGCGATCCGCTACGTCACCCCGTTGCGTGAGGGCGGCTCGCTGCCCGGGTTGGTCGAGGCCGACGACGACGGCCTGTACGTGGTCAAGTTCCGCGGCGCCGGCCAGGGCCTGCGGGCGCTCGTCGCGGAGGTGATCGTCGGCGAACTCGCACGCCGGGTGGGCCTGCTCGTGCCCGACCTCGTCACGGTCGAGATCGACCCAGTGCTCGGCGCCGCCGAGCCCGACCCCGAGATCCAGGACCTGATCACCGCCAGCGCCGGCGCGAACCTCGGGGTCGACTTCCTCCCGGGCGCGCTCCCGTACAC
The DNA here is from genome assembly GCA_963783415.1 of uncultured Solirubrobacterales bacterium. Lineage (GTDB taxonomy): Bacteria > Actinomycetota > Thermoleophilia > Solirubrobacterales > Solirubrobacteraceae > Palsa-465. The sequence continues at coordinate 146,607 of CAWANN010000002.1, forward strand.
GCCCGCCGGCCCATACACGCCGGACAGCCGGCTAGCCGCCGACATCGTGTGGCTCGACGCGCTCACCACGAACGTCGACCGGACGCCCCGCAACCCCAACCTTCTGGTCTGGCATGACCGACTGTGGCTGATCGACCACGGCGCGGCGCTCTATCTACAGCACGCCGGATTGGACCCGGTCGAGCACGCCGACAAGCCGTTCCGCCTGATCGCCGAGCATGTGCTGCTACCGCACGCCGGCTCGATCATGGACGCCCACGAGCGGCTGGCGCCGGCCGTCGAGGCCGGCGCCCTCGCCGACGCAGCGGCGCTGGTGCCGTCCGAGTGGCTCGCGAGCTCGAGCGGTGGTGACGACGCCAGCGACACCGCCGAGACGTACGTCGATTATCTGGACCGCCGTCTGCGCAGCGGCGCGTTCGCGGCAGAGGCCGAGGCGGAGCGTGCCCGAGCCGGCGCGTAGCCCGTTCTCGTACGCGGTCCTGCGCGTGGTCCCCCGGATCGAGCGCGGCGAGCGGTTCAACGCCGGCGTCGTCCTCTTCTGCCGGCAACGCAGTTTTCTGGGAGCCAAGGTCGAGCTCGACGAGCGTCGCCTCGCGGCGCTGGCCCCGGACACCCGAGGCGACGACGTGGTCGCCCTCCTCGAGGCTCTCGCCCGGGTGGCGGCGGGAGACCCCGACGCCGGCGCGATCGCCGCGCTGCCGGCGTCAGAGCGGTTCGGCTGGCTGGTGGCGCCGTCGAGCACGGTCATCCAGCCCTCGGAGGTGCACACGGGGCTCACCGATGACCCGGTGGCGACCCTCGATGCACTGTTCCGAGACCTGGTCGAGCCGGTGACGGGGTAGGAGGCGATGCCGAGCGCCACCGATGTCCTGCTCCTCCTCATCACCGACTCCCATGTGTGTCCGACTCGCCCGAACGAGCCTTGAGTCAACATTGACGCCGTGAACGGGCCAGTCATTTCAGTGCACGGAGGTGCGGGGGGTCACACAGACGAGCTGCGCGAGCACGCCGCGGAGCATCACGAGGCCCTCGAGAACGCGCTCACGGCGGCCGCGGACGCGCTCAACGAAGGAGGCGGCGCGGTCGAGGCGGTGCGCGCCGCGGTGATCGTGCTCGAGTCCGTCCCGCTGTTCAACGCCGGATACGGCTCGGCGCTGTGTAGCGACGGGTCGGTCGAGCTGAGCGCGTCGGTGATGCGTGGCGGCGACCGGGCGGCGGGCGGCGTCGCGATGGTAACGCGCACGGCCCATCCGGTCGCGGCCGCGGTGGCTCTCCTCGATGAGCCCGAGGTCCTCCTCGTCGGCCCGGGCGCGGACGCGCATGCGGCGGTCAACGGTCTCGAACAGCGTGATCCGGCCGAGTTCGTGACCGAGCGACAGGCGCAAAGGCTGGCCGATCGGATGACCGGGGGACCCGAAACCGTCGGGGCCGTATGCCTCGATGCCACCGGCCAGCTCGCCGCGGCCACCTCCACCGGCGGGCTCACTGGGCAACGGCCCGGCCGCGTGGGCGACTCTCCGCTAATCGGTGCCGGAACCTGGGCCGACCAAAACGTCGCGGTCTCGTGCACGGGACAGGGCGAGGCGTTCGTCCGCGCCGGCGCGGCCCGGCTCGTGGCGGCCCTCGTCGACCACGGCGCGATGGTCGAAGCAGCGGCCCAACAAGCACTCAAAGCGGTCGCCGATTGCGGTGGCAACGGCGGGCTGATCGCGATCGACGCCCGGGGAAATGTGTCCACGCCGCGGTCGACCGATGCGATGCCGTGCGGCGTCTGGCGGCTCGGTCACAAGCCGGTCACGTCGGTCCCCTAATACCATTGGCCCCTCTATGGAGGGCACTGTGATCTCGGCGGGCAAGCGGCTGCGTGCGAAAGTGGAGGCCGGCGAGCCCGTGTTCGGGCTGTGGGCGGGTATCCCGAGCTCGATCACCCCAGAGCTCGCGGGCGTTGCCGGATATGACTATGTATGCGTCGATCTCCAGCACGGCTTGAGCACCGAGGCGACGTTGGTGTCGATGTTCCAGGCCGCCCAGGCCGGCGGCGCGGTGCCGCTGGCGCGTCTGGCGTGGAACGAGCCGTGGCTGATCATGCGCGCGCTCGACCTCGGCGCGGCCGGGGTGATCCTGCCGCTGATCGATAACGCCGTCGAGGCCGCCCGCGCGGTCGACGCGTGCCGCTACCCGCCGCTTGGCAAACGTTCCTTCGGCCCGGTCCGCGCCGAGCTCGTCGTCGGCTCAGCCGCCCCGGACGAGCTCGGAGGGGACGCGCTGTGCATTGCGATGATCGAGACGCGCGACGGGCTCGACAACCTCGAGGAGATCGCCGCCACTCCCGGCCTTGATGGGCTCTACGTCGGCCCGTCGGACCTTTCGCTCGCGCTCGGGCTGCCCCCGCGCCCGGTCACGGTCGACCCCGGAGAGGACCGCCAGGCGCTCTCCGACGCGATCGATCGGGTCCGCGAAGCGTGCGACGCGAACGGGCTGATCTCCGGCATGCACTGCGCCGCCGGGCAGGCCGCCGCGAAGTACGCCGAAGCGGGCTTCAAGCTGATCACGGTCGGCGTCGACACCAGCTGGTACAAGGCCGCCATCCGGCGCGAGCTCGACACGGCGCGAGGAGCCTGATGCCGTACGCCCCCGATCTGGCCGGCTGCGCCCTCCATGGGCGCTATGAGCTCCACGAGCTGATCGGCGAGGGCACGTTTGGCCGGGTGTATCGCGGATACGACCGCCGGCTCGCTCGCCCGGTCGCGATCAAGGTGATCAAACCGTGGTGGGCCGAGGATCCCGACGGGGCCGAGAGCTTCGAGCGCGAAGCCCAGCTGCTGGCGCGCGTGAGCGACCCCGGCATCGTCCAGATCTTCGACGTCGGGCAGGCCGACGAGGGCCTGTACTTCGTCACCGAGCTCGTCGAGGGCGAGAGCCTGGCGGCCCGGCTGAAGCGCGGCGGCCCGCTGCCGCTGTGGGAGGCCTGCGAGATCGCCGAGCAGCTGTGCCGCGCGCTCGAGCACGCGCACGCCGAGCACATCGTGCACCGCGACATCAAGCCGGCCAACGTTCTCATCTCCGGCCGCGGCCAGGTCAAGGTCGGCGATCTCGGGATCGCGCGCCTGGCCGAGGGGAGCACCGAGGGCGGTACCGCGACGATCGTCGGGACGCCGAGGTACATGGCGCCCGAGCAGGCGAGCGGGCAGCCGGTGACGCCCGCCACCGACGTATACAGCGCCGGGATCGTGCTGTACGAGATGCTCGCCGGGCGCCCGCCGTTCGGCGGGGAGTCGGCGGTCGAGATCGCGCTCCAGCATGTGCAGCTGCAGCCTCCGCCGCTCCAGGACGGCACGCCGCGGTCGCTCGACAGAGTCGTTCAAAAGGCGCTGGCGAAGGACCCCGCCGATCGATATCAGAGCGCGGTGGCGATGGCCGACGCGCTCGCGCGCGCCCGCGAGGTCGCCGATCCGAGCGCAAACGGAACCGACACGGAGGCGCCGAGCGCGGACCCCTGGGAGGCGCCGGCCAAGGTTGGCGACGCGACGACCGAAATCTTCGCGCGGGACACGCGGACGCTCCCGCGCACGAGCCGGGTCGACCCGACCCGGCCAGCGCCGCGGCTGAGCCCGCGGCGGACCGTGAATCCGGCCGCGCGCCGGCGCACGGTCGCCGCCTTCGCGCTTGCGCTCGCGGTGCTCGCGGGCCTGCTCCTCGCCGCGAGGGCGCTGACCGCGCCCCCGACAGAGGCGCTCCCCCGGCTCCGCGGGTTGACCGCGGGGCAGGTCGTCGGGAAGCTCAACCATGTGCGTCTGCACGCCGTATTCACGCGCGAGTACAACCGGGCGAGGCCCGGCACCGCGTTCGCCCAGACCCCGGCCCCGGGCTCGCAGGTCAAGCGAGGGTCGACGATCACGGTCGCGCTCAGCAAGGGCCCGAGACCGATCAAGGTGCCCGTGCTCGCCGGGCAGAGCTCCACCAGCGCGAGCGCCACACTCCACAAAGCCGGCCTGAAGGCCGCCGTCACGCCCGTGCCGGCCCCTGGGACCACCCCCGGGGTTGTCGTCCGGCAAGACCCGAGGGCGGGAGACCAACTCAAGCCGCGCGACACCGTCGCGTTGTTCGTCGCCGAGGTGCCGAGCTGGCACGCGGTGACGTCGTTCAGCGCGCGCAGCGCTGGCGGTCAGTCGGTCCCGTTCCGGATCCAGGGCAGCCAGTGGCGGGTCGTCTACAGCATGTCCTACGACGGCACATGCGACTTCGTTTTCTTCTGCAACGGCCCGAGCCTGCAGGTGCTGGGGCTCGGAACCAACTCGACGAACCAATCGTTCGACCTGAGCAGCGGCAGTGGTAAGACCCGGGTGTTGAAGACCGGTCCGGGTCTGTACCAGATCGACATCAACCCCGGATGGGACGACGCCAGCTGGTCGATCGAGGTCCAGGACTGGAAGTGAGCCGATGGCCTCCGGCGCCGGCTCCGACCTGATCAGCATCGTCGACGCGGACCCCGACCTCGGGGAGCTGCTCGACTCCGCCGAGCGCGACCGGGCGCGTCGCGAGACGGTGACGCGGATGCGCCGGCTGTCGCCGGGCAAGTGGACCGCCCTCGAGGCATTCGAGCCGGATGTCCACCACCAGGGGTTCCTGGTGGTCGACGGGCTGCTCAGCCGCGAGGTGGAGGTGCTCGGCCGTCGCTGCGTCGAGCTGATCGGCGACGCCGACGTGCTGCGCCCCTGGGGCTGGGACCCGACGGGATCGCACGTGAGCGCCGAGGTCGAGTGGGTCGTGCTCGAGCCGACCCGGATGGCGGTGCTCGACCACGCGCTCGTCTCGCAGATGAACCCGTGGCCGCAGCTCGGCCTCGAGCTGTTCGCGCGGGGCACCCGGCGAGCGCACTGGCTCGCGGTCTCGCTCGCGATCTCGCACCATCCCCGGGTTGACGACCGTCTGCTTCTGACGCTCTGGCAGGTGGCGGAGCGGTGGGGGAGGGTGCGGCCTGACGGGATCTCGGTCCCGCTGCCGCTGTCTCACGAGCGGCTGGCGACCATCGTCGGAGCACACCGGCCCGCGGTCACGACCGCGATGGGCGAGCTGACCAGAGCCGGACTGGTCAGTCGCGGCGGGGATCGCTATTGGGTGCTGCACGGGGAGCCGCCCGACGAGGTTCGCGGTCGCGGCGTGGCCACGGTGGAGATGTGATCGAACGCGCCGGGTGAACCGCGGATGCCCGGCGCCCACACCGTAGTCCTCGCGCTCGGCGCGGCCAAGCGCGTGCGCCCCGAGCTCGAGCGCATCCCGGAGATCACCCTCGTGGAGCACTACAAGCTTTCCTCGGCACGCGAGGACGGCGTGCTCGTGCGCGGGCTCGCCGGCGCCTGGGGGGTGGTCGCCGGCAGTGAGCCGTACACCCGTGGCGTGTTGCAGGCGCTCCCCGATCTCAAGGCGATCTTCCGGTGGGGGACGGGATCGGACGCGGTGGACATCCCCGCCGCCACCGACGCCGGGGTCGCGGTCATCACCACGCCCGCGGTCAACGCCGAGGCGGTCGCCGACATGGCGGTGGCGCTAATGCTCGCCTGCATCCGGCGGCTGCCCGAGCTCGACGCGATCGTTCGCTCCGGCGAGTGGCGCGGCCTCGGTCCGACCCGGGATCTGGCCTGCTCCACCGTCGGCGTCGTCGGGCTCGGCGCGATCGGGCGCGCGGTGACGCGCCGTCTAAGCGGGTTCGACTGCCACGTGCTCGCGCTCGAACCAAACCCGGACCTCGAATTCTGCCGGGAATATGAGGTCGAGCTGACCGACCTCGCCGGGATGCTCCCCCGAGTCGACGTGCTGACCCTGCATGCACCGCTGATGCCCAGCACCCGCCGGCTGATCGGCGCGCGCGAGCTCGCGCTGCTCCCGCGCCACGCGGTGCTCATCAACGCCGCGCGCGGCGACCTGATCGATCAGCCCGCGCTCGTAGCCGCGCTCCAGAGCGGGCAGATCGCCGCCGCCGGCCTCGACGTGTTCGAGCACGAGCCCCCCGCGAGCGACGACCCGATCCTGTCCGCCCCCAACACGATCCTGAGCGGGCACATCTCCTCGTACACCGACCTCGGTCTCGACCGGACCGGCGAGATGGTCGTCGCGAATCTCCGCGCGACGCTGACCGGTCGACTGCCGGCGAGCTGCGTCAACCCGGAGGCGTGGAATTCTCGTTGATCCGGTGGGCGGACTGTTGCTCGATCACGGTCAGTAGCGCAGAGTGATCCAAGTCCCCGTCGCCGGCGGCCTCGAGCGCCGCCAGCATCTGATCGACTAGCGCGGTGGTGGGCACGTACACGTCGAGTTCGCGGGCGGTTCGCAGCGCGATGCCGAGGTCCTTGTGATGGAGCGCAAGCTTGAACCCGGGCGTGAAATCGTGCTCGAGGAAGTTGCGGCGCCTGACTTCCATCACGCGGTTGCCGGCCAGGCCGCCGGACAGCACCTCGATCAGCCGCTCAGGGTCGACGCCGGCCTTTGAGGCGAGCACGAGCGCTTCGCTGACGGCCTCGATCGTGACCGCGACGAGGATCTGGTTGCAGGCCTTGGCGGTCTGGCCCGCGCCGGCCTGGCCGAGCCGCACGATCGTCTTGCCCATCACCTCGAACAGCGGGCGCGCCCGCTCGAACGCGTCCGAAGGACCCCCGACCATGATCGACAGCGTCCCGTCGCGCGCGCCCACGTCGCCGCCGGACACCGGGGCATCCAACGCAGTAGCCCCCAGCTCCGACGCGGCGTCGAAAACCGCCCTCGCCACCGCCGGCGCGATCGAGCTCATGTCGATCAGGAGCTGACCGGACCGCGCGCCGGCGATCACGCCGTTATCGCCGAGGTAGACCTGCTCGACGTCGGGCGAGTCGGGCAGCATCGTGATCACGACGTCGCTGCGCTCGGCGACCTCTTTGGGCGTGTCGGCGACATCCGCGTGCGTGCCCGCCGCTGAAACGAACTCGTCAGCTTTGGCGCGAGTTCGGTTGTGGACGACGAGCGGATAGCCGGCCTTCCCGAGGTTCGCTGCCATCGGCGCGCCCATGATCCCTAGGCCGATGAATCCGATCGTCGTGTCAGGCATATCCGAGCTCCTTGATCCAGCCGAAGCTTTCCTCGGTCGTCGAGGTCGACGGGTTGTATTCGAGGCCCACCCAGCCGCCGTACCCGCTGCGGTCCAGCAGCCCCAGTACGAAGCCGAAATTGACCTCGCCGGTCCCCGGCTCCGCTCGTGACGGAGGGTCGGCGATCTGGACATGACCGATCCGCGGGAGCAGCGTCGAGATCGTCTCCGCCAGGTTCCCCTCGACGCGCTGCATGTGGTAGATGTCGTACTGGAGCTGGACGTTGTCCGCTCCAACGCGCTCGATGAACGCGATCGCGTCGGACGACGTCTCGAGCAAGACGTCGCCGTTGTCGTGCCGGTTGATCGGCTCGATCATGATCGTGGCTCCCTGTGCCCGGGCTTGCTCGGCGGCCCACGCGACGTTCTTGCGCGCCAGCTCGAGCTGAGCTTCGCGCTCGAACCCGGAGCGGTGCAGGCCGACGAGCGCGTTCAGACGCGAGCACCCGACGCGGGCGGCGAGCTCGAGCGCGACCGGGACGTTGCCGCGGAACTCTTCTACCCGGTCGGGATCGCCGGCCAGCCCGCGGTCGCCGGCGGCCATGTCGCCCGCGTCGAAGTTGAACAGCGCGACCTCGAGACCGGTGTCGGCGACCGCCCGCGCCACCGCGTCCACCTCCCCGACGCCCGGCCAGAAGAACTCGACGCCGCGAAAGCCGGAATCGGCGGCCCGCCGGAAGCGCTCGGGGAACGGCACCTCCTTGAACAGGAAGCTGAGGTTGGCGCAGAACCGGGGCACGGGAGACCTGCATCCTCGCTGATTCGCGGGCGCGACGAGGTGTGAGGCCCTACACCTAGGGCCCCTGGGACTGAAGCGCGCCGGCTCTTATCGTCAGCCCTCGACGCTTACAAACCTTCCGCGGATCGCTCTTCCGCGCTCAGCGCCCGCGATTCGCCAACCCCCCGCGCCCAGCGCGGACCTCCTGAAGGGGCTCGGACCCGGCCGGCGAACTGGGTCCGAGCTCCGTACGCCGAGGCACAATCGGTAGGGTCCCGCCCTCTCGCGGGACCGATGGAATGGAGACCAGACCCGTGCGCCGCGCGTTATTGCCAATAGCTTGCCTGTGTGCGGCGTTCTTCGCGGGATCCGTCTCGAACGCCGCCGCCGAGGACAACGGCGTCGCGCTGACGCCGCCGATGGGCTGGAACGACTGGTACTCGGTCTACTGCGGAGTCAACGCACAGCTCGTCGAGCAGACCGCCCAGGAGATGGTCGCCGACGGGATGAAGGCGGCCGGTTACGACTACGTCAACATCGACGACTGCTGGATGGCGAGCAGCCGCGACGCCTCCGGGAACCTGGTCGCCGATCCGACGAGGTTCCCGGACGGGATCAAGCCGGTCGCCGACTACGTCCACAGCCTGGGTCTCAAGCTCGGCATCTACGAGGACGCGGGGACGACGACCTGTGCTGGCTATCCGGGCAGCTTCGGGCGTGAGGATCAGGACGCGGCCGCGTTCGCGTCGTGGGGCGTCGACTACGTGAAGTACGACCGCTGCAACATCCCCTACGCGGACTTCCCCGGCGAGTCCGAGCAGCAGGTCCAGCAGACGCTGTACACGCGGATGAGCAACGCGCTCAAGGCGACCGGGCGCCCAATCGTCTTTTCGATGTGCAACCCGGATCCGGGCGACGATCCGTGGGTGTACGGCGCGTCGATCGCGAACATGTGGCGGACCGCCACCGACATCCAGGACAACTTCGGCTCGATCCTCGCCAACTTCGAGGCGACCGTCGGTCACTTCGCCAGCGCCGGACCGGGGGCCTGGAACGACCCAGACCTGCTCCAGATCGGCAACGGCGGCAGCAGCCTGTCCGATTACACGAGCGAGTTCAGCCTGTGGGCCGAGATGGCCGCGCCGCTGATCGCCAGCACCAACCTCGCCACGTTGACGCACTCAGAGCTCGCGATCTACGAGAACCCGGACGTGATCGCGGTTGACCAGGATCGGCTGGGGCGCCCGGGCGTCCCGATCTCGAGCGCGAACGGACTGTGGGTGCTGAGCAAGCAGCTGAGCGGCGGCGGCCGCGCCGTGCTGCTGTTCAACGCGACCAACACCGCCGCCACGATCTCGACGACCGCGACGGCGGCGGGCCTGCCGAGAGGACGGGTCTACCAGATGCAGAACCTGTGGACGAACGCCGTCACCCAGACCGGCGGCGCGATCAGCGCGTTCGTGCCCGGCCACGGGGTCGCGATGTTCACCGTGACCGCGGTGGGGAAGCGACCGGACAAGATGCCGCCGTACACCGTGCTGTCGCTCGCAGCCGCCTCGCCCCAGGTCGGCGTCGGCGGCTCGACCACCATGTCCGAGTCCTTCACGAATCTCGGGGTGTCCGACGTCAAGAAGCTCCGCCTGTCGCTGTCGGCCTCGCGCGGCTGGCAGGTCAAGCCGCTCGGCCGGGCCGGCGCGCGGCTGCTCAAGCCGGGGCAGCGGTTCACCGTCACCTACCGAGTCACCGCGCCGGCGTCAGGTCCGCCGCTCGCCTTATCGATCTTCACCGGCGGGGCGTCGTACGACCCGCTCGACGGCCGGCGTACGTCGGTGGCGAGGCTCGGCGAGTTGGTCGCTTCTCCGGTGCACGCGCCCCTCGCGACGGTTGATGTGACCGCGCACCGGGCCGCGTTCGGCGCATCCGGCCGGGCGCTCGCGATCAGCGCGCGGGGCCTGGGGGTGTTCGATCCTCCGTTCGGGGCGCTGCCGACCGACTCGTACGCCGCGATCTACAGGCGCGGCGGCTGCGGGCTCGCGTGCACGGCGCAGGTCACCGTCACCGCGGACCCCGCCGGCGGAACCTCGGGCGGCGCCGGGCTGATCGAGCGCGACGACATGGCCGCCGGCAAGCAGTCGCCTGCCGGCGTGGTGCTGTTCGTGAACGACAACGCGACGATCGTGCTGGCCTGGAACGGCGCCGGCGGCCAAGACGTCGATCAGAACGTTTCGGTTGGATCGGGCACGGCCAAGGCGCCGGTCGGGCTGCGGCTCGTCCGCCAGGGCAACACCTACGCCGGCTACTACTCGACAGACCAGGGCAAGACCTGGAATCCGGTCGGAATGGTCACGGTGGCGGCGTCCGCGTCGGGCGGGCCCCAGGACGTCGGCGTATTCCACGCGTCCGGGCTGACGACGTGGACGACGACCGCGACGTTCAGAGACTTCCGCGTTCGCTGAGTACGCCGGGGCCGGAGCACATCTTTCCGGCAGCCGGCAGCCGGCAGCCGGCAGCCGGCGAGCGGGCGGCGGGGCGGCGCTATGTACAACGCCCCAAACCTCCCTGTTCCGCCGCGACCTTGGGGACATAAGCATGTCCCAGATGCTCATGTCCCCGCGGCGGACTGGGGCGGTGTGATTTCGGGCATTAACCAGGTCGCGCGGGGCGCGCGTCCGAGACCGACGTGGCCTCGACGACGCGTGTGGTTCAGCGTCCGGCGCCGGACGTCGAGGCGAGCAGGCCGGGGCCGGTACCCGCCGCCGGCACGAGCGCGTCGGCGTCGATCTCCTCCACGGAGCGCCGCCCGGCGAGGCCCATCGTCAGGTCGAAATCCGCCGCGAGGTTCTCGATCACCTCGCGCACTCCGGCGCGGCCGGCGATCGCGAGGCCGTAGACGTAGGGCCGTCCGATCAGCACGGCGCGCGCGCCGAGCGCCAGCGCCTTGAACACGTCGGCGCCCCCGCGAACGCCGGAGTCGAGCAGCACCGGGATCCGGCCGTCGACCGCCGCAACCACCGCGGGTAACGCCTCCATGGTGGCGATCGCGCCGTCGACCTGGCGCCCGCCGTGGTTGGAGACGATCACGCCGTCGATGCCCTCGGCGACGGCGCGGGCGGCGTCGTCGGGGTGGAGGACTCCCTTGAGCAGGATCGGGAGGTTCGTGCGCTCGCGCAGGAACGCGAGCGTCTCCCAGGTCAGCGACGGACGCGAGTAGATCTCGGTGAATCGCTGGACCGCCGCACGTCCCTTTCCCGATCGCAGCGTCCGCACGAAGCCGTCAGGATAGGCGCGCGTCAACTCGATCAGCGTGCGCAGCGCGGCCAGCGTCGGGCGCGGCTGCTGCGCCGGCGGTTCGAGTGCGCCCTCGGCGATCAGCTGCGTGAACACGGGGTCGCTCGTGTACTGGGCGATCCCCTTGCCGTGCAGGAACGGGAGGTAGGCGCCCTCGAGGTCGCGCGAGCGCCAGCCGAGCATCGTCGTGTCGAGCGTGACCACGATCGCCTCACAGCCGCATCGTTCGGCGCGGTCCGCGAGGCTCTCGACGAGCGCGTCCGACCGGCTCCAGTAGAGCTGGAACCAGTGCGGGGAGTCCTCGAGGATCCGGGCCACGCCTTCCATCGGCTTGGACGCCTGGTTTGAGAACACCATCGCCGTGCCGGTGTCGCGGGCGGCGCGGGCGACCGCGCAGTCAGCCTCGGGATGCGCGAGCTCGAGCACCCCGACCGGCGCGAGCAGGAACGGATGCGGCAGGCGCCGCCCGAACAGCTCGACGCTCGAGTCGCGCCGCTCGACGTCGCGGAGCATCCGCGGGACGATCCGCCACCGGTCGAACGCGGCGCGGTTGGCGGCCAGCGTTCGCTCGTTCCCAGCCCCGGCGGCCACGTAGGCGAACGCCTCGGGTCGCATACATCTCTGCGCGGCCGCTTCGAGCCGGTCCGCGTCGACGGGAACACGCGGCGGCCGGCCGCTGACACCGTCGAGGTAGATCTGGGTCTGGCGCCGCACGCCGATCATGCGGCCCAATCACAGCACACCTCGCCTGCCGACTGCCGGCCGCTAGACGATTGGGCGGCGGTTATGCCCTTCCGGAAGGAGCATCTCCGAGAGCTCCCGGAGAGACGCGACGTGAATCGTGTAACCCCGTTCCGGAAGGGCATTGTCCGCTGCACTGCAGCCCCCGTGTAAGGCCCCCAGCCCGTAGTACTGGCGCTCAATCCCCCGATTTTCGCCAGGCTCATTATGTGAGAAGCCAACCCCGGGCCCTGCCCATTCGCCCCTGTTCCCGGGTTCCTGTTGGTTCCTCGTCATGGGTGAAAAGGTACGGCCGCGAGGGCCGCGTTCACAGCCACCCTAGGGTGTGACTGTCACACCTGTTGGGGCCGCCGGCCGCGGAGCGAGGCCTCTAGAAATCGCGTGGGACGAGCACCGCGGCGTCGAGCACGATCGCGACCAGCCGGGCCCGCTTCTCGTTCTGGGGCAGCTCGCTCAGCCCGTAGCGCTCGAACAGCACGCGCAGGTGTGCCTTGACCGCGTCGATGGTCAGGAACACCTCCTCGGCGATCTGGCGGTTCGTGGCCGGCGTCGCCGAGGCGGTCTCGTGGACGGGACGAACCAGGCCGATCAGCACCTTGCGCTGCATCGGCGTCAGCGGGATCGCCGACGGGGCGTCGATCGCGGAAGCCGTCTGCGTGATCGCGCCCGAGGTCTCGCGATAGGTGACGAGCGTGCCGCCGAACACGAGCCGATCCTTGTCGGTCAGGCGGCGGCGCCCGACGATCCGGGTGCCGTTCACGAACGACCCGTTCCGTGACAGGCCGTCGTCGATCAGCGTCCAGCCGCGCCCGATCTGCTCGAGCAGCGCGTGCGTGCGCGATACCTCGGCGTCCCACGGCAGCGGAACGTCGGCGGTGGCGTCCCGGCCGATCGTCACGCGCCAGTTCGCCTGATCGAGCAGCAGCATGCGCTGCTCGCCGTCCTCGGCCCGCCACACCAGGAACGGGAACCCCGTCCGCTCGGCCGCGATGATCTCCTTGAGCTCGGCGGGGGTCTGCTGCACCGTCGGTCGCCGAGCCCCAGCCTTCGTGTCGATAGCGGGTTGCCGGCTCACTGGTGGGGACCCTTTCTCTTACGTAACGCTACAGGAGCGCTGCGACAGTGAGTCTGTGCGACCAATTCGCACGTTTGGGCCGGGTTGTGGAGGCTAGGCTTGCCGGGTTCCGGGTAGGAGATCACCGCCGCATTACACCCGAGGCAGATGCGGCCGATAAAGGGCTTAGACGTACTTCGAGCCCAACCCAGACACCGGGACCACATCAATGCTCCGCACCCAGGCTTCCCCCGCCAGCGCCGCCTCCGCTCGCGTCCAGCTAGGTAAGGCCAAGAAGGCCTGCGGTCACGTCGCCCACGTGGGCACGTGCTCCGCATGTCAGCGCGCCCAGCTGGCCAAGTGGCAGGCGCAGCTCGCGGCCGTGGCGCACTGATCAGAGCGAACGCAGGAACTGCGCCGCCGACTCCCACGAGAGCGCGGCGACTTCACCGGCCCCGCACAGCTCGAGCTTGGTCCTGAGCTCCTCGTCGGTCATCGGGCGCTCGGGCGCTCCCGGTGGAAGCGCCAACGCCGTCCGCACCGCCGCGCCGCCGTCGGTCTCGATCTCGATCTCGACCTCGCCGGTCAGCAGGTGATCGCCGCCGTCGGTTGCGGCGACCTCGACCGCCCGCATCACACGCCCGGCGTCCGGCCGGCGGACCGCAGCGTCGGCGAAGCTGTCGAACCCCGGGGCGCCGTCGAGCAGCGCCGCGGCGATGCCGTACTCGAGGCTGAACTTCCCCTCGAGCCCGGTCTTCGGGGAGTGATGGATCAGCGGGGCGAGCGAGACCGCCGGCGTGCGGACGCCGATACGGCGGATCGCATCGATGGTCACCGGCGTCTCGAGCTCCCGCACCGCCGCGATCGGACGCTGGAGCGCGTAGCAGCACGGAAACGGCTTGATCGCGAGGCCCCCGGGGACGGCCGGGCCACCAAGGTCAAGCGCCTCGGGGTCTCCGCCCATGAGCCCCATCCATTGCTCGAGCGCGGACGGGTCGGCGCTCGCGCCGGCGGCGGCGAGCGCGGCCGCGCGAATCCCGGCTTCCGCTACGAACGCCACCTGGAGCGATTTGGCGGCGGTCCCGAACGCCCGCTGGACGCCGCCGGCGGCCGGGATCGCGAGCGCGATCGCCCGCGCGGTCGCCGCCCGGTCGAGCCCGCGTGCGATCGCGGCAGTGACCGCGGCCGCCGGCGCCCCCGCGGTGCACGTCGCGTGCCAGCCGGCGCTGTAGTGTCGCCACCCGAGCGCGGTGCCGAGGCGCGCCATCACGCCGGCGCCCGCCAGGTAAGCGCGCTCGCCCCCACCGCAGAAGAGCGCCACCGGGGTGCACACCGCGCTGATGTGCGTGGTCGACGGCAGGTGGAGGTCGTCGTAGTCGAGCACGTGCGCGAACGCCGCCCACCGGCCGGCCTCGGGCAGCGCGGCGAACACGTCGCGTAGCGGGTGCGCGCGCGCCGCGAACGCCACCGCCGCCGTGTCGAGCAGCGAGCGATGCGCCAGCGCGAGGTCGTCTTCGGAGGGGTCGAGCTCGGTCGCCCAGCGCGCGAGCGCGTCAGCGAGTGGACCATCCCTCACATCCGCACCCCCTTCGCGGCTGCAAATCTTCGCCTGCGCGGGCTCGCGGCCGGCTCGGCATCCGGCCTCGCGCTTATCGGCCGCGCCCGCGGTCGTCCGGCGTCCTCGGATGCTCGCGTAGCGCTGCTACGCGTCACATGCTGCGTCCTCGCCAGACTCGATTTTCGCTCGCGAAATGGGGCACTGATTTTCGGGCTGGCCCACTCAGCGAGCCCGGCCGTCGCCGTTCCCATCGATCGCGCGCCACACCCGCTCGGGGGTCATCGGCAGCCGGCGCATGCGCACCCCGCCGGTCGCGGCGGCGACCGCGTTGGCGACGGCGCCGGGGACGCCGACCACCGGCGCCTCGCCGACGCCCTTGGCGCCAAACGGGCCGTCCGGCGCAGGAACCTCCACGACCTGGGTATCGATCCGCGGGACCCCGCCGGCGGTTGGCATCGCGTAATCGACGAACGAGCCGGCGACGGGCTGTCCGTGTTCGTCGTAGGCGAGCTCCTCGAGCAGGGCCCAGCCGAGACCCTGGGTCGCGCCGCCCTGCATCTGTCCCTCGACGAGCGCGGGGTTGAGAGCCCGGCCGACGTCTTGGGCGATGACATGCCCGAGCACGGTGATCGCCCCGGTATCGCGATCCACCCGGACGTGCGATAGATGGGCCGCGGACTGCGGCGCCGGCGACAGCGATACGCGGCCGTGTCCCTCGACCGGCGGATACGGGCTGCCGAACGTCAGCACCTTCTGCGCGAGCTGTTCGATCCCGATCGCCTTCGCGGGGACGCCGACCGGTCGCACCGAGCCATCGGCGATTTCGAGGTCCTCGGGCGAGATCTCGAGCTCCTCGGCGGCGACGTCGAGCAACCGCTCGCGCGCCTCGAGCGCGGCCAGCTCGACGGCGCGCCCGACCGTGTAAGTGATCTTGCTGCCGCCGCTCATGCCAGCGTAAGGCGCGCTTGAGGTGTCGGCGTAGTTGACCCGGACGCGGTCGGGGCTCACGCCGAACGCGTCGGCGGCGATCGCCGCGAACGTGGTCTCGACGCCGGTCATGTCGGCAGCGCCGGTGACGATCGTCAGACGCCCGTCGGAATCGAGTCGGCACACCGCGGCGGCGGGCTCGTACCCACCCGGCCACCACCCGATCGCCAGGCCGACACCCTCCCCATCCGGGAGCGATCCGCGGTCCCTCCATAGCGGATGCTCACCCACCCGCTCGAGGCACTCGCGCGCGCCGAACACTTTGAACTCCTGTCCGGAGACGGCCGTGTCGCCGACGACCACGACGTTGCGCAGTCGCAGCTCCAGGGGGTCGATCCCCAGGCGCCCCGCCAGCTCGTCGATCAGCGACTCAACCGCGAACGCCGCCTGGGGCGCGGCGGGAGCGCGGTAGGCTCCAAACGTCACACGGTTGGTCGCGACGCCGAGGGCGGTGAGCTCGTGCGCCTGCCAGCGGTACGGGCCGGCGGTCAGCATCGCCGCGATCGACTCGACTCCGAAGTCGTCGGTCGATCCTCGGTCGGCGAGCACGCGGGCGCGGATGCCGGTCAGTCTCCCGTCGCGGTCGGCCCCGATCTCGACGTCGAGGATCTCGGCGCCGGCGGGATTGGCCGCGGCGAAGTCCTCGCTACGGGTCATCATCAGCCGGACCGGTCGGCGGAGCACGAGCGCGGCGCCGACGACGAGTGGCTCGACGATCATCATCTTGCCGCCGAAGCCGCCGCCGAGCGGCGCGCCGCGAACGCGGAGCCGCTCCGCGGGAAGCCCGAACAGATCCATCAGCTCGGAGCGGGTCGGGAACGGCCCCTGGGTCGACGTGCTGACGACCAGCTCGTCTTCGACGTCGAACCAGGCCGTGGCGGTCTGGGGCTCGAGATAGCCCTGGTAGACCCATGGGGTCTCGAATCGGGCGCGGACGACGACCTCGCTCGCGGTGAGCGACGCGTCCACGTCGCCGTTGGCCAGGCGGGCCGTCCCCAGCACGTTGTCGGACAGCTCCTCCTCATCGCCGATGCCGCCGGCCGCGACCGCGGCGTGCGCATCGCTGATGTCCGACCCCTCGCCCGCGGCGGCGGTGTGGATCCGAGCACGCGGCGCGCCGGGCCGGGTGGCGACCTCGAGATCGACGACCGCGTCGAGGTGCTCGAGATCGACGTCGATCAGCTCGATCGCGTCGGCGGCCAGCGCCTCGGTCTCGGCGACCGCGATCGCAATCGGCTGTCCGGCGTAGACGATCTCCTCGCGTGCGAGCGGCTGCTTCGCGCGGCCGGGCCCGGTGGCGACGATCGGGAGATCGTCGGCGGTGAGGATGGCGACGACGCCCGGCAGCTCACTGGCGGCGGTCGTGTCGATCGACTTGATCAGCGCGTGGGCCTCGTGGGCGAGCAGCAGCCGCGCGTGAAGCAATCCGTTGACGGGGACATCGGAGGCGTAACGGGTGGCGCCCCGAACCTTCGGCTCGGAGTCGCGACGGGGGGTGGAGACACCGATCGAGGGCATGACTTCCAAGCTATCAGGGGCCGGTTGGTCACCTGGTTGCCACGCCGTGGACCGGAGCGGTAGGGTCGCGGGTGCGGCGATGCCAGAGCACAAGTGGGTGTACAACTTCGCCGAGGGCTCGAAGGACATGCGCGAGCTGCTCGGCGGCAAGGGGGCGAACGTCGCCGAGATGACTCGCGTGCTGGGCGCCGATCGCGTCCCCGCGGGGTTCACGATCACGACCGAGGCGTGCGTGGCATATATACGTTCGGGCTCCGAGCCCGAAGGGCTCGATTCGCAGGTGGCCGACGCCCTGGCGCGGCTCGAAGAGACCGCGGGAAAGCGGTTCGGGGACGACCAGGATCCCTTGCTCGTATCGGTGCGCAGCGGCGCGCGCGAGTCGATGCCCGGGATGCTCGACACGATCCTGAACGTGGGGCTGAACGACCGCTCGGTCCAGGGCCTCGCGGCCGTCACCGACAACGAGCGCTTCGCGTGGGACTCCTATCGGCGGCTCGTGCAGATGTTCGGCAACGTCGTCGAGGGCGTGGCGGGCTCTCGCTTCGAGGACGCGATTGCCGCCGCGAAACGGGACGCCGGCGTCGACAGCGACGCGTCTTTGTCAGCCGATGCGCTGGAGCGTCTGGTCGAGGAGTTCAAGGGGCTCTACGACTTCCCCCAGGATCCCGAGGAGCAGCTCCGGCGCGCTATCCGGGCGGTGTTCGACTCCTGGTCGGGCGAGCGCGCGGTGTCCTACCGGCGGATCAACCGGATTCCAGACGACTGGGGAACCGCGGTCAACGTCCAACAGATGGTGTTCGGCAACAAGGGCGACAACTCGGCCACCGGCGTCGCGTTCAGCCGCGACGAAGTGACCGGAGCGCCCGAGCCGAGCGGGGACTTCCTCGTGAACGCCCAAGGCGAGGACGTCGTGTCCGGCGTCCGAACCCCCCGCGACATCTCCGAGCTGGCCGAGGTGATGCCCGAGGCCCACAAGCAGTTGATGGAGATCATGCGCACGCTCGAGTCCCAGTACAAAGACATGCAGGACGTCGAGTTCACGGTCGAGGAGGGGCGGCTGTACATGCTCCAGACCCGCAACGCCAAGCGGCCCGCGCAGGCCGCGGTGCGGTTCGCGGTCGACGCGGTCTCAGAAGGCCTGCTGACGCGCGCGGAGGCGCTCCGGACGATTGACGCCTCCGCTCTCGATGCGCTCCTTCATCCGACGTTCGATCGGAGCGACGGCTATGACGTGCTCGCGCAGGGCGTCGCGGCATCGCCCGGCGCGGCGGTCGGCGAGATCGTGTTCACCGCGCCCGACGCGGTCTCGGCGGCGACGGAGGGCAGGGGGGTCATCCTGGTCCGCCCGTTCACCGAGGCCGACGACGTCGCCGGCTTCCATGCCGCGCGCGGAATCTTGACCTCCGAAGGGGGCAAGGCGTCGCACGCGGCACTCGTCGCCCGGGGCATGGGGGTGCCTGCTGTGACCGGCGCCGCGATCGCGGTCGACCTCGACGCCGGCGAGCTGACGATCGACGGCCAGGTGTTCAAGGCCGGCGACAGGATCGGGATCGACGGGTCCGAGGGGACGGTCGTCGAGGCGGGCGCCAAATTGCTCCAACCCGAGATCGACGATCGCTTCGACACGGTGCTCGAGTGGGCGGACGAGCTCCGCCGGTTAGGGGTGCGGGTGAACGCCGACACCCCGCGCGACGCCCGGCGGGCGCGCGAGCTCGGCGCCGAGGGCATCGGGCTGTGCCGGACCGAGCACATGTTCATGGCCGAGGATCGCCAGCCCAAGATGCGGGCGATGATCATGGCCGACGACCGCGACGGCCGTCGGGCGGCGCTGCGCGAGCTGCTGCCGCTCCAGCGGGAGGACTTCGTGGGTCTGTTTGAGGCGATGCGGGGCCTACCGGTCACGATCCGCCTGCTCGACCCGCCGTTGCACGAGTTCCTCCCGAACCTGCCGGAGCTCCGCGCCCAGGTGGAACGGGCCCGGATCGAGGTGACCGACGACCTCGACGAGCTCGAGAAGCTGCTCGTGCGGGTCGAGGAGATCCACGAGGGCAACCCGATGCTCGGCACCCGCGGAGTCCGGCTCGGGATCCTCTACCCGGAGATCTACGAGATGCAGGTCCACGCGATCATGCAGGCGGCGAAGGCGGTCGAGGAGCCGCCGCATCCCGAGATCATGATCCCGCTCGTCGCGTACGAGCACGAGCTCGAGATCGCCCGCGACCTGGTCGTGGCCGTCGGGAACGAGCACGGCATGCGCGAGCGTGAGGACTACACGGTCGGGACGATGATCGAATTGCCGCGGGCCTGTTTCATCGCGAACCTGATCGCGCGGCACGCCGACTTCTTCTCGTTCGGCACGAACGACCTGACCCAGACCGCGCTCGGCTTCTCGCGCGACGACGTCGAGTCGAAGTTCATCCCGACCTACATCGAGGACAAGATCATCGACCGCTCGCCGTTCGAGACGATCGACAGCCCCGGCGTCGGGTGGCTGGTCCGGCTGGCGGCGTGGGTTGGCCGCGAGGCGCATCCGGGGCTCAAGCTCGGGATCTGCGGTGAGCACGGTGGCGACCCCGACTCGATCACGTTCTTCCACAACGCCGGGCTCGACTACGTGTCGTGCTCGCCGTTCAGGGTGCCGATCGCCCGGATCGCCGCCGCCCAGGCGGCGATCGCGGACGATACCCCCGATAACTGATCATTCGACGCTGTCCTGCGGCCGAGTGGCAGGAAACCGGTGCCATACCCGGGACGAATATGCATTCGGCTCCGGCCAGGTGGCGAGTGCGGGGTTATCGGGGTGATTCGGCGACGATCCCGTCCTACGGGCCGCGGGCCGCGGGCCGCGCCCCGCGGGCCCGCGACGCCGCGCCTGCCGGCGTGGCCGGGGG
Organism: uncultured Solirubrobacterales bacterium; assembly: GCA_963783415.1. GTDB lineage: Bacteria > Actinomycetota > Thermoleophilia > Solirubrobacterales > Solirubrobacteraceae > Palsa-465. The sequence continues at coordinate 166,479 of CAWANN010000002.1, forward strand.
CCGGACCTGCGGCGGTCCCGTCGGCCGCGGTCCGACCCCGCGGCCACGGTGCATATTCCGCCGCCTGAGGGCGTTCGGCAGCGACATAACTGATTCTGCACAGCAGCGGCTCCGGATCCGCCACTGGCCCGAAGATCGGTCGACTCGGCCCGGGCCCACGTTCAGCAGCGCTGCTCGCCGGCCGATTATCGATGCGATGAAAAACGCTAAATCAGGCGCCGGCACGCGTTTGGCGTCGTTGCTGGTGATAGCGCCGGCCGTTCTGGCTCTGGCGGCGATGGTCATCGGCCATCTCGTCTCGTCCGGGACGCTCTGGTGGGACGTCGCCTGGACGGCCGGGGCGGTCAGCGCTACGTGCGGGACGGTGCTGGGCCGCCGAGCCGCCGCGCCTCCCAACCGGGGCCACTGGACGATGTGGGCGGCGGCTTCTGGGTGCTGGCTGGTCGGGCAGCTGGGCTGGGACCTGTTCAGCCTCACTAGCGCCGCGGACGTCCCGTCCTCGCCCAACCTCGCCGACTTCGGATGGTGGGCGTTCGCGGGGCTGATGACGCTCAGCCTGGTGCGGATGCGCACGCGCTCCCGAGCGCTGCTGATCGTCGGCGCCGCCGAGATCCTCCCCGTAATCGTTGCCGCGGCTTCGCTGACGTTCGCGCTTCTGTGGCACGCCGCTGGCAACTCGACCCTGCCGGTGGCGCAGCGACTTTCCGCGCTCGTGTACCCGGCGATCTACATGTCGGCGGCGGTGCTCGCGCTGCAGGCGCTGATCGGTGGCGCACTCACCAGTGTTCGGTCGGCCGCTGCGCGCCTCGTGCTCGCGGGGGTCATGCTCGAGGCGCTCGCGTTCATCCCGTGGAGCGCCCAGCTGCTCAACCAGGCCTACGTCTCGGGGGAGAGCCTGCTCGATCCCCTGTGGGTGCTCGGGCTGGTGGCGATCGGCGTCGGCGGGGCGCTCGCCGCTCGGCGCCCCGAGGAGGTCGCCGAGGCCGCGGAGCCAGGGTTGCGCGGCGGAATACTGCCGGCGGGGCTGTTCGTACTGCTGCTCGCGGCGCTGCTCCGGGCGCGCGTTCAGCACGCCCCAAACTCCGAGGCGTTCATCCTCTACGCCGGCCTTCTCTTCTGCGGGCTCTCGCTCATGGTCCGCGGGGCCCTGCTCGAACGCCGGCTGCGCGGGTTACTCAACCGCGAGCGGCTGGCGCTGGCGAGCCTGGCCGACCGGGAGGGCGAGCTCGCGCGACTCAACGAGCGGCTCAAGGAAGACTCCCGTCGTGACCCGCTGACCGGCATGCGTAATCGCCGCGCGCTCGCCGACGAGCTTCCCGGCCTCGAGGCCAGCCATCAGGCACGCGGGGACTCGCTCGCGCTCGCGCTGTGCGACGTCGACCGCTTCAAGGTCTACAACGACGAACTCGGGCACCTCGCCGGCGACCAGGCGCTCAGGGCGATCGCCGCCACGATTCGCGGCAGCCTGCGCGGCAAGGACATGGCCTATCGGTTCGGCGGCGAGGAGCTGCTAATCGTGCTTCCGGACACGACGGCCGAGGAGGCGCTCGCCGCCGTCGAGCGCGTGCGCACCGCCGTCGAGGCGGCGGCGCTGCCTCACCCGGCCGGGCTGGGCGGCGTCCTGACCGTCTCGATCGGCGTCGCGGCGGGACACGCCGACTACGGGAGCCTGCTGGCGCGCGCCGACGCGGCGCTCTATTCGGCCAAGCACGGCGGCCGCAACTGCGTCGTCGCGGCGACCGAGGACGACGACTCGCATTCGAGCACCCGGGAACGCGCCGGCGGCGAGCAGGGGGCGGTGCCGCGTCACCTGCGCAGCATGCTCGCGCTGTCTCGCGCGGCGGCGTCCGGAGCGGGCGTGCTGTCCGTGCTCGAGGCGCTCGCCCACACGATCCGCTCCGAGCTCTCCTTCCAGGTGGTGGCGATCAACCTGCTCGACGAGGAGCGCGCGCAGATGCACGTGCTGCTCGTCGACGGCGACGAGGAGGCCCGCCAGACGCTGCTCGGGACCGCGAGTAGCTGGCCGGAATGGGAGGCGATGATGACGCCTGACCACATCCGCGAGGGCGCGTTGTGGCTCGCCGCCGGGACGTATGAATGGGAGGACAACGGCTCTTTTTGGACGCCGCCGGCCGCGGCCGCTCCGCTGCTCGACTCGTGGCACCCCGAGGACATGCTGATGCTTCCGCTGCGAGCGGCGTCCGGCGAGATCATCGGGATGGTCTCGCTCGACCAGCCGCTTCACGGCCGGCGCCCGGACGACGCGGAGATCGCGGTGCTGATGGCGGTCGCCGACCAGGCTGGGCTCGCGATCGAGCAGGCCCATCGCACCGCTGCAGGAGGAACCGGCGCGTCGGGCCAATATGACGAACTACGCTTGGCGGCTGTGATGTTGCTCGCCGAGACACTCGACCTGCGCGACGCCGGAACCGCGCAGCACTCCCGCACGGTCGGCACGTTCGCCAGGCACACGGCGGTCGCGCTCGGCCTCGAGCCCGACCGCGTCGAGCGGATCCACGCCGCCGGCGTGCTGCACGACCTCGGCAAACTCGGGATCGCGGACGCCATCCTGCACAAGCCGGGCGCGCTCGATGATGGCGAGTGGAAGGAGATCATGCGCCATCCCGAGATCGGCGCGCGCATCCTCGAGCACGCCGGCATGAGCGACATCGCCGATTGGGTCAGGGCCCACCACGAGCGGCTCGACGGGAACGGCTATCCCAAGGGGATCGGGGGTCACCAGATCCCACTCGAGGCGCGGATCCTCGCGGTCGCCGACGCCTACGAGGCGATGGTCGCCGACCGGCCATATCGTGACGGGATGCCCGCGGTCGCCGCCTGCGAGGAGCTGATCCGCTGCTCGGGCACTCAGTTCGACCCGGCCGTGGTCGACGCCTTCCTCGCCGCGATCGAGCGAGGCGACGAGGAACTAGATTCGGAGGCGTCGATCGCCAGGGCGGCGTAGGGCCGCAGACCACCCGCGCCGTTGACGGAGGGCGACGAAAGCGCGTTCGACCTCACCACCTTGGAATAGAACGCCGCGCGCATCTTCGGGAGGCGCCGCTGCGTCCCGAAATCGACGTAATTCGAGATAGGCCACGCGCTCGAAGTCGTTCACCCGACCGTCGGGGTCGACGTAGTCGTCGGCCGCGCAGCCGTCAGCCAGCCCATGTTGGTGCGCGGAACGTCCGGCGGTACGTAGTTGACGATGCCCGGATACCCCTGGAGCGGGCTTTCGCCCTGGCGCCGGTCGTTCCAATCACCGATGCGCACGTAGTACGGGCAGTAGTAGTTGAGCCCGCGTCGCGGGTGATCAACGGCCGTGCCGAAGTGTCCGATCCCGCGCTCGTGGTCGAATCGAACTTCCACGCCGGGGGCGGCGTCGAGGCGGCGCTGTCGCTGCTCGACCGGCCCAATCCGCCCACCGCGATCCTCGCGTTCAACGACATGCTCGCGATCGGCGTGATGCAGGCGGCGCGACTGCGCGGAGTCCGAGTCGCTGACTATCTGTCGGTGGTCGGCTTCGACGACACGTTCGAGGCCTCGATCGTGTCGCCGCCGTTGACCACGGTCCGCCAGCCGCTCGCGGAGATGGGGCGGATGGCGGTGAACCTGCTCGTCCGCCAGCTGCAGAACCAGCCGATCGAGGCGCTCCACGTCCAGCTCGAGACGAAACTGGTCGTGCGCGAATCGACAGCGCCGGCAGGGCGGGTGGGCCGCGTTTCGTAGACGCGGCGCCTCGCCGGGGATAGGGTCGCGGGAACACCCGGTTCTTAGACGAGGAGGAGTTCCCGTGGCCACAATCGTTCCGCCGGCGGTATCCGAACGCGACCTGTCTGCCGCGCTGTCGGAGTTCGCGGGGGCGCTCGGTTCCGAGCGCGTCGTCAGCGACGAGGACGAGATGCGCGAGTGGCGCGACCCGTTCCAGCACGTCTCGTGGGATGAGAACGTGGCCTCGGCGGTCGTCATGCCCGAGACGGTCGAGGAGGTTCAGGAGGTCGTCCGGATCGCGGGGCGCCACGGCGTGCCGCTGTGGCCGCTCGGCCAGGGCCGGAACAACGGCTACGGCGGACCGGCCCCTCGGGTGCGCGGGTCGGTGATCGTGTCGATGCGGGAGATGAATCGTGTGCTCGAGATCAACGAGGAGCTCGGCTACGCGGAGATAGAGCCCGGGGTTAGGTGGTTCGACCTGTACGAGGCGATCAGGGCCGGCGGCCACCGGCTGATGCTGTCGATCGCCGACGTCGGCTGGGGCAGCGTGGTCGGCAACACGCTCGACCACGGGATCACCTATATGCCGTACGGAGTGGACTTCGGGCTGCCGTGCGGGATGGAGGTCGTACTGGCGGACGGGTCGGTGATGCGCACGGGCATGGGCGCGATGCCGGGCAACCGCTCCTGGCACGTGTACAAGCGCGGCCTCGGGCCGACCCCGGATCAGCTGTTCATGCAGTCGAACTTCGGGATCGTGACCAAGATGGGCGTGTGGCTGATGCCCTACCCGGAGGTGTACATGCCGTTCTGGGTCCGGGTGTGGAACGACGACGATCTCGGCCCGGTGATCGACACGCTGCGGACGCTGATGCTCGACGACACGATCCGGATGGTTCCCCAGGTCGTGAACACGGTGGCGTACGGCGCGGTGTTCACGCAGCGCGACAAGTGGTGGACCGGCGAGGGCCCGATGCCCAACGAGGCGCTCGACAAGCTGGCGCGCGGTCTCGACATCGGACGCTGGCTGATGCGGGCCGCGCTGTACGGCGACGAGCCGGTCGTCGACCACAAGTTCGCGAAGGTGAAGCAGGCGTTTGAGCGGATCGGCGCCGATGTGTGGGGAACGAAGGTCGCGCCCGAGGACATCCCGCGTCTCGAGAACCCGGCCGAGCGCGTCCAGGGCGGCGTACCGAATCTCGACATCTACGCGATGACCGCGTGGTACGGCGGCGAGGAGGGCGGGCACATCGGGTTCTCGCCGATCGCACCCCTTACCGGACGCGACGCGATGGCGCTGCGCGACCTGCTGCGGGGGATGATCGAAGAGGCCGGGCTCGACTACATCGCGGCGATGCTGCCGATCAACGCGCGCAGCTTCGCGCACATCACGCTGATCATCTTCGACACCAAGAACGAGCCGCAGGCGCGCGCCGCCTACGACGTCGCTCGCCGCCTGGTGCGCGACGCGGCGAAGCTCGGATACGGCGAGTACCGGGCCCATCTGGACTTCATGGACCTGGCGTCCGACCAATATTCGTGGAACGACCACGCCTACCGGAGGTTCTGCGAGACGCTCAAGGACGCGCTCGACCCCCAGGGCATCCTCGCGCCCGGCAAGCAGGGGATCTGGCCGAGGTCGATGCGCGAGGCGTGAGCGCACCGAAAAGTGCACACTCGACGGTCCGCGCCGCGCGAGTGCGCGGGTTTCGTTGCCATACCGGACCGAATATGTATTCGGTCCGGGCGGGGCGGCGAGTGCGCGGGTTTCGGCCCAGATTTCCGGTGCATCGGGAGGACGCGGGTGGGCCGTGGGCTTCGAATATCGTTCGCTCGATGGAGGAAGGCACCGCCCGCGCCCGCCTGGACCTCGACTACGGCGATCGGTTCCTGCCGCTGCGCCGGCAACTCGGGGTGACGTCGTTCGGGATGAACCAGATCGTGCTCCAACCAGGGCAGCGCGGCCGCATCCACCGCCACGAGCGCCAGGAGGAGGTGTACCTGGTGCTCGAGGGCCGGCTGACGCTGGTGATCGAGTCCGAGCCGACGGAGCTCGCCGAGCAGGAGCTGATCCGGGTGGCGCCGGGGCTGCGCCGGCAGCTCATCAACTACGGACCCGGTCGCGTGGTCCTGCTCGCGCTCGGTGGCGCGGCCGAGCATCAGGGGCGCGACGGCGAGGCGTTCGCGGCGTGGAATGACGAGAGTCCGACGAGCCCGCAGGAGATGCCGATGCCGCCGGACCTCGACCCCGGCGAGCTCCGCACCGCCTGAATGCACCCGACCGCGGCGAGGGTCCAGGAGCGGCTCCACGAACGCGGCCTCGACGTGATCGTCCAGGTGCTGCCGGACTCGGCGCGAACGGCGGCCGAGGCGGCGGTGGCGGTCGGGTGCGACGTCGGCCAGATCGTCAAGTCGCTCGTGTTCATGCGCGACGGGCAGCCGGTGATGGTGCTGTGCGCCGGCGATCGGCGCGTGGCGGCGAAGCGGCTGGGCCTCCGCCCCGCGAACGCCGAGGAGGCTCGCGCCGCGACCGGGTTCGCGATCGGCGGGATCCCACCGCTCGGCCACGACCAGCCGCTCGAGACGCTGATCGACGAGTCGCTGCGTCGGTTTGCGACGGTGTGGTCCGCGGCCGGGACGCCACACGCCGTGTTCGAGGCCGACACCGAGGCGCTGATCGCGGCGATCCCCGGTGGCGCGGTCGTCGACGTTTCCTAGTTTGGGGGCGCCGGCTCGGGGGCGCCCCGGCTCGCGCTGTCCGGGGGCTCGCGCCGGCGCCGACCTGCAAATTGCGTCAACGCTCGTGTTTGGCACAAACCCTGCCGTGTCAGGCATGCAGGGCAGGGAGTGTCCGAGGACACCCTCGCGGGGCATGCGTCCCGCGGCACGGTCCGGACGAAACCGCTCCGGTGACGCGTCATACATGTCGTGGACTCGCCCGAGAAGGCGCCGCGGCGCGAACTAGCGGAGGCGCTCGACGAGCTCGGGCGTGATCTCGGGGAGCGTGTGCACGACCGCCGCGGCGAGCGCGAGCGCGTCGTCGGCGGGCGGATAGTGGGTGTTGGGGACCGCGATCGCCGCCATCCCGGCGGCCGCGGCCGACCGCAGGCCGTTGCTCGAGTCCTCGATTGCGACGCAGCGGTCAGGCGCGACGCCGAGCCGGCGTGCCGCCTCGAGGTACACGTCCGGCGCGGGCTTGCCGTGCTCCACCTCCTCGGAGGAGACCGTGGCGTGGAACTCGCCGGCGAGGCCGGCGGCGTCGAGCGCGAAGTCGATGATCTCGCGATTCGCCGATGAGGCGAGCGCCAACGGCCACCGGCGGTGAAGCGAGCGGACGACCTCGACCGCGCCGGGTAAGAGCGGCAGATGCTCGCGGTAGTGCTGCTTCATCCTGTCGACGACCGCGCGGTTGATGTCCGAGGCGTCCATCGAAACGCGGAGCTCGTCGTGCATGTACGCCGACCACTCCGGCGAGCTCATCCCCATCATCGCGGTCGGCGCGTCCTCGCGCCAGCGGCCGCCGGAGTCGCGAACGACCTCCTGCTTGGACTCGTTCCAGAGCTGCTCGGAGTCCATCAGGACGCCGTCCATGTCGAAGATCACGGCCTGCGGCACCAGGGCGTTGTACCAGGGTCTTCAACATTTCGACGGTTGGCGAAGCGTCCTTGGGCAACCATCTCTACCTGAGCTTTTCCACGCGACCCAGATATCTGATCGTCTTCAGCACGGCCGTGCTCTGCTACGCGGCGCTCGGCGCGGTGCTGGGGATCCTGCCGGACTACGTCCATTCGCTCGGCGGTGGCGCGGTCCTCGTGGGTTTCGCGGTCGGGGCGCCGGCACTGACCGGCGCCGCCGGGCGTCCGTTCGGCGGACGGCTCGCCGATCGTCACGGGCCGGCGCGGATCGTGATTGCCGGCGCGGTGCTCATGGCGATCGGGACGATTCCCGCGTTCGTCGACTCCCTCGCGGCGCTGGTCGCGAGCCGGTTGATCGTCGGCGCGGGCGAGGCCGCGATGATGGCGGCGACCGTGCTATGGCTGCTCCGCCTCGCGGGCCCCGAGCGTCGCGGGCGTGCGATGGGTCACGTCGGGCTCGCGAACTACGCGGGGCTCACGGTCGGCCCGCTGCTGGCGCAGGCGCTGTCCGGTCAGGAGCATACGTCGCGCGTGTGGATCGCTGCGGCGATTCTGCCGCTGGTGGCGGCCGCCTCCGCAGCGCTGCTCGGGCGATCGCCCGACCGCGGCGTCGTGCCCGAGCCGCGCGAGACCGACCAGGAGCCCGACGCTGCGGAAGAGCACAGCACGCTCCGCGCCACGCTCCGGCCCGGCCTTGGTCTGATGCTGGTCAACTTCGGGTACGTCGCCGTGCTGTCGTTCGGCGCCGCTGCGGCGACCGAGCAGGGCACGGGCATCGCTTCGCTCGTGATCCCCGTGTTTGGCGTCGGCGTAATCCTGAGCCGCACGATCCTGGCCGGGGTTGCGGACCGGTTCGGCGCGCCGCGCACGCTGATCGTGGCCGTCATCCTCGAGGCCGCCGGCCTCGCCGGGATGGCCGCCGCCACGAGCACGCCGGTGGCGCTGGTCGCGCTCGTCGTGATGGCGATCGGCCAGGGGCTCGCCGTGCCGTCGCTCGGGCTGCTCGCGCTCGCGTCGGTGCCGCCAAGCCGGCACGGCCGGACCGCCGGCGCGTTCTTCGCATACTTCGACGCGGGCGTCGGGCTCGGTGGTCCGATCGTCGGCGTCGCGGCGCGCGCGGCGGACCCGACCGGCGGGCTGTTCGCCGCCGCCGGCGCCGTGCTCGCGACTGCCCCCGTGGCGCTCCTCGCCCGTGCCCGGCCGCAGACACGCGAGTGCCGGCTGGCGAGCAGACGGCTTGAGAGTGGTGAGGCGCGGGGCTAGCGTGTGTGCGTCTGATGGCGCACGAACTATGGATCAGAAACGGCGGCGGGCTGGTCAAGGTCCGTAGCCCATGGGCGGTGGCGCTGCTCCCATTTGTGACGCTGGGGATCTACCACCTCGTGTGGTGGTATCGAATCAATCGCGAACTGCGCGACTTCGGATACGCCAACAACGCAGAGCTCGGGAACAGCCCGGGGCTGTCGACCTTGGCCCTGTTCCCCGGCGTCCTGATCATCGTGCCGGCGCTCGTCGGTTACTGGCGCGGCACCAGGCGAGTCCAGTTGGCGGCGCGCGTAGGCGTTACGAAGCCGCCGAATGGGTGGGTCGCGCTCCTCCTATTCATCTTCATCTCGCCCGCGTTCTGGGCCTACCTCCAGACCTCGCTCAACACGCTCTGGCGGTCGCGCTGGGTTACTTGAGCATGCCGCGCGCGGCCGACGTCCAGGCCTCGGTCACATCACGGATGAACCTCGCCTGCGTGGTGGCAAGGGATGAAATCCACTCAACGTCACTCTTGCCGGGGCCACGTTCGATCGAGCTCGCGATTGCCTTGAGCGCCTTCTCGTAGCTCGACAGCGTCGCCACGCCGGCGGACTTGCCTTCCTCGATGATGCGCTCGTTGAGCTTGCGGATCCGCTGCGCGACGGCCTCGACCCGCGGGTCGACTGCGGCGGCGCCGTTCGACTTCGCGCCGGCCGAGCTCGACTTCGCGGACGAGGTGGCGCGTGACGCGCGGGGTTTGCTCGGGCTGCCGCTACTCGACGCGGACTTGCGCGTCGTGCGCTTCGCGCTCGTCGACTTGCTGGCGCTCGAGCGCTTGGTTTGACTGCGGCCCGAACCCGAACCGCTGCTTTTTGCCTGGGGCACGGCGTCCTCCTAGGGGTGTACCGGTTTGACGCGAACAAGCTAGCGAGTTGCACGCGCGATGCGCGCCAGCCTCCGTGCATGACGGAAGGGCTCAGGCGTTCGGTGACCGATCGAGCACGACAACACCACCTTGACCGCGACCTCGAGCGTCGTCCGCCAGCCGGCGTGCACGGCCACCGGACGCGCGCCGGCGCGGGTCCGAACCCATGCCCCCACCTGCGCGTCTTCGAGTGTCAGTGGTGAGCGCGCGCCGGGCTCGTCGGCCGGCCAAGGTCCGTCCGCAAGCAGCGGACGGTGAGTGACACCGATGGTGGGAAGCCCCGTGACCGCGCCGAGGTGGAGCGCGAACCCGGCGCGGCGCGGATGGTCGGCGCCGGTGGCGTCGACGAGCAGCACGTCGGGCGCGAGGGCGAGCGCGCGCACCGCTGCCTCGAGGCACGGGCCCTCACGCAGCGCCAGCAGTCCGGGGATGTACGGGCCGGCGGCCGCGCCGACGACGGTCGCCTCCGCGATCACTTCGCGCCCGCGCAGGACCGCGGCCGCAGCCCACGCCGGGTCGCCGCGCGCGCCGGGGCCGGTTTGCCCGCGTGGAAAGATGACGACGGCGGCGCCGATCGCGGGGTGGGGCGAGCGCGAGCTCCAGGGTTCGATGGACGGCGGGCGACGGGGTTGCGAGGATCCGGCCTCTCCAGGCGCGGCGACGATGGCCGCGAGCACACGCTGGCTGTCGATCAGCTCAGCGGGCGACGCCGGCCAGGCCGTCACGCGATCGCGACGACCGACGGCGCGGCGGCGGCGCGCGGGGGCGCGGTCGTCGAGCGGACCACGAGCGAGGGCTCGATCAGACGGACCTCGTTCGCGCGCCGGTTCTCGATCCGGTCGAGCAGCAACTCGAGCGCTAGCCGGCCCATCTCCGAGCGGGGCTGATGGACCGTGGTCAGCGACACGTGCGCGAGATGGGCGATCGAGATGTTGTCGTAACCGACGATCGAGACGTCGCTCGGCACGTCGACGCCGGCGCGGTCGAAGCCTCCGAGCAGGCCGGCCGCCACCAGGTCGTTGGCGGCGAAGATTGCGGTGGGCAGCTCTCGACGGCGCAGCAGCTCGTCGGCGGCGTGCATGCCCGCCTCCTCGGTGAAGTCGCCCGGGATCACGAGCGCGTGCCGTCCCAGCCTCCGGGAGCGCATCTCGCGCAGGTAGGCGGAGCGGCGCTGCGGTCCGCCGGCACCGCTGCCACCGTCGACGTGCGCGATGCGCTCGTGCCCGAGACCGACGAGGTGATCGATCACCAAGCCGGTTCCGTGGCTCTCGTTGATCAGGACGTTGTCGGCGTCGGCGTTCCGAAGCCCGCGCCCGACGATAACGCACGGCGCCTCGGCGGCGGCGGCGGCGATGTCACCGGCCGGCATCCGGGGGCTGACCAGGATCAGCCCGCTGACGCGGTGCTCGAGCAGCGCGCCGAGGGCGGCGCGCTCGCGCCGGGATGACCGGCCGCCGGCGGCGAGCAGGAGCTGATAGCCGAGCTCGGATGCGAGCTCCTCGACGCCGCCCGCGATCTCCGCGAAGAACGGATTGCGCAGATCGTCGAGGATCACGCCGACGGTCTTGGTCCGGCGGCTGGCCAGGCTCCGCGCCATCGCGTTCGGCCGGTAGCCGAGCCGGGCGGCCACCTCGAGCACGCGCCGGCGGCGCTCCTTGCTCACGTTCGGCCGGTCCCGCATCACCAGCGAGACGAGCGCGCGCGAAACTCCGGCTTCGCGCGCGACGTCCTCCATGGTGGGCGTGCGTCGGGACTGGGAGGGCGCCGCGGACCGGCGCGACGAGCGTGGCATGGCGCGAGGACCTTACTTAGAGCGCGACAACATTGCAATTGGGTTAGAGCGCTCTACAACAGAAAGGCGGTTCGCTGGGGGTTTTCGCGCTTGTTGGGGGCTTTTCCGCGGTTGGTGGCCCATTTCTACCCCCAGCCTTGACTTCTTGTGAACGCTCTGGATATAGTCGCCGGACTCGGCTGTTAGAGCGCTCTAATCGGCAGGGAGGTTAGCGCGGTCTACGTCTAGGGCGAGAGAGGAATCCCAGGCGAACATGCAAGAGACGCACGCGCGGACGATCCGTCCCACGGCGCCGATCGAGGACAGGTTGGCCGGCGCGCCCATCTCCTGGGGCGCCTGCGAGATCCCGGGCTGGGGTCTGATGCCCTCGCCCGACCAGGTGCTCGCCGAGATGGCGGAGCTCGGGCTGCGCGGCACGGAGCTTGGCGCGCCCGGGTTCTTCCCCGACGACCCGGCGAGCATCGCGGAGTCGCTGACGCGCCACGGACTCGAGCTCGTCGGCGGATTCGTCGCGCTCGTGCTCCACGAGGCCGATGTGAACGGAGCGATCGAGGAGGCCAGGAGGGCTGCGCGACTGATCTCCGAGGCCGGCGGCCAAGTGTTCGTGGCCGGCGTCGTTCAGGACCTCGAGTGGAGCGCGCCTCGGGAGCTCGACGACCGGGGCTGGGCTCGGCTTGCCGACCATATGCGAGAGATCGACGGACTGGTCTCGGAATACGGCCTGACGCTCGCGGTGCATCCACACGCGGGCACGTTGATCGAGACCGCCGAGCAGGTGGGGCGCGCGCTCGAAGCGGTCGACGTGGGGTGGTGCCTGGACACCGGGCATCTGACGATCGGCGGCGCGGATCCGGTCGAGTTCGCTCGAGCACACGGCGATCGCGTCGTGCACGCGCATCTCAAGGACGTCGATGCGCAGGTGGCAGCCGATTTCAGGGCGGGCCGGAGATCGCTGGTGGACGCCACTCGCAACGGCCTGTTCTTACCGCTGGGCAAGGGCGACGCACGGATCGCCGAGGTCATGGACGCCCTGCAGGCGCACGGGTACGACGGTTGGCTCGTGCTCGAACAAGACACCGCCATCACCGGGGATGAGCCGACGGTGGCAGGCGGACCGATGCGCGACGCTCGCGAGAGCATCGCCTTCCTTCACCAATCGGCTCGGACGACGGAGGAGATCAATCGATGAGACGACTGTCTCGCACTATCGGCATCGTCGCCGCCTTAGGCGTCGCGGCCCTGCTGGTGGCGGCGTGCGGTAGCAGCAGCTCGAGCAGCAAAGCGAGTAACAGCAGCGGCACGACGACCAGCGCGGTGAACATCGCGTCGAGCAGCAAGCCGTGCTCATACAAGTTCGCGCTGATCACCCACGGTGACAACGGCAGCTTCTGGAGCGTGGTTTACAAGGGCGCGAAGGACGCCGCTGCCGACCTCGGTTGCACGCTCACCGAGACGTACGGCTCGCAGCAGCAGGGCCAGGCGGAGCCCGACGACAACGCCGAGAATGCCCAGATTCAGGACGCGATCAACGCGAAGGTGAACGGCATGGCGGTTTCCGACCACGATCCCTCGCTGATGAACCCGACGCTGGCCAAGGCCGCGGCGGCCGGGATCCCGGTCGTCCTGCTGAACGCGGGCTGCGACGACACTGACATCGCCGCCAGCCAGGCGATCACATGCGTGGGCCAGCCCGAGACGCTCGCCGGACAGGCCGCGGGCGCGTACTTCAAGAAGCTGGGCACCACGAACGTCCTGTGTGTCATCCACCAGTCGGGTCAGAACCTGCTCGACCGCTGCAACGGCATCGCGGCGGGGCTCGGCGTTGGCTCACAGTGCAAGACGGGTACCGCGCCGAAGTCCGGACCTGCCTGCACGGAGCTGACGCTGTCGACGCCCAACGCGGCGTCGAATCCGCAGCAGGCGGACCAACAGGTCACCGCGTACCTGCAGACCAATCCGCAGGTCAACGCCGTGATGACGCTCAACAACGCGATCGGCACAGCGCTGGTGACGAGCGCCCCAGCCAGCAAACCGAAGATCGCGACGTTCGACCTGAACTCCGGCGTCGAGCAGGACCTCAAGAACGGGTCGATGGCGTTCGCGATCGACCAGCAGCAGTACCTCCAGGGCTACCTGCCAATCGTGTTCCTATACCTGTACAACAAGGACAACGGTCAGAGCGTCGGCGGTGGCACGACCGTCGCCAGCGGGCCGCTGGTCGTGACCAGTGCGAATATCGGCAAGGTGGCCGCCGCGATCGCTGCGGGACAGGACTAACGGAGATAGAAGAGCCAAACAACGCAAGCTCACCGGGCGGGAGTTCGCTCTCGCCCGGTGGCGACACCCCGTAACCCAGGGACTATGAGTGCCACCTCACCTCCGATAGCAACGCCGCCCGCATCGGCGGGGGCGCCAGACGAGCGGCTGGTTCCAATCAGCCGGCTTACCCGCACGCTCCGGCGACCGGAGCTCGGCGCGCTGTTCGCCGCGGTGTTCGTGTTCATCATGTTCGCGGTCTTCGATTCGAGCTCCAACCACCTGTGGCTGAAGCAGACGGGGATCGCGGCGTGGACCCAGCAGGCGGCGTTCTTTGGGATCGTCGCGGTGCCGGTCGGACTGTTGATGATCGGGGGCGAGTTCGACCTGTCGGCCGGCGTGATGACCGGCGTGACAGCGATCGTGATGGCGCTGCTCGTCGGCAAGTGGCACGTGAACACCTGGATCGCGATCCTCATCACGCTCGCGTTCGCGGTCGGGATCGGGCTGATCAACGGCTACATCGTGGTCCTGACCAAGCTGCCCAGTTTCATCGTCACGCTCGCGACGTTCTTCGTGCTCCGAGGCGCGAGCACCGGCGGCGTCCTGCTGCTGAACAGCGGGAGCACGCAGATCACGGTGACTACGCCTAACCCGTCCGGTCTGCACAGCGCGAAGTCGATCTTCGGCAGTTCGTTCTTCTCGAGCGGCTCGCTTCCGAGCGGCTACTCGACGGCAATCCTGTGGTTCATCGGCGTGACGATCGTCGGCACGTGGGTGCTCAGCCGGACGAAGTTCGGCAACTGGATCTTCGCGTCGGGCGGCGACCAGAACGCCGCCCGCAACACCGGCGTCCCGGTCAACCGCACAAAGGTCCTGTTGTTCGTCGCCACGGCGCTGGCCGCGGCGCTGGTCGGGATCATCTCGTTCACTCAGGCGTCCTCGGCGGTGTCCGAGCAGGGTGTCGGGTACGAGTTCTTCTACATCATCGCGGCGGTCGTCGGCGGGTGCCTGCTGACCGGCGGCTACGGCTCCGCGGTCGGCGCGGCGCTCGGCGCGTGCATCATCGGTATGGCGTTCGAAGGGGTGATCTACGCCGGCTGGGACAGCTCGTGGGACTTCGCGTTCCTCGGGGTGATCCTGTTTCTGGCGGTGGTCGTCAATACCCTGATCTACCGGCGGGCACTGAAGGCGCGGCGATGAGCGAAGGAGTCCTAAGGTGAGCGACAGTACCCCCGGTAGCGGGGACGCGCAGGAGAAGCCCGCCGGAGTGCAACCGCAAGCGAACGGAACGGCGGCACTCGAGGTCCGGTCGGTGTCCAAGTACTTCGGGAGCGTGAACGCGCTCGAGGACGTCACCCTGGCGGTGCAGGCGGGGGAGGTCACGTGCGTGCTCGGGGACAACGGCGCCGGCAAGTCGACGCTGATCAAGATCCTGTCCGGGGTGCACTCGCCGGACAAGGGCGAGGTGCTGTTCGACGGTGAGCCGGTGACGTTCGCCGGGCCGCGCGATGCGCGGGCGCGCGGGATCGCCACCGTGTTCCAGGACCTCGCGACCGTGCCGCTGATGTCGGTGTGGCGCAACTTCTTCCTGGGCAACGAGCCGACGCACGGGTGGGGGCCGCTCCAGCGGATCGATGTCAAAGGGGCCCAGAAGATCATGCGCGAGGAGATGTCCAAGATGGGCATCGACGTCCGCGATCCCGACCAGACCGCGGGAACGCTGTCGGGCGGGGAGCGCCAGGCGATGGCGATCGCCCGCGCCGTCTACTTCGGCGCGAAGGTCCTGATCCTCGACGAGCCGACCTCGGCCCTCGGCGTCCGCCAGTCCGGAATCGTGCTCAAGTACGTGGTCCAGGCCCGGTCGATGGGCCGGGCGGTGATCTTCATCACCCACAACCCGCACCATGCGTATCCCGTCGGGGACCGGTTCGTGCTCCTCAAACGCGGCCGGATGTTCGGCTCCTACTCCAAGGCGGACACGTCGCTCGACGAGCTGACCTCGCTGATGGCAGGCGGGGCCGAGCTCGAGGAGCTGAGCCACGAGCTCCAGCGCGCGAGCGACCCGGCGCTGAAGGAGGTCGCCAAGGAGCTGGCCGCCGACGCCGCCAGCGAGGCCCAAACCCCCGCCTGATCACGGATGACGAGCGATCTCGAGCTGCTGACCGTCGGACGGATCAGCATCGACCTGTATTGCGAGCAGATCGGCGCGGATTGGCACGCGGCGGAGAGCTTCGGGAAGGCGATCGGCGGCAGCCCGACGAACGTCGCGGTCGCCGCCGCCCGCCTCGGCCACCACACCGCGGTGTTCACCAAGGTCGGCGAGGACCCATGGGGCGAGGTCGCGATCGCCGAGCTGGGCGACTTCGGCGTCGACGCGCGGTTCGTCGGGGTCGAGCCCGGCACGGTCACGCCGCTCGCGTTCGCCGTGCTCGATCCGCCCGAGGATCCGCAGCTGCTGTTCCGCCGCGACCCGCCGGTCCCGGACTTCCAGCTCCGCCCGGGCGACGTCGACCCCGCGACCGTCGCCGACGTGCCGATCCTGTGGGTGACGGCGAGCGCGCTGTCGCAGGAACCGAGCGCGTCGACGACCGAGGGGATGCTCCAGGCCCGCGCGCGCCGGCGCCACACGGTGCTCGACCTGGACTACCGGCCGACGTTCTGGCGCTCGCGCGAGGAGGCGTCGGCGCGGATCGGCGCAGCGGTCGAGCACGCGACGATCGCGGTCGGGAACCGGGAGGAGTGCGCGGTCGCGGTCGGTACCGACGACCCACGCGAGGCCGCGGCGAGGCTGCGGGTGAAGGGCGTCGAGCTCGCGATCGTCAAGCTCGGCGGCGACGGCGTGCTGCTCTCGTCCGAGCAGGCCGAGCAACTGCTCGAGCCGCCGCCAATCGAGGTGGTGTGCGGCCTCGGGGCGGGCGACGCGTTCGGCGGCGCGCTGTGCCACGGGCTGCTGTCCGGGTGGCCCCACGAGCGCACGATCGCGTACGCCAACGCGGCCGGCGGGATCGTCGCCTCGCGGCTCTTGTGCTCACAGGCGATGCCGTACGAACAGGAGGTGACGGAATTACTGGGAATGGTCGGCGGCGCCTGACGGCGGCGCCTTGCACTGGGAATAGTCGGCGGCGCCTGACGGCGGCGCCTTGGACTGGGAATGGTCGGCGGCGCCTGACGGCGGCGCCTTGGACTGGGAATGGTCGGCGGCGCCTGACGGCGGCGCCTTGGACTGGGAATGGTCGGCGGCGCCTGACGGCGGCGCCTTGGGCTGGGAATGGTCGGCGGCGCCTGACGGCGGCGCCTTGGGCTGGGAATGGTCGGCGGCGCCTGACGGCGGCGCCTTGGACTGGGAATGGTCGGCGGCGCCTGACGGCGGCGCCTTGCACTGGGAATGGTCGGCGGCGCCTGACGGCGGCGCCTTGGGGCAAGGATCGAGGGCGCCTGACGGAGGCGCCCTGCGGAGAGTCGCCGGCATGAGCGCGACGGTGAAACCGAGGACCACGGCGGCGGCGGCCGCGAGAGCCGCCCGCCGGCGAATCGGGGTCGGCGTGATCGGCTTCGGCTGGCTCGGCCAGGCGCACACGCGCTCGCTGCTCCGGATTCCGACGCTGTTCGAGAACCGCGCGTTCGACGCCGAGCTCGTCGCGTGCAGCGACCCGCTGCCGGCGCGGTTGGAGCAGGCGACCGACTCGTTCGGATTCAAACGTGCGACCGCCACCTGGGAGACGGTGATCGAGGACCCTGCGATCGAGGTCATCTACATCGCCGCGCCGAACATGGTCCATGTGCAGCTGGTCGAGGCGGCCGCCAAGGCGGGCAAGGCCGTGTTCTGCGAGAAGCCGGTCGGCGGCACGCCCGAGCATGTGGCGCGCGCGGCGCTGGCGGCCCGGACTGCCGGCGTGATCAGCGGCGTTGGCTACAACTACCGGTGGGCGCCGCTCGTGCGGTACGCCCGCGAGCTGATCGCGAGCGGGGAGCTTGGCGAGATCACCAACTACCGCGGTCGGTTCTTCTCGATGTACGGCGCCGACCCGCTCGGCCTCAACTCGTGGCGGTTTCAGCTCGACCAGGCCGGCTACGGCGTCACGAGCGACCTGATGAGCCACGCGGTCGACCTCGCCCACATGCTGCTCGGCCCGATCACGACGGTGACCGGCACGGTGGAGACGTACATCCGCGAGCGCCCGGTTCCCAGCGACGGCGCCGGCCACTATGGGCGGGGACTGCCGGATGACCCGCGCACGCCGGTGACCAACGAGGACTATGCAGCGATGCTTTGCATGTTCGCCTCGGGCGCGCGCGGCACGTTCGAGATCAGTCGTACGCTCGTCGGACCCGAGAGCGAGAACGCGTTCGACGTGTACGGCACCCGCGGCGCGGTTGGGTGGAGCTTCGAGCGTCTGAACGAGCTCCGCGTCTACCGTGCCACCGAGGATCGAGGCTCTGGGTACACCACCGTGCTCGGCGGCGACCGGTTCGGGCACCATGGGATCTTCGTCCCCGGCAGCGGTAACACGATCGGGTTCGAGGATCTGATCACGATCGAGGACTACGAGTTCTGCACGGCGGTGGCCGAGGGGCGACCGTTTGAGCCGAGCTTCGAGGATGCGCTCGCGTGGGCGCACGTGCAGGATGCGCTGCTGCGCTCGGTGGAGAGCGGGGGTTGGGAGGAGGTGCGTTCGTGACCGTCACCACCGCCGTGGCGCCGCTGCGGATCGGGATCATCGGCGTGGGGCGGATCGGGCGAATGCACGCGGAGCTGATCGCCCACCAGGTGCCGGGGGCGGCGCTCGGCGCGGTCTACGACGCCTACCAACCGGCGGCGCGCGGCGTCGCGGCCGAACTCGGCGTGCCCGCGGTCGCGAACGTGGAGGAGATCTTCGACTCCGAGCTCGACGCGGTCGCGATCTGCTCGAGCTCCGATACCCACGTCGATCTGCTGATCGCGGCGGCGCGGGCGGGAAAGGCGGTGTTCTGCGAGAAGCCGGTGTCGCTGGATCTATCGGAGGTCGACCGCGCGCTCGGCGCGATCGAGGCGGCGGGAGTGCCGTTCCAGATCGGGTTCAACCGCCGCTTCGACCCGGCGCACGCCTCGGTTCGCGAGGCCGTGGCGTCGGGCGCGGTGGGCGAGCCGCACCTCGTGCGGATCTCGAGCCGCGACCCTGAGCCGCCGCCGTTGGACTACGTCAAGAGCTCGGGCGGCCTGTTCCTCGACATGATGATCCACGACTTCGACATGGCCAGGTTCGTCACCGGCAGCGAGGTCGTCGAGGTGTTCGCGCGCGGCGCGCTCCGAATCGAGCCCTCGTTCGCGGAGGTCGGCGACATCGACACGGCGCTGGTGACGCTCGTGCACGAGGACGGGTGTCTGACCGCGATCGACAACTCGCGCCGCGCCGCGTACGGATATGACCAGCGAGTCGAGGTGTTCGGGTCCGAGGGGATGGCGGCGTCAGAGAACCCGCGGGTGCACACCGGGAGCGTCTTGACCGCGGCCGGTGAGCGGCGACCCCCGAACCCGTACTTCTTCCTCGAGCGCTACCTCCCGAGCTACGTGCGCGAGTGGGAGGGGTTCGTCGAGGCGCTGACACGGGAAGAAGACCCGCCGGTGTCGACGGTCGATGCGCGGGCTCCACTGGTGATCGGGCTTGCAGCCGGGCGTTCGTTGCGAGAGGGTCGTCCCGTGCGCGTAGAGGAGGTGCAGTCAACGTGAGGATCTACCTGACGGGTGCGAGCGGCTTCGTCGGCTCGAACCTCGCGCATGTGTTCGCGGACCGGCACGGCGCGGAGGTCGTGGCGCCGGGTCATCAGCACGTCGACCTGACCGACGAGTTGGTCGTGCGCCGCTCGGTGCTGGCCACGCGACCCGACGCGATCGTGCACGCCGCGATCTGGAACGACCCGGCGGAGTTACACACAGATCGCCGTCGCGCCTGGGACGCGTACGTCGGCGCCACGCGGAACGTCGTGGCTGCCGCCAACGCCGCCGACGCGCACGTGGTTCTGGTCTCGACCGACTGGGTGTTCGACGGCACGCAAGGACCGGCGCCCGAGTCAGAGCCGCCGAACCCGATCAATACCTACGGCTTCCTCAAGGCATGCTCTGAGCTAATCATCACCGAATCGGCTGCGTGCGGCACCGTTGCCCGGATCGCCGGCGTGCAAGGCGTCCACCGGGCGCGGCCGCAGACGAAGCGCGCGCAGGACGCTGGATTCGGCTACCTGGTCGCGTCGCTCGGGGACGCGCTGCGCGCGGGCGGACGATTCGCCGTGTGGGACGGACCCGGGATCAACCGGCTGGCGACGCCGACGCTCGCCACGGACGCCGCCGAGCTCGTGTGGCTGGCCCTCGCGGGTGAGGTCACCGGCGTCCTGCACTGCTGTGGCGGCGAGCACGCCGACCGCGTGAGCTTGGCGCGCCGTGCGATCGAGGTGTTCGAGCTCGACTCGGACCTGCTCGACGTCGTTCCGCCGCCCGACGACGTGGTCGGCGCGGGCGGCGTCCCGCGCGACACGCGGCTCGACGCCGCCGCCACCGCGCGCGCACTGGGGGTCGAGCTGCCCGATCTGGGCACGATGCTCGGGCGGCTGCGCAGCGAGGTCGAGTCATCATGGAGCCTGGCATGAGTCGTCTCACGGTCGCCCAGGCGCTGGTCCGGTTCCTCGCGATGCAGGAGGTAGAGCGGGACGGGGAGCGCTCTCGGTTCTTCGCCGGCTGTTATGGGATCTTCGGACACGGCAACGTCGCCGGGCTCGGACAGGCGCTTCACCAGTACCGGGACCTGCTCCCGTATAACCCCGCCCGGAACGAGCAGGCGATGGTCCACATCGCCGCGGGCTACGCCCGTCAAAAGAATCGACTCGGGACGTTCGCGTGCACGACGTCGGTCGGGCCGGGCGCGACGAACATGGTGACCGGCGCGGCGCTGGCCACGATCAACCGGCTGCCGGTCCTGCTGCTGCCCGGCGACACGTTCGCCACCCGCACGCCACACCCGGTGCTCCAGCAGCTCGAGGTGCCGTGGGACTCGACGGTGTCGGTGAACGACTGCTTTCGCCCAGTGTCGCGCTTTTACGAGCGGGTCGAGCGTCCGGAGCAGCTGATCCCGGCTGCGCTCGAGGCGATGCGCGTGCTCACCGATCCCGCCGAGACCGGGGCGGTCACGCTGGCGATGCCCGAGGACGTGCAGGCTGAGGCGTTCGACGTGCCCGACGAGTTCCTCAATCAGCGCGTGTGGACGGTGTACCGCCAGCCACCCGCGCCGGCGGCGCTCGCGCGGGCGGCGGAACTGATCCGGGCCGCCCGGAGGCCGCTGATCGTCGCCGGTGGGGGCGTGATCTACAGCGAGGCGCCCGGGCAGCTGCGGGCGCTCGTCGACGCCACCGGGATCCCGGTGTGCGAGACGCAGGCGGGCCGCGGCGCGCTCGTGTCCGAGCATCCCCTGAGCCTGGGCGCGGTCGGCGCGACCGGGACGAGCGCGGCGAACCGTCTGGCGCGGGACGCGGATCTCGTGATCGGAATCGGCACGCGCTGGAGCGACTTCACGACCGCGTCGAAGTCGGCGTTCCAGGATCCCAGCGTGCGGTTCGTCAACGTGAACGTGGCCGCGTTCGACGCCGGCAAGGAGAGCGGTCTGCCGGTCGTGGGCGACGCGCGGGTCGTACTCGAGCAGCTTCGCGATGCCCTCGCCGGCCATCGTGTCGAGACCGGCTGGGAGGAGCGGGCGGCCTCGGAATCAAGCGACTGGGCGGCTGAGGTCGCGCGGTTGACATCGCTCGACGGGGATGATTTGGTCCCGCCCACCCACCCCCCAATCGCCCCACCGACCCAGGCACAAATAATCAAAGAAATCAACGACGCCGCGGGCGAGACCGGGATCGTCGTGTGCGCCGCCGGCTCGGCGCCCGGCGATCTGCACAAGCTGTGGGTCGCGCGCGATCCGGCGGGCAAGGGCTATCACGTCGAGTACGGCTACTCGTGCATGGGCTACGAGATCCCGGGCGGGATGGGCGTCAAACTCGCGGCTCCCGAGCGCGAGGTTTACGTGCTGGTCGGCGACGGCTCGTACCTGATGCTTCCGGGCGAACTGGTCACCGCGGTGGCACAGCGCGTCCCGATCGTGATCGTGCTCGTCGACAACCATGGCTACGCGTCGATCGGCGCGCTGTCGCGGTCGGTTGGCTCGTCCGGCTTCGGGACGCTGTACCGGTTCTCCGAGAACGGGTCGGTGCCGGTCGATCCGGCCTCGACGGAGGTGCTGCCGCTCGACCTCGCGGCCAACGCCGCGAGCCTCGGCGCTCGGGTGATACGCGCGGGGAGCGTTGCGGAGTTGCGGGAGGCATTGGCAGGCGCGCGGGGTGCCGACGGTCCGGTGGTGGTGTACATCGAGGCCGACCGCTACGAGGGCGTGCCCGGCTACGAGACCTGGTGGGACGTGCCGGTGGCCGAGGTCTCCGAGGAGGGCACGGTGCGGGCCGCGCGCGAAGCCTACGAACGTGACCACACGGCCCAGCGTCAGTATTTACGCTCGGCCGATGACTGAGCTCCTAATCTCCGGCGCGTCCGCCCCCGGGCCCGACGGCGCAATCCTGTCGTTCGACCCCGAGTCGGTCGGACTCGAATACGTTGGCTTCGAGGTGCTGGCGCTCGAGGGCGGCGGAACTGTCGAGCGCGCCTGCGGAATCCGCGAGCTGTGCGTGGTCGTGATCTCCGGCGTCGTACACGTCGCCTCCGAGCACGGCGAGTGGTTCGACATCGGCGGCCGAGCCGATCCGTGGGCGGGCTTGCCCGACGCCGCCTATCTGCCGCCCGAGTCGCACGTCGGGCTGCGCGCCGGCGAGGACGGCGCGGAGGTCGCGCTGTGCTGGGCGCCGGCGTTGCGAGGCGCCGAGCCGCGTGTCCTCCCTGGCGGGGCGATCAAGGTCGAGACGCGCGGACACGGCGCCCAGGAACGCTTCATCCGCCCGATCCTGATGGAGAACGAAGGGGCCGGGTCGCTCCTCGTGGTCGAGGTGCTCACCCCGGCCGGCCACTGGTCGAGCTATCCGCCGCACAAGCACGACCATGACGACCCGCCGCGGCAGTCGCTGCTCGAGGAGATCTACTACCACCGCATCAAGCCAGAGCGCGGTTTCGGGTTGATGCGCGTGTACGACTACGAGACCACTTTGGACGAGGCGCTGACGTTCCGCGACCGCGACTGCGTGCTCGTGCCGCGCGGCTACCACACGGTCTCGGCTCCGCCCGGCTACGAGGTGTATTACCTGAATGTGATGGCGGGCCCGCAGCGTCTGTGGGCCATCGTCAACGACCCCGACCATGAATGGACCCTTGATGGCAGTAACAGCAACCCGTCTTCTTGACAACTACATCGACGGCGAGTGGACGCCGGCGCAGGCCGCGACCGACGTGCTCGACGTGCTCAACCCGGCCAGCGGGGAGGTGCTCGCGCGCGTGCCCCTGTCGGGATGGTCCGATCTGGACGCCGCGGTCCGGGCGGCGCGTGAGGCTCTGCCTGAGTGGCGGTCGGTATCGACGATCGCGCGGGCGCGCAAGCTGTTCGAGCTGCGCGAGCGGCTGGTCGTGCGGGAGGAGGACCTGGCGCGGTCGGTGACGATCGAGATGGGGAAGACGATCGCCGACGCGCGCGCGGAGGTGGCGCGGATGATCGAGATGGTCGAGGCGGCGTGCGCGATCCCGACGACGATGCAGGGACGGATTTTGGAGGACGTCTCGCGGAACATCGATGCGGAGACGATCCGGCAGCCGGTCGGGGTCTGCGCAGCGATCGTGCCGTTCAACTTCCCCGCGATGGTGCCGTTCTGGTTCTTGCCGTTCGCGATCGCGTGCGGGAACACGTTTGTCTTGAAGCCGTCCGAGCAGGTGCCGTTGACGCAGCAGATCGCGTTCGAGGAGTTGCATGCGCTGGGGCTGCCCCCCGGAGTCGTGAACCTGGTCAACGGGAGTCGGGAGGTCGTGGAGGGGATCCTGGATCACCCGGGGATCGACGCGGTCTCGTTTGTCGGGTCGGCGCCGGTGGCGCGGATCGTGTACGAGCGAGCGGCCAAGGCGGGCAAGCGGGTGCAGGCGCTCGGGGGCGCGAAGAACCACATGGTCGTGATGCCCGACGCGGTGATCGACAAGACGGTCGAGGGGATCCTCGGATCGGCGTTCGGCGCGGCGGGGCAGCGGTGCATGGCGGGGTCGGTGGTGGTGACGGTCGGGGATGCGCACGAGCAGCTGATCGGTCCGCTGGTAGAGGCGTCGCGTTCGCTGCGGGTGGGCGATGGGCTCGATGACGCCAACGATGTGGGACCGGTGATCTCGTGCGCGGCGCGGGACCGGATCCGTGACTGGATCGAGCAGGGCGTGTCCGACGGAGCGAGGTTGGCTTTGGACGGGCGGGACCCTGAGTCCGATCCGAACGGCTCGTACGTGGGGCCGACGATCCTCGACGGGGTCACGCCCGAGATGGACATCGCACAGGAGGAGGTGTTCGGCCCGGTGCTATGCGTGATCAGTGCCCCGACGCTGGACGAGGCGATCGGGATCGTCAACGCGAGCCGGTTCGGGAACGGCACGTCGATCTTCACCGAGTCGGGCTCGTCGGTGCGGCGCTACCGGCACGAGGTGCAGGCGGGCATGGTCGGCGTCAACATCGGCGTGGCCGCGCCGGTCGCGTTCTTCCCGTTCTCGGGCTGGAAGGACTCATTCCTGGGAGACCTGCACGCGCACGGGACCGACGCGGTCGAGTTCTTCACACGCAAGAAGACCGTCACCAGCCGCTGGTTCTCGAGCGGGCAGGGGAGCGGCGTGTACTTCGTCGAGCGGTGAAGGATCGTTGTGCCGGTGCGGCGCGGTCTCGGCGTGACTGAGCGAGCACCGCGCCGGCGATGATGATCGCGGCCCCGAGTGGCTCGTACCAGGTGAGCGGCTCGCCGAGCGCCAGCACGCCCAGCAGCGTCGAGAAGATCGGCATCACGTAGGCGACCGTCGAGGCGACGGTGGCGCCGACGTCGCGGATGATCGACAGGTTGAGCAGGAACGTGAGGCCGGTACCGAACACCCCGAGCGCGACGACGCTGAGGACGTGCTTCGCGGCCACGCCGTGCGGGGCGTGGGTGAACACCGCGGTCAGCACCGCCAGCTCGGCCGTTGCGCACGTCAGTTGGGCGGTGGCGAGCGCCAGCGGCCCCTCGGGTCGCCGCGCCAGGTACTTGCGCGCGTACGGGAAGCCGAGACCGTAGGAGGCGGCCGCACCCAGGCACAGGAGGTTGCCCTCGAGTGAGGTTGCGCCGAGCCCCCGCCAGACGCCAAGCACGATGAGCACCCCGACGAACCCGACCGCGAGCCCCGCGAGGGGCCGCGCGGTCGCCCCCTCGTCGGCGAGCCAGAGGATCGCGAGCAGCGTCGCGGTGCCCACGATGACACGCCCGAATGAGACCTGGAGCGGCGCGAGGGCCTCGTCGCCGATCTTGATGAACAGGAACGTCGATCCCCAGAACAGCGCGAGCAGGACGAACCGAACCGGCCAGGCGTGCTGCCTCCCACCACGGGTTGGTGGTCTACCCGGCAGTACGCCGGCTGACTCCTCTGGATCTAGCGGGCTAGGTGCGGGGCTACGTGCGCGCCGACCACGTGATGCGGCACGGATCCACCGGTCGGAAACGCGAGCATCAACACGAGCAGGATCACACCGATGGCGAGGATCACGCCCAAGGCCACGAGCCCTGAACGGTCCGCCGTGTTGGTCGGTGACAGGAGCTGTAGCGATTCAGAGATGGACATGACGGCCTCCTCGGACGATTCTGGAAAGTCTTGACTTACCGCCATGAGCGTTTCCGCGGCGGTCTGATACGTCCGCGTCCGGCGTTCGCGCTACCGCGGCGGCGGGTCGCGGCGTGGGAGCGTGGTCGCGTTGAGGATCGAGGTCGTCGGAATCGCGCCGCGGCTCACCCGACGACGGGCAGCGAGCGCTCGTTCGACAGCCTCGTCAGCGTGCGCTGCATGGTCGACGTCACCAGCTTGTAGCCGTCCTCGGGATCGGCGCGCGAGCCGAGACGGTCTCGGAGGTCGATCGGCTTCAAGACGCGGATCGAGATCTTCGCGGGGAGCGGGATGCGACCCGGTAGGTCGAGGACCGTCAGCCCGAATGGTGGCCCGATCGCCGCGGGCAGCACCTTCAGACGGAACCGCCGGTCGAGCTTCAGCGCGTGCGCGAGTCGTCTCCCCTGCCCGAGGAACAGCGCGGTCTCCTGGCCACCGGCGGCGACCACCGGGACCACCGGAACCTGATGCTTGAGGGCGAGTTCGACGAAGCCGGTGCGCCCGGCGAAGTCGATCCGATCCGATTCCCACGACGGACGGTACGTCTCGTGGTCTCCGCCTGGGTACACGAGCAGCGCCGCGTCATCACGCAGGGCACGAGCCATGTTCGCCGGCGATGCCGGAACGGTGCCGTAGCGCTCGAGCAGCGCGCGCAGGCCGGGGACCTTGAACACGAGGTCGTGCGCGAGCTGGTGGAAGCGCCGCTCGGGGCCGAAATGGTCGTAGAAGTGCTGGCCGAACACGAAAGTGTCGGCGATCAGGGTGCCTCCCGAGTGGTTGCCGACAAGCACCACCGGGCCCTCGGACGGGATGTGGGCGAGTCCTCGAACGTCAGCGCGGAAGTAGAGCTGCGAGGCGAGCCGCACCGCCGGCAGCGTGCGCTCGATGTAAACCGGGTCTCGCAGCGCGAAGGGATCGCGTTCGCCGTGGTCGGTGACCGTGGCCGCGAGGTCCTCGCCGAAAGCGGCGAGCATCCGCATGTACGCCTCGGCCGGTCCCAGCGACCCGCGCAGCATTTTTGAGAGTCCTCCCGCCACGGGTTGTTGGTCTACCCGTTGACCCCCGACTTGCAAGCATCGAGAGGGAGAGGTAGGTTTCGCGTGTGGGGCGCTTTGCGGTCGTGTTGGTCGCATCGCTGGCCGTGATGGTTCCGGCGGCGCGGGCGGCAACGCGCCCTGATGGCTCGGTGCCGGCGCCGGCGCAGGTCACCCAGCTGGTGACCAACGTGCCGGTCAGCACGCTCAACCGAGTCGGCATCGGCGACAGCCGCAACCCGGTCACCGGCCATTACTTCGGGATTATCAAGGGCGACGGGCACTTCACGACCGACGGCAAGCTACAGATCGTGACCGCCGAGCTCGCCTGGTGCCCTCACTGCGCGGCGAACAGCTGGGCGTTGGCGGTGGCACTCAGCCGGTTCGGAAGCTTCAGCGGGCTGGGCGAGGTCAACACCGGCACGTATTTCTGCAAGACCGCCGAGGATCCTTGCAATCTGAACCCGCTCTATTGCTTTCCGTATACGCACGGGCTCAGTTTCATGGACTCCGCTTACCGGAGCCCCTACATCAGCTTCGCGCCGGTCGAGCTCCAGGACGTCAACGGCCACAACCTCCAAAAGCCCACTCGGCACGAGCGGCGCTCGCTCGCGGCTGTTCATCTCCAGGGAGTGACTCCCGCGATCTCTATCGGGGGTGCCTGGGGCTTTGCCGGGTCGGGATATGACCCCGGGACGCTCGCGCACATGACGTGGTCGCAGATCGCCGGGACTCTCGCGGATCCTCACAATCGGATCGCGCGTGAGGTGGACGGCCTCGCCAACCTGTTCACGGCGGCGATCTGCAGCGCGACCAACGGGCGTCCGGGCAGTGTCTGCAGCACTCGCGGAGTGCGCGCCGCCGCTGCCGCGGTCCTTCGCAAGTACCACAGGCCGCCGTCGCCGCCGTCGTGATCCGCTCGGCCACATCCGCGCGGCGTGCCGCGCTCGCCGTCGCGGTCTTCTCCGCGGTGCTGTTCGGCTTGGTGGCCGCCGCCGGCGCGGCCACGGCACCGAGGGACGCCCTGCGCCAGGCACGGGCTCTCGCGCCGCAGGCCAGCGCCGCCGCCGCCGCCCTGACGCGGGCCACGGCCCGCGACCTCTGGATCAACAGTCGTGAAGCCGACGCTCCTCCTTACGGGAGAAACGTCTTCGCCGCGTCCAAGCAAGCCGTCGATGACCCTGCAGGACTGTCGGCGACCGCAACCGGACTGATCATCACCGCGGATCGGGGTCTGGCCGAGGACGCCCTCGCGCAGGCGCACGGCGGGGGCGCCGCGATGCTCGCGTCGGCACGGTCGGCGCTGTCGGCCGGGGAGCGTCAGGCCCGCGCCGGCAACCTTTCGGCGGCGATAGATCTGTACGCGAAGGCTTGGCAGTTGGCTGACGGCGCCATCGCCGGGCGTGTGGCGGGCGAGGTGACGCACGTCCCATCCGCGACGCTCGCTGCGGCGGCAGAGGATGCGCTCGCGGTCACACGCTTCGGCATGTCCGGCCCGAGGATCGTGCAGGGGCTGACGCCGCTCACTTCGGGCGGCAAGCCCGAGGTCTTCTACGCCGGCTCGGAGGCGTGTCCGTTCTGCGGCGTTCAGCGCTGGGGGATGATCGTCGCGCTGTCGCAGTTCGGGACGTTCTCGAACCTGCACCTAATGCAGAGCGTCCCGACTACGCCTCCCCAGGTGACCACGTTCACCTTCTTCGGGTCGAGCTACCACAGCCCCTATGTCTCGTTCGTTCCGGTCGAGGTGTGGAGCAACGTGCCGGCGAATCCCGGTCTCGTCCCCCTCCAGACTCTCACCCATTCCGAGGCCCTGCTTGTGCACAGGTTCGACCCTCCGGTCGAGACGCCGTTCATCGACGTCGCCAATCGCTTCATAACTGACAGCTCGACGGTCACTCCAGAACTCATCGCCCACAAGTCGTGGAGGCAGCTCGCCGGTGGCCTGACCGACCCGAGCAACGTATCTACCCAGGCGATCGCGGGCGAGGCCGAGGTGCTGACGGCCGAGGTGTGCGAGGCGACCGGCGGCAACCCGGCGGCGGTGTGCTCGTCGACGGTCGTCCAGCAGTACGAAGCCGCGCTGCCCACGCTGACCGGGAAGGGCGGGTCGTGCCCGGCGCCGCCTGGGCCCGGTGGTCCGCCGCCGGCGCGAGACGCCGCGGCGAGCGCGCACCAGGCCACGCGGTCGGATCCGATCGCCACCGCCGCGCACTGCGGCGTCTGATGGCGCGTCGACGGCACACCGATGACCTCGACGTGTGCAACATGCTCGGCTGAGGTCCCGGCAGGAGCCAAGTTCTGCGGCCAGTGCGGCGCCCCGCAGGCGCTCCATTGCCCGACGTGCGGGACTCTCACGAGCCAGCCGGGGCAGAGATTCTGCCTCGAGTGCGGAGCGGCGATACCGCCGGTTGCCGGTCGCGGGCGGACGGGTGAGATCGCGAGTGCTCCGACACCCCCAGCCCAGCCGCCGGAGTCGCTTTCCAGGTCCCCGGTGTTCGACCCGCCTTCGGTCGAGCGCCGGCTCGTCTCGGTGCTGTTTGGCGATCTGACCGGGTTCACGACCTTCAGCGAGAGCCACGACGCGGAGGATGTGCGCCAGCTGGTAACCACGTATTACGCGGCCGCCCGCCGGATCACTGCTGCGTACGGCGGCACGATCCGCAAGTACGAGGGCGACGGTGTGATGGCAACCTGGGGCGCGCCGGTGGCGCGGGAGGACGATGCCGAGCGAGCCGTCCGGGCCGCGCTCGATCTCGTGGCCGCCGTGACCAATCTCGGAGACCGGCTCGGTCTCGACCTGCGGCTGCGCGTCGGTGTGCTCACCGGCGAGGCCGCCGTCGACGTCGGCGCCGTCGACGAGGGAATGATTCAGGGAGACGCGGTAAACACTGCGTCGCGGCTGCAGTCGATCGCCGAGCCGGGCACCGTGCTCGTCGACGATGTCACCCGGCTCGCGACCGAGCGAGCGATCGTCTACCAGGACGCCGGGACCCACCTGGTCAAGGGCAAGGCGATTCCGGTTCAGGCGTGGCGCCCCATGCGGATCGTGGCGACCGTCGGCGGTGCGAGTCGAGCCCTGCTCGAACTGCCGCTTGTCGGCCGGGCCGCCGAACTTGATGCTCTGCGCGGCGCGCTCGACCGCTTGCTCGAGACGAATGCCGGATTGACGCTCATATCGGTTGTGGGAGAGGCCGGGCTCGGCAAGTCCCGTCTCGGCTGGGAGCTCGAGAAGTACGTCGACGGTCTCGCGGCGACCGTGCTCTGGCATCGCGGGCAAGCCTCGAGCTTTGGGGAGGGCGTCGGTTTCAGAGCACTCGGCGACATGGTCCGGATGCGGGCCAGGATCACGCTCGAGGACTCGCGCGACACCGAGCGGACCAAGCTCGACGCGCTCCTCGATGATTTGTTCGCCGGCGATGCCGACGAGCATGCGCGCGTCGGGCGGGCGCTGCGCCGCCTGCTCGGGCTCGATGACGGCACCACGCTCATCGACCGCGGCGAGTTGTTCTCCTCGTGGCGGCTGCTGTTCGAGCGCCTTGCCGAGCGTGATCCGGTTCTGCTCCTGTTCGAGGACCTCCACTGGGCGGATCAGGGGCTGTTCGACTTCATCGTCCACATGCTCGACTGGGCGTTCAGCTCGCCGATCCTGATCCTCGTGCTGAGCCGTCCCGACGATCGTCTCGACGCCCTCAGCCGGCGCGGCCTGCGTCTCGACCTCGAGCCGCTGCCGCCGGCCGACATGGAAACGCTCGTCGCCGCAGCGGTCGACGACGCGCCCCCGGAACTGCTGACGGCTGTGCGCGATCACGCCGGCGGCGTGCCGTTGTTCGCGGTGGAGTCGCTCCGCATGCTCGCCGACCGAGGTGTGATGGTGGCCGAGCGTGATGCGGAGGCCTACCGGCTCGTCGGAGACGTGCATGAGCTAGCGGTCCCGCCGAACATCCATGCCCTGATCGCGGGGCGACTCGACGCGCTCGGTGGCGATGAGCGCCACGTTCTGTTCGACGCGGCGGTCCTCGGCCAGCCCTTCAGCGCGACCGGCGCGGCCGCGGTGGCAGGAGCGTCCGAGCTAGATGTCCGCGGCCTGCTCGACGAGCTGGTCTCGAAGCAGCTCCTGACCGTGTCGACCGACCGGCTCTCACCCACTCGGGGCCAGTACACGTTCTCGCACCGGCAGGTCCAGCGGGTGGCCCTCGCGACGATGTCAAAACAGTCACGCAAGGCGAGGCACCTCGCCGCCGCTGACTGGCTGGCCGGCGGCGATCCCGATCCCGACGTAGCGGGTATCTACGCCGGGCACCTCCTGGCCGCCGCGGACATCGACCCGAGGGCGAGCGATGCCCTGTTCATCCGCCGGCGAGCACTCACCACGATCGTCGGGGCGGCGCAACGCGCGGCCAGCGTCGGCGCGCTGCACGAGGCGATCGCGCTGTTCGATCGGGCCGCCGAAATCGAGCCGGACGAGGGGCGCCGAGCCAACCACCTCGTCGAGGCGGCGCGGTGCGCCGAGCACGAGCGCGATCAGGCCACGGCAGCCGAGCACTACGCCAAGGCGCGCGAACTGCAAGCGGAGGCGGGTCGGGAGCGCGAGGCGCTGGCACTGCGTGCGCGAGAGCTGTACGTGTACCGGTGGACGCGGCCGGCGACGGAGCTCGTCAGCCCGTTACGTGAAGTGCACGACGGCCTCGGCGCCGTCAAGGACGCCGCCTTCGCAGGTGCCGCGGCCGCCCTGGCCGGCGTTCTCTACTACGACGGCGACGCGGAGGGCGCCGAACGCACTGCCGCGGACGCGGCCGCGGCCGCCAGGAGCGCGAACGCCGACGAGGAGCTCGGCCTGGCCCTCAACTGTCGTGCGTCGGCGTTCGTCGAGCTTGGCCGCCCCGCGGAGGCACTCGATCTGTTCCGGGAGGCACTGCTCTTACGCGAGCTCCACGCCCCCGCGGACGTTCCGATCACTCTCACCAATATCGCGATCACTCTGTCCGCGCTCGGGCGGTTCGGAGAGGCCGGCGAGACCGCGCGGACTGCGATTGCTGCCGCCGAGCGGGTCGCGAGTCGCACCGGCCACGAACTCGCGATGCTCCACCTCGCGCGGACGCAGTTCTGCGTGGGAGCCTGGGATGACGCGCTCGAGACCGTCGAGCGAGCCGGGTCCGAAACGGCGCCCGCGAACGCCGGCATGGCCATCGGCCCGCCGCTTCTAATTGCGCTCGCCCGGGGACGGGTCGAGGTCGCCCGCTCGGCGATCGATGCGTTCGACACGCGCCAGGCCGACTCCGGAGCCGCGGTGGAGAGCGATTACCGCAGCGTGCGCATGGTGGCATTGGCGCACCTCGAGGACAGCCCGTCCCATGCGCTCGCGGTGATCCTCGGTGCCGGCTCCGGGGATTACGCCGAGTGGCCGGCTTGGCTCTCGTTCGCGGTCGATCTCCTGGTCGCGAACGATGACGATGGCCCGCTGACCGCGGCGCTCGGAGCGCTCCAGGGCCCGGTCGCGCCGACCACCTCGCCGTATGTGACCGGGCAGGCACGGCGACTCGCTGCGCATATCGCCGCCCGCGCCGGCGACCGAGACGCTGCCGCCTCTCACTGGCGCGCCGCCCGGGAGATCATGAGCGAGGCCGGAGTCGTGTTCGATGCTGCGGTGATGGCGCTCGAACTGGCGGAGGTCGAGTTGGAAGGGGGCGATTTGCGGGCGGACGCGGTTGCCACGTTCGAGCGGTTGCGCGCGGGACCGTGGCTCGAGCGCGCCCGCCGGCGGGCAGCGGCACGGTGACCCGTCGGGGTCAGGAGGCCTGGCGGCTGGCGGCGACCATCGCGGCCAGCGCCTCGGCCTCGTCGGCAAGCCTGCGGTACTCGGCCAGCGCTTCGGGAGAGTCGATTTGAGGGAGCTGGCGGCGAAGGGCCAGCACGTACGCGTAGCCGGCGGTTGGAAAGACGTCCTCCACCGCCTCGTAGGCGGCCTTCACGCGGGCTTGCTCTTCAGTTAGGGCCATGGGTCTCCTAGAAAGGTCAGCGACGCGCCGCACGCCGGCGGCGTGGTCAGCTGCCGACCGTTCCGCTCCGGTCCACGTGCAGCGGGTTGGCGTTCAGCAGCTCGCGGAGGCGATCCGACGCGGGGAAGGTGGCCGCGAATCGCTCGATGCCATGTTCGATGTCTTCAATCGGTAGTTCCTCAGCCGGGGACAGATCGATCCCGAGCACCCGGACGAAGTGCCACTCGTGGCCGTCGCTGACGATGCACTCCCAGAAAGGTTCGCCGTGGCTGTAGCCCGCCTGGGCGACCGCGGCGCCGATCCCGCTCGCGCTCCGTGCCGCTTCGAACGCCGCGTGCGACCGGAGCTCGTCCTCGGACGGACGGTCCGGGCTACGGTCGCTGAAGCGGTCGGGCATCGTGTGACAAGCTACCGAACGAGCGCGAGCGCCTGCGGTCGAGTCGCTACCCGTCTGGTCGGTAACTCGCTGCCAACCGGATGGCAACCGAGAAAGTCGTCATTCGGCACGGTCGCGGCTCGAATGGCGAGTTGTTCGGGCTATGCGCGAGTTTCGGCGCACTCGAGCGCGCGCACCCGCCGAGTGTTGACTTGTTCGGGGTCGGGTTGCCGGCGCGAGTGGGTCATTTCGCCACACTCGACCTCCCGCGGACGGCGAATGCGCGCCAGTGCCCTACCGCGCGAGGTGGACCGGCGTGTCGGCGCGCGGCGCGTGGCAGAGGCGGACGATGCTGGGCGTCGCCACGAGCATGGCGAAGAACAACACGATCGCGACCATGAGCACGGCAACCAGCGAACGAATCCCGGCAGGGACAGAGACGGGAGCGACTGCGGGTGACTCGAAACGGATGAAAGGCTCTGAGACGAACATCGTGACCTCCTCGGCTAGTCTCGACGGGCGGTAGCTGACGCTCATCACTGTCTCAGCGGCGGCCTCGAGCGACCTCGCCGTCTAACCCGTTCCGAGTGAGTCTTTTGACACTTAGGGGGAGTGCGGTGGCGGGTCCCGGCGCGCCACCGGGGTGGCGTTGACGATCGAGGTCGTGGTCTCGCCGTACAGCAGGAACTGGTCCAGCACGCTCGGGAGCTCCTCGATCGAGCCCAGGTGGAGCTTGATGTAGAAGCAGTCCTCGCCGGTGATCCGGAGGCACTCCT
Organism: uncultured Solirubrobacterales bacterium; assembly: GCA_963783415.1. Lineage (GTDB taxonomy): Bacteria > Actinomycetota > Thermoleophilia > Solirubrobacterales > Solirubrobacteraceae > Palsa-465. The sequence goes on from CAWANN010000002.1 coordinate 200,049, forward strand.
CAATCTGAGGGATCTCGGCCGCGAGCTCGGCAATCTTGGCCAGCTGCCGGACGGCGGGCTTGACCCGGACGATCGCGGTCAGCTGGTAGCCGAGCGCGCGGGGGTCGACCTCGGCCCGGTAGCCGGTAATCACGCCAGCCTGTTCGAGGCGCTTGACCCGTTCGGTCACCGCCGGCGAGGACAGGCTCGTCCGCCGGCCGAGCTCCGCGAACGAGATGCGGCCGTCGGTCGCGAGCTCGGCGATGATCTTGTGGTCAACCGCGTCCAGTGGCGGAAAATCCCCGCCCGATAACGCTCGCAGGCCGTTCTTCATAAGGCCGATTAAGCGTAACGCCTTCGATTGCCCATGTTCAACCAGGCCGCCGGGGGCGAGAATCCTGGCAATGCTCCAGCACCGCTCGCAGTCGGTTCCGCCCCAGACCTATTTCGTGGGGAGTGCCGTGTTCCACTACCTCGGGCCGGCGTTCGCGGTGTTGCTGTTCGCCCGGGTCGCTCCGCTCGGGGTCGCCTGGCTTCGGATCGTCAGCGCGGCGGTCGTATTCGCGGTGTGGCGGCGGCCGTGGCGCACGCTGCGGTCGGTCGACCGAGGCACGGTAAGGCTCGTGGCCGCGCTCGGGATCGTGCTCGCGACGATGAACAGCTGCTTCTACGAGGCGATCGCGCGCCTGCCGCTCGGAACGGTGTCGGCGATCGAGTTCCTTCCGGTGATCGTGCTCGCGGCGATGGGCGTCCGCTCGCTCCGCAACGGCCTGGCGCTGGGACTCGCGGTGGCCGGGGTCTACAGCCTGGTCGCTGTTCAGCTGACCGGTCAGCCGCTCGGCGTCGCGTTCGCGTTCGGCAACGCAGTGCTATTCGCGCTCTACATCATGCTTGCGCACCGCGTGTCCCGGGCGTCCGGGGTCAGCGGCATCGATGGGCTCGCGGGCGCGATGCTGATCGCCGCGCCGGTGAGTACCGCGATCGGTGGCTGGGCCGTCGTGCCGCACGTACTGGATCCGGTCGCAATCGGCGCCGGAATCGGCGTCGGCATCACCTCGTCGGTGATCCCGTACGTGTGTGACCAGCTGGCGATGTCGCGGCTGCCCCGCGCCACCTACTCGCTGATGGTGTCGCTGCTGCCGGCAACCGCGACCGTGATCGGGATTGTCGTGCTGGCGCAGATCCCGAGCACGCGGCAGATCGTCGGCGTGGCGCTGGTCGTCGCCGCGGTGGCGGTTCACCGCGACCGCGCCGCGGCCGCCGGGCACCGGACTCGCCCTCGGACGGCTGCTGACGGAGCCCGGGATGCCGCGCTCCGGCTCGGGTAGCCAAGCCGAAACGCAAGGGGTGACGGGGGTTACCTGAGAGCGAGTGGGGTATCAATATGCGACAGGGGTGGCGCCCGCTCTTGCCGAGAGGAGAACGCGACATGGGGATCAAGGAGAAGGTCGACCGCGCGCAGCAACAGAGCAAGCCCGCCGGCGTCGCCGTCGCCACTTTCAAAAAGTTCTCAGAGGACCGCAGCTCGAACCTCGCGTCGATGATCGCGTTCTGGGGGATCTTCTCGATCTTCCCGTTGTTCCTGGTGCTGGTCACCGTCCTGGCCTGGGTCCTGCCCGCCTCGGACAGGCAGTCCGTGTTCGGCGATGTTGCGAAGATGCTCCCGCTGCTCGATCCGTCGAGCGTCAGCGCGCTCAGCGGGAGCGTGCTTGCGGTCGTCTTCGGATCGTTGACCGCGCTGTGGAGCGGCCTGGGTGTCGTGCGCACGGCCCAGTTCGCGTTCGACTCCGTGTGGGAAGTGCCGTACCACGAGCGCCCTGGGTTGGTCCAGCAGACGCTGCGGAGCGTGTGGGTTCTCGCGACGATCGGCGTAGGCCTGGTCCTCACCACGCTTATATCGGGGTTTGTCGTCAGCTCGGCCAACGGCGTTAGCCTCGGAGCTCTCGGCCGGGTGGGCGGCTACGTCCTATCGGCCGCACTCGACATCGGGATCTTCCTGGCGGCGTTCCGGATTCTGACCTCGCGCTCCGAGTCGATGCGCGAGGTGCTGCCTGGAGCGCTCCTTTCAGGTCTGGCGTTCTTCGTGCTGCAACAGATATCGGCGCTGATCGTGTCGCACTACCTGCAGAAGGCCCAATCGACCTACGGGCATTTCGCGACCATCATCACGATCCTCTGGTGGTTCTACCTCCAGGCGCAGATCACGCTGCTTGGGGCACAGTTGAACGTCGTTCTAAAGGAGCGCCTGTACCCGCGGTCACTCGTGGACGCGCCGCAGACGCCGGCCGATCACCGCGTGCTCGAGGCCTACGCGGCCGAGCGCACCTACCATCCTCGGCAGCGAGTCACGACCCGGATGGAGAGATAACCGGGCGGGTCCTACAGCGGGCGCCGCACCCCGACCTCGTCGATGTGCGCGAGTAGGTCCCGGGGATCTTCATACACCCGGTAGGCGCCTGAGTAGATGAGCTCCTCGCGCCCGTACCCGCCCGACAATAGGCCGACCCCGAGCGCTCGCGCCCGTCTGGCGGCGAGCAGGTCCCAGACGCTATCGCCGACCACCATGGTGTCGCGGATGTCGACCCCGATCAGCTCGGCGGCGGTCAGGAAGAGGTCGGGGTCCGGCTTGGCGTAGCGGACCTGGTCGCGGGTGACGAGCGGCGTGTCCGCCGGCAGGCCGAGGAGCTCGACCCCCCGGCGCGCGTACCGCTCGGCGCCGCTGGTCGCGATCGCCCACGGGACGCCGAGATCGGTGAGCGTCGCGAGCAGCTCGCTCGCCCCGGGCAACGGCCGGACGCCGTCGTAGTGACGAAGGAAGGCTTCGCCGTGGAGCCGTGGGAGGGCGGCCAGCGTCTCGCGGTCGAGTGGCGTGTCGATCTCGCGCACGAGCGCGCTCACGAATAGCCCGCCGCTCATCCCGATCCGGCGGTGGATCTTCCACACCGACAGGTTGATCCCGACCTCCTGGAGCGACTCGCGCCACGCGATCACGTGCTGGTAGACGCTGTCGATCAGAGTTCCGTCGAGGTCGAACAGGAACGCCGGGTTGCTCCTTCTCTCCACGTCCACGTCGTCATCTTCCCTCAATTACCGTACGCACGTATGATCACCGCTGAGAGCTTGGCTGCTCGTCTGCGAGAGCTCGACGACATCGGCGTCGGCCCCGAGGGCGTGTACCGGATGGCCTGGACCGAGGAGGACGCGGCGACCCGGGCCTGGTTCGAACGCCAGGCGGCGGACGTTGGTCTGCGCGCCCAGCGCGATCCCGCCGGCAACCTCTGGGCCTGCCCGGACCAGGACCCTCCATGGTGGGGGATCGGCTCGCACCTGGACAGCGTCCGGGGCGGCGGCCGCTTCGACGGGCCGTTGGGCGTGGCGTGCGCATTCGAGATCGCGGCTGATTCGACCCGGCCGGTCGCGGTTCTGTCGTTCGCCGATGAGGAGGGCGCGCGGTTCAACACGCCGACATTCGGCAGCAAGGCCCTCGCGGGGCGGCTCGACCTGCCGGCGGTGCTGTCACGGCGTGACGACGCCGGCGTGGCGCTCGGGGACGCGATGCGTTTGGCCGCAGTCGACCCGGAAGGCATCGGCGATGCGCCCGGCTGGCTCGAAAAGCTCGCGGGGTTCGTCGAGATCCACATCGATCAGACGACGGAATTGGCGCGTGCCGGGTCGCCGGTCGGCGTGGTCAGGTCGCTGGCTGCCCGGACCCGGCTGGAGGTGCTGCTCCGCGGGCGCGCCGATCACGCTGGCACGACGCCGCGGTGCGAGCGACGCGACGCGCTGTCGGCAGCGGCGCGCTTGATCGTCGTCGCTGAGGACCTCGCCGGCTCAGATCCGTCGCTGACGATCACGACCTCCCGGATCCTGGCCAAGCCGAACGCGCCGACGACGATCGCGGCCGAGGTGCGGTTATGGATCGACGCCCGTGCGCCGAAAGGGTTCGCCGCGATCGACGCGTGGCGCGCTCGACTGGATGAGATGGCGGCGGAGTTGGCGGCGCGGTCGGGGGTCTCGATCAATTTCTCGGTGGCGTCGCGGAGCGACGGCCGCGAGTTCTCGCCCGCGCTCAGGGCTTCGCTGGCGCGCGCGAGCGAGCAGGTGACCGGACATGCCGCTCCGGATCTCGTGTGCTTCGCCGGTCACGATGCCGGGGTGATCTCTGAGCGGGTGCCCGCCGCGATGGTGCTAGTCCGCAACGAGAGCGGCGTGAGCCACTCGCCGGCCGAGGACGTCGACCTGGCCGACGCAACGGTCGCGGCGCGGGTGGTCGAGCGCGCGCTGGACGAAGAGTGATGCCCGGGCCGGCCGTCACGCAGGCGATCTCCGGGATGCCGAACGCGCACTCCCACGCCTTCCAGCGCGGCTTGCGCGGCCGCGCTGAGCGTCCCGGCCCCGCCGGCGGGAACGACGACTTCTGGACGTGGCGGACCGAGATGTTCCACCTCGCGGAGACGCTCGATCCCGACTCGATGCGCGCCGCGGCGCTCGAGTGCTACCGGGAAATGGCTGGCTCCGGGTACGCGGTCGTCGGCGAATTTCATTACGTCCACCACCGGCCCGACGGCACTCCATACGCTGAGCCGAACGCGATGGCCCAGGCCGTCGCCGACGCGGCCGTCGAGGCCGGCCTTCCGATCGTGCTGCTTCCGGCGGCGTATCACCGCGGCGGCTGGGACGGCGAGGACCTCCCGCCCGCGCCGGGTCAACGGCGCTTCTGCGATCCGGATGTGGAGGCGTTCCTGTCCCGAGTGGACGCGCTCCGCGGGTGGGCGTCTCCGATGGCGGACGTCGACGTGGGAATCGCCGCCCACAGCGTCCGGGCGGTCCCTGCGAGCTGGCTCGAGGCGATCGCCGAGTACTCTGAGCGCCACGGGATCGTCCGTCATGTCCACGCCCACGAGCAGCGGCGCGAGCTCGAGGAGTGTCAGGCCGAGCACGGCTGCTCGCCGATCGAGTTGCTTGAGCGAACCGGGTTCCTCGGCCCGCACGCGAGCGTGATCCACGGGATCCACGTGTCGGGCTTCGACGTCGACGCGCTCGTGCGGACAGGGGCGACGGTCGTCTCCTGCCCCACGACCGAGGGCAACCTCGGCGACGGCTATCTGCCGGCGATGACCTACGCCGAGGCGGGCGTTCCGCTCGCGATCGGGAGCGACTCGCAGGTGCGGATCGACCCGTTCGAGGAGGCGCGTGAGCTCGAGACGGGCTCGCGGCGTGAGCGCCAGCTCCGGTCGGGGCTGCTCGCGTCGGTCGGGGATCTGTGGACCGAGCTGTGCCGGAACGGCTACCGCAGTCTCGGCGCCGGGGCGGAGCTCGAACAGCCGACGATCGAGATCGATCTCGACCACTCAGATCTGCGCGGGGTGGACGCCGCAGACCTGCCGCTCGCGCTCGTGACGTGCGCATCCGCGGCGGTGGTCACTCGCGGTGTCGCGGGCCCCGGCTCCTTAAGTGAGTCGCGCCCCGGATCGGCGGAAATGGGGGGCCGGTCTAGTGGGGCGCGCTCGAGGGAGGAGGGTGCGTTGAAGGATGACGCGCGCGGACCTAGTTGTCCAAGACGAGTCCTCGCATCCGGCTATAAGCGACGCTTATGAATGCGTGAACACGATCTTGCCCGCGGTCTCGCCGCGGAGCATCGCCTCGAACCCGTGCCGGGCCTCGGTCAGGGGCAGCGTCGTGCTTATCGCCGGGCGCACACCCTTGTCGACGCAGAACCGGATCAGTCGCTCGAGCTCGTCGCGGGTCCCCATCGTCGATCCGATCACCGACAGCTGGAGGAAGAAGATCCGGGTCAGCTCCGCCGCCGGGGCGTCGCCGGTCGTGGCCCCCGAGATCACGATCTTGCCGCCGGGCTTGAGCGCGCGAACCGAGTGGGCCCACGTCGCCTGTCCGGTCGTGTCCATCACTGCGTCGACCCGCTCGGGCAGGCGAGCGCCAGGTTCGAAGGCCTGATCGGCACCCAGCTCGAGCGCCCGGGCGCGCTTCTCCTCCGAGCGACCGGTCACCCACACGCGGATTCCGGCGGCGCTGCCGAGCACCGTCAGCGCGGTGGCGACGCCGCCTGTGGCGCCCTGGACGAGGATCGTCGCGCCGGGTGGAATGGCGCCGCGTGTGAACAGCATGCGGTAGGCGGTCAGCCAGGCTGTCGGCAAACACGACGCCTGATCGAACGACAGCTCCGCGGGCTTGGGGACCAGGTTCCAACGCGGGACCGCGACCCTGTCGGCGAACGTCCCCTGGTAGCGCTCGGACAGCAGCGACCGGCGCGGGTCGAGCGTCTCGTCGCCGTGCCACGAGGGGTCGTTGATGATCGAATGGACGATCACCTCGTTGCCCTCTTCGTCGACTCCAGCGGCATCGCACCCGAGGATCATCGGAAGGCGGTCCTCGGGCAGCCCGACGCCGCGGAGCGACCACAGATCGTGATGGTTGAGCGAGGCGGCCTTCACGGCCACGGTCGTCCACCCGTCCTGCACGTCGGGGTCCGGCCGGTCGTCGATGCGCAGGCCGCTGAGCGGGTCGTCGCGGTTGATGCTTGAGGCGTAGACGGCGAGCATCGCGCAATCATGACTGAGGGGGGCGAGGGCCGCGTCGCGGTCGGTGGCGACGTGGTGCGACAATCCGGGCACATGGCAACCGTCACCGCGCGCGCCGCGAGAGCGGTCGACGCCTCGCCGGACCGGGTGCTCGCCTTCTTGCGGGATTACCGTGAGGCGAGGCCGCGCATTCTCACCGACAACTACAGCCACTACCGAGTCGAGTCGGGAGGGCAGGGGCAGGGCACGGTCATCGCGTACCACTTCGCGACCGGACGCCGCGAGCGCGATTACCGCCTGAGCGTCGAGGAGAGCGCCGGCGGCCTGTCCGAGCGCGACCAGTTGTCGTCGTACGTGTCCCGCTGGACCGTGGCGCCCTCCGCGGATGGCTCCCAGGTGACGCTCGAGGCCACGTGGGACGGCGCCGGCGGGATCGGCGGCGTGTTCGAGCGGACGTTCGCGCCGAGGGTCCTCGGCGGGATCTTCGGCGAGATGCTCGACAAGCTCGCCGCCGCCGTGTCGGCCTGACCGCAGGGGGTCGTCTCAGGCGGACTCGATCTGCTTCTTGAGCTCGCCGGCGCGCGCTCCGACGAGCATCTGGCGGATCACGTCGACGACCGGACCGCGGACGAGCATCCCGAGCGTCCGGCCGAGGTCGACCTCGAGCGAGTACGTAGCGCGTGTACGCTCGCCGCCCAGATCCTCGAGCGTCCAGCTGCCGTCGACCGACTTCAGATCGCCCTTCTCCTGGGTCCAACGCAGCGTGTCCGGACCCTCGTACGCGAAGCGGATGATCGACTTCACTGTCCGGACCCTGGCGTCGGTCTCGGCCTCGCAGCGGGTCGCGCGGCCCTCGCTGTCGCGCTCCAGCGCGTGGATCGACCTGAGCCCGCCCTGCCACGCCGGCGCGCTCTCGACGTCCTGGACCAGCGCCCACACGCGGTCGCGCGGGGCATCGATCTCCGCGGTTGAGCTGCCGGTCAAGTTAGCCATCGACTCGCACCTCCTCCATTGCCGGGGTGTAGGCGCCGGCGCGCGCCGCCGAGTTGAGCTTCGCACGGTGGTGGTACGCCTGCTGCGCCGCCTCCGCGTTCTCCCATTCGCCGTCCCATGCCTTGAGGGCCTGCCCCTGGAGCGCCCGACCGTATGAGAACGACAACTCCCAGGGGTGCGGGCCGCTCGCGTTCATCGCGTTGAGGTGGGCGGTCGCGTCCTCCTCGGACTGGCCGCCCGAGAGGAACACGATGCCGGGGACGCCGGCGGGCACGTGCTTGTAGAAGCACTCGAGCGTCTGGTCGGCAACCTCCGCGACGCCGGCGCGGTCGGTGGCGTCGTAGCCGGACAGGACCATGTTCGGCTTCAGCAGCGTGCCGAACACGTCGACCCGCTGGTCGAACAGCTCGGTGTAGACGGCGTCAAGCACGCGCGAGGTCACGTGATAGCTCCGCTCGATCGTGTGGGCGCCGTCCTGGAGCACCTCGGGCTCGACAATCGGGACGAGCCCCGCCTCTTGGCACAGCGCTGCGTACCGCGCGAGCGCGTGCGCGTTGGCCCAGATGCAGTAGTCGCTCGGCAGCTCGTCGGTGATCGAGTAGGTGGCGCGCCACTTGGCGAACCTTGCGCCGAGCTTCCGGTAGTTGCTTAGTCGATCTCGCAGCCCATCGAGCCCCTCGGTGACCATCTCGTGCTCGGTCAGCGCGAGCCGGTACTGGCCGTGGTCGACCTTGGCGCCGGGAATGATCCCCCTGGACGCGAGCAGCTCGGGGAACGGCGTCCCGTCCGAGGCCGACTGACGGATCGTCTCGTCGAACAGGATCACGCCGCTGATGAACTGCTCCACGCCGGGAGTGGTGAACAGGATCTCGCGGTAGGCCTGCCGAAGCTCCTCGGTCGATTCGAGGTGGATCTTGTCGAACCGCTTCTGGATCGTGGTGTCGCTCTCGTCCGCGGCGAGGATCCCCTTGCCGGGGGCGACGAGCGCCTTGGCGGTCTCGTGCAGCTCGTTGTGAGTCATGTGGCGGCTCCCGATCGGGTGCGGATGGCATCGATTATGTCCCGTAGGCGCAGCACGGGCTCGAGCTCGGTGAATGCCGGCTTTCGCTTGGCGATGCCGCTCAGGTAGTTCTGGTCGAGGCACAGGGTGGTGGCGTTGGCCGGCCCGAACTTACCCCGATAAATGCGCACTCGACCATCACTCCGGGCCGAGCGTCAAGTTATCGGTGCCAGGGCGGGACGAATATGTATTCGGCCGCCGAGGGGTGGCGAATGTGCGGTTATCGTGGTCGGCGATGCCTCCGACTGCCAGCGCTATTGAGATCGAAACACCGCACGGGCCGGCGCGGGCGCACGTGACCAAGGTCCGGGGCGCCGCCGGCGCGGTCGTGCTTGGCCACGGCGCCGGCGGCGGCGTGACCGCGCGCGACCTGGTCGCGGCCGGCGAGGTGGCGCAGGCCGAGAAGTTCAGCGTCGCGCTGATCGAGCAGCCCTACCGAGTCGCCGGCAGGCGCTCGCCGGCGCCGGCACACCAACTCGACGCCGCCTGGAACGCGGTCGTCGCGGATTTGAAACGCAGGACGCTCAAGGGGCTGCCGATCGTGTGCGGCGGGCGGTCGTCGGGCGCCCGCGTCGCCTGCCGGACCGCGGCGGACATGGGTGCGGTGGGTGTCCTGTGCCTCGCGTTCCCCCTGCACCCGCCGGGCCGCCCCGCGGCGACGAGACAGGACGAGCTCGACGCCGTGACGGTGCCCGTGCTCATCGTCCAGGGGGTGAGCGACCCGTTTGGCATGCCGGCGCCTGGGCCCACGCGAACTGTCGTGCAGATCGCCGGCAACCACAGCCTGCGCAGCGACATCGCCGCACTCCGAACCGCTGTGCGGGACTGGCTCGTCCAGATACGCTAAATCCAGCGATGGTGTGTCAGAGGATCGGCCACGGTGGCGCGAGCGCTATAGCCCAGGCCAACACGCTCGCCTCATTCGACGCCGCGTGCGATATCGGCGTCGACATGGTCGAATTCGACGTGCGCGCGTGGGAAGGCCAGCTTGTCCTCGCCCACACGGTCCTGCATGCGCGACGCGGCGGCAACGTGCGCCTGCAGGACGCGCTCACGCACCTGGCGGGCCGGAGGTTCACCGACGTCGAGCTGAACGTCGACGTCAAGCATGTCGGCTGCGAGCGGGCGCTGCTCGATCACCTGCGACGGGCGGGGCTGCTCGAGCGGACACTGATCTCCTCGCAGGTGCCTGACGTGGTCGACGCGGTGCGTGCGCTCGAGCCGCGGGCTCATGTCGGTATCTCCGTTGGTGGGCGGATCGCGCGGCTCAGCCGCCGGTGGCGCGACTGGCGGGCGGTGGCGCTCGCCGGCATCCACAGCGGCCGCTGGGATGCGCTGATGGCCCAGCACAAGCTGGTCGATGGCGGGCTCGTGGACGACGTGAACGACCGGGGTGGCCGGCTGTATGCCTGGACCGTGAACGAACGCGCCGGGATCGCGCGGCTGAGAGCGCTCGGCGTGCACGGGATAGCGACGGCCGACCCGCGACTGTTCGTTCGATCCGGATAGTCGGATAGGCAGAGGGGATGGGGTTATCCCATCGCCGCAAGGAGCATGTGCGTGGACGCCTCGATGTGCCCCCGGAGCGCTTCAGGTCCGGTCCCGTTTTCGAGGTCATCGAGCAGCGCCGCGTGTTCGGCGGCGAGCGTTGGTCCGTCGTAGGCGGGCCGTAGCCGGGTGAGGAACAGCCGGAGCTCGCCGGCGAGCGCGGCGTGAGCGGCCTCGATTCGCGGACTGGCGGCGGCGTGCACGATCGCGTGGTGGAGCGCCTCGTGGGCGTCGGTGAGCGCCGCGAACCCAGGTGTGCGGCCGGCCTTGGCGAGCGTGGCCTGGGCGCGATGGACCGGATCGGGGAGACGGCCGCCGCCGCGGCGCAGCGCGAGGCGGGCCGCTTCGGTCTCGAGCGCGATCCGCAGCTCCCCGAGTGCCGTGACGTCGGCCGACGTGAGCTCGGCGACGTGCGCCCCGCGGTGGGTTTCGATGCGGACGAGTCCCTCGCTTGCGAGCGCGCGGAGCGTCGCGCGGACTGTGTGGCGCGCCACCTGGTAGCCCGCGGCGAGGTGTTGCTCGCGCAGCGGCGCTCCCGGTTCGAGCTCGCCGTCGAGGATCCGCGCTCGGATCGCGTTTGCGAGCGTCTCGACCGTGGTCGTCCGGTGCAGCGGGGCGGTCTGGCTCACGACGGCACGAGTACGGGTCGCGAGCGAACGCGGCGGGGCGCCGCCAGAGCTCCGAGGCCGGCGAGGACGAGCGCGACGCCCCCGAGCGCGAGGACGCCGGGCCGCTCGCCGAGGACAACGGCGCCGAGCGCCGCGGCGGTAAGCGGCTCGGCGAGCGTGAGTGTGGCGACCTCTCCGGCGGGCAGGTGACGCAGCCCGCGCGCGAACAGGACGTAGGCGAGCGCGGTCGGGATCGCGCCGAGATAGATCGCGAGCGCGACGCCGCCGGCGGAGGCCAGGTCGCCGGGGTGGTTGAGGATGAGCACCGGGAGTAGGAGGAGGGCGCCGATCCCGAAGATCCGAGCCATCACCGCCTCGGGCGCATGTCCGTCGGCGAGCATGCACTTTGCCGCGACGGTGTAGACGGCGTAGCAGAAGCCGGCGCCGACGGCGAGGACCACGCCGCCGGGGCGCACGTGCGCGGCGGACCCGGCGACGACGAGGAGGATGACCCCGGCGACCGCGAGCGCGGTTGCCGCCGACCACCGTGACGTCAGCGGCTCATGCTGTACGAGCCGGCCGAGGAGGCCCGCGAAGACCGGTCCCGAGCCGAGGGCGACCACCGTCCCAACCGCGACCCCAGTCTCGTGGACGGCGGCGAAGAACGTGAGCTGGTAGCCGGCGACCGCGGCCGCTCCTGCAAGAACGGCCCGCACCGACCACGGTGCAGTGGCGCGCGGGGCAAAACGACGAGCGACGAGAACGAGCAGGAACCCGCCGACCAGGACCCGCGCGGCACCGACAGCGGCCGGTGACGCGTTAGGCCCAAGCGCCTGCGCGGTGCCCGTAGTGCCGAAGCAGAGGGCGGATATGAGGATGAGGAGCCGGGCGCTGGCCATGATAATTGTTGAATTGTTCCACAATCTCGTGGCACGTCAAGTCGCATTGAGGGGCTGGATCGTTCGCGTGGGCCCCCATCTGCGTACGCTAATTGACTGTGCAACCGGTCGAGCTGAGCGAGTTTGTGGCATGGCCTGGGCGTGGGCGCCTGTTCACCGAACCGGCGCGTGCCAGGCTGGGCGACTGCGCGCCCACCGGTCGGATTCGGCTCGATGCGCTGGCACGCTGGGCTCAGGACGTGGCCTACGCCGACGCAGTCGAGGCCGGGCTGTCGCGGCGAGCCGCGTGGGTGGTCCGCCGGACCCGCATGCGCGTGCGCCGGTTCCCGCGCTTCGGCGAGGAGTTCGTGTTGGCCACCTTCTGCAGCGGCCTCGGGCGGATGTGGGCCGAGCGGCGCACATCGATGACGTGCGTCGGTGAAGCCGCCGGCGCGGTCGAGGTTGTGTCGCTTTGGGTCCATCTCGACCCGCTGAGCGGGAGGCCGACCAAGCTGACCGGGGACGAGATCGCGATGTGGGGCGAGTCCGCCGACGGACGGACGGTGAACGCCCGGCTCCGCCACCCCGCGCCGGACGGGATCGCCGACAGCTTCCTCTGGCGATTTCGCACCAGCGAGCTCGACCTGGCCGGCCACGTCAACAACGCCGCGTACCTGACGCCGGTCGAGGAAGATCTGTTGCAGGATGCCGAGCCAGAGTCGATCGATATCGAGATTGAGTACCGCTCGCCCGCGCAGGCGGGCGAGATAAGCGTGTTGCGCGACGGGGCCCGCCGGTGGATCGTCGGCCCCGACGGCGACCCCTACGCATCGATAGTCATCGCCCCCACACCCACAGACAACGCCCTCACACCGACACAGGAGGTCTGATCTTGCGCGCCGTCGTCATCCCCGAGCCTGGGGACCCGGATGTCCTTGAGGTCGTCGACCGCCCCGCGCGTAAGCCGGGCGCCGGCGAGGTCAGGATCGCTGTCAAGGCCGCGGCGGTCAACCCGACCGATATCGGGCTCCGCCAACGCGGAGGCGGAGACCTCCCCGCGCCGTGGGTTCCGGGAATGGACGCGGCCGGGATCGTCGAGTCGGTCGGCCCCGACGTCGACCGGCTCGGGGTCGGGGATCAGGTGATGGCCGCCGTAAGTCCGCGGCGGCCCGAGGGCGGCGCCCAGCAGGAGCTTCTGGTCGTACCGGCCGTCTCGGTCGTACCGATTCCGGACGGCGTCACGCTCATCGAGGCGGCGACGCTGCCGATGAACGGCCTCACCGCGCGTTCCGGGCTCGAGCTGCTCGGGCTGAAGGGGGGCGACACGTTGGCGGTCACCGGTGGCGCCGGGCTGCTTGCGTCCTACGTGATCCCGCTGGCCAAGGAGCACGGCCTCCGCGTGATCGCCGACGCCAAGCCCGAGGACGAGGAGCTCGTGCGGAGCTTCGGCGCGGACGTGGTCGTTCCGCGCGGGCAGGGCTTCACCGACGCCGTGCTCCAGGAGGCCCCCGAGGGGGCGGACGCGGTGTACGACACCGCGCTGCTCCGTCGCGCGGCGTTCCCCGCGATCCGAGACGGCGGGCAGATCGTGGTCGTGCGCGGGTGGGACGGCGACGAGGTTGAAGATCGCGGGATCCGCGTACACCCGGTGAGGGTCGCGAGTGTGCTCGAGCGGACCGACTGGCTTGAGGAGCTTCGCCGTCTTGCGTCCGAGGGCCGGATCAAGCTCCGCGTGGCGAAGGAGTTTCCGCCCGAGCAGGCCGCCGAGGCCGAGCGCCTGATGGACGCGGGCGGGCTTCGCGGCCGGGCCGTAATCGTGTTCTGATCAGGCGCCCGTCGCTTCGAGGACCGCACGCGCCGCGTTGTGGCCCGGGATACCGCTGACGCCGCCGCCCCGGCGCGCGCCGGCGCCGCACAGCCAGACGTTCGCGTGCTCGGTCTCGACCCCCCACGCGCCAACCTCCTCGTCTGACTCCGCAAACGGCCACGCCAGGTCGCGGTGGAAGATGTGCCCGCGCGGCATGCCGAGCTCGGACTCGATCTCGGGTGGCGTCAGCGCCTCCAGACACGGCGTCCCATCGGGCACGCGCAGCAGGCAATCCTCGATCGGTTCGTCCAGCACCGAGTCGAGCGAGCGGAGCGTGGCGTCGACCGCGCGCTGCTTGGCGGCGGCATCGGTGAACAGCCGCGCCGGCATGTGCAGCCCAAACAGCGTGAGCGTCTGCGCCCCGCGGGAATGAAGCTCGTCCGACAGGATGCTCGGATCGGTCAGCGAGTGGCAGTAGACCTCGCACGGCGGCAGGGTCGGGATGCGGCCGGCGCCGGCCTCGCCATAGGCGACCGCCAGCTGCTCGTAGCCCTCGTTGACGTGGAACGTCCCGGTAAACGCCTCCTCCGAGGAAACACCGTTCACCCGCGGCAGGCGCTCGAGCAGCATGTTGATCTTGAGCTGGGCGCCCTCGGGCGGCGGGCCGTCTGGCGGCGGTTCGCCGAGCAGCCCGCTCAGCACGTGCGGTGCAACCCCGGCCATTACGTGCCGGGCGCCAAACGTACGGCCGTCGGAGCATGTGACCTCGGCGGTGCGCTCGTCGGTGGCGATCGCCACCACCCCGGCGCCGGTGACGAGTTCGGCTCCGGCGGCGCGCGCGGCGCCGGCGAGCCCGGCCGACAGCGCCCCCATCCCACCGACCGGGACGTTCCATCGTCCGCCGACGACGTGGTACAGGAAGCATCGGTTCTGCCGCAGCTGCGCATCATCAGCTGGTGCGAACGTCCCGATCAGTCCGTCGGTCAGGACCGTCCCGCGCGCCACGTCGTCGGCGAAGGTCCGCTCTATTAGCTCGGACAACGGCGCCTGGAACAGCGAGCTCCACGCCGCATCGTCGTCGAGGAGCCGGCGAAACTCCTCGCGCGAGCGCAGCGGCTCGGTGAGGGTGGGGAAGACCCGCTCGGCCACTCCGGCGAGCATCGCCTGGAACGCCGGAGGCAGCTCGAGCGGCGGATGGGCGGCGACTCGGCGTGGCCGAATTTCAATCGGCACGCCCAACGTGCGCAGCAGCGAGGGCGGGAACAGGCTCACCAGGTAGGAGTAGCGGGACAGCCGCACGTCGAAGCCGGGGAACGGAGCCACCGACACGGCGGCGCCGCCGAGCTCGTCGCGGCGTTCGAGCACGGCCACCGACCTGCCGGCGTGCGCGAGCAGTGTGGCGGCGACCAGCGCGTTGTGACCGCCGCCGGCGATCACCACGTCGAAGCTCCCGGCCGAAGGCATGCGACCAACGTACTAGGACCAATTACGTCTGGTGATCAGGCGGCCGCGGTCCTAGTCTGCGGACCATGACAACTGGAAAACAGATCACAGAGGCCGTGCAGTCGTGGCCGGGCGTTGAGTCGGCTCCGCACCGGTTCGGCGGCATCGAGTTCAGGGTCGGCCGGCGCGAGCTGGGCCACCTCCACGGCGACCGGATCGCCGACCTTCCGTTCCCGCGTCGCGTTCGGGACGAGCTGATCGCCGACGGGCGTGCCCACCCGCACCACGTCCTGCCCGACTCGGGCTGGATCACGACTTCGATCCGTTCCGACGAGGAGGCCCAGAACGCGATCGAGCTGTTCCGGATGGCCTACGAGCGAGCGCGAGGGGCTCGGAGGAGCCATGCCTGATCGCTCCCGCATCTTCGTAGTCACCGGCGACGAGGTGGTTCGCTTCATGCTGACGGGATTTCGAGCCGACGATGTCGAGACGGTCCTCACCGTGCCCGCCCCGCGGAGCGTGGCCGTCGACCCGCACGACCCGAACCGGGTCTACGTGGGAACGTTCGACGACGGCCTGTTTGCGACCGACGACGGTGGCGAGACGTGGCGCGAGTCGTGGGACGTTGGCGACCGGCGCGTGATGTCGGTTGCCGTCTCCCGATCGCACCTGGTTGCCGGTCTATCGGTCGTCTACGCCGGGACCGAGCCCAGCAACCTGTACCGCTCCGAGGACGGGGGGAAGACCTGGCAGCTGCTGCCCGAGCTGCGGCGGCTGCCGAGCGAGCCACGCTGGTCTTTCCCCCCGCGTCCATGGACCCACCACGTGAGCACGATCGCGCTGCACCCGACCGACCCGGACGGTCTGACCGTGGGGATCGAGCTCGGAGGCGTGATGCGCTCGTCGGACGGCGGGCGGACCTGGGTCGACCACAACCCGCAGGCGCACAGCGACGCCCACCAGCTGATCACGCACCCGCTCGCCACCGAGCGGTTGTACGAGGTCGCGGGCCAGGGGATCGCGGTCTCGCCCGATCGCGGCCAGAGCTGGCGCCGGCTGGACGACGGGCTCGACCGGCATTACGCATGGGCGACCGCGGCCGATCCCGCCGATCCCGATCTGTGGTACGCGTCGGTGAGTCGCGGTCCGTACGCCGCCCACAGTCGCGGCGACGGCCAGGCGCGGCTGCTGCGCTCACGCGGGAACGGCTGGGAGCGGATCGACAACTGGGGCGAGGAGCCGGCGCTGCGGCGGATGCCATACGCGCTGGCCGCGCTGCCCGAGCAGCCCGGGCGGCTGCTTGTGGGCCTGCGCGGCGGGTCGATGCTGGCCACGGGCGACGCCGGCGAGACATGGTCACGGCTCGAGCTGGGCCTGCGGGACGTGATCGCGCTCGCGGCCGCGCCGGCGTAGGTTGAACCGCTCGCGCGACGCGGGCTCAGGCGAGCGTCACGCCTCGGGAAGAAACCCCGGTATGGACGGGGTTTCTTCCCAAGCGGTGTGGAGCTTTCGCCGGGACGCGCGGTCGGCGCCGACCATTCGTCCACACGGGTGAGGTTTTGGCACGAAAACGGGTATCTGCTCGTCGCGACAATGGACCCGGACGAGCTTCGCCACCACATCGACTTGGCCTCTCCGTTCGGCCACACCGATTCGCGCCGGCTGACGGCGCTGATCATCCGGGCCTGCTGGCCGGGCGGGCCGGACGACCGGACCGAGCGCTTGGCGCTCGACGCGCTGCGCCGCTGGCACCCGATGCAGACCTCGGCGGAGCTCCCCGAGTGCTCGTGCGAGACGGGCCACTGCGTAATCTGTAACTGAGTGGCAGGCGAGCTGCGCGAACGCGTCGCGATCGTGACCGGTGGCGGCCGTGGAATCGGCCGGGCGATCGCGCTGGGCTATGCGAAGGCGGGCGCCGACGTCCTGATCAGCGTGGCGCGAAGCCCGGACGAGGCGGCCGCGGTCGTCGCGCTCGGGGAGGCGCTGCCGGGGACGATTCAGGCCGTGCAGGCGGACGTCACCGTCGCGGCCGACGTCGACCGGCTCGTCCAACGAGCCCTCGACGTTCGAGGCCGGATCGACGTGCTCGTGAACAACGCCGCGCGGGGGATGCGGTTCGTCAACGAACGGTTCATGACCGATCCGCGGCCGTTCTGGGAGGCAGACCCGGTGGCGTGGAGGATGGTGATCGAGACGAACATCGTCGGGGTGTTCCTGATGTCGCGAGCGGTCGTGCCACACATGCTCGCGGCGGGTGGCGGAAGCATCATCAACGTCACCGTCAACGAGGCGACGATGACGCGCCGTGGCTTCTCGCCCTACGGGCCGTCGAAGGCGGCGCTCGAGGCGATGACGCGCGTCTGGGAGGCCGAGCTCGAGGGCAGTGGCGTCGCGCTCAACCTTCTCGCGCCGGGAGGCGCGACCGCCACGGGCATGGTCCCGGACGACGTTCCCGAGGGAGCGGAGCTGCTCGACCCCGAGATCATCGTGCCGCCGGCGCTCCACCTCGCGCTGACGCGGTCGAGCGGCGCGCGGATTCTGGCCACCGAGTGGAACGAGCCGAGGCGAGCCTGAGCCCGCCCCGCCGAAGTTGACGGCCCTACTCGGTGGTAGCTTTTCCGGATCGTTTCGTTCCGGCGGGAGAGGGCGACGGTGTCAACCGTGGACAACGATTTCAGCGTAGATCAGCAGAACCAAGGCAGCGCCGCGGTGGTGACGGTCAGCGGAGAGCTCGACCTGCGAACCAGCCCGCAGCTCGAGGAGCGGCTCACCGCGGCATTCGACGCGGGCGCCGAGCTCGTGATCCTCGACCTGCGGCAGGTCGAGTTCATGGATTCGACCGGCCTACGCGTGCTGCTGAGCGCGCACCAGCGGGCGCACGAGACCGGCCGGCGGTTCGCGCTGGTGCGAGGCGCCGATCAGGTTGAGCGGGTGCTGACGCTCACCGGCGTCCGCGACCTGCTGACGGTGGTCGACGCTCCCGAGGAGCTGCTGACCGCCGGCGAGCAATCTCGCGAAACCGACTAAGAGACGCCTCACCGTATTCCGAAAAGCCCGGCTTAGGACTTGGCCGGTCTGGAAAGACTTAGCCTGGGTTCGGAAATAGCCACCTCAACATAGGGAGTTTGGAGCCGCAGAAAGCGTGAACGCCTGCGAGCACACGTCGAGTCCGATCGAGGCGCATCAAGCGCTGTTCTACCGGGACTCGCGGGAGTATCTCGAGCGGATCTTCGACTTCGTAAACCCTGCGCTCGAGCGCAGCCAACCGGTGGTGATCGCGGTTCCCGAGCCGAGGCTGAGGTTGCTCGCATCCGAGCTTGGGGACCGTGCAGCGTCGGTCGAGTTGCTCGACATGTTCGAGCTGGGGCGCAACCCCGGGCGGATCATCCCCGCCGTGCTCGGGATGATCGAGCGATACGCCGGCCGCCCGCTGCGCTACGTCGGCGAGCCGATCTGGGCCGGCCGCTCGCCCGAGGAAATCCGCGAAGCCGGGCGCCACGAGGCGCTGATCAACCTCGCGTGGCCGGACGCCGACATCAGCGTCCTGTGCCCCTACGACGTGGCGGCGCTCGACGATCAGGTGCTCCGCGACGCCGAGCAGACTCATCCTGGCGTGGTCCGCGATGGCCGCCTCGAACCAAGTCCGGCGTACGGTAGCGGCACCGTCCCACCCGGATCCGACCAACTGCTGTCCGAGCCTCCGCCGGGCGCGCTCAAGCGCGACTTCGAGGTCGAGGACCTCGGGCGCCTGCGGAGGTGGGTGGCCAAGCAGGCCGATGCGTCCGGGCTCGACACCGACCGCGCGGCGGACCTCGTGCTCGCGATCAACGAGCTGACCTCGAACACCGTCAAGCATGCCGACACCCACGGCGTGCTCCGCTTCTGGAACGCCCCAGGAGAGGTGATATTCCAGATCGAGGACTCGGGTCACATCGCCGATCCGCTGGCGGGACGACGGCGCCAGGTTCAAGGAGCAGGCGGCCTCGGCCTGTGGATGGTCAACCATCTTTGCGACCTCGTCGAGGTCCGGACGGGCGCCGACGGGACCACGATCCGCACGCACTCGAGGTGCGCCGCAGCGCCGCGTCGGCGGCGCGGCGCCGCCGGCATCCATCGCGCTGTTTGAGCGAGACTCCGGCTCCGTGAGCGAGATTCCGGGTCCCTGAGCGAGACTCCGGCTCCGTGAGCGAGACCCCGGGTCCCTGAACGAGATTCCGGGTCCCTGAGCGAGACCCCGGGTCCCTGCGGGAGACTCCGCGTCCGCGGTCAGCGGAAGCCGCCGGCCGCCGGCGAACACACGGTCCCGTTTTCGGCTCACTGGGTCGTGGGTAGGCGTTGTGTGAAAGGAGAGGTGAATGTCACACACAGCGCCGCCCAACACACGGTCCGGAGATTCCACCGCAGAGGGCCGCGCCGGCAGGGCCAGTGTCACAGCGCGTCTTGACCGCATCCCGGTCTGGCCCTATGAGCGCAAGCTGCTGTGGATAGTCGGCGCGGGTTACTTTTTCGCCTTCTTCGACATCGTCACGATCTCGTTCGCGGCGCCGGTAATCGCGACCCAGTTCCACGTCTCCAAGGCGACGGTGACACTGTCGGTGACCAGCAGCCTGATCGGTTACATCATCGGCGCGTTTGCCGACAGCACGATCGCCGACAAATGGGGGCGGACGCTCAGCCTCGGTATCTCCGTGGCGGTGTTCTCCGTGGGCACCGTGCTCGCCGCGACGAGCACCAACGTCGTGGAGCTGATCGCGTTCCGCTTCATCGCGGGCCTCGGCATCGGCGCGGAGATCGCAGCGGTCACCACTTACATCGGCGAGCTGTCGCCCGCTCGCCTGCGCGGCCGCTACACGAGCTGGGCCACGACCGCGGCCTACGCCGGCTTCGCGGTCGTGCCGTTCATCGCTCGCGGCCTCGTGCCGACGTTCGCGTCCGGGTGGCGGATCCTGTTCCTGATCGGGGCGCTCGGCGGCGCCACGATCCTGTTCATGCGCCGCGGGCTGCCGCCCTCGCCGCGTTGGCTCGTCTCGCAGGGACGCACCGACGAGGCGCGCGAGATCGTCGCGGAGGCGGAGGAGACCGCGCTCGAGGTGATCGACGACGACCACCTGCCCGAGCCCGAGCCCGTGCCCGACGAAGCGCCGGCCGAACGAGTGCCGGTCAAGGCCCTGCTCCGCCGCCCGATGGCGGGACGCGTGCTGCTGTTCGTCGGGATCTGGTTCGTGTACTACATCGGCAACTACGGGTGGCTGACGCTGGCGCCGACGCTGTTCACCGACAAGGGCTACAGCCTGGCCGACAGCACCACCTACCTCGTGGTCTCGGGGATTGGGTTCCTTGTCGGCGCGTTCGCCACGACTCGGTTCAGCGACCGCTTCGAGCGCAAGTACTCGGCGGCGCTATTCGCGGTGGCGTGGGCGATCTCCCTGTTCGTGATCGGCTACTTCGTCTCGCCGGCAGTGATCATCGTGTTCGGGTTCGTCGCGTCGATGACGATCGGGCTGCTGGTCCCGATGCTGTACACCTACACGGCCGAGCACTTCGCCACGAGCGCCCGCGCCACTGGGGTCGCGCTGAGCGACGGGCTCGGCCACATCGGTGGCGCGCTCGCGCCGCTGATCGTGCTCGGCGCGAATGCCGCGTGGGGCTTCTCGGCGTCGTTCCTGGTGATGGGGATCACCGGCCTGCTCGCCGGTGCCCTGATCCTGTTCGGGATCCGCGCCACCGGCCGCTCGCTCGAGGAGGCGACCGCGTAGGATCCGGCCCCGAGTGAAGGAGCTCACCGGGCACGCCGAGAGGACCACCCCCGCGTCGCACGAGCGGTGTATGGCGCTGCTCGAGGCGGTCGACGGGTACCCCAACTGGTATCCCGAGGTCGTCAAGTCCGTCGAAGTGCTCGAGCGGAACGATCAGGGGCGGCCGACCAAGGCGCAGACGAAGCTCCATGTTCAGCACGGCCCGATCACCCGCGACTTTGATCTGACCATGGATGTCCAGGTTGATCCCGCCGGCGTGGTTAGGCTCAGCCGGATCCCGCATCACGGGTCCGACGGCGAGAAGTTCGACGTGACCTGGCGCGTCAGCGGAGCCGGGCCGAGTCAGATCCGGCTCGACCTCGCGGCCGACCTCAACGTCCCTCGGTTCCTCCCGCTCGGCGACGTGGGCGAGTCGATGGCCGCGGGCTTCGTCAACGCGGCTACGAGAGCGCTGACGTAGTAACTGCGCGCGGCTCGAGGTCGAATGCCTCGGCGAGCAGCTCATACGAGCGCCGGCGGGCCTGATGGTCGTAGGTGATCGTGACCACGATCACCTCCTCGGCGCCATATTCGGCCGCCACCTGTTCCACGCCGGCGCGGACCTTCTCGGGCGAACCGAGAATGCTGCGACGCCCGGGCCGGCCCCCCGACGGGCTCTTGCCCTCGCGTCTCAGGAACTCAACGGCCTTGTCCGGGGGCGGAACCGGAATCAGCCGGTTCTGCCGGAGCAGCGTAAAGCTCATCCGGCTGCTCGCCGCCAGGTACTCAGCCTCTTCGTCGGTGGGCGCGCAGAGCACCCACACGGCCACGGCGGTCCGCTGCACCGGCGAGGATTCCGTGGGGACGAACCGCTCGCGGTACATCTTGGCGATCTCGGCTCCCTCCGAGTTGATGAAGTCGGCAAACGCGTACGGCAGCGCCAGCTGCCCCGCCCAGATCGCGCTCTGCGGGGAGGAACCAAGCAGCCATGGGACCGGCAGCTCGGGACGCCCGGGCAGGACGCCGGCAAGCCGTGCGAACGGATGGTCCTCGGGGAGGCTGTCGTCGAAGTACGCGAGCAGCTCGGCCAGCTGCTGGGGGAAGTCGTCCGGCGCCGCCTGACGGCGGTCGCGTTGGAGCGCGAATGTGGTCATGGGATCGGTGCCGGCGGCCCGTCCGAGGCCGAGGTCGATCCGGCCCGGGAACAGCCCGGCGAGGATCGTGAACGTCTCGGCGACCTTGAGCGGGCTGTAATGGGGGAGCATCACGCCGCCGCTCCCGACCCGGATCCCCTCGGTGGCGGCGGCGATCGGGCCGATCAATGCCTCCGGGCTCGCGCTCGCCAGCATTGGCCCTCCGTGGTGCTCGGCCACCCAGTAACGGTGGTAGCCGAGCTCGTCGGCCAGGCGGGCTAGATCGATCGTGTTGCGCAGCGCGTCGGCGCCGGTCGAGCCTTCCGGGATTGGGGACTGGTCGAGTACGGACAGCCGCATACGACTGATCTTAGGATGCGGCGCGCGACGCTCACCTGGCACCGACGGGCTCGGGCTGAGCGTCGGCCTCGGGCTCGGCGCCCGGAGGCGCGTCGGCGCCCTGCGCGTGGTCGACGTCGACGAAGTCGCGCTGTCGGATCAGGATCAGGGTGAGCACGGCCGCGGCGAACGCGACGACCGCGCCGATCAGGATGATCGTGTTCAGGCCGTCGATGAAGCTGCTCTTTGCGGCGGCGCCGGCGAGGCCCCGCAGGTGCGGCGGTACCGCATGCAACGCCTGGATGATGCTGCCGTTGCTGATCGACGACGCGAGCGCGTGGGAGCCGCTCGCGAGCCGGCTGCCGGCGAGCTTCGAGATCACCGAGCTCGAGACCTCGCTGGCGAGGATGCTGCCGAGCGCCGCCACGCCGGTGGCGATCCCGATCTGGCGGAACGTCGAGTTGATCCCGGAGGCCATCCCGGCGCGCGCCGGTTCAACGACGCCGACCGCGGTCGACGCGAGCGGCACGTTGACGAGGCCGGCGCCGACGCCCGCGACGATCATCCCGGGCAATAGGTGAGTCCAGTCGTCGGTCGGGGTGATCCCCCGCATCAGCACGAGGCCGAGGCCGATCAGCACGAATCCGGGCCCGATCAGGAGCTTTGTGGGCACGTGACCGGTGAGGCGCCCCGCGATCCCGGCGGTGAGGAAGATCGCGCCCGTGAGCGGCAGCAGCCGGACGCCGGTGTCGATCGCCGAAGATCCGAGCACGTTCTGCAGGTACAGCACGACGTAGGTGATGAGCGCGAACAGCGAGGCGGAAATCCCAAACGCTGCGACGAGGCCGCCATTGAAGGTCGGCACGCGGAGCAGCTTGAGGTCGAGCATCGGTGCGCGCGTGCGCAACTCGACGACGACGAACCCTGCGAGCAGGACCACGGCCGCGACCAGCGAGCCCACCACGGTGGTCGAGCCCCAGCCGTCGGGATGGCTGCGGATCAGCCCGTAAACGAGCGCGGTGAGCCCGAGCGTGAACGTCACGAAGCCCGGCCAGTCGGGCCGGCTCGCGACCGGCGCCTTCGACTCGGCGACCTCTCGCAGAGTGACGATCAGCGCGAGCACGCCGATCGGCACATTCACGAAGAAGATCCACCGCCACGACAGCCAACTGGTCAAGGCCCCGCCGAGCACCGGTCCGATTGCCACGGCGACGCCGGTGATCGCGCCGAACACTCCGAACGCGACTCCGCGCTCGCGCGGCGGGAAGGCGTCGGCGAGCAGCGCCAGCGAGGTCGCGAACATGATCGCGCCGCCGATGCCCTGGAAGGCGCGGGACAGCGCGAGGAAGGTCGGGTCGGCGGCGACGCCGCAGAGGGCGGACCCGACCGTGAACACGACGATGCCGACCGCGAACACCAGCCGTCGCCCGACGAGGTCCGCGATCGATCCGGACGTGAGCAGGAACGCCGCGAGCGTCAGCGCGTACGCGTCGATGACCCACTGCAGATCCGCCAGCGACGCGTGGAACGCCTGCTGGATATACGGCAGCGCGACGTTGACGATCGTGATGTCCAGCAACAGCATGAACACGCCGGTGCAGACGGCGAGCAGGGTCCACCATTTGCGAGCCATCGGAGCTACCTCCTATTCCTTCGCGTAAGGTCAGGGTAACATATATACTGAGTGTGCGCTCAGGAAATTGAAGAAGTCACGTGAACCTCCCTGATAAGACCCGCCGGCGCCGTGGTTAGTGACGCGCCCAAACGCCGCGGTCGGCCGCCGGCCGGAGGTCGCGAGGCGATCCTCGCGGCGGCGCTCAAGGTGATCCGCGAGCGCGGGATCGCGCGGCTGACCTCGCGCGAAGTTGCCGGCCTCGCCGGCGTGTCGGAGGCGAGCGTCTTCTACCACTACAAGGATCGGTTCGGGCTACTTCAGGCGGTGTTCGAGGAGGGGCTGCGACCGCTCCACGAGCTCGCCGACCGCGGCATATCGCCCGGGCAGGACCCGCGCGAGGTCTTGACGCTCTACGGCCACACGCTCGAGACGTTCCTCGAGCAGGCGCTGCCGGTGATCACAGCAGCACAGTCCGACAGCGAGCTGCGCGACTCAATGGCCGCGTACATGAGCGAGCACAGCCTCGGGCCGCATCGGGGCGTCAAGGCGATCGGCGACTACTTCGCCGCCGAGCAGGCCGCGGGTCGGGCTCGCCCCGGCGTCGACCCTCATGCGGTCGCGATGATGTTCATCGGCGCCTGCTACACGCGCTCGTCCCAGCGCCAGATGCCGATGCCACAGGTCGAACTGCCGCCGCTCGACGACGTGATCGACGCGACCGTGGCGCTGATGCGGCCGGAGTGAAAAGGGTCGGCCCAGACCTCAGCGAGGTCTTATGATTTCGGGCGTGCCTGGTTGACGTTAGAGCCCTGCGCACCGCCGATTCTGCGCCCCGGAGCCAGAGGCGCTGGGTGGTGGTGCGCGTGCACCGCCTGGGCCGTACTACGCCGCCGGCGGGTTGCCGGCGGCGGTCGAAGGATCTGGATCTGGGCCGGTGGGGAGCTACGCGGGCATCGGTGCCGGAGCGCCGGGCCCGGAACCCTCAGGCTCTGCGGAGGTGCGGCCGGGTAGATCGGCGACGCGCTCGGCATCCGACCCCTTTCGGTCGGCGTCCCCGTGCACGATCAATACCGGGATCGGCACATGGTTGAGCGCGTAGTGGCTCACGCTGCCGAGTAGCGATGCGGTGAGCGCTCCACGGCCGCGAGACCCCATCACGAGCAGGTCGTGGTCGGACGCCTTCAGGCGGCCCATCAGCGCGTGCCGGATCGGCTTGCGGCTGATGATCGTAGTTACGGGAATGTCCTTGGGGACTCGTTCGACCGCTCGGCGCATGACGTCGATGGCCTCCTTCTCGAGGTCGGCGGCGGTCACGGCGCACGCGCCGGCGGCCATCGCCGAGGCGGCCCACACCGGCGGCTGGTTGATCGCGGTCAGGATCGTGAGGCGCGCCTGGTCGGCGCGGGCGATGTCGATCGCTTCGTCGAGGGCCCGGTCCGAATGCTCGGACCCGTCGACGCTGACGAGGATGTTTCGGAACATGACCTTGCTCCAGGATCGACGATATTGCTTAGCATGCCAAATATTAGCATGGCAGGCGCGGTAATCTCAACCCATATGGGCTCGAGCGCCAGTACCGACTTCGTGACGGCGTTCGATGCGTTGGCGCAGGCGGTTCGCCGAGCCCGGGGGGCGACGGCGGCGAACGGGGGACTGACGCTGTCGCAGTACGGCCTGCTCGAGGGTCTGACCACCCGGCCGGAGTCGCGGGTTCAGGACCTCGCCGGCGACGCCGGCATCACCCCATCGACCGCCACGCGGATCCTCGATGCACTCGAGCGCCGCGGGGTGGTCCGGCGGGCGCGCTCGCTCGAGGATCGCCGTGCCGTGGCGGTCAGCCTCACCGATTTGGGCCGCGCACTGCTCGAAGACCAGGAGGAGTGGCTGCGGGGACGTCAGCGCGCGTTCTACGCCTCACTCCCGCAGGCCGAGCAGGAGCTCGCGCCCGACCTGCTGTTGCGCCTGGCTGCGCTGATCGACGAGCTCGCCTCGGGCCCGGACAAATCGCACTGCGCCGGATAGCGCCCCGCGCCGCCTAAGACGACGTTCATCCTCGGGACACCGTTCGGCAACGATCGCCGCGAGTGGCCTCCATATAAGTGCGCGCGCACTTGATTCGCAACGAGAGGAGCCACTTCAGATGAGACGAGTCCTGAAGCTCGGGGTCGC
This sequence comes from uncultured Solirubrobacterales bacterium, assembly GCA_963783415.1. Lineage (GTDB taxonomy): Bacteria > Actinomycetota > Thermoleophilia > Solirubrobacterales > Solirubrobacteraceae > Palsa-465. The sequence goes on from CAWANN010000002.1 coordinate 225,895, forward strand.
GGCGGCAATCGCCGCGGGGGCGATCGGCGGCTCGGCGGCCGCCGTGTCCGCCCACTCTGACAATCGCGGCCACGGGCATCGTGGGCGCCAGATATCGCATGTGCTGCTGATCTCAGTCGACGGTATGCACCAGTCCGACCTTGACTGGTACGTCGCCAATCATCCAGGCTCGGAGCTCGCCCAGCTCGCCTCCGGTGGCGCCGAGTTCACGAACAACCACACCTCGGACCCGTCGGACTCCGATCCGGGCGGAACCGCGATCATGACCGGCGCCGACCCCAAGGCCACCGGCATCTACTACGACGACGAGTACAGCCACGGCGTCTTCCCGCCGGGGACGACGAACTGCTCCGGGCCGGTCCCGGGCGGCGACGTGATCTACGACTCGCCGGACGACAGCCTTGCGAACGTGCCGGACCTGCTGAATAACGGGAGCGGCAACACGTTCCCGTCATTCGATGAGGGCGGCTCGATCTACCCGGGTGGCATCGACAAGAACCCGGCCTTGATCATGGGCCTGAGTGATCACCCGCAGTCGGGTCTGAACCCGGCGACCTACCCGGTCGACCCGAAGACCTGCCAGCCGATTCAGCCGTGGGACTTCGTGGGGGTGAACACGATCTTCCAGGTGATCCACGCCGCCGGTCTGCGCACCGCCTGGTCTGACAAGCACGCGATCTACACGTCGTTCAACGGTCCGGGCTCGGGTGGCAACAGCATCGACGACTTCTTCGGCCCGGAGATCGACTCGCAGGCTGTGGAGCCGAACGGCGTCCCCTACCCGGTCGACGGCGCCTGGACGGCCGACGACGCCGCGACCAAGCAGTACGACACTTACAAGGTCCAGGCGGTGATCAACTGGATCAACGGCTACGACCACAGCGGCACCGGGCCGCAGGTCGGCACGCCGGCGATCTACGGGATGAACTTTCAGGCCGTCTCGGTCGCCGAGAAGCTGAAAAGCTCGCCGACGACCCTGATCGGCCCGGATGCGCAGGGGAACTACACCGAAGACATGCCGGTCCAGGGTGGCTACGAGACCGTGAACGGCCAGCAGGTGCCGGGCCCGCTCCTGCAGAGCGCCCTCGACTACGTGAACAACGCCCTGCAGCAGATGGCCGACACGATCCAGGCCGACGGCGAGGCCGGCTCGACGGCGATCATCCTGACGGCCAAGCACGGCCAGTCGCCGCAGAACAACGACCAGCTACAGCGGATCGACGACGGTCCGATCATCTCCGGCGTGAACGCCGCCTGGGCCGCACTGCACCCGAGCAACCAGACGCTGGTCGTGCAAGAGGCCGACGACGACGGGCTGCTGTGGTGGTTGTCGGACCGCTCACAGGCGGCGGCTGACTTCGTCAAGAACTACCTGTGGACGCATACCGCCCCCGCGGTGAACTACGCCGGTCAGACGATCACCGTCCAGCACTCCGGCCTAAAGAGGATCTTCGCCGGCCAGCAGTCGGCGCGGTTCTTCGGCGTCCGGAACTCCGACCCGCACCACCCGGACGTGTTTGGCATCTCGCAGGTCGGCACGATCTACACGACCGGCTCGAAGATCGCCGAGCACGGCGGGGACAACGCGGGCGACCGGGACGTGCCGCTCGTCGTCTACGCCCCGGGCGTCGTCCGGCCCGGTACGTCCGGCCGGTGGGTCGAGACCACCCAGGTGGCGCCCACGGTCCTGAGCCTGCTCGGGCTCGATCCTCGCGCTCTCCAGGCGGTCCGGATCGAGGGCACGCAGGTCCTTCCCGGGATCGGCGGCAGGTAGCCCCGCCCGCGAAACCAATTGATGGACGGGCGTGTCGAAACGCGGCACGCTCGTCCGTCATACGGTTGAAGCCGCAAAAATAGACGAGCGGCCATCCGACCTGAGGAGGCGTGATGCCCCAGTACATGCTGTTGATCTACAACCCGGCGGACAGCGAGCCCACTCCCGAGCAGATGCGGGAGATCGGGTCTCGCTACGACACCTACACACAGAGTCTGCAGGACGCCGGCGTGTTGGTCGGCGGCGACGCGCTCGAGCGTGCTGACACCGCGACCACGGTGCGCGAGCGCGACGGGCAGACCCAGTTCACCGACGGGCCGTTCGCCGAGACCAAGGAAGTTCTGGCCGGCTACTACCTGATCGACTGCCCTGATCTCGACACGGCGCTCGATCACGCCTCTCGTCTACCGGCAGTTGGTTTCGGCGGATCGGTAGAGGTGCGGCCGGTCTGGGATCGCACCGGGCCGATGGCCACCGGCCGCCAGCAGGTCGCGCAGGCGTAGCTGTTGACAGGTGGGTGAGGCGCCCGCCCGCGGGTCGCCTCACCCGTCGCCGGCGGCTCCGGGCTGGATCGCGGCGATGTCGCGCGCCGTCAGTGGCTCGTGGCAGTACGAGCAGGCGAGGTACGGATCGGCTGGGTTGCCGCACGACCGGTGGATCAGCTCGAGCGGGGCGGGGCCATCGTCCGTGGCGAGATGGCGCTCGGCCCAGCGCATCAGACCGACGATCACCGGATACAGGTCAAGCGCCCGTTCGGTCAGCCGGTACTCGTACCAGTCGGGATCGGTGCGGTAGCGGACGCGATCGAGCATCCCGCAAGGACGGCTGGTCGAGATCGCCGACAGCTACACGCTGATACCGCTCGACCAGCCCGCCCGCCTCGCCGAGGTCATGCGCGCCACGTGAACGTCGCGCTACCCGAATAAGAAGGCCGTGTTACGCCGCCCCCGCGGAACCCCCCGCGTAGGGGGTTTCGGGCGTGTTGCGGTTGGAATCGCACACCGGTTTGGAGAACGTGTCGCCTATGAGCACGACGCTGCCAACGGTTCAGCGCGACATCGTGGCGGAGCACACGATCGTCCCCGCTCTTCCCGTGGGCGCCGCGATCGCGTCCGTCGGCGCGAGCCTGCCACAGAGGGTCATCCCCAACTGCGAGATCGCGGCCCGGATCGGCGTCAGCGACGAGTGGATCGTCCGCCGGACCGGGATCCGCGCCCGTCGTATCGCCGAGCCGACCGAACGGCTCTCGACACACGCGACCAACGCCGCCGCCGCAGCGCTCAGGCATGCCGCCGTCTCCCCTGAGCAGGTCGACCTCGTGCTGGTCGCGACCACGACTCCGGACGACGTGATGCCGAACGCCGCCCCGCTCGTCGCCCACGAGCTCGGCGCCGTGCGCGCCGGCGCGTTCGACATCGGCGCCGCCTGCACCGGCTTTCTGTCCGCGCTGGCGGTCGGCACCGGGCAGATTGAGGCGGGTCGAGCGCAGTGCGTGGTCGTGATCGGCGCCGACCTCATGTCCCGGATCCTCGATCCGGAGGACCGCACAACCGCGGCCGTGTTCGCCGACGGCGCCGGAGCGGTGGTGCTCCAGGCGACCAGCGAGGCGAGCCGGATCGGCCCGATCGTGCTCGGCGCCGACGGCGCCGGCGCCGACCACATCAAGGTCCCGCGCGCGGAAGGCGTGATCCGCATGCGCGGGCACGAGACTTTCCGCGAGGCCGTCGCGCGTCTGTCGCTCTCGACGGTCCAGGCCGTCCGCGCCGCCGGCGCCCGGCTCGACGACATCGACCTGTTCGTCTACCACCAGGCGAACGGACGGATCCTGAGCGCTGTCGGCGAACGGCTGAGCCTGCCGGCTGACCGAGTCGTTGACTGCATCTCCGATTACGGCAACACGTCAGCCGCGACGCTGCCGCTCGCGCTCGCCTATGTCGAGAGCGCCGGCCGGTTGAAGCCCGGGCACCGGGTTCTTCTGGGCGCCTTCGGCGCCGGCTTCACGTGGGGCGCCACCGTGGTCGAGTGGGGTGTCGCATGAGCCGCGTGCTGATCACAGGCGTCGGCGCCGTGACGCCGCTCGGCGTCGGCGCGCAGGAGCTGCTCGACGGCTGGAACGCCGGCCACTCGGGCATCGAGGACGGCCTCGGCGCCTGCAGCGACTTTGATCCGACCGAGTTCATGACGGTCAAGGAGGCGCGGCGCAGCGACCGCTTCGCCCAGCTCGCGATCGCTGCGAGCTCGCAGGCCGTCGCCGAGGCCGGATGGGACGTCGAGAACCCGGCCGTCGAATCGGTCGACGTCGGGTGCGTGATCGGCTCGGGCATCGGCGGCATGTGGACGTTCGAGAGCCAGTGTGAGGTGCTTCGCGACCGTGGTCCCGAGCGCGTCTCGCCGCTGGCGATCCCGCTGATCATGGGCAACGCCGCCGCCGGTCTGGTGGCGATGCGCCACGGGATCCGCGGGCCCGTCTTCGGCGTGATGTCGGCGTGCGCCTCGGGCACCCATGCGATCGGTGAGGCCGCCCGGATGATCAGATCTGGAGAGGCCCGGGCGGTCGTCGCGGGCGGCGCCGAGGCGACGCTCACTCCGCTCGCGAAGGCCGCGTTCGCTTCGATGGAGGCGACCTCGCCGACTGGGATTTCGCGGCCGTTCGACGCTCGGCGCGACGGCTTCGTAATGGGGGAGGGAGCGGGAGTGCTCGTGCTCGAGTCCGAGGAGCTCGCGACCGCGCGCGGCGCGACCGTGCTCGGCGAGGTGCTCGGGTACGCGTCGACCGCCGACGCCCATCATCTGACGGCGCCCGAGCCCACGGGTCGGCCGGCGTCGCTGGCGATCACCCGCGCGATGAGGGATGCCGAGGTGACGCCCGAGGACATCAACTACATCAACGCCCACGGGACCTCGACGCCGCTCAACGACCGCTCCGAGACCGAGGCGATCAAGCTCGCGCTCGGGGAGCGGGCCTACGACATCCCCGTCTCGTCGACGAAGTCGGCGATCGGCCACCTCCTCGGCGCCGCCGGCGCGGTCGAGGCGATCGCCACCGTGCTGGCGCTGAACGCTCGGGTGGCGCCGCCGACGCTCAATTACGAGGTCCCAGACGAGGGCCTCGACCTCGACTACGTGCCCGACGGCCCACGACCGCTCGTGGTCAACGGCAATGGAAATGGATCCCCACCCGCCCTGGTAGCGCTCTCGAACTCGTTCGGGTTCGGCGGCCACAACGCCGTTCTGTGCATCGGGGGTGCGTCATGAGCGTCACGCTCGCGCCACGCGCTGAGGCAACCCTCGATCCGTTCGAGCGACTCGAGACGCTGTGCGATCCGGGCACGCTTGAGCTGATCCGCTCCGAGGTCATCTCGGGCGCAATGGGCGAGAAGGCGCGCGCGGGTGACGGCGTCGTCGCCGGCGCCGGGATGATCGACGGACGGCCGGTGTTCTGCTACGCGCAGGACTCGAGCTTCGCCGGCGGATCACTCGGAGAACAGCACGCGAACTCAATCGTGCGCGTGCTGGAGCTGGCCGACAAAGCAAAGGCACCGGTTGTCGGCTTCGTGTCTTCGGGTGGTGCCCGGATGCAGGAGGGCGTCGCCGCGCTCGGCGGCTACGGGCGGATCTTCCACCGGATCGTCAAGCTGTCGGGCCGCGTCCCCCAGGTCTCGATCATCACCGGCCTGTCCGCCGGCGGCGGCGCGTACTCGCCGGCGCTGACCGACTGGGTCGTGATGACCGAGCAGTCGAGCCTGTTCCTCACCGGGCCGGGCGTCGTCCGCGACGCGCTCGGCGAGGAGGTCACCGCCGATCAGCTCGGCGGTACCCGTGTCCACGAGCGCAACGGCGTCTGCCACTTCGTCGCTCCTACGGACATGAACGCCGCCTACCTGGCGCGTGAGCTGCTCGGTTACCTTCCCCGCCACCGCGACGCGCGGCCCCCGGTGTCGCCGGCGCGACCGCCGCTCGGGCACGACCCGTCCGATTCCGTGCCCGCCGAAGGGCGCAGCGTCTACGACGTGCGCGACGTGGCTCGCGCGATCGTTGACGGCGGCGAGATGCTCGAGGTGTCGGCCGGCTGGGCGCGCAACCTCGTTACGGGGTTCGCGCGGCTCGACGGCCACACCGTGGGTATCGTCGCGAACCAGCCGCGGTACCTCGGCGGAATCATCGACTCAGACGCCGCGCAGAAGGGCGCGCGGTTCGTCAACAAGTGCAACGCGTTCGGCATCCCGCTGGTCGTGCTTGTCGACACCCCCGGGTACATGCCGGGTACGAAGCAGGAGTCGCTCGGCGTGATCCGTTTCGGCGCCGAGTTCGTGCACGCATTCGCGTCGGCCGACGTGCCCCGGGTGACGCTGATCCTGCGCAAGGCGTTCGGCGGCGCCTACATCACGATGAACTCCAAGGACCTGGGCGCCGACTACGTGTTCGCGTGGCCGAATGCCGAGATCGGCGTGATGGCGGCCCGATCCGCGGTCGGGATCATCAACCGTCGCGAGCTCGAGGCGGCCGCCGATCCCAATGCGGCCCGCGACGACCTCGCCGCGCGGTACGCCGAGACCAACCTGTGCCCCCGCGTCGCGGCCGCCGGCGGTCACATCGACGAGCTGATCACCCCCGCTGAGACGCGCTCGCGCCTGACGTGGGCGCTCCGGTCGCTGGCGATGGAGCGTGACGAATGACTCGGTCCGATGGCGCCGTGCTCCTCACGGGCGGAACCGGGTTCGTCGGGATGGAGCTGCTGGCCCGCTACCTGGAGCGGACCGAGCGACCCGTGCTCACGATCGTACGTGCCGGCAGCGAAGAGGCGGCGCGGGAGCGGATCGACGACGTGCTCGCGAACCTGTTCGGGTACCAGGCCGGCCGCTACGCGGACCGAGTCACGGCGATCGCCGGCGACCTCACGGCGCCGCGTCTCGGCCTGGACCCCGCGCATTGGGATTGGGTGGCCGGGGAGGCGACGATGATCGTCCACTGCGCCGCCTCGGTGTCGTTCGGTATGTCGCTCGCGGAGGCGCGCTCGGTCAACGTCGAGGGAACACGCCGGATGCTCGAGCTCGCCGGGCGGGCTCAGGAGCTCGGCGTGCTCGAGCGGTACGCCCAGGTTTCCACCGCGTTCGTCGCCGGCACCCATGCCGGCCGCTTCTACGAGTGCGACCTGGACGTGGGGCAGGGCTTCAACAACTCCTACGAGCAGTCAAAGTTCGAGTCCGAGCGGCTCGTGCGCTCGCATCGCGGCCTGCCGTACACGATCCTGCGCCCGAGCATCGTCGTGGGCGACCGCAACAGCGGCTGGACGTCCGCGTTCAACGTCCTCTACTGGCCGCTGCGGGCTCTTTCGCGCGGACTGTTTCCGGCGGTGCCGGCGATTCCGTCCGCACCGGTCGACGTCGTCTCGATTGACTACGTGGCCGACGGCATTTACGCGCTGTGCGAGGCCGGCGGGATCCGACAGACATATCACCTCACCGCCGGCGCGGAGGCGAGCTCGATCGCCGAAATCGCCGAGCTCGCCAGCGGTTATTTCCAGCAACCGCCGCCAAGGCTGCTGCCACCGGCCGAATTTTTGTCCGCCGACCACGGAGTCGCTCGATCGATGATCGAGGAAGGGGCCATGTACTTCCCGTACTTCTCGGTGACGACGACTTTCGACGACGTGTTCACGCGCGCGCAGCTGCAGCCAGCCGGGATCAACGTCGCGCCGCTGCGCGAGTACATGAGCCGCCTGCTCGATTACGCCACCTGGAGCCGCTGGGGCAAGCATCAGATCCCGCGGGTCGAAGCGGCGGCGGCATACGCCGGCGTCTGATCCGGCGGCTCCCCCCAGCCGGGGGGTTGACCCCCCGCGCCCGGTTGCACGGCGGTAGGGCCGCGAGGATCCTCGAATGGTGGTCATGCTCGCCGACACGGCCAGGTTCCGGACCGACGATCCCGACGCGCTCGTGATCGCATCGCTTGCCTGTCCGATCTGCCTGCGCAGCGACGAAATCGAATGGCATGCGGCCCTTGACGGATACGATCCGTCCGTCGAATGCCGATGCCCACGCTGCGAGGAGAACTGGCGGGTGTACCTGGAACCGCAGCAGGCGCTGCGGTTCGCGCTGATGGACTCGCTCTGAGTCCGCGTTCCGAGGTCGGGATCGACGCGCTCGAGTTGTTCGTCGAGGTGCTGTCGCAGTCCGAAGACGCCGCGTCGAACGGCGGCGGGTTCTATGACCGCCTGTGCGACGCGGTGTGCCGGCTGGCGCGGATGCGACGGGCCGTGATCTTCCGCTACGACAGCGGGGTCCGGCGCGTGCGCGCGGCGGGCGCGCACGGCCTCAGCCTCGAGCAGTTCGCCAGCGCCCACGTGACCGTCGAGTCGGCGCCGATCGCGGCCCAGTCGCTGCGCGAGGACCGGGTGATCGAGATCCAGGGGGACATGACCGGCCAATTCCCCGAGGAGTACGCGAACGTGTTCCCCGAGCCCGTCCGGCTGGTGTGCGCGCCGATGGCGGCGGCGGGCCGTGCCCTGGGCGTGATCTTTGCCGACCGGCTGCTGAGCGAGCCGCCGCTCGATGCCTCCGAGCGGTACCTGCTGTGGACGCTCGGCAAGGCCGCGGCGCTCGCCTCGGTCGCGCGGGTCGTGGCCAAGCAGGCCGAGGAGGCTGCACAGCTGGAGCAGCGGATCGATCTCGCGCGCGACATCCACGAAGTCGTGATCCAGCGGCTGTTCGGCGTCTCGATGGCCCTCGACGGGGACGGCGATCTGCCGGCCGAGGCTCGACAGCGGTGTGCGACGGAGACTCAGGAGGCGCTGTCTGATCTGCGCACCGCGCTCCAGCGTCCGCTGGGCCGCGCGCCGCGGGCGACGCAGACCACGTTCGTCGCCGAGGTCGAGCGACTCGCGCGAGTACACCCGGACCTGGGGGTGACGCTCCTCTCCGGAGGCGAGGGTGACGTCCCGCGCGCGCTCGAGCCGCTGGCCCAGTCGGTGCTGGCCGAGGCCGTCCGCAACGCGCACAAGCACGCTAATCCCACCCACGTGACCGTCCGAATCGGGCGCGTCGACGGCACGTTCGTGCTCGAGGTGGCTAACGACGGCGTCACCGGGAGCGGGCACCGCGCCGGGATGGGGCTGCGGCTGGCCGCGATGGAGGCCCTGCAGTTCGGCGGGGTCGTCGAATTCGGCCAGCGCGAGCCAGGCACCTGGCAGGTTCGGCTGGTGGTTCCCGATGAGCTCTGACAGGGCGCGGCGGAGTGGCTCCAGATGACCTCCGACTCGGCGCTGCGGAGTCCCGAGAAGCTCAGCGTGCTCGTGGTCGACGATCACGATGTCGTGCACTGGGGGATCCGCCTGATGCTGACCCAGCAGCCGTGGGTCGACCGCTGCCTGAGCGCACACTCCGGCGAGGAGGCGCTCGCGCTGGTCACGCGCTACCGCCCGCACGTGGCGCTCGTCGACCTTTTTATCGGCGAGGAGTCGGGCGCCGAGATCTGCGAGCAGCTGCGCCAGGCCGAGCCGCTCACGCGCGTGCTGCTGTTTTCCGGCGCCGGCGAGATCTCGCCGCACGCCGCGCGGGCCGCCGGCGCGTCGGGGTTCGCCTACAAGGATTGGCCGGCCCGGAAGATCGCCAGCGCGGTCCGTCTCGTCGGCCTCGGCAAGACGGTGTTCGACCACCAAGACCGACCGGTCGCGCTCGGGCTGTCCGACCGCGAGCGGGACGTTTTGAATCTGATGGCGTCCGGCGCCACCAACCCCGAGATCGGCGAGCAGCTGCATCTGTCCAAGCACACTGTCAAGGAGCACACGAGCGCGGTGTACCGCAAGCTCGAGGTGCGCAATCGGACCGAGGCGGTGCAGCGCGCGCAGCGGCTAGGGCTGCTGTCGTAGTCTCGGTGAGGTAGATGTCTACCTCTCCTTCGAGGAGGTCACGCTGGACGCGGCGCTGAGCGAGATCGCGCGTTTCCTGGCGGAGCGTGCCCCGTTCGACGTGCTGGCGCCCGAGGAGCTCGGCGAGCTTGCGGCCCAGACCGAGCTCGAGTTCTACGTGGCGGGCGCGCCGATCCTCACCGAGGACGGCGGGCCGGTCACGTTCCTGCGCGTGATCCACTCGGGCGCGGTCGACATCATCCACGACGGCCGTCTGCTCGACATGCTCGGGCCGGGCGACACATTCGGTCACGCCGCGATGCTGTCGGGGCTCCCTCCCGGATTCGAGGCCCGGGCGGCCGAGGACACACTCTCCTACCGGATCCCGGTGACCGTCGCGCGGCCGCTGCTAGACCGCGTCAATCGGCGCGAGATTGAGATTTCGGCGGCGCCACCGAATCACCGGCCGGTGACCAGGATGCTTCGCTCGCCCACCGTGCGCTGCGAACCGATGGAGAGCATCCGGGAGGTCGCACGGCGGATGACCGAGGCCGGCGCAAGCTCGGCGATCGTCAATCTCCGGGGCGGCGGCTTCGGGATCGTCACCGACCGCGACATCCGCACCAAGATCGTCGCGGCGGGGCTGCCGCTCAGCGCACCGGTGTCGACGGTCATGACCGTGCCGGTGTTCACGGTCACGCCCGACCGGCTCGGCGGCGAGGTGCTGTTCGAGTTGCTGGAGCGCGGGATCCGACACGCGCCGATCGTGTCCGAGGGCGGGCAGCTCGTCGGGGTGATCGAGGACGCCGACCTGTTCCCGGCGCAGTCGCGGTCGTGGTTCGGGGCACGGCGGTCGATCTCGCGCGCCTCGTCGCCGGAGGATCTCGCCACGGTGGCGCGCGGGCTGCCGGCGGTTGTGGCGGATCTCCTCGCGGCACGCCTGCGCGCGCCCGAGGTGGTCCGGGTGGTATCGGCGCTCGTCGACGCGCTGACCACGCGCGCGCTCGAGCTGGTTGAGCCTGCGCCGGGGGAAGGGGTCGTGTGGGTCGCGGTCGGGGCGCAGGCGCGACGGGAGCTGACCCCCGCGTCAATCGCCCGTGGCGCCGTCGTATGTCACGAGCAGCCGCCCGCCGAGTGGACCCGGTCGGTGACGGATGTGCTCCGAGCGTGCGGCTTTCCAGGTGAGATCGTCGCGCGGAGCAGTGACGAGTGGAACCACCCCGGCGGGGACGACGAGCTCGAGCTGTCGGTTCTGATCGAACGCCGGGCGCTGTGGGGGACACCGATCGATCCGCTACCGGAGCCCGAGGGCGCGATCCGGGAGGAGGTTGTCGCGGCGCTGGCGCGCCGGGCGCTGGCGGCGGTGCCGCCGACGGGCTTCGACGCCGACTCGGTGCTCGAGGCGGACGGCACGCACAGCGACCGGCTGGACATCCGCGTGGCCGCGGTCGCGCCGATCGTCGAGCTCGCTCGCTGGGGATCGGCGGCCGCGGGCGTGTTCGAGGGTTCGACGCCGGAACGGCTGCTGGCGGCCGGGCATGGTGGAGCGCTGAGTGAAGGCGAGGCGCGGACGCTCGCGGACGCGTTCGACCTGGCGCTCGAGCTCCGGATCGGCCATCACATGGGCCGGATCGGCGCCGGCCAGCCGCCCGACGACGAGATCGAACCCGCCGAGATCAGCCCGCTGATGCGCGATTACCTGCGGGATGTGTTCCGGGCGGTGACCTCGGTGCAGCGGAGGCTTCGCGGGTGAAGCTGCGGCGGTCCCCCGAGGGCGTGGCGGCCGAGTTCGCGCAGGCTGAGCGACCGTCCGATGAGACGCCGTGGCGAGAGGCCCGCTGGTGCGCGCTCGACCTCGAGATGACCGGCCTCGATCCGCGGAGCGAGGACATCATCTCGGTCGGGGCGGTGCCGATCGAACACGGCCGCATCGTCCTCGGCGGAGGTATGTACACGCTCGTGAACACAACGCGGCGGTCGCAGACCGGGGCCGTGCTGGTGCATAAGCTGCGCGTCCCCGACCTCGCCGACGCGCCGCCGCTCGAGGAGGCGATGGACCGGATCCTCGAGCTGCTGACCGGGCGCATCCCCGTGTTTCACACCGCCGCGATCGAGCGGAGCTTCCTCGAGCGCCTGTTCGGCCGCCGGCGGGTTCGGTTGCCGGAGGTCGCGGACACCGAGGCGCTGGGGCGGGCGTGGCTGCGCCACCGCGACGGCGCCGCCCCCGAGGGGATCTCGCTCGGAAGGCTCGCCACCGTGCTCCGTCAGCCGGCCGAGACGCCCCACCACGCGCTCGGCGATGCGCTCACCACCGCGAAGGCGTTCATCGCGCTCGCGAGTCTGCTCGACACGGTGGCGCCGCAGACGGTCGGGTCGCTGGTGGCGGCCAGCCGGCCGGCGTCGTCGACGGCGTTGCGGCGGTTCGGCCCCGGCTGACCGACCGCGCCCGCGCCCCCGCTCGGGAAGTTTCTTCAGCATGCTGGTGGTTTCTTCCCAATAGGCTTGCGGCGTGATCATCAGCGAGTCGTTCGTCGTCGCGGACTGGAGCGATCCGGGCACGCATCCCGGACGTCCGATCGCGGGACTGCACCTGCACCGGTCCGACGACGAGGCGTGGATCGTGCTCGGCGGCAAGCTCGGTTTCCAGATCGACGACGAGCAGCACGAGGTCCCCGCCGGCGAGTCGATCCTCGTCGCGCGCGGCGTAAGGCACTCGTTCTGGAACGCGACCTCCGAGGCGGCGCGCTATCTGCTCGTGATGACGCCCCGGATCTACGAGCTGGTGCAGGCGCTCCACTCCGGCGGCCGCACCGACTACGCGGCGATTTTCGAAGAGTACGACTCCGAGCTGCTCGAGTGACGCACTTCGGGCCCCCGGACGCGACCCTCGCGCCGCGCTACACGGGTGTGCGCACGTTCGCGCGGCTGCCGCACGTCAACCTGCCCCGCGACGACGTCGACGCCGCGGTGATCGGGGTGCCGTTCGACACCGCAACGAGCTTCCGGAGCGGGGCTCGCTTCGGTCCCGAGGCGATTCGCGCCTCGTCGATGCTCCTGCGTCCGTATCACCCGGTGCTCGACGTCGACGTGTTCGGCACGCTGTCGCTGGTCGACGGCGGCGACCTCAACGTCACGCCGGGAAACGCGCTCCGGACCACCGAGCAGATCGACGAGCAGCTCCGGCCGTTGATCACCGCCGGCATCGTCCCGCTGGTGCTCGGCGGCGATCACTCGATCGTGCTCGGCGAACTGCGCGCCCAGCACGCCGTGCACGGCCCGGTGGCGCTCGTGCTGCTCGACGCCCACGCCGACACCTGGGATCAGTACTACGGCGAGCGCTATTTCCACGGGACCCCGTTCCGCCGCGCGGTCGAGGAGGGGCTGTTGGATCCGGCCCGCTCGCTGCTGGCGGGTATGCGCGGGCCGTTGTACGGGCCCGAAGACACGGAGGTCCCGCGTGAGCTCGGGTTCGAGCTGATCCCTGGGCCAGACTTGGTGTCGATGACCCCCGACCAGTACGGAGACCGCGTTCGCGCGCGCGTCGGCGACGGGCCGGCGTACTTGTCGTTCGACATCGACGTGCTCGACCCGGCCTCGGCACCGGGTACGGGAACGCCCGAGGTGGCGGGCCTGCAGCCGCGCGAGGCGCTCGCGTTCCTGCGCGCGCTGGCCGGCATGTCGTTCACCGGATTCGACGTGGTCGAGGTCGCGCCGGCGTACGACTCGCCGGGGCAGATCACGGCGCTCAACGCCGCGGCGATCGCGTATGACCTTCTGGCGCTGCTGGCGGTGGCGCGCAGCCGGGATCGCCGGGCGTAACCGTCAGAGACTCGTCGAATCTGACGCCCCGCGACTCATGGGGCTCCCGCGTTTGGACGATTCTTCCCGCTGATGTCAGGGAGCTGCTCGCCGTTGGTCAGCGATGCCCGGCGAGGAGGTCCGTCGGGGCGCTCGACGACGCCGCGACCCGCGCTGTGCGTGCTGGCGCTGCTCGGCATCTGGGCGGTCATCTACATGCTCGCCTTCATCGTGTTCCCGGGGCTGCTGAACGTGGTCCCGTTCACCGGGATTGCGCCCGACGTCGTGTTCCTGATCGCCGCGGCGCTGCTGATCTGGCGGGGCCTCACGGGCGAGCGCGGATGGGCGCTGATCGGGATCGGAGCGCTGTGCTGGGCCTCGGGCGACATCTACTGGACGTTCGCGCTCGGGAACCTCGCCAACCCGCCGGTCCCGTCCCTGGCCGATGCCGGCTACCTGTCGTTCTGTCCGTTCGCGTTCGCCGGCATCCTGTCGCTGATGCGGCAGCGCATGTCCAGCGTGCCAAAGGCGCTCGCGGCTGACTCGGCCGCCGCCACGCTCGCGGTCGGCGCCCTCGGCGCGGCGCTCGTGGTCCAGCCGGTCGTCGCCCACGCCGACGGGGGAGGCCTCGCGGTCGCCACCAACCTCGCGTATCCGATCTTCGACCTGCTGCTGCTCGGGCTGATCGTCGGCGCGACCGCGCTCGGGAACTGGCGACTCAACCGGACCTGGGTCCTGCTCGCCGCGTCGGTGCTGGCGTTCTGGATCGCCGACAGCGTGTACGTAGTGGCCGACGCCACGGGCACCTACACGCAGAACGACTGGTACAACGCGCTCTGGTACTGGGCGCCGGTCCTCGCCGCGTGGGCGGCATGGGTGCCGCGCCCCGCGTCGCTGGCCATCCCGGGTCGGATCAGCAGGCGCGGGATTGTGATGCCCGTGGCCTTCGCGTGCGTCGCGATCGTGATTCTCGTCTGGTCGAGCTTCGACCCGGTTGGCGTCACCGCGATCGTGCTCGCGACGGGGTCGCTGTCGGTGGTGATGGGGCGTCTCGTGCTGACGTGGCGAGACAACGCACGCCTGCTCCGCGCGAGCCAGGACGAGGCGCTGGCGGATGCGCTCACGGGACTCGGGAACCGGCGCGCGCTCCTCGCCGATCTAGAGCGACGGCTGGCGCTCGCGCGTGAGGAATTCCCGTTCACGCTAGTGCTGTTCGACCTCGACGGCTTCAAGCAATACAACGACGTCTTCGGCCACCCGTCCGGCGACGCGTTGCTGCGTCGCCTTGGCGTCAAGCTCGAGTCGCACCTCGGCGACACCGGTCGGGTCTACCGAATCGGAGGCGATGAGTTCTGCGCGCTGATCGACGCTCCCGCTGGTGACTCGGACGCGCACGTCGAGGCCGCGGCCGCGGCGCTGTTCGAGGAGGGCGACGGCTTCACGATCGGGTGCTCGCACGGGGCCGCACTGCTGCCCACCGAAGCGCAGGACACCAGCACGGCGCTTACGATCGCCGACCAGCGGATGTACGCCGCGAAGCGGATCGGCCGCGTCTCGGCGGCGCAACAGTCCACGGACGTGCTGCTCAGCGCCGTTGCCGAGCGAAACCGCGATCTCGGCGCGCACGGCCACGATGTCGCTGAGCTGGCCGCGGCCGTGGCCACCGCGTTCTCGCTCCCGCTCGACGAGGTCGAGACGATCCGCCAGGCCGCCGAGCTCCACGATGTCGGGAAGGTGGCGGTGTCGGACGCGATCCTCGACAAGCCGGCGGCGCTGGATGAGCGGGAGTGGGCTTCGATTCGCAAGCACACGCTGATCGGCGAGAAGATCATCGGCGCCGCGCCCGATCTCGCGCGCGTCGCGAGGCTCGTCCGCTCGAGCCACGAGAACTACGACGGGACGGGCTATCCCGACGGGCTCGTACGCCGGGAGATCCCCCTCGGCTCGCGGATCATCGCGGTGTGCGACGCGTTCGACGCGATGACGACCGACCGCCCCTACCGCGAGGCGATGGACGTGGCCAGTGCGGTGAGCGAGCTTCGTCGCTGTGCCGGCACTCAATTCGATCCCGACGTTGTCGAGCTCTTCTGCGAGGCGCTGACGTCCGACGGCGGAATTCTCCCGCGCGCGGCGTGACGCGGAGCGGCCGCTGGAGGCCCAGCGGCCGCTCGCGCTAACGGGCGGGCGGGTCCTATTACTGCTAGAACAGCTGCAGGTAGCGGTCGAGCTCCCACTGGGTGATCTGCTCGTGCGCGGCCTGCCACTCACCCCGCTTGACCTTCGCGTAGTAGTCGACGTAGTCGCCGTCGCGGGTCTTGCCGAGCGCCGCGCGGAGCACGTCGTTCTTCTCGAGCTCGCGTACGGCGTCGAGCAGGTTCGCCGGGAGCACGTCGATCCCGTGCTCAGCGCGCTCGGCCTCGCTGTATTCGTACAGGTTGGCCGAGTTCGGCGCGCCTGGGTCGAGGCCGCGCTCGATGCCGTCGAGGCCCGCGGCCAGCATCGCGGTCGCCCCGAGATACGGGTTGCACGAACCGTCGACGGTCCGGTCCTCGATCCGCCCGGCGTCCGGGATGCGGAGCATCTGCGTGCGGTTGTTGTAGCCGTAGCTGATGTACGCAGGCGCCCACGTCGCGCCGCTGGTCGGCGCGCCTATCACCAGCCGCTTGTACGAGTTGACGGTCGGCGCGGTGACGGCGATATACGCCTTGGCGTTGGCTTTCAGGCCGCCGATGAACTGGTAGGCCAGCTCGGACAGCCCGAGACCGCGAGGGTCGTCGGCGGGATCGCGCTCGAATACGTTCTCGCCGTTCGACCACAGGCTGACGTGGAAATGGCAGCCGTTGCCGGTCAGGTGGGCGAACGGTTTGGGCATGAATGTCGCGATCAGCCCCTGCTGCTGCGCCAGCGACTCGACCATGTAGCGGTAGAACACAGCGCGGTCGCACGTGGTCAGCGCGTCGTCGTACTGGAAGTTCTGCTCGAACTGGCCGTTGGCGTCCTCGTGATCGGTCGCGTAGTTGTCCCATCCGAGCCCGGTCACCGCCTTTGAGACCTGCGAGACGAAGTCGAGGTTCCGGGTCAGCGCGCGCATGTCGTAGCAGGGCAGGTCGAGCGTGTCGAGCTGGTCGGCTACCTCGATCGTGCCGTCGTCGCGCCGGCGCACGATGAAGTACTCGAGCTCGGCGCCCATCTTCAGCTCGAACCCGAGCTCCTTCGCACGCGCGAGCTGATTGCGCAGGATCGTCCGCGGACAGAACGGCCATGGCTCACCCTCGACCGTCACATCGCACGCAAACCGCGCCACGTTGGGCCGCCACGGCAGGATCGTCAGTGTCTTCGGATCGGGAATCGCGATCATGTCCGGATCGTGCGGGCCCTGCCCGATGTCGCCGGCGGCGAACCCGGCGAAGCCCGCTCCATCGGTGAGCAGGTCGTCGATGTGGTGCGCCGGTACGAGCTTGGCGCTCGGTTTGCCGTGCATGTCGACGAACTGAGCGAACAGAAATTCGATCTGCCGCTCGCTGATGACTCGCCGGACGTCGTCGGCGTCGCTCACTTGCGGCGCGACCTCTGCGGGATGCTCAGTGGAGATAGCCATGTGCGAGGTATATCCCCAGGCACCGGTATCCGGCAATGGCCACCGGCACTGGGTATCGGGGTCTAGGATGTGCGCTTCGCACATACGACGGGAGGCCTTTCCTGACGGCTACCTCTGAGGCCCACGGGCTTCGCGAAGAGAACCGCACCCTCTACCGGGTGATCAACCTCGTCGGCTCGTCGATCGAGCTCGGGCCGATGCTGCAGGGGATCGTCGATCTGGCGACCGAGGCCACCGACTGCCACGCCTGCTTCATCTATCTGCTCGAGGGCGGCGTGCTGACGATCCGGGCCGCTTCGCCGGTATACGCAGCCGCGGTCGGCGTCGTGCAGATGCGGCTCGACGAGGGGCTGACGGGATGGGTGGCGCGCCACCGTCAGCCCGAGTTCATCCGCGACAACGCGATGGCGGACCCGCGGATGAAGTTCATTCCGATCCTCGAGGAGGAGCGGTTCCAGTCGATGGTCGCGGTCCCGATCGTCTCGCGCGCGAGCGAGACGATCGGTGTGATCGTGCTCCACACCGAGGCGCCGCGCGAGTTCACCGAGGACACGCTCAAGTTGCTGGTCCACATCGCCTCGCTCGTGTCGGGCGCGATCGAGAACGCGCAGCTGTACGACCAGCAGCGGCGCCGGGTCGACGCCCTGACCAGCCTGTCGGGCCTCGCGCAGGAGGTCGCGACGGCAGGCGAGTCGGGCGAGATCGGGCGCGCGGTCACGCGGGGGATGCGGCGCCTGCTGGGGGCCGAGGTGTGCCAGCTGTATCGCCTCGACCGGGACGGGAGTGGGCTTCAGCTGCTGTCGTCCGCGCCGGAGTCGACCGCCGAGCCCGAGGCCCTGTCGGCGACCGCGCTGCTGCTGGCGGCCTTCGACGCAAGCGCTTCGAGGCCGCCGGCGCGGACGCTGTGGCCGGCGCTGGAAGTCGCGGACCTGCTCGTGACGCCTCTCATCTCAGGCGGCGAGCGGCTTGGGCTGCTGTGCGCCGGCGCGCCGCCGCGGCGGCCATTCACCGGCGAGGACACCGAGACGGCGCGCGCGATCGCCCACCTGGCCGCGATCGCGATCAAACGGTCCGAGCTGATCGAGGGCCTGACCAACGCGAATATCGTCAAGGACCTGTTCGAGGCGCTCGCCGCGGGGGCGACGACGTTCGCGGCAACGAAGGCCGCGGAGGTGCGCTGCGATCTGTCGCGGCCGTACCTGATGCTGTGCGCCGAGCCGGCCGCCGGCCACGAACACGGCTCGGGCGAGTGGCGGGCGACCGCCGACGTGCTCGGGCGCGACCTGGCGGAGCTCGCGCCTCGGACCGCGGTCGAGGCGGGGCCGGGCCCGGTCCGCGCGGTGCTGTCGCTAGGAGCGCGCGGTCCCCAGCGGATCGAGGAGCTGGTGCGGGCGTGCCGAGAGCTCGGCCGGCGCCGGGGCGCCGCGGTCGGGCTGAGCGAGCTCCACGAGTCGCCGGCCGACTCGGCGCGGGCCTACCGTCAGGCGCTCGACGCGACGATGATCGGGCGTGCGCTGCTCGGCGACGGCGGCGCGATCGGGTACGCCGAGGTAGGCGCATACCGGTACCTCGTGCACATCGCCGCCGAGAACGCCCCGCACGACCGGATGCGGGCCGCGGTCGATCGCCTGATCGCATACGACGCCAAGCGGCGCACGTCACTGCTCGACACGCTCGAGCGGTATCTCGCCGAGCGGCGGAGCGTGATCGAGTCAGCGCGCGAGCTGTTCATCCACCCGAACACGCTCCGCCAGCGGCTCGGGCGGATCGAGGAGCTGACCGGGCTGAAGCTCGACGAGGACGACCTGCTGTCGCTCGAGCTGGCGATCAAGCTCGCGCGGCTACACGGGCGTCCGGCGGCCGCGCGCGGGGGTTAGGGGCCGGCTTCGCCGGCGTCCGTGGGGCCATGTGCCCCGTCCTGTCAGGGATCGCGCCCGCTGGGGTCGCGGCGACGGCCCGCTCGGCATCCATGCCTCGCCTTACGGGCCTACCGCGCCACATCCGGCGATGCCCAGCGGAACGGCCCCATGGATGCCGGCGCAGCCGGCCTCTAATCGTCTTCGAGGACTAGGAACACCGGAATCTTCTTGGCCTTGCGGCGGACCCGCTGGGGCTCCTGGGTCCACATGAAGTCGCCGGCCACGCGGTTGCGGTCGGGATCGGCGCCCATCACGATCGCGTCGCACCCCGCCAACTCGGCCTCCTGGAGGATCCGTTTGGTCGACTTCCGGGTTCCGACGACGTGGCCGTCGGCGTCGATGCCCTTGCGCTCGAGCCGCTTGACCGCCCCGTTCACGATGTCGCGCTGCTCCGCCCATTCGGACTTGGTCGGAAGCAGCCCGGGCATCTGCATTCCGAACGAGACGCCGTGTATCCGCGCGATCGTGAACACGCGAACGCTGGCATCTGAGGGCCTGGCGAGCTCGACCACGCGCGCGATCGCGGCATCGGTGAACGGCCGGCCCTCGGACGCCAGCAGGATCCGCGCGAACGGCCCCTCGGATGGGCTAATCGGCTGTGGTTTCCTCAGCCGGGCCGTCGCGCTCACGGGTCAGACGCGCCCGCGATCGGGGCGGGGGTACCAGGCGCGACCATCTCTTCGGCGGGCGCCGCGCGTTTGTCCTCGACACGCTTGCGATAGGCGTAGAAGAGCAGGTAGGACAGCAGCACGGCCCAGCCGATGAAGTAGTACGGCAACGTCTTACGGCCGGCGGCGTTGCAGGTGCAGTTGGCGTAGGTGGGCCCGCCGTAGAAGTAGATGATCGCGTAGATGCCCGCGATCACGAGCGCGACGTACTTCATCCACTCCGGCAGCTTGAACGGCCGGCGCACGTTCGGCCGGTGCTTACGGAGCAGGAAGTAGCCGATCAGCACTGGGATGAACGAGGCCAGGTAGCCGACGTTCGAGAACGTGTAGATCTCAACCGCGCCGCCCATGAACACGACCGCGATCGAGCACGCGACGTTGAACCACATCGAGCGGTTCGGCACGCCGTGCTTGTTGACCCTTTGGAAGAAGCGGGGGAACTGGCCGTCGGTCGACATCTGGTGGAGCGAACGCGCCGTGCCGGTGATCGCGTTCAGCGCAGACAGGATCAGCGCGAGGATCAGCATGATCGCGATCAGCCATTCGAGGATGCTCGAGCCGGTGCCGGTTCCGAACACGGCGGCGGCGTAGTGCACGAAGATCGTCTTCGGGTCCACCAGCGCCGCGTTGCCGAGCGCGGGCAGCCCGAGCACGATGATGAACGCGATCGGGATCATCGTGTAGATGAACAGCCCGTACAGGCCCTCGAGGTTCATCGCGATCTTCGCGTCGCGGTCGGGGTTCTTGGTCTCGCCGATGTAGCAGGCGGCAGCCTCCATCGCGATCACGTTCCAGGTCAGAAGGAACGAGAACGCGATGTACAGCGTCAGCCATCCGTGCCCGAACAGCGGCGTAAAGAAGCCGCTGCCGTTGGTGTGGCGGAAGTGCCATAGCCAGCTGAAGTCGACCGAAGAGGGGTTGAAGATCCACGCGATCGCCAGGAACGTCAGCGGGATCATCGACAAGAGCGCGAGCGTGGTCGCGAACACCGTTCCGAACCGCAGCCCGAGCACGGCTGGAATCGCGAGGAGCAGGAGGCCCCCGATCGAGATGCCGAGCGTCCACCAGGCGATCGGGGTGTGAATCGGCGTGAAGCCGGCGGTCGAGAGATGGAAGCGGTCGACGATGTAGAACGACGCCAGGATCATGTTGAGCGGCGCCACCGGGAACCAGCCGAGCCAGTATCCCCACGCGGTGAACCCGTTGACGTGCTCAGCGAACCGCGGCCAGCGGTCCTTATATGCCGGGTACGCGTAGGAGGGAAGGCCGCCCGAGCGGTCGGGCATCATCGCCGACAGTTCGGCGAGCAGCAGGCAGACCAGGTAGCCGGAGATCGTGATGAAGACGATCACCGGCACCGACGCGGCGCCGAGCTCGGTGACCATCACCGGGGCGATCCCGGTGACGAGAATCGTTCCCGCCAGACCGATTACGAACGCGCCCCACCAGTTCGTCGTCTTGGGCAAACCGGCAGATTCGTAGCTGAGCTCGTCGTGATCCGCCGATGGCACGTTCGCCATGTGACCTCCAAAAACCTGGTTGTACCTAGCCGCGGTTAGGCTCCCACTTGACCGGGAAGCGTCCCAGGCTTGATGCGCACACAATTGCGGGGCTCGACATGGAGCACTTGGACACATTCCTCGCCCGTTACTCGCCGTTCGACGCGCTCGATCTGGACGAGCTAAGGACGCTCTCAGCCGGCGCCGTCGAGCACGCCTACGACGCCGGGGAGTCGGTACTGGTCGAGGATGGCCTGCCGACTCGGGGGCTGTGGGTCATCCTGACCGGATCGATGGACATCGTGCACGACGGCGAGCCGATCCAGGTGCTCGAGCCCGGAGAATGCTTCGGCCACCCGTCGCTGCTCACCGGGATGGCACCGGCGTTCACGGTCCGCGCGCGCGAGCCGTCAACGTGCGCGTTGTTCAGCGCCGAGGCCGGCCGCCGGATTCTCGGAACCGAGGCGGGCGCGGCGTACGTCGCCGACTCGATGCGACGGCGCTTGACGATCGCGGGTCACACCGTGCACGGGCTGCCCGAGGTCGGCACCACGCCGGTGTCGCTCGTCATGAGCCGGGCCGAGTTCTGCGAGCCCGACGAGCCTCTGCGCGTCGCCGCGGCGCGGCTGGGCGAGGGCGGGGTCTCGGCTCTCCTGGTCCGGGTGGATGACGGGGAACTCGGGATCGTCAGCGACGCGAGCGTGCGGCGGGCGCTGGCGGTGGACGGCGTTCCGCTTGACGCGCCGGCGCGACTCGCCGCGCGGAGCCCGGCGCCGACCGTGCCGCCGACCCAGCTCGCGATCGAGGCGACCGTCGAGATGCTCGCCGCCGGCGCCGAGCACGTGGTCGTCGTCAACGGCGACGAGATCTGCGGGTTGCTATCTGCCACCGACCTGCTCGGGCTGGACACGCGCAGCCCGATCGCGCTCCGCCACATGCTGCTCGGCGCACCCGACGAGGATTCGCTGGTCCGGGCCGCCGGCGAGATCCCGAAGCTCTTCCTGTTGCTGTCGCGGGCCGGCGTGCTCCCCCGCGATCTCAGCCGGGTCCTCAGCCTCCAGCACGACACCGTCGTCGCGCGGCTGATCGACTTCTCGATCTGGAGCCGCGGTCCGGCGCCGCTCCCATGGGCCTGGCTCGACCTCGGGAGCGCGGCGCGGCGGGAGTTCACGCTCGCCTCCGACCAGGACAACGCGCTGGCGTACGGGAACATCGACGACGAGGCGCTTTCCGAAGTCGACGCCTACTTTGAACGGCTCGGCAAGGACGTCAACGACGGCCTTGTCCGGTGCGGGATCGGCGTCGACAACAACGGCGTCCTCGCCGGCAACCGCCAATGGCGGATGTCGAAGGACGCCTGGTTGCGGACGTTCGACGACTGCCTACACGAGCCCGACGAGTCGCACCTGATCCGCGCCACCGTGTCGTTCGATTTTCGACCGACGGCGGGCGGGCTCGCGGTCGCCTCAGAGCTCACGGCTCGGATTCGGGCGGCGCGTCAGTACCCCCAGTTCATGCGCCTGATGGCGCGGACCGCGACCGGATACCCGGTGGCGCTCGGCTTTCGCGGCCAGCTGGCCACGGGCCACGAGGGCGATCCGCCCGGAAAGCTCGACCTCAAGCGCGGGGCGATCATCCCGCTCGTCAATCTCGTTCGGTTCCATGCGCTCGCCGCCGGCGTGACAATCTCGCCAACGCTAGATCGGATCGAGGCCGTCGCCAGCGTCGGTCAGCTGGACCGCACGTCCGCCGACGGGCTGCGCGAGGCGTTCGTGGTGATCAACGGCATCCGCTTCGAGCACCACGCGACTCAGGTGCAGGCGGGGGTGACCCCCGACAACCTCGTCGATCCCGAGGAGCTCGCGCCGATCGCGCGCACCGACCTGCGCGAGGCGCTGCACGTCGTGCGTCGGGCCCAGAAGCGCGTCGGAGCCTGGTCGCCGCCTTGATCTGAGGCCGTGGGGAGCGTGAGCGGGGTGTGCGATCCGCCCGTCGGGGGCGCTAAGAACGCGTAGAGAAGTAGAGCCCGCAACCACATTCACCGGTCAAAGTGTGCGCGTGCAGTCCATTGGACCGGTCATGCGCAGGGTCTAGCCTGACCGCGACGTGTGTGGGATAGCAGGTCTTTACACGAAGTCGGCCACGCTTCGTGAGCAGCTCGGCACTCATCTATCGAGCATGCTCCGGCAGCTGTCGGACCGCGGTCCGGACAGCGCGGGCGTCGCGTTCTATCGCGACCCGGCACCGCCGGGATGGTGCAAGGTGTCATTGCACTCGCCCTCGCCGACGCCCGAGTGGGAGGCGTTGACCGCCGAGCTGCAGGTCGAGTTCGGCGATGCGTCGCCGCCAAAGGTACGTGCGACGCATGCCGTGTTCCTCGTCGCCGCGGAGGCCGAGGACGCGGAGGCGTGGCTTGTCGATTGCCATCCCGAGCTGACGTTGATGAGCGCGGGCCGCTCGATCGAGATCTACAAGGAGGCGGATCTCCCGACACGATTTGTCGAGAGATTTGCGCTGGGCGAGATCGCGGGGAGCCACGCGCTCGGCCACACCCGCATGGCGACCGAGAGCCGGGTCACGACCGCGGGCTCGCATCCGTTCTCCACCGGCCTGGATCTGTGCCTGGTTCACAACGGCTCGCTCTCGAACCACAACCGCCTGCGGCGCACGCTGCAGCGCGAGGGCATGGTGTTCCGGACCGAGAACGACAGCGAGGTGGCGGCCGGGTATTTGACGTGGCGTTTGCGCGAGGGGGCGTCTCTGGAGCAGGCGTTGGAAGGGTGCCTGGACGACCTGGACGGCTTCTACACGTTCGCGGTCGGGACGGCCGACGGGTTCGCGGTGCTGCGGGATCCGATCGCGTGCAAGCCCGCGGTGATGGCCGAGACGGACGAATGGGTGGCGATGGCGTCCGAGTACCGGGCGATCGCCGTGCTGCCGGGGGCGGAGGACGCGGTCCTGTGGGAGCCCGCACCGGGGCACGTCTACAGCTGGGGCACCGCTTCCTTGGTGGCGTGATGGCCAGGGCGGGCGGGCTCCCAATCACGCGCGAGGCGCTGTGGTCGTTCGACCTTGCGACACAGACGGTCCGCGACCTGAACGAGACTCTGCATTCCGGCAACGGCGACGGCGGACGAGTCGTCGTGCGCAACCCCGGTGGACGACACGCGATCGCGGTCGGTCTCGACGCGTCGTATGACGTCGAGATCGAGGGGCACGTCGGCTACTACTGCGCCGGCATGAACAAGCTCGCGTCCGTGCGCGTGCGCGGAAACTGCGGCGTCGGCGTGGCCGAGAACATGATGTCCGGAGTCGTCGTAGTCGAGGGCAGCGCTTCGCAGTCGGCCGGGGCGACCGCCCGCGGTGGGCTGCTCGTGATCCACGGTGACGCGTCGGCGCGATGCGGGATCTCGCTGAAGGGCGCGGATATCGTCGTGCGCGGATCGATCGGCCACATGGGCGCGTTCATGGGCCAGAAGGGCTGCATGGTGGTGTGCGGCGACGCCGGCGAGTCGCTCGGCGATTCGCTGTACGAGGCGCGGCTGTACGTGCGCGGATCGGTGGCGGGCCTGGGAGCGGATTGCATCGAGAAGGAGATGCGGTCCGAGCACGTCGACCAGGTCTTCGAGCTGCTTGCGCGGGCCGGGTTCGACGACGTCGACCCGGCGGAGTTCCGGCGGTACGGGTCGGCCCGGCAGCTGTACAACTTCCACGTCGACAACCTGGGCTCGTACTGATGGCCGTCCACGCCGGGTCGAACGGTTGGCACCCGGGGTTGCGCGAGTCGGCGACGTTCGACCGCGACGTGATCGCCGAGATCCAACGGGCCGCGCGCGAGGGGATGTACGACATCCGCGGGTTCGGCGCCAAGCGTCGCGTCCCGCATTTCGACGATCTGCTGTTCCTGGGCGCTTCGGTGTCTCGGTATCCGTTGGAGGGGTATCGCGAGAAGTGCGCGACCGATGTCGTGATCGGGACGCGGTACGCGCGCGAGCCGGTGAAGCTCGACATCCCGATCACGATTGCCGGAATGAGCTTCGGCGCGCTGTCGGGGCCGGCGAAGGAGGCGCTGGGTCGCGGTGCGACGGAGGTGGGGACGTCGACGACGACCGGCGACGGCGGGATGACGCCCGAGGAGCGCGAGCACTCTTCCGTCCTCGTCTACCAGCTGCTGCCTTCCCGTTACGGGATGAACCCCGATGATCTGCGGCGCGCCGACGCGATCGAGGTGGTCGTCGGCCAGGGCGCGAAGCCGGGCGGCGGCGGGATGCTGCTCGGGCACAAGATCTCAGATCGGGTCGCGGAGATGCGCGACCTGCCGCCCGGGATCGACCAGCGGAGCGCGTGCCGGCATCCCGACTGGACCGGCCCCGACGACCTCGAGATCAAGATCGAGGAGTTGCGCGAGATCACGGACTGGCGGATCCCGGTCTACGTCAAGGTCGGGGCGTCGCGCACGTACTACGACGTCGCGCTGGCGGTCAAGGCCGGAGCCGACGCGATCGTGTTAGACGGGATGCAGGGCGGGACCGCCGCCACCCAGGACGTGTTCATCGAGCATGTCGGGATCCCGATCCTGGCGGCGATCCCGCAGGCGGTCGAGTCGCTGATGGAGCTCGACATGCATCGCAAGGTGCAGCTGATCGTGTCAGGTGGCATTCGGACCGGCGCCGACGTCGCCAAGGCCCTGGCGTTGGGGGCGGACGCGGTATCGATCGGGGTGGCGGCGCTGATCGCGCTGGGTGACAACGCGCCGGAACACGACGCTTCGTATCGGGAGATCGGGTCCGCGGCGGGTTACTACGACGACTACCAGGCGGGGTTGGACCCCGCCGGCATCTCGACGCAGGATCCGGCGCTGGCCGCGCGGCTGGATCCGGTCGAGGGCGGACGCCGGCTGGCCAACTACCTGCGGACGCTTACTTTGGAGGCCCAGACGCTGGCCCGGGCGTGCGGGAAGTCGCACCTGCTGAACCTCGAGCCCGAGGACCTGGTGGCGCTGACGATCGAGGCGGCAGCGATGGCGCGGGTGCCGCTGGCCGGGACGTCCTGGATCCCCGGTCTGGTCGCGCCCGGCGCGTAGCCCGCCACCCCGACTTTCTCCTCACTCGTCGCGCGGCGCGCGGTGAATTCGGATTCAGTCGCCTCTGGCCCGAGTTTCTCAGCACTCGAGCCCAGCGGGCCGGCGAGTGAGTAGTTAGTCGGGATGGCACCATGGCGGGGTGGACGTCGACGACCTCTATGGGCTGCCGCTCGATCAGTTCGTCCCTGAGCGCAACGCGCTCGCGCGCGAGATCCGAAAGGCGGGGGAGAGAGCGCGCGGACGAGGTCGCGGCGCTGAAGAAGCCGTCGGTGGCGGCGTGGGCCGTCAACCAGCTGGTCCAGACCCAGCGCAAGGCGATCACGGCGCTGCTTGACGCGGGCGACGCGCTGCGTTCGGCGCAGGACGACGTGCTGGCTGGGCGCGGGGACGCGCAATCGCTCCGGGCAGCGGTCGACGGGGAGCGGAAGGCGGTCGAGGCGCTCACCGATGCCGCACGCGGACTGCTCAGCTCCGAGGGCGAGGAGCTGAGCGACACGATGGTCGAGCGGGTCTCCGACACGCTTCATGCCGCCGCGCTCGACGACGACGCGCGCGAGCAGGTGACCGGCGGGCACCTCGAGCGCGAGCTGCGCCACGTCGGACTCGGAGGACTGGGAGCGCTCGGCGGACCGCCGGCGCCGCCGGCGCCGCCGCGTCGGGCGGCGACGAAGAAAAAGGCCGGCTCGGGCCAGGAGGAGAAGCAGTCCGTCGAACATGAGCGCGAGCTGCGCGAACGGGCCAAGAAACGCGACGAGGCGCGCAAAGACGCGCGTGCAACCGAGCGCGAGGCACGCCGTCGCGCCGAGCGGGCCGAGCGCGCCGCGCAGGTGGCGCACGAGCGCCGCGACAGCGCAGCGGCGGTTCTGCGCGACGCCGAAGAGCAGCTCGAGGAGGCGCAGGCGGCGCTGGCCGAGGCGCAGGCGCAGCTACGCGACGCCGAGGCGGCCGTCCACGAGGCGAGCAGTTAGATCAGCGAAGGACCGCGATCACGATCACGACGATCACGAGCAGCACGAGCACCGCTCCTCCGATTGCCACCGGACGCTGGCGCCACCAGAACTCGGGGTCGGCTCGATCGCGGGTGTAATGGCCCTCGGGCGGAGTGCCGACCCAATCGTCATCGTCGTCGTAGGGGCTCACTGAGTGCCAGGTTAGAGTGCGAAGGCATGAACTATCGAACGCTTGGACGCACAGGAGTCAAGGTAAGCCCGCTCTGCCTCGGCGCGATGATGTTCGGCGCGTGGGGCAACCCCGACCACGACGACAGCGTGAGGATCATCCATCGCGCGCTAGATGCCGGCATCAACTTCATCGATACGGCCGACGTCTACAGCCGCGGCGAGTCCGAGGAGATCGTCGGCAAGGCGCTCGCCGGCGGTAGGCGCGACAACGTCGTCCTCGCCACCAAGGTCCACGGCACGATGGGCGACGACCCCAACGAGTTCGGCAACACCCGCCGCTGGATCATCCGCGAGGTCGAGAACTCGCTCAAGCGACTGGGCACGGACTGGATCGACCTGTACCAGATCCACCGCCCCGAGGACGACACCGACATCGACGAAACCCTCGGCGCGCTGACCGACCTCGTCCGCGCCGGGAAGGTCAGGTACATCGGCTCCTCGACATTTCCCGCCAGCCAGATCGTCGAGGCCCAGTGGGTGGCGGAGCGGCGCGGCCGCGAGCGGTTCGTGTGCGAGCAGCCGCCGTATTCGATCCTGGTCCGCGGCGTGGAGAACGATGTGCTTCCGACCTGCCGGCGTCACGGCATGGGAGTGATCCCGTGGAGCCCGCTCGCCGGCGGGTGGCTGAGCGGCCGCTATCGCAAGGACGCCGAGCTGCCCGATTCGCACCGCGCGCAGCGAATCCCGACTCGGTATGACATGTCGCTGCCGGGGAACCAGCGCAAGCTCGACGTCGCCGACGGGCTGGCCAAGCTGGCCGAGGAGGCTGGGCTGACGCTGATCGAGATGGCGCTGGCGTTCGTCATGAACCATCCGGCGGTGACGGCGCCGATCATCGGGCCGCGGACGATGGAGCAACTCGAGTCGCAGCTGCCGGCGGCCGAGGTCACGCTCACCGACGACGTGCTCGACCGCATCGACGAACTCGTCCCGCCGGGCGTCAACTTGAACCCGGCCGACGGCGGGTGGCAGAACCCCGCACTCGAGCCGGGCGCGCTTCGCCGTTAGTGGCCGCCCCGGTAAGTTCGGGGCCGACCACTAGGCGCACAACCGTTCGAAATCTGGACGTACTGCGCAACTTTGCTGTCCGGGGGCACGTTCATTCTCCGTACTGCTTTTTACGAAGGACTAAGCGGTGTTGGACGCAAACATGAGTGCGGTCGCCACAGCCGAGTACGTGACGGAGCTCCTCTATGAGCTGCTCGACGCGCACGTCGACACGATGCGGATGGCGCGTGATCTGGACGCGGACCCGGCCTGGGCGGCGCACCTCGATTACCTGCGGGACCTGCAGCGAGTCGGACGCGAGGCGCTGGCGCACGGCCGGGCGCAATCGCGTACCCGCTAGGGCACAGCCAGGACCACCACGCGCGGCCCATCGTCGGCCGCGATCGCGTCCGTGTCGAAGCCGGTCTCGGACAGCCGCTCGACGTGGGGCATCTTCTCCAGGAAGGCATCGGCCGGCTCGAGGAACCCGATCCGGTGCGTGCGGTAGTGCATCGGTACCACCCATTTAGGCCCGAGGCGATCCACGATCGCGGCGGCTTGCTCGGCGCCGATCGTCGGGCCGTTCCCCACGGGTAGGAACAGCAGGTCGACCTCACCGATCGCCGCGGCCTGCTCATCGCGGAGCGAGGTCTGGCCAAAGTCGCCGAAGTGGGCGACGCGCACACCGTCGAGCGTGAACACGAAGATCGTGTTGGGCCCACGCTCGGTACCGGCGGACTCGTCGTGCTCGGACGAGATCGCGACGACCTCGCCGATCGGTGACTCGAGGCGCCCCGCGGTCGAGCGCAGGATCGCCGGGTCGCCGCCGACCGTCTCGACGCCGTTGTGGTCGAGGTGCTCGTGCGTGACCAGCAGCAGATCCGCCTCGACGCCTTCGAGCGGCGGATACTCGAACTGCATGCCCCTCGCCGCCAGCGGAGAGACGTCGCCGATGGGGTCGATGAAGACCGCGCCGTCCTGTCCGCTCAAGCGAAAGGCGGCCTGGCCGTACCAATCAACGCGCATGCCGCTCCTCTCGTGCCGTGTCCGCTGCCGCGGGGTAGCGCCCGCGATGCGGGCACCCGGCGGTAGCTTACGCGGCGGGAGTCGAGGGGCGCCGTACGCCCGGGGCTGTGGGTCCTGTCTGCGGGTCCTAGTGGAAGAACAGCGCTTCAGTGGCGACGATGGCCAGGGCGACGATGACGCAAAGCGCGATGGTCACGATGATCCGGTTCGCTTCGCCACTCTCGCCCGAGAGGATCTGCATCAGGCCCGGTCGGTCCGGATGGGACTCCATCAGCGTGCCGGTGGTCTTTCCACATGTTGGGCAACGTTCAAGCATTGCTCCCTCCTTCAAGGAAGCATGAGACTGCGGGTTCGAGGTCACGCTACCCGGTGGCGCCGGCAAGAACGCTAACTAAACAGTTAAGAAGCCCGTGTGTGCCGACGGTCACGAGGGAGCCCGGTCTAAGTCCGTCATCGGCATATGACGCCGAGACTTGACCAGACCTTCCAGCCGCTAGGGTTCCGCCGATGCCTGAGCGCGCCGCGATCGTGACCGGAGCCTCCCGCGGGATCGGGCGGGCTCTCGCGCAGACGCTCGGCGAGGAGGGGTTCGCCCTGACGATCACAGCGCGCAACCCCGAGACGCTCGAGCGGACCGCGGGCGAGTTCGCCGACCAAGGGTTCGAGGTCGAGCACGTCGCTGCGAACCTGAGGGATGAGGAGGCGATCTGTGAGGTTGTCCGGCGCCACCGTGAGCGCTACGGGCGTCTCGACGTGCTCGTCAACAACGCCGGTGTCGGGGTGGGCGCCGTCGCCACCGAGCACCAGGCCAAGTACGTAAGCCTCCAGCTCGACGTCAACGTGCGCGCGATCGTCCTGTTCTACCGCGAGTGCGCGGAGCTGCTGCGGGCTGCGGGAGCCGAGCACCACAATGCGCTCGTCGTCAACATGGCTTCGATCGCCGGCAAGATGCCCGACCGGTGGCTGTCGGTGTATTCGGCGACCAAGGCCGCCGTCGCCGCGTACTCGATGGCGATGAACAGAGCGCTGGTCAGGGACGGCGTGAAGTCGGTCGCGTTCGCCCCGGGTTTCGTCGACACTGACATGACCGACTACGTGAAAAGCAAGGTCCCGGCTGAGCGGATGCTCCGGCCGAGCGACATAGCGGAAGGGCTTCGTTTCCTGCTCCGCCTCTCGCCAAACTGCGTGATCCCCGAGATCATGTTCCAGCGGCCCGACGAGTTCGCCTGACCCGCCGGCGGCTCGGCGTCCGGCTCGGCGTCCGGCTCGGCGGGGTATCGTGCGCGCATCGATGACCTCTGATCTGTCCGGTCGCCGGGTGCTCATCACGGGCGCGGCTCGCGGCATCGGGGCCGCCACCGCCAAGCGGCTACACGAACGTGGCGCTCGGGTCGTGCTCGCTGGGATCGAGCCCGATGATCTGGCGAGGACCGCGGCACGATGCGGCGATGCGCTCGCGGTGGTGTGCGACGTGCGCGATCGCGACCAGGTCGAAACCGCCGTCGAGGCTGCGACCGAGCACCTTCGCGGCCTCGACGTCGTTGTTGCCAACGCCGGGGTGGCGGCGCAGCTGCCACTGATCGGAGGCGACCCGAAGGTGTTCGAGCGGACGATCGACGTCAACCTGATCGGCGTCTACTACACACTCCGCGCTGCCGGACCGCACATCGCCCATGAACGCGGCTACGCGCTCGCCATCGCGTCGCTCGCCGCGGCGGTCCACGTACCGCTGCTCGGTGCTTACTCCGCGTCGAAGGCGGGCGTTGAGGCGCTCGCCAACACGCTTCGGATCGAGCTCGCCCCGAGCGGGGCCCGCGTCGGTGTCGCGTACTTCGCCGAGCTCGACACCGACATGGTTCGGCGCGGGTTCGGCACGGCCGCGGCCAAGCGAGGCGACGAGATCCGGCGGCCGGTGGCGCGGGTGAGCCCGCTCGAGGTGGGCATCGATGCGATCGAGCGCGGGATCGCCCGGCGCTCGCGGCGCGTGGTGGCGCCCCGGTGGGTGGCGGCGGCGTTGCCGGCGCGGATGCTGTTCCAGCGCGCCGTCGAGCTGGCCACGCGGTCGTCGGTGGAGGAGCTGCTCGAGATCGCGCGCGCCGAGGACGCACCCCTAACGACGCCCCAGCCCGGCGCTCACTCGCGCTCGTAGGAAACTCTTACCCGCCTCCTACCGAGGTCCGACGCCGGGAGAGGAACGTCCGTGGCGGTCGACAAACGAAAGGAGGTGAGCAGATGCTAAGGCTCAAGCCGCTGCTGGTGACGGTCGCCGCCACCGCGGCGATCGCGGGCGGCGGCGCTGCGATCGCGAATGCCGCCACGTCGACGAGCTCGACGAGCGGTGGCTCGACGACGACCAGCACCGCGCCGGCGCGGACGACTCCCACGGCCCCCGCCCAGGGCAGTCATGCCCCGCCGGGCCAGTCGGGCAGCAGCGGCTCGCACAACTGTCCCAATATGTGAATCGCGGAAACTGACGGCTGCATCAGACCGCGACGGCGTCCACATGGCAAGGCCCGGCCGGGTCACCGGCCGGGCCGGCCTATGTCAGATGATCGATGTCGCACCAGAATCCGGTGTGCGTAGAGTAGGAGTATGGCCTCGATCCGCAACGGACGGCGCGCGAGCAGCTTCGCTCTGCGCCGGCCCGACCCGCGAGGCGAGAACTACAAGTGGATCGCGTTGTCGAACTGCACGCTGGGCGTGCTGCTGGCCACGCTCGACGCGTCGATCACGCTGATCGCGATGCCGGACATCTTCCGCGGCATCCATCTCGACCCGCTCGTCCCGTCCAACAGCTTCTACCTGTTGTGGATGATCTTCGGGTTCCTGATCGTGACCAGCGTGCTGATCGTCAGCCTCGGGCGGCTCGGCGACATGTACGGGCGAGTGCGGATCTACAACCTCGGGTTCGTGATCTACACGGCGGCGTCGCTGGTCCTCACCATCGACTGGCTCAACGGACAGGAAGGCGCCGCGTATCTGATCGGGTTCAGGATCGTGCAGGGAGTCGGCGCGGCGTGTCTGCTGGCGAACTCGGCCGCGATCATCACCGACGCGTTCCCCGCCAACCAGCGGGGGATGGCGCTCGGGATCAACAACATCGTCGGGGTCAGCGGCATGTTCGTCGGCCTCGTGCTCGGCGGCATCCTCGCGCCGATCGACTGGCGGCTCGTGTTCCTGATCTCGGTTCCGGTCGGCCTGTTCGGGACAGTGTGGGCCTACCTCAAGCTCCAGGAGATCTCCACGCCGAAGCGCGCCAAGGTCGACTGGGGGGGCAACATCACGTTCGCCGTCGGGCTGATCCTGATCATGATCGCGGTCACGTACGGCATCCGTCCGTACGGGGACTCGGCGACCGGCTGGGGGAGCCCGCGCGTGCTGATTCTGGTCGCGTCCGGCGTCGTGTCGCTGGTCGCGTTCGTGGCGATCGAGCGGCGCGTCGCCGATCCGATGTTCCGGCTGCCGCTGTTCAAGATCCGCGCGTTCACGTTCGGGACGCTCTCGACGTTCCTCTCAGCGGTGGCGCGGGGCGGCCTGATGTTCATGCTGATCATCTGGCTCCAGGGCATCTGGCTGCCGCTGCACGGGTACGACTTCAGCGACACGCCGTTCTACGCGGGGATCTACATCCTCCCGCTGACGTTCGGGATGTTGATCGCCGGCCCGACATCGGGCTACCTGTCCGACCGGTTCGGGTCGAGGGGCTTCGCGACCGGCGGGATGATCGGCGCCGCGATCAGCTTCCTCCTGCTGGCGCTGCTCCCGATCGACTTTTCCTATCCCGTGTTCGCGCTGTTCCTGTTCCTGAACGGCGTCTCGATGGGGATGTTCGCCTCGCCCAATCGCGCGGGCGTGATGAACAGCCTGCCGCCGGGCGACCGCGGCGCGGGCGGCGGGATGAACCAGACTTTCCAGAACTCCGCACAGGTGCTGTCGGTCGGCATCTTCTTCACGCTGATGATCCTCGGACTGTCGGCGACCCTGCCGCACACCATGGCGAGCGGGCTCGAGGCGCACGGCGTCTCGGCCCACGCCGCGGAGCGTGCCGCCAACCTGCCGCCTGTCTCGATCCTGTTCGCGGCGTTCCTCGGGTACAACCCGATCCAGCATCTGCTCGGCTCGTCGGTCGTCAGCCAGTTGCCGGCCCACACGCAGGCCGTGATCACCGGCCGCTCGTTCTTCCCGCAGCTGATCTCGGAGCCGTTCCGTAACGGCTTGCACGAGGCGTTCGCGTTCGCGATCGTCGCGTGTCTGGTCGCCGCGGTCGCGTCGTGGTCGCGCGGGCAGCGCTACGTCGACGGCGACGTCCCGGCCGGAGTGCCGGCCTCGGCGAACGGAGCCGGCGCCGTCCCGACGGCCGTGCCGGAGAGCGCGGCGAGCTCGACCTCGACGTCGTCATAGCACCAGACCTCGAACGGCTGTCGGGCCAGCCAGTAGGATCGGCCCGGCCGTGACATCGACGCGCAGCGATCTGAGCGACGTGCTCGTCAGCGATCCCGAGCTGTGGCACGACGGTCCGCCGCACGAGCTGTTCCGGCGGCTGCGGGCCGAGTGTCCCGTGCACTGGACCGCCAGTATCCCCGACTACCCGGGACATCCCGGCTACTGGTCGGTGACCCGCCCCGACGACGTCCACGCGGTTAGCCGCGACTGGCGGACCTACTCGTCCGAGCTCGGCGGAGTCACGGCCGTCGGCGTGTTCCCGCTCAAGCTGATCCGGTCGATGTTCATCGGCATGGATCCGCCCAGGCACGATCGCTTGAAGATGCTGTTTCAGGCCGGCTTCACGCCGAAGCGGATCGCCGCCCACGAGCCGGCGATCAGGGAGATCGCGGCCGAGGTACTCGCACGCCTCGACGGCCGCGAGACCTGCGACCTCGTCACCGACGTCGCCCAGCCGGTGGTCTCCCGGGTGATCGGGAGCTTCATGGGAATCCCGCCCGAGGACGACGCCGTCTGGGCGAAGCTGATGAACTCGGCGCTCGCCGTCGGCGACCCGGACATCAGTCCCCAGGGCGTCGACACGCTGCTCGAGCAGAGCATCCCCCAGATCTTCGACCGGTGCCGGAAGCTGATCGGCGAGCGGCGCGCGCGGCCGACCGACGACCTGACCAGCGTGCTCGTTCACGCCGAGGTCGAGGGACAGAAGCTCAACGAGCAGGAGATCGTGATGGGGTTCTTCTTGCTGATGGCCGCCGGCAACGACAGCACTAAGGCGACGTATTGCAGCGGGATGCGAGCACTGATCGAGCAGCCCGACCAGCGTCGGTTGCTGCTCGACAATCCGTCGCTGATCCCGGCCGCCGTCGAGGAGTCGCTGCGGATGTTCCCCGCGTTCGCCCACTTCAGCCGCACCGTGACCTGCGACACAGAGCTCGCGGGGCAGCCGATTCGCCAGGGCGAGAAGGTCGTCATGTGGTACGTGTCGTCCAACCGCGACGAGTCCCGGTACGACGAGTCCGACCGGTTCGACGTCCGCCGCAATCCCGAGCACCAGGCGTTCGGCGCCGGCGGCCGGCACTTCTGCCTCGGGACAGCGCTCGCGCGGCTCGAGCTGCGGGTGCTGTTCGAGGAGACGCTCCGCCGTTATCCGAATATGCAGCCCGCTGGTGAGCCAGCGTGGGTGCTGTCGACGTTCGTGAACCAGCTGAAGACGCTGCCGGTCAGGCTCGTCGCCTGAGAGCGCAAGTCAGCGGACGGAGAGCAGACCCATCTTGTGCGCGATGCCGGGGCTGAACGCGGGTGACTTCACCCAGGTCGGTAGCGCGAGCAGCTCGACCGAGATCGCCGCTGACGGTCAGGAAGTCGACATCTTTTACAACGACGGTGTCAATTGGCCTTCGGGCAACGGCAGCTCGGCGCACAACTGCTTCGCCGGCTACACCGGATCCTCGGCTAGCCCACAGTAACCCCCGACAGAGGGGCCTTCCGATCTGCTTCGGAAGGCCCCTCCGCGACGCTCAAGGGCACCAAATGACCGGTCGTCCGCGTGTCTACTGCAAGCGTTGCATTACAACAGGAGTTGGTTGAAAGCGCCGATGTAGGGGGTATACACGGAAGGACAGCGTCCGCAAAGAGCGGACTTCCACGGACAGGAAGGGGCTGGGATGAAGCTGAGACCATTTCGCCGCCAAACCCCTGACGCCGACAAGCCGGAAACGGCGCCGGCCGATGGCGCGCCCGAACCGGCGCCGCGACCGATACACGCGGAGTCGCAGCCGCGTATGTACTCGCTCCAACTGCCGTCCTTCACCGACCGCAGGTAGTTGCGGTCGCCGGTCAAGGGGCGCGGCTGTGCGTGGAGAACGGCCCCGTGTGTGGGGAGCCTCCACGTGTAGCCGCCACGAGTGCGGGGAGCGGCCCCGGTTTAGCGCGCTGCGCGGCGTAGCGAGAGCCCTAGCAGCGCCACCGCGGCGAGCGGCATCACCCACCAGGCCGGCGCGCCTGCGCCGGCAATGAGCGCGGTCGCGCCCAATGCGACCACGACGCCCAGCGCCGTGAACGGATCGTCGCCGACGACGAAGTCCCACACCGCCCGCGCGGCTCGGACGAGCCAGGTCACGCCGGCTCGCCGAGTGCTCGGTGAGACGGGGCGCGCCGCAGCCATCTGACCATCGCGAGTGACGCGAGCGCCACGCCCGGAACGATCACGAGCAGGGCGGCGTCGCCACCCGGCCACGATGCGCCGGCACCCTCGGCGCCCCAGAAGATGCCGAACGACGTGAGCAGCACGCCGACGCCAAACTTCATCGTGTTCTCTGGCACGCGCGCGAGCGGCGCCCGGACGAGCACGCCCGCCAGCACCACCACCGCGACCGCGACTGCAGCGGCGGCGGCCGCGAGGCCGATGTCGTGCTGGCTGGCGCCGAACGTGATCACGATGAACACGACCTCGAGTCCCTCGAGCAGCACGCCCTTGAACGCGATCGTGAACGAATAAGCGTCGAACCCGGAGCCGGCGCGTGCCGCCGCTCGGGCGGCGTCGGTCTCGGAGGCGAACTCCTTGTCCTCGTCACGAAGCGCCTTGAGACCGGCATAGCGGAGGACCGCCTTGCGCAGCCACTGCAGTCCGAACACGAGCAGCAGCCCTCCGACGATCACGCGCAGCGTGTCGATCGGGAGCGCGGTCAGCGCCGGCCCAAGCGCGGCGACGATCACCGCGAGCACCGCAGTCCCGGCGCCGACGCCGGTGAGCGCCCAGCGCCAGCTCCGCGTCACGCCGACCGCCATCACGATCGTGAGCGCCTCGACGGCTTCGACCGCGCAGGCCAGAAAAACGGAAACCGCGAGGCCGACCTCCGGACCGGACATGTCTCGAGTATCGCTCAGGCAGCTGAGGACGAGCTCAAGTCGACCCCAAAATGGTCGCGCAGGCCCTCGAAACCGATGTCGCTCACGTGTACCGCGCGGCTGCGGTTGGCCTTGCGCACCCACCCGAGGTCGATCATGCGGGCCGCGAGCGCGGCGCCCAGTGACCCGGCCAGATGGTGGCGCTGCTCACTCCAGTCCACGCAGTACTTGATCAACGGCCGGCGCGGCGGCATTGCGTCGAAGTCAATCCCGAAGGACTTGAGCTC
Organism: uncultured Solirubrobacterales bacterium; assembly: GCA_963783415.1. Classification (GTDB taxonomy): domain Bacteria; phylum Actinomycetota; class Thermoleophilia; order Solirubrobacterales; family Solirubrobacteraceae; genus Palsa-465. The sequence goes on from CAWANN010000002.1 coordinate 262,851, forward strand.
GCGCACGCCGCTCGTCGTGAGGCGGTAGTCAAGATCGAAGCCGGGCGACGCCAGCCGATCGTCGTGTGCCGAGTCGGGATCGAAGACGCCGTCCCCGCCGGTCAGCAAGTCGTTCTCCAGCATCGCCTCCATCAACTGGGTGCCGAGCATTCCGGCGAGATGGTCGTAGCAGGTGCGAGCGAACCGGACCGCCTGCGCCTTGTTCCCCTGCCTGAGCGAGCGCACCTGCGCGGGAGGCGAGATCCGAGCGAGCGCTTCGATCAGCTCGCCCACCTCCGGGCCTGACACGCGGAAGTAGCGGTGCCGGCCGTGGCGTTCGACCTTGAGCATGCCGCCCTTGACCAGCTTGCCGAGATGGGCGCTGGCGGTGGAGGCGGCTACCCCGGCCTCGTCGGCGAGCACGCTCGCCGGGAGCGCGCGGCCGTCGCCAAGCGCCAGCAGAATGCGTGCCCGCCCGGGATCGGCGATCAGAGCGCCTATGCTGGCTATGTCGGCGTCACCGTGCGCAAGGTGCACGGTACATACGGTAGCGCCATCACATTTCGTCTGGGGGCGAAGTGTCGGCTGCTGTCATCATGGGGGGTAGATGAGCTCTGGGAATCACGGATTTGCTGCGTCTCACGGCGCAGGTGGCTCGGGCGCGATGCGCTCGCTGCGCGGTTCCTCGCGCAAGCCGCCGCCGTTGATGGACCCGGCCCGCGAGCGCGACACGGCCCGGATCCTCGCGCTGTTCAAGCCCTACCGGCTCCGCCTCGCGGCCGTGCTCGTGCTGATCATCGTCTCGGCCGGCATCGCGATCCTCCAGCCGTTCCTGCTCAGGCGGGCCCTCGACGTTGGGATCCTCCAGCACGACGAGAGCGTGCTGACCGTGACCGTGCTCGCGATGATCGCGATCTCGATCTTCACGAACGCCACGAGCGTGTGGCAGACGTACATGTCGAACGTCGTCGGCCAGCGCGTGATGCACGACCTCCGCGCCGCCGTCTACCAGCACCTCCAGAAGATGTCGCTGGCGTTCTTCACCCGCACCCGCACGGGCGAAGTCCAGTCACGGATCGCCAACGACATCGGCGGTCTCGACAGCGTCGTGACCACGACCGCCACCACGATCGCGCAGAACGCGACGACGGTGATCGCGTCGCTGATCGCCATGTGCCTGCTCGACTGGCGACTCGCGATCATCTCGCTCGTGTTCGTGCCGCCGTCGGTGTACATGACCCGGCGCGTGGGCCAGATCCGCCGCAAGATCACGACTCAGCAGCAGCGCCAGCTGGCCGACATGTCGGCGCTGGTCGCCGAGTCGCTGTCGGTGTCGGGGATCATGCTCGGCAAGACGATGGGCCGCGGTTCGGATCTGGCCGGTCGCTTCACGACCGAGTCCAAGGACATCGCCGACCTCGAGGTCAAGTCACGGATGGCGGGACGCTGGATGATGGCCACGATCCAGTTCACGTTCGCGGTGCAGCCGGCGATCATCTACTGGCTCGCGGGGCAGACATTCATCGGGACGTCGATCTCGATCGGGACCGTGGTCGCGTTCACCACGCTGCAGACGCGGCTGCTGTTCCCGATCCAGTCGCTGCTCGGTGTCCAGGCCGACATGCAGACCTCGCTTGCCCTGTTCGACCGGATCTTCGAATACCTCGACCTGCCCGTCGACATCGTCGAGTCCGAGCACCCGGTCGAGCTCAGGCCCGAAGAGTTGCTCGGCGAGGTCCGGTTCGAGGGCGTGTCGTTCCGATATGGCGCCAACGGTGACGACGCGTGGACCGTGCGCGATGTCGACCTGGTCGTTCCCGCCGGGACCCGCACTGCGGTCGTGGGCGAGACCGGGGCCGGCAAGACCACGCTCGGTTATCTGGTGGCGCGACTGTATGAGCCCCAGCAGGGCCGGGTGACGATCGACGGGGTCGATGTGCGCGATGCGTCGCTCGAGTCACTGGCGGCGACGGTCGGCGTGGTGTCGCAGGAGACCTACCTGTTCCACGCCAGCGTGCGCGAGAACCTGCGGTTCGCGCGGCCTGGCGCGACCGATGAGGAGATCGAGAACGCGGCGCGGACGGCGCGGATCCACAACTTGATCGCGTCGCTGCCCGACGGCTACGACACGGTCGTCGGCGAGCGCGGCTACCGCTTCTCGGGCGGGGAGAAACAGCGGATGGCGATCGCGCGCACCGTCCTGCGCAACCCGCCGGTGCTTGTGTTGGATGAGGCCACTAGCTCGCTCGATACGCAGACGGAGGCTGCGGTACAGGCCGAGCTCGAGCGCCTGGCCGAGGGCCGTACGACGATCACGATCGCGCACCGGTTGTCGACCGTGCGCGACGCCGAGCAGATCGTGGTGCTCGACCGTGGCCTGATCGTCGAGCGCGGTACGCACGACGAGTTGATGGAACGCCGCGGCGCATACGCCGCGCTCGTCGCGCGGGACGTGACCGACGCGATCGACGAAATCGCCGGCGAGACGTCGTGACCTCTCGAGCTGCGAGCCAGCTGCTGCTCGTCGGGAGCCTGCCGGCATCGTCGACCGAGGAGGCGTTCAGAGCCGGCGCCGAGCTGTTCGGGGACCTGGTGTTCGCGCTTCCCGACGGCGAGACCGGTCCGCGCGCGTCGTGGGTGGGCTACGAGCGCGAGCGGCTCGCCCGCCCGAATCCCGACGTCGAGGTCGTGTCCGAGACCGAGTCCCCGACGGGGATCCCCAGGCACGCGTACGAGACGCCGGTATTCAAGATCCGTGCCGGCGTGACCGAGCTGCATTTCGATTCGTGGCCACGGATAGACGATGCGATCGCGTCGTGGGGCCGATTCCGCGCGCTGCGTGAGGAGGGAGCGATCCCCCCGGGGTTGCGGTTCCAGGTCGGGTTGCCGTTTCCGTCGAGCGCTTTGAACGGGTTCAAGGCAAATTTCGCCGGCGACTACCCGGTGGCCGAGCGCGCGTACGAGGACCTCGTCGGCCGCGAGCTCGTGCGGCTGCTCGATGAGATTCCCGCCGAGGATCTCGCGATCCAGTGGGACATGGCTTACGAGGTCCAGGACATCGAGGGCGTGCTCGCCTGGACCCCGGAAGGGGCGTGGGAGCGGTTCGCCGGCCCCGTGAGCCGGCTCACCCCGCAGATTCCCGAGGAAGTCATGGTCGGCTACCACCTCTGTTACGGCACGTTCCCCGAGTGGCCGATGTACGAGGCGCGCGACTACGAGGTACTGGTGCGGATGGCGAACTACGCGGTCGCCAACTCGGGACGCACGGTCGACTGGGTGCACATGGCGGGGCCGCGCTACCTGCGCAGCGAGGACAAGCGGTTCTTCCGGCCTCTGAGCGATCTCGACGTGGGGGACACGCGTGTGTACCTGGGGATCGTGCTGCCGATCGACGGCATCGCGGGGTTGAGGCGCCGGCACGCGACCGCCTCGCGTTACCTGAGCGACTTCGGCGTGGCGATGTACTGCGGGTTCGGCCGCCAGCCCGGCGCCGACGGGATGCAGACGATGCGCGAGCACGCCGAGGTGGTGCGGGCGCTCCGCGACGCGGTGGCGTAGCCGACCGGGTCGCTTCATGGTGCGGTGGCGTCGGACCCACCGCATCACGCGTCGATGCAAAACGCAACAACGCTCGCCCGCTGGTTCGCGGCGAGTGCACATAAGCACCCCCCAGGTGCTTATGTGCACTTTGCGGCGCCCGGGAGGGTGCTTTGCCACGTTTTACATGGAGCCTCCGCCCGCGAGCCACGTCGAGATCAGGAAGTTCCCGATCGTCCCGGGCGGCGGGATGACGATCTCGCCGGCGCCTAGCGCGGCCGCGAGCTCGGAGCGCTCCCACCAGCGCGCCTCGACCAGTTCGTCGGGGTCCGGTGTGGGTCCGGCGTCGGCGGCCGCCGAATCGGCGAACGCCCAGAAGCCGATCATCAGCGCCTGCGGAAACGGCCACGGCTGCGAGGCGACGTATTCGACGCCGTCGACCTCGACGCCGGTCTCCTCGCGGGCCTCGCGGACCACCGCCTCCTCGGGCGTCTCGCCCGGCTCGACGAAGCCGGCGAGGGCCGACCACCGATTTCCGGGCGCGCCGCGCCGGCGGCTCAGCAGACAGCGGTCGCCGGACTGCACGAGCATCGTGACCGCGGGATCGGTCCGGGGGAACTGGACCAGGCCGCACCCGGGGCAACGGCGCCGGTGGCCGGCCGCCTCCACCACGGTCTCGTCGCCGGAGCGCCCGCAGTATCGCGTGACGCGATGCCACCCGACCAGCGCCACGGCGTACGCCGCGAGCGCCGCCTCTGCCGGTTCAAGCTCGTCCGCCAACCCGCGGAGCGGGACGAACTGGAGGATCCGGCCGTCGCCCGGGGGCGCGGCGGTGGCGTCGTAGGCGAACAGCGCGGCCCCGGTGGCGTCCAGTCCGAGGAATGTCAACTCGGCGCCGGGAGGGAGGGCCGCGGCTGGGACAAGCGCGAGCGACCGCTCGGCGCCGACGGCCACCTCCTGATCGGGTCCGACGAGCATCGCTCGGGAACCGTCAGCCGCACGCAGTCGTTCCGCGACCGCGTTCTCGCGCAGATGCGGGGCTCGGTCGAGCGTGCCGGCGGCGAACGCGATCTTTCCGGGAGTCGTCGACATCGCGGAGAACGATTTCAAACGACGCCGCGTGACACCGGTGGGGCGGCGTCACCGACGGTTCGCGCTCTGAGGACCGGGTAGGACCTCCTCAGAGATCGGAAGAGGAGGACCTGCAAATGGCGACAATCGCGTCCACGCCGGGCGAGCTCGGCACGATCGAGACCAACATCCCGGCCCGTCTTGACCGCCTGCCCTGGTCTCGCTGGCATTGGAGAATTCTGATCGGGCTGGGGACGGTCTGGATCCTCGACGGCCTTGAGGTGACGATCGTCGGCTCGATCGCCGGCGCGATCTCCGCCAAGGGCAGCGGGATCAACATCTCCTCCGCCGAGGTCGCCGGCTGGGCGGCGTCGATGTACGTCGCCGGCGCATGCTTTGGGGCGCTGCTGTTCGGTCAGCTGACCGACCGGTTCGGGCGCAAGAAGCTGTTCATGATCACGCTCGGCGTGTATCTAGCGGCGACGATGGCGACGGCGTTCGCGTGGACGCCGCTGTTCTTCTTCGCCTGCCGGTTCGTGACCGGTATGGGGATCGGCGGCGAGTACAGCGCGATCAACTCAGCGATCGACGAGCTGATCCCGGCGAATCACCGCGGGCGGATCGACATCCTCATCAACGGGACGTACTGGGCGGGGGCCGCGGCCGGCGCGCTGTTGTCGGTCGCCGCGCTGCACATCTTCTCGCCGCTGCTCAGCTGGCGCGTCTGCTTCGGGCTCGGGTTCATTCTCGGAATTGTGATTCTGTTCGTCCGCCGCCACGTGCCGGAGAGCCCACGCTGGCTGTTCATCCACGGCCGCGAGGACGAGGCCGAGGAGATCACCCGCGATATCGAGCGCCAGGTCGAGGAGACCACCGGCAAGCCGCTCGAGGATCCCGATCCCGAGGACGAGATCGCGATCCGGCAACGCAAGACGATCAGCCTGGTCGAGATCGCGCGGACCGTGGTCAAGACGTATCCGAAGCGAACCGTGCTCGGGCTCGCGCTGTTCATCGGACAGGCGTTCCTCTACAACTCGATCCTGTTCGGCTACGCCACGCTGCTGAGCACCTTCTTCCACGTGGCGACAGCGAATGCGCCGTACTTCCTCGTCGCGTTCGCGGTCGGGAACCTGCTCGGGCCGGTGATCCTCGGCGGTCTGTTCGACTCCGTCGGCCGCCGCCCGATGATCGCGGGCACCTACATCCTCTCCGGCGTGCTGCTGCTCGTGACCGGCTACCTGTTCAAGCAGCATCAACTGACCGCCACGACGCTCACGATCGCGTGGTCGGTCGTGTTCTTCTTCGCGTCGGCCGGGGTCAGCGCCGCGTACCTGACGGTCTCGGAGATTTTCCCGCTCGAGACCCGCGCGCTCTGCATCGCGCTGTTCTACGCGGTCGGCACGGGCCTGGGCGGGATCATTGGCCCGCAGTTGTTCGCGCCGATGGTCGCGACCGGCAAGGCGTCCGAGGTGTTCAAGGCGCTCGCGATTGGCGCGATCCTGATGATCATTGGCGGCGTGACCGAGATCGTGTTCGGCGTCGATGCAGAGCGGAAGGGGCTCGAGTCGATTGCCAAGCCGCTGACCGCGGTCACGTCGGCTGCGCGCAGCGGCGCGTCACGTGCTGGCCAGGCCGCGCGGCGCGCCCGACCTCCGCGCACCGCGCACGAAGCGCGTTAGACCTGTCCCTGCCGTCGCCTCGCACCGCGCCGCGCGCCCCTCGCCAAGGGGCCGCGGCACGCGGTGCGGGCTCAAACGACCTGAACGTAGGTCATCACCACCGGCCCGACGCGGATGACGTCGCCGTCCGCGATGTTGGTGGCGATGATCTGGCGGCCGTTGACGTATGTGCCGTTCGCGCTGCGGTTGTCGAGCAGCCGGGTGTGATGTCCATTGCGCACGAGGATCGCGTGGCTGCGCGACACGCGCTGCTCTTCGATCCGGACGTCGGACGTGAGGCCGCGGCCGATGTGGACGACCTTCTCGTCGAGCGGCACGAGCCGGTCCGTGCCGTTGTCGCCGAATGCCAGGTAGTGACCGAACGGCGCCAGCCGCCGGCTGATCGCGCGGCTGCGTGTGCGGTGGTCGAGAAGCGCAAGTGAGTTGAGGATCGGGGCGGTGGCGCCGGCCTCGAGCGGCGCGGTCTCCTGCTCGCGCGGGAGCATCGCGGTTTCGTCTCGCCGCGGGTCGACCGATTGCTCTGAGTGGTGGAGGGGCGCTTGCGTCGTCATGGGTACATCAGATCAGGCCAGCGGCAGAGCCACGTCAAGCCAAGCTAAGAGGTGTCGAAGACCGCGCTGACGTTAACGTGACACCGGTCACGCGGGCGTAACAAGGCGGGCTCTCAGGAGAGCCCGCGGCTAGCCGGCGGCCGTCGCTGGCGTAAGGTCGCGCGAGTCTGCCTCGCGGTCCTCGAGCAGCTGCGCCAGCTTCGCGCGGGTGTCTTGCTCGCACGACGGTGAGTACACGACCAGCCGCTGCTCGCCGCCCTCTCCGTATTGGAACACGGCGTGGTCGAACACGAGCTCTCGCGCCTTGGGGTGGGTGAGCTCCTTCCTCCCGTCTCCGCTGCCGGCGACCTCGTGGCGCTTCCAGAGTTTGCGGAACTCTGGGCTCGCCGAGTTGAGAGCGGAGATCAGCTCCTCGAATGCTGGGTCACCGATGTTCCTGGCACTGTCGGCGCGGAACTTGGCCACGACCAGGCGCGCGCTCGCCGCCCAACCGCTTGAGTACAGCGTCCGCCAGCACGGGTCCATGAACCACAGCCACACGTGGTTGCGAGACAGTGGCTCATCGCCCGGCTCCCAGCCGAACACGAGCTCGAACGATCTGTTCCACGCGAGGTAGTCCCAGCGGCGGCCGAGCAGGTAGGTGGGACCGGGCCCCATGTTCTCAACGAGGCGGCGAACCATGGGCGAGACCTCCTCGGCAGGCGCCTTGCACGGCTTCGCGTGCTCGCCGCGGCCGAGCAGGATGAGATGCGAGCGCTCGGCCGGCGTCAGCCGAAGCGCCCGCCCGAGCGCCTCGAGCACGTCGAGCGAGGCGCGGACGTCGCGTCCCTGCTCGAGCCACGTGTACCAGGTGGTCCCGACTCCGGCCAGGAGCGCGACCTCTTCGCGCCGCAAGCCCGGCGTCCGCCGGCGGCTGCCGTCGGGGAGCCCGACGTCCTCGGGCTGGAGGCTCGAGCGCTTGGTGCGCAGGAAGTCGGCCAGCTCTTCCCGACGGCGCTCGCCATTGCCGGCCTTCCGGCCATTGCCCGGCTTCTCGCCATTAGCCGGGTTGTTTCTCACGGGGGCGGCTCCGTTGCCGTTATGCGATTGCTTGGGTGTCACCTCCACTACCAGGATAAACCCCTCTCTTGTACCTGGATAAGCATTGTCGCACCATACCACTCGTGAACGCAATCGCCCCCATCAAAACTGAATCCGTGCGTTCAAAAAACGCGCTCTTATTCGTAGTCTGCCTCGCCCAGTTCATGGTCATCCTCGACGTCGCGATCGTCAACGTCGCGCTGCCGTCGATGCGCTCTGGGCTGCATTTCTCGACCACTGGCTTGCAGTGGGTGGTCAACGCCTACACGCTCACGTTCGCGGGCTTCCTGATGCTGGGCGGGCGCTCGGCTGACCTGCTCGGTCGCCGGCGCGTGTTCCTCGTCGGCACGGGGATGTTCGCGCTGTCCTCACTTGGATGCGCGCTCGCCGACTCGCGTGACCTTCTGATCGCCGCACGCGCGATCCAGGGGCTGAGCGGAGCCGTGCTGTCGCCGGCCACGCTGTCGATCATCACCGCTTCGTTCGCCGAGGGCCGCGAGCGCAACCGCGGCCTCGCCGCGTGGGGCGCCGTCGGCGGGCTCGGCGCCTCCTCGGGCGCGCTGCTCGGCGGCGTCCTGACCCAGGCGTTCGGCTGGCAAGCGATCTTCGCCGTCAACGTGCCGCTCGGCATCGTCGCCGTCGCGCTCGGCGCGCGGCTGATCCCGGCGACGGCGCGCGCCGAGGGAACTCGGCACTTCGACCTCGCCGGCGCCGTGCTCATCACCGCAAGCCTCGTCGGCCTCACGTTTGGGATCGTCCGCACGGACACACTCGGCTGGGGCGCCCCCGGCGTGATCCTGCCCCTGATCGGCGGCGTCGTCCTGCTCGCCGCCTTCGTCATGGTCGAGGCACGGTTCGCGCGCGAGCCGCTCGTGCCGCTCTCGATCTTCCGAGTCGGCCACCTGCGAGCCGCGAACGCGGTCGTGCTGCTCCTGTACGCCTCGCAGTTCCCCGGCTTCTTCTTCCTGACGCTCTACATGCAGCAGGTCCTCCACTACGACGCGATCGAGGCCGGACTCGGCTTCCTGCCCATGACGCTGTCGATCTTCGCGGCGTCGACGCTCGCGCCGCGGGTGGTGGGTCGCTTCGGGCCGCGCCGCGTGATCACCGCCGGCATGGTGTCCTCCGCGGTCGGCTTCATGTTGCTGAGCGGCGTAGCCCCGGGCGGCACGTACCTGAACACCGTCCTCCTCGGTGCGCTCTTCTCGGCGCTCGGGATGGGCTTCACGCTCGTGCCGGCGACGATCGTCGCGATGCAGGGCATCGAGCGTTCGCAGAGCGGCGTCGCCTCGGGGTTGCTCAATACCTCGCGGCTCGTCGGCGGGGCGCTCGGGCTGGCCGTGCTGTCGACAATCGCGGCAGCCCAGACGGGCTCCGCCGTCGGTTCGGCTCCGACGCCGCTCGCGGTCACGAACGGCTTCGGACTCGCCTTTCACGTCGGGACCGTCTTCGCGTTGGCCGGCGCGGCGATCGCCGCGTTCCTGCTCCGCGAGCCGGCGGACACCGAACTGGTCCGGCTCCCGGCCACAACTCGCGAGGAGGGTGAGCGTGAGGCGCTGGCTGCTTGACGTGACCCAACGCCCGGTGACGGTCGTGGAAATGCGCGCCCCGATTAGGATGGGCGTCGGTCATGCTGCCGACCCAACACCTGGTCGCATTCCTGCTCACGGTCTACATCCTGATCCTGATCCCGGGCCCGAGCGTGCTGTTCGTGGTCAGCCGTGGGGTCTCGCTCGGGCGGCGGGCGGCGTTCGCGACGGTCATCGGCAACGCGAGCGGTTTTGCGCTCCAGCTGGTGCTGGTGTCGATCGGAGTGGGCTCGCTGGTGGCGCGCTCGGACGCGGTGTTCACGACGCTGAAGTTCCTCGGCGCCGGGTACCTCGTGTTCCTGGGCGTGCGGAATATCCGCGACCGTAAACAGCTTGCTGCGCTGTTCGCCCCGTCGGTCCGGCTCGCCCCAAAGCCGCTGCGGCGGATCGTGCGCGAGGGGTTCTTCGTCGGGGCGACCAACCCCAAGGGCCTGCTCGTCTTCACTGCGGTGATCCCGCAGTTCGTCGATCGCTCCCAGGGCCACGTCTCGCTCCAGATCGCGACGCTGGGAGCGATCTGCATCGTGATTGGGTTTCTGTCCGACACCGCGTGGGCGCTCGCGTCGGGCACCGCGCGCGAGTGGCTCGGTCGGTCCTCGCGCCGCCTCGAGTGGATGACCGCGGGCGGTGGCGTGACGCTGATCGCGCTCGGGTTCGGGCTCGCGCTCACGCAGCGGAGGAGCTGAGGCCCGGTGGCCTCCCGTAGCTCGCGGCGGAGCGCCGGGATCGTCCTGCACCGCGTGCGTGGGGGCGGGGTCGAGGTGCTGCTCGTCCACCCCGGCGGTCCCGCGTGGTCAAAGCGGGACGCCGGCGCCTGGTCGATCCCCAAAGGGGAGTACACCGACGGCGAAAACCCGCTTGCCGCCGCGCGCCGCGAGTTCGAGGAGGAGCTCGGGAGCGCACCGCCGCCGGGCGACGCAGAGGATCTCGGCGAGATCCGCCAGCGGAGCGGCAAGCGCGTGCACGGCTGGGCGCTACCCGGGGATCTGGACGTGAGCACGGTCGTCAGCAACACGACCGAGTTCGAGTGGCCGCCCCGCTCGGGCCGCATCATCGAGATTCCCGAGGTCGACCGGGCCGAGTGGTTCGGGCTCGACGCGGCCCGCGAGAAGATCAACGCCGGGCAGGTGCCCCTGCTGGATCGACTGGAGGAGTTGCTGGGTAGCAACGCGGGGTGATCTCTTCCCGCGAGCGGATCGGGCCGACCGCGCATTACACCGGCTACGTGTGGGCCCGCAACGGCCTCTCGCATTCCGCGTGCTGCTGTCGGCATTTGTGCGCGGGCGCGTGTTTCTGCATTTCACCGACGCCGCGGAGGCGGAACGGGCGCTGGCCGGCGCCGGCTTTTCCGTCGCTCGGGTGCGGCCCGCCGTGGACGTCACGGGCGACGATCGAGAGCGGGGAAGCCAACTCGCTAACATCCTTGAGGCGTCAATCAACTTACCTCCGGAGGCGTCCACTTCATGATCTCGGCCACTCTTTACAGCGATCCGGCCTGCCCTTGGGCATATTCCGAGAGCCCTGCGCTCCGAGTGATCGAGTGGCGGTACGGGGACCAGCTCGACTGGCGCTTGGTACTGGTCGGGCTGACCGAGGATGCCGCACAGTACGAGCGCCGCGGCTACTCGCCGATCCGCGGCGCGCTCGGGCAAGCACGGTTCCGCACCCGGTACGGGATGCCCTTCTCGCCGGTGCCGAAGGCGCGCCTGAGCGCGACCTCGCGGGCGTGCCGTGCGGTCGTCGCCGCGCGCATGACGTATCCCGGGAGCGAGTGGCGAGTGTTCCGCGCCGTTCAGCTCGCGAACTTCAACACGCCGCTGATCCTCGACGACGACGCGAACCTGGCCGACGCGCTGCGCGGCATACCGGGGATCGACGCCGACCAGCTGGTCGGCATGATCGACGCTCCCGAGGTCGTCGAGGCATACCGAGCCGATAAGGACGAGACCCGGAGGGCTGAGGGGTCGGCGGCCGAGATGCAGGGCAAGACCGCGACCACTGACGGACCGGTCCGCTTCACCGCCCCATCGATTGTGTTCGAGCTGAACGGCACGCGTCTGGTCGCCGGCGGCTTCCAGCCCGTTGAGGCCTACGACATCTTGGTCGCGAATCTCGATCCGAAGCTTCACCGCGAGCCGCCGCCCGAGACGCCGGCGCCGTTGCTCGAGCGCTTCAACGACGGGCTGACCACGCAGGAGGTCGCCGCGCTGCTGGCGGGGAACAACGAAGCCCCGGACCGCGCCGCCGCCGAGGCCGCGCTGCTCGAGCTCGTATTTGCCGGCGAGGCGGCCCGCCATCCGCTGGGTGACGACGCCGTCTGGCAGTCGTCGACCGCCACCGAGCCGATGGTCTTCGATTCGGCTCGCGCGCTCGCCGTCGGCTGACCCGGCGCCCGTAGACTCGCGAGCACGTTCGACCCGAGCACACTCCCGCTCCCGATCGTCCAGGCGCCGATGGCCGGCGGGCCGTCGACACCGGCGCTGGCGATCGCGGTGAGCGACGCCGGCGGCCTCGGCTTCCTGGCCGCCGGCTACAAGCGTGCGGACGCCGTCAGCGACGAAGTGCGGACCGTGCGGGCCGCCACGTCCGCGCCATTCGGGGTCAACGTGTTCGTGCCGACGCCGGCGCCCGCCGACCCCGCGACCCTCCGCGGCTACCTCGACCGGATCGGTCCCGAGGCCGAGCGCCAGGGCGCGGAGCTCGGCGAGCCGCGGTTCGAGGACGACGACTACGAGGCCAAGCTCGAGGCGGTGTATGAGGAGCGACCCGCGGTCGTCTCGTTCACGTTCGGCTGTCCGGACCCGGCGGTGGTGGATCGGCTACATGGACTCGAGATTGCCGCGTGGGTCACGGTGACGAACGTCGCGGAAGCACTCGTTGCGCGCGAGGCCGGCGCGGACGGGTTGGCCGTGCAGGGCAGCGAGGCCGGGGGGCATCGCGGCGGGTTCGTCGACGACGGGTCCGACGAAGGCGGGGCCGGACTGCTCGCGCTGCTGCGGGTCCTCGCGCGCGCGACGCCGCTCCCGATGGTGGCCGCCGGCGGGATCGCCGACGGCGCCGCGCTCGCCGCCGCTCTGTGCGCCGGCGCGGCCGCGGCCGCGATCGGCACAGCGCTGATGCGCGCGCCCGAGGCCGGAACCCCGGACGCGCAGCGAAAAGCGCTCGCCGAGCGCCGGCCGACGCGCGTGACGCGCGCGTTCACCGGGCGGCCGGCGCGCGGGATCGTCAACCGGTTCATGACCGAGCACTCAGGGGCGGCCCCGACCGGGTACCCCGAGATCCACCACGCCACGAGCCCGCTGCGGGCCGCCGCCCGTCTTCGGGGCGACGCCGACGCGTTCAACCTGTGGGCGGGGCAGGCCCACGAGCTCGCACAGGCACGGCCGGCGGCCGAGATCGTTTGCGGGATGGTGGCCGACGCGCGGGCCGTCCTCGATCGCGTCAGCGCGGCCCTGCGCGATCCAGATACCAGTGCCGGCCGCCGCTGATCAGCCGGCTCGCCTCCTCGGCGTCGTTGCGGCGGTTCGGCACCAGGGTGAAGCGGGTGATCGTGCGCTGCGCGCCGGCCTGGTCTGAGTACAGGAGCTCGACCGAGATCGGCTCCTGCTGGGAGATCGCGCGCGCGACCTCGTCGTGGGCGGCATCGCTCCGGTCGCGGATCGCCCCCTGCCACAGGCCGATATCGCCGGCCGGGATGTAGAGGTCGCGGGTCTGGAGCCGGAGGTCGGCCTCGGGGAGGTGGTCGACGTTGTTGCGCAAGAGGCCCGTGCGCACGCCCCAGCCCTGACAGACGCCGATCCCCGCGCCGACATTGCGCAGGCTCATCACGAGGTAGATCCGTCCGTCCACGTTCTCGGCCATGGCGTGACCGCCGCCGACATGGACCCAGTGCTCGTCGACGAACATGATCTTCTGCTCGGGGTCGACGCCGAGCCGCGACTGGACGAGCAGCGGCCGGCGCTGCTCCTGGAGCGCCAGCTCGGCGATCCGCGCCGAGCGGTTCGACGAACGGACCGCGGCGAACGTCGCCACCGCGAGCACCAGCGTCCCCGCGCCGGTCGCCAGCGAGGAGATCGTCTCCCAGTCGGCCACTCGACCTACCCGCCGGTGAACGCCGGCGCGCGCTTCTCGACGAACGCCGTCGTGCCCTCGATGAAGTCCTTCGTGCGACCGAGCGCGTGCTGGAGCTCGGCCTCGAGACCGAGCTGGGCGTCGAGGTCGCCGTAGATGAACTGGTTGAGCGCTCGCTTGGAGCTGGCGTACGAGCGAGTCGGGCCGGCCGCCATCCGCTCGACGAGCGCGTTCGCCTCGTTCATCAGCTGGTCGTCGGGATAGACCCAGTTGACCAGCCCCCACTGGAGTGCCTGCGGCGCCGGGATCCGCTCGCCCAGCAGCGCCATCTGGAACGCCCGCGCCCGCCCGATCGCCGGCGGCACGAATGCCGTCGAGCCGCCGTCGGGCATCAGCCCGATGTTGACGAAGGCGAGTCCGAAGAAGGCCGACTCCGCCGCCATGCTCAGGTCGCAGGCTAAGGCGAGTGAGCAGCCGATTCCGACCGCGGGCCCGTTGACCGCGGCGATCACGGGCTTCTCGATCCGCCGGACCGCCGTGATCACCGGGTGGTAGATCTCGTTCAGCTCCTTGCGGAGGTTCGGGAGGCCGTCGTCGGCGGGCTCGAACCCCGACTTCAGGTCGGCGCCCGAGGAGAATCCCCGGCCGGCGCCCGTGATCAGCACCGCGCGGACCGAGTCCGACGCGGCATCGCCCTCAAGCACCTGGCGAAGCTCGTGCCCGAACTCGGGCGTCCATGCGTTCAGCGAATCGGGTCGGTTCAGGATCAGCCGCCCAACGGCGTCCGACTGCTCCCAGATGACGGTCTCGTAGGGCAACTCGACTGCTCCTTTCAGTGGCTAAGCGGCGAGCTCGAGCCTCAGCGGCAGGGTCTCGAGTCCGTAGATCCCCGACGGCGTTCCGAACCCCGGGTCGCCGTCGAGCGCGAGGGAGGTCACGCGCTCGGCCAGGAACGCGAGCCCCTCCTGCATCTCCGCGCGGGCCAGATTGGCGCCCACGCAGTAATGAATGCCCGCGCCGAATGTGAGCAGGCGCGCGCCACCGCGCTCGGCGGTCAGGTCGAACCGGTCGGGTTCGACGCCCTCCCGGTTGGCGTGCCAAGCGGAGACGAGCACGATCGAGCCGGCCGGGAAGGTCACGCCTCGATGCTCGACCTGGTCGACCAAGATGCGCGCGGTGAACGGAGTGATCGGCTCGAACCGGAGCGCCTCCTCGACGGCCGCCGACGCCAGGCCGCTCGGGTCCGCGCGGAGCAGCTCCCACTGGTCGGGATGCTCCGCCAGCAGGCGGATCGCGTGGGCGAGCTGGCTCTGGCTGGTGTCGACCCCGCCGACGAGGATGTTCAAGACGAGGTTGCGTAGCTCGTCGTCGCTCAGCCGATCGCCGGCTTCCTCGGCCTCGATCAGCGCCGAGATCAGGTCGTCGCCCGGCGCCGGCCGCCGGCGCGCGATCAGCTCGTCCTCGTAGGCGTAGAACTCGGCGACCGCCTGCTCGATCTCCGCGCGCTCGGTCATCAGGCTGGTCGGGTCGAACTGGCGCTGGATCATGTTCGACCAGTGATGGAGCCGCGGCGCGTCGTCGAGCGGCGCCCCCATCACCTCGGCGATCACCAGCGACGGGTACGGCTTGGCGAACGTCGCGATGAACTCGCAACGACCGTCGGTGGGAACCTCACCGAGAAGCTTGTCGAGGAACCGTCGCATCGCCGGCCGGTAGCGGTCGACGGCGCGGGGCGCGAGCGCGGGGTTGACGAGGTTTCGCAGCCGGCGGTGGTCGTCGCCGTTGACGTTGATGATGTTCTTGACGACCTCCTCGCGGAGCGGACCCTCCGTGACCTGAAAGAGGTCGGCGATCGTAAGTCCCGGAAACACGGCGGCCTTCGTCCGCAGGAAGAACTCACCGGCCTCGCGGTCGAGCACGATGTAGCCGAACGGGCTGGCCGCGAGCCACCCGTCGTGGCTTTCGATCTCGGACATCGCGGTCCGGTAGCGCTCGCCGCGCAGGTCGGCGGCGGTGTGGTCGAAGCTGGGGAGTTCGAGCTCGGCGGCGAGCGTCACGGCCGCGAGCATAGTGGTCCAGCGGCCGCTCGAAGGCGCTCAGGCGAGGCCGGATCCGACCCAGTCGCTCGCTCCGCGGGTCCCCGGCGGGGCGAAGAAGTAGCCGCCCCCGACCGGAGTGATGTAGTCGACCATGGGCTCGGGAGTCAGACGGTTCTGGATCGTGGCGAACTGGCGAGCGGGGTTCTGGTTGAACGCGATGAACATCAAGCCCTGGTCGAGGTCACCGCTCTCGTCGATCCCTCGGTGGTAGTTGTAGCCGCGGCGCAGAATCCGCTGGTTGGCGGTGGCCGCGGTACGCGGGTTGGCCAGGCGGATGTGCGCGTCCAGCGGGATCCGGTCGCCCTTCGGGTCGAGTTTGTAGGCGGGATCCTGGTATTCGTTCGTGCCGCCGAGCGGAGCGCCGGTGACCCGGTCGCGCCCGATCATCTGCTCCTGTTCGAGCAGACCGACGCGATCCCAGAACTCCACGTGCATCCGGATCGTGCGCGCCACCATGTACGTGCCATCGACGGCCCACGCCGGCTCGCCGGCGCCGGGCTGCACCCATATGAGCTGGTTCATCAGCTTCGCATCCTCGACATCCGGGTTCGCGGTTCCGTCGCGGAACGCGAACAGGTTGCGGCGGCTGCTCTTCGGGCTCGGGCCGCGCTGTGCGCTCTGGAAGCCGTCGATCGTCCAGCGGATGACGAGCGCGCCCGACACCGCGCGCATCAACTCGCGGTACGTGTGGACCACCGTGTCGCGCTGGCCGGCGCAGATCTGCACGAGCACGTCGCCGCCGGTGCGGACCGGATCGAGCTCGTCGTTCGCGAATGCGGGCATCGCCGTCAAGTAGCGGGGACGCATTGCGCTCAACCCGTAACGTTCGTCGAACAGCGAGGCGCCGAAGGCGATCGTGACGGTCAACGAGTCGGGGAGGTTGACGTCCCCGAGGATCCCCGAGTCGGGCGGCGGGTCATCGATCCGGGGCACCGAGAAGCGATCGCCCTGGGTCAGCGTCCGCGCCTCGCTGGACAGCGCGACCAGCGCGTCGATCAGCGCGCCTCGAGTCGGGGCAATGCTGTCGAGGGCCACGAACGTGGCCTGATCCGGGCGCGCGGTGAGGATTCCAGCCTGGTGCGGGCCGTCGAACGGAACGCCGACGCCGAGGCCAGCGGTGAGGGCATCCCCGGTCGAGGCCGGCTTCGCGGCGGTGCTCGCGAGCGCGTCCGGCGCCGCCATCGACCCCATGGCGGCGCTGACCCCGCCGGCGCCGAGGGCGGCCACGGAGCGAGTCAGGAAGCGGCGGCGATCCAGGGGTTTCACTGGGACGCCGGGAGCTTGGGGATCTTCGGGGTAGGCGTCGTCTCGAGGCTCCCGGGGATCTGTGAGAGGGGGACAAGCGCACCGGCCAGCGTGCCGTTGAGCAGTTCGCGCTCGCTGAACGTCAGCTGCCCGAGCGTCGGCAAGGTTCCGCCATGGTCGGCTCGCAGCCGCCCGAACACGCCCTGCAGCCGGTACAGCCAGTTGTTCACATCGAGCAGCGTCGCGTCGCGCTGCTCCAGCAGGGGCGTCAGCGTCGAGATGACCTCCTGGGTGGCGGTCAACCCAGCGGCGGTTGCCAGCACGCCCGCACCGCTCCATGGCACGTCGGTGCCGCTGAGGAAATCGCGCTGGGCGTCCTCGAGGATCTCGTGTGCCCGCGTGGCGTAGTCGAGAGGGTCGATCTGCGCCGTGGGCAGGACTCGCTTGAGCGTCCCGATGTCGGTCTGCAGGCGGGTCGCCCACGGGACCAGCGACGCCGGTGGCGCGCCCGTCCACAGGCCCATCTCGATCCGGTGCAGCCCGGAGAACGACACGGTTGGTGCGCCGGGGCCGGGAAGGGCGTGCGGCATCCCGTCGATCTGCTGGTCAAGCGTCCCCGGGAGTAGACCGTAGACCGCGCCCAGACGCAGGTAGTCGGTGAAGGCGAGGCTCCACTCACGTTCGGCGGCGGCACGATCCCCGGCGGCGAGCGCGTCGCGGAGGTTCGGGATCTCGCCGCCCAGCGTCGCGGCCCAGCGCTCGGCGTATGCGCGGTAGGCGGCGACGGGCCCGTCGAACGCGGCCGGCGAAACCGGAGTGAGCGGAGCTGCGGGCGTGGCTCCGGGCGCGGCGCCGTCGTCGGTGTCCGACCCCTGCTGCTTACTGATGACGTTCCCGTACTGCTTGGGCGGGATGCTCGAGCCGACCACCGTGGATATGTGGACCGGGTACGGGTTGTTCGACGCGGCCACGTGGTGGTCGTTTCCACCCCGGGTCGCGATCACCGCGGCGGCCGCCGCCCCGGCCAGCACCAGTAGCGCGAGCAGACCGACGAGCGCTACCCGGGCGGAGGGGCGCCGGAGGCGGTGCCGGCGTGCCCCCGCCGAGCCTTCCGCGCTCGATTCGGGTGACAGCAAGGTCATCAGGACCGCCGGCCAAGGTAGTGACCGGCGACGCACAACTTGTTAACAAGACGTTGCTCCGCCGGCACCGATTGCGCGATCGATGCGCTGATTTGAAGAGCGCCGGCGCTCGTTTACAACGTGACAACAACCGGGTCACAAGGCGGTCACTCGCCGGGGGCGGTGGCTCGGGAGAGTGATGTCTCGCGGCGCCCAGGCCGGACGCCGGGGAAATCACCACCGACCAGAGGAGACTTCGATGGCGCGCAAGCGCGTGTTTTCGTTGTTGGCTGCGGCACTGGCTCTAATAGCGGTATCCGCGGTCGCGGTTGCCCAAGCATCAAGCTCGGGTCACTCGCGCCCATCCGTTCCCCAGCCAGCTACGAACGGCTATCAGGGAGGGGGCGGCGGCGCGAAACTAGCTACGGCGACGCCGATCAAGCACCTCGTCGTGATCTTCGACGAGAACATCTCGTTCGACCACTATTTCGGGACTTATCCGTACGCCACGAATCCGTCTGGGGAGCCGCCGTTCCACGCCGCTCCGGGGACTCCAACGGTGAACGGCCTCAGCCAGGCTCTGCTCACGCACAATCCCAACACCGCAAATCCGGCGCGGCTCGACCGCTCCCAGGCGGTGACCTGTGATCAGAACCACGGCTACACGGCCGAGCAGAGCGCCTACGACCACGGCCTCATGGACAAGTTCGTGCAGGACACCGCGGGCAGCGGCTGCACGGACAAGAGCATCGTGATGGACTACTACGACGGGAACACCGTGACCGCGCTGTGGAACTACGCCCAGCACTATTCGCTGAACGACAACTCCTACAGCGAGACGTTCGGTCCCTCGACGCCGGGGGCGATCAACGTGATCTCCGGTAACACGTTCGGAGTGATCTGCGGCCCGTCGTCGTCAACGATCAACGCGCCGACCTGCCCGACCACGGCTCCGGGCAGCACTCCGGCCGATCCGGGGAGCCCGCAGCCGCAGGGCCCGGGCACCAACTACAGCGACTCCGACCCCTACTACGACGTCTGCTCGGACACCGAGGACGGGAACACGTCGGGCGCCACGACAATCCAGATGGGCGGCAAGAACATCGGCGACCTGCTCGACGAGGCCGGGATCACCTGGGGTTGGTTCCAGGGCGGCTTCGCCAGCCCGAACTACGTTTCCGGGAAGCCGAGCACGGATGACCTGAGCAAGGTCTGCACGGGCACGCACGACAACGTCGCGGGCGCGAGCGCCACCGACTACTCGGTGCACCACGAGCCATTCCAGTACTACGCGTCGACGGCGAACCCGGAGCACCTGCCGCCGACGTCCATCGCGGCGATCGGCCATCAGGATCAGGCCAACCACCAGTACGACATCAAGGATTTCTTCGCGGCAGCCGATGCCGGGAACCTGCCCGCGGTGTCGTACCTGAAGGCCCCGGAGTATCAGGACGGTCACGCCGGGTACTCCGACCCGCTCGACGAGCAGACCTGGCTGGTCGACACGATCAACCAGCTCGAGAGCCTGCCCAGCTGGAGCAGCACCGCCGTCGTCATCGCGTATGACGACAGCGATGGCTGGTACGACCATCAGGCCGGGCCGGTCATCAACCAGTCGCAGACCTCGCTCGACACGCTGTCCGGCGCCGGGCAGTGCGGGGCCAACGCGGCCGACGTCCCGAGCGGTCAGCAGGGGCGCTGCGGTCCTGGCATGCGCCAGCCGCTGCTGGTCGTTTCGCCGTTCGCCCGCCGCAACTACGTGGATTCGGCCCTGACCACGCAGGCCTCGGTGGTGCGGTTCGTCGAGGACAACTGGCTGGGTGGCGAGAGCGTCGGAGGAGGCTCCGACGATGCCACCGCCGGCACCCTGGACGGGATGTTCCAGTTCAGGTCGCCGAGCGGTCCGCGGCTGTTTCTGAACCCGAGCAGCGGCGAGCCGGTGAGCGGTCACGGCTGGAGCAGTTACAGCAGAAAGCCCTAGCAGCAGCATCCTCAGTCGTTTCTCGGGGCCGTCGCGGCGCTCGCCGCGGCGGCCCCGATGCATTCGCCGCGGAAGTCCGTTAGAACTCGTTCACAAGTCCTTCACAATCGGCGACGCTTGACCCCCCGGACGCCACTCCGAGGAGTCGATGCTGGTGGCGTTCTGAGAGGTGGGTGCCGCCGGGCTAAGAAGCGGAAAGGAGATCTGTTATGGCGCACAAGCGCGTGCTCTTGCTGTCGGTGGCAGCACTCGCAGTCGGCGGGGTCAGCGTCGCGGTGGCGCAGGCCTCGACCAGCGGCCGATCGCATCGTGGCGGGGACGACCACAGCGGCGGGTCGCGGAGCGGTTCGCATACCGCGACGCCGATCAAGCACGTGGTCGTGATCTTCCAGGAGAACGAGTCGTTCGACCACTACTTCGGCACCTACCCGAAGGCGGCCAACACCGACGGCCGACAGTTCCACGCCGCGCGCGGCACGCCGGCGGTCGACGGTCTGACGCCGGCCACGAGCCATTCGCTGCCGCCTCGCCTTCGCCACAGCACGAACCTGCTGACGAACAATCCGAACACGGCCCAACCGCAGCGCCTGGACAGCAGCCCGACTGGCCTCAGCGGCGGCCCCGGCGGACAGCTGACCTGTGACGAGGACCACAACTACAGCGACGAGCAGCAGGCGTTCGACAACGGCAAGATGGACCATTTCGTCCAAAGCACCGGCGTGGACGCCGGGAGCACGAGTCCGGGCGGCTCCCCGTGCCTGGCCTCACAGGTCATGGACTACTACGACGGCAACACCGTCACCGGGCTGTGGAACTACGCCCAGCACTACTCGCTCGAGGACGACTCGTTCGGCGTCACGTTCGGGCCTTCGGCGCCCGGCGCAATCAACGTCGCCGCAGGAGACACGGGCGATGTGGACACGACCCACACGGCCAACAACCCGTCGGTCTCGACGTCCACATCTCCCGACGGCGATCTCACGCCCGACGGGAAGGGCGGCTACTCGCTGACCAATGACGCTCAGCCGTACTGGGACGACTGCTCGACGCGTGACGCCGTGGCGTTCAACGGCGAGAACATCGGCGACGTTCTCAATAAGGCGGGGCTCTCGTGGGGTTGGTTCGAGGGTGGCTTCGACCCGACGACCACGTTCGCCGCGGCGTCGGCTGCGACCGGTCACAGCGGACAGTCGACGGCTACGTTCATTCCCGATGAGTTCTCGGGCAGCTTCCCCGGCAAGAACGTGCCCGCAAACGCCTCCAACCAGGCGCTATGCGACGCGGTGCATCCGGTCGGCGTGGCTCTCGGCGGCACCGGCCAGTATGGCTACAAGGACGACTACATCCCGCACCACGAGCCGTTCCAGTTCTACGCCTCGACGGCCAACCCGCACCACCTAACCGTGCCGGCCAACGGCGCCGGTCAGGACACGCTGGCGGGGCTCAAGGAGATCGGCCGGGACACCCAGTCGTACGTCAACGGGGTTCCGCAGTTCAACACCCCGAACCATCAGTACGACACGGGCGACTTCGACCAGCTCGTTGCAGCGATTGGCCGCGGCAAGGTGCCGGCGTCCGAGCTGCCGGCCGTCAGCTTCCTGAAGGCCCCGGGCTATCAGGATGGTCATCCCGGCTACTCGGATCCCGCGGATGAGCAGGCGTTCGTGACCAAGGAGATCAACTCGCTGATGCGCACGCCCGACTGGAAGAACACGGTCGTGATCGTCAACTGGGACGACTCGGACGGCTGGTATGACCATGTGTACAGCGGGATCACCAACCCGTCGCTGTCGCCGGCCGACAACCTGACGAACACCACCTTCAGCGGGGCGACCTCGGGTCAGTGCGGACCGAGCCCGCAGACGAAGGCGCCGCTCGCGGGCGAGCAGGGGCGCTGCGGCTTCGGCCCGAGGCTCCCGATGCTCGTGATCTCGCCGTACGCACGCGTGAACCACGTCGACAGCGACCTGACAGACCAGGCCTCGATCATCAACCTCATCGAGTACAACTGGCACCTGCCCGGGATCCCCGGGTCGGCCGATCAGGTTCTGTCGAAGCTGGACCGCTCGCAGGATCGGGCGTTCGACCTTGCCGGGATGTTCGACTTCAAGCATCCAAGCGCAGGGGAGTTGCTCCTCAATCCGTCGACGGGCGAGCCCGTTCCCGGGCATCGCCACCGCCGGAAGTAGCGCCTGATCCGACGCTCATTCGGGGCGGTCGGGGCCTCCGGGTCCCGGCCGCCTCGCTGGCTCGCGTGGACGCCTCGCTGGCTCGCGTCGGCCGCCTCGCTGGCTCGCGTCGGCCGCCTCGCTGGCTCGCGTGGACGCCTCGCGGGGCCGCGTTAGGTGGACAACCCCACACTCGACCCGGCGCCGGCGGTGAATGCGGCTTCAGCCACCTGCCGTGTGGCTGAGTCCGCGCTCGCGGTCAGGCGGGCGCCGAGAGCGGAGTTATCCAGCTCGCCGGACCGGCGGGCAGCCCGAAGCGGCCGCCCGACTCAGTCCGCCTCGCGCGACCGCCTCAGTCCGATGCCAGCACCCGATCGAGCCAGGCGGTGGTCCGGGGGATGTCACCGGGGTCGACGTTGTGGGCGGCGTCGGACTCTCGATAGTCGACGGTGAACCCGGCCTGCTCGAGTAGCTCGTGCGCCGCCCGCGCGAACGTCACCGGGATCACCGGATCGAGCCGGCCGTGCGCGATCAGCACGTCCATGCCGTTTCGATCGTCCAGGGACGGCTGCCAGCCGTTGACTGTAGGGATGAACCCCGACAGCGCGAGGATTCCGGCCGGCGCCGGGCGGTCGCCGCCGAGGCCGAGCGCGTAGCTCATCACGGTTCCCATCGAGAAGCCGCCGAGCACGGTCCGTTCCGGGCCGAGGCCCGTGCGCTCCCACAGCCCGTCGTGGAACGAGGCAAGCTCGGCGTAGGCGGCACGGAAGCTGTCCGGGTCGGGATAGCCGACCCGCGGCACCAGGTACCAGTGGTATCCAGGCGACCCCGGCAGGCGCAGCGGCGCCCTCGGCGTGACGACGTGCAGTCGCCGCTCGGGGTCGAGCACGTCGGCCAGCCCCATCAGATCCTGCTCGTCGCTGCCTCGTCCGTGATGCAGGACGAGCAATCCCTGCGGGTCGCCGGCGGCGGGTCGCTCGATCGCGCTCAGGGGCACGGCTGCAGACTAGATGGTTGTGGCCGGGCGGATTGGGGTTCTTTACGGCTGGCACCTGAAGGGGTGTGGGCGGTTCAGCGCAGGTCGAG
Source organism: uncultured Solirubrobacterales bacterium (assembly GCA_963783415.1). Lineage (GTDB taxonomy): Bacteria > Actinomycetota > Thermoleophilia > Solirubrobacterales > Solirubrobacteraceae > Palsa-465. Next base: position 286,108 of record CAWANN010000002.1, read on the forward strand.
CCCATCAAGAGAACATGCAAAACATGACAATCGACACGATCCCAGTCGACCTTGGCATAGCGCGCATGTGGGGCATGAGCGATATGCCACGGTCCGGGCCCCGGGCCGCGAATGTCATCTCACGCATGCTGCCGCTGCCGCCCAAAGCCCCAAGACCACGCCCGCCCATCCTCAAGTTCCCGCCTTGACCCGCCGCCATGAGAGGGCCTCATCGATCGTCTACTACATGCGGACGGGTCGACGGGTCGGCCCCGGCTCCTACACTCCCTCACGTGGCACTGAATCCCCTGAAGGCCGCGCGCGCGATCCCGATGACCCGCCTGATCGCCGCGGCCCAGGTCGTGATGCTCGCGCGCCGGCACTGGCTCCGGCTCGATCCGCACGAGCGCCGGCGGATGTTCACGCTCGTCCGCGTCGCGGGCGGTCGCCGGGGCAGGCTCACGCCTGGCGAGCGACTCGAGCTCGCGCGGCTGATCGCCAAGGCCGATCCGAAGCTGTTCGCCGGCCTGGTCGTGCAGAAGTTCTCGCCCGTTCCCTTCCCGAAGCGGATGGTTCGCGGGAAGCGCTGACACGGCCCTTGACTCTCACCTCGCGTGAGGGTCTACGGTGACCGTCATGAAGACCGTCGGCGAAGTCTCCGAGCTCACGGGCGTCACCGTGCGCGCGCTCCACCACTACGACGAGCTCGGCCTGTTGTCGCCGAGCGAGCGCTCGGGGGCCGGCTACCGGCTGTACTCCTACGAGGACCTCGCACGATTGCAGGAGATCCTCATCTGGCGTCAGCTCGGCTTCTCGCTGGCGGAGATCGCGTCGCTGCTGGACGACCCCCGCCACGATCGCCTGGGCGCGCTCGAGCGCCAGCGGGAGCTTGTGGCGCGCGAGATCGACCGCCTGGGGGCGCTGGCCGCCGCGGTCGACGCCGCGATCGAGGCGGAGACGAACGGAACCAGAATGAAGGAGACAAGCATGTTCGAGGGATTCGATCCGACCGAGTACGAGGACGAGGCCCGCGAGCGCTGGGGCCACACTGACGCCTACCGGGAGTCGGCGCGCCGCACCCAGGCCTACGGCGAAGCCGAATGGAACGAGATCCGCGCCGAATCCGAGGCGATCGCACGGGAGCTGATCGAGCTCATGCGCGCGGGCGAGCGGTCCGACGGGGCGGCAGCGCGAGCGCTCGCTGAGCGCCACCGCGGGCACATTTCACGGTGGTTCTATCCGTGCTCGCCGCGGATGCACCGGGGGCTCGGCGATATGTACATCGCCGACGAGCGGTTCACGAACACCTACGAAAGCCAGGCCGAGGGGCTAGCGGCGTACCTTCACGACGCGATCGTCGCGAACGCCGACCCCCAGGAGCAGGCGGCGGTCAGTCGGTGATCAGGATGTGGCCCGGCTCGGCGGCTACGCGAGCGAGCCAGGCATTGATCGCGGGGAACGCCGTCAAGTCGAACCCGGCCTCGGGCGCCACGTGCGTGTAGGCGTACAGCGCGATGTCGGCGATGGTATAGCGCTCGCCGACTAGGAACGTACGGTCCTCGAGGTGCCGCTCCATCGCCTCCAGCGCGGCGATGCCGCCGCGTCGCTTGGCCTTGGCGTCGGCGTCGGAAGGCGTGATCCCGGCGATTACCCAGAACCGCGCCACGGCGATGTTCGGCTCGTGGCTGTACTGCTCGAAGAACAGCCACTGGAGTACTTGCGCGCGCTCCCACCGGTCGTCGGGCAGGTACGGAGTGCCCTCGGCGAAATAGAACATGATCGCGTCGGACTCGCCCATCGAGCGGCCGTCGTCGAACACGAGCGTCGGGACGCGGAGCGCGGGGTTGAGCTCGCCGAGTAACTCGAGACGGCCGGAGCGGTCGATCACGTCGACCTCGCGCCGCTCGTACTCGATCCCCAAGTGCACGAACAGTTGCCGCACCTTGTAGCAATTACCTGAGACCGCGGAGTCGTAGAGCAGCACGGTCGCTGGTGTGTAGCAGCCGGTCCTCCGCTTGACTACGGGTGGCGTGCTTACGGGTTCGCTGAAGCCCGGCTTACGAATTGCGTCGGCGTGCTCTGGAGCGCGTGGTGCGACGTCGTCCGGCTGACCGGGGCCGGCACCACGGTGTCCGCGACGGCTCGCGGCACGAAGGCGGCTACGGTGGCCGCCACCACGACGAGCGATGCGACCAGGCGCTTGCGGTGCGGAGCGCGACGCGCGCGGACCGGAACCACGTGCCGGAGCTCATAGCCGAGCAGGCGCTGGTAGTGCTGCACGTTCTTGGCAAACCCGAGGGCCCCGAACGGACCTCCCCCGTCGACCAAGAGGTATTGGGCACGCCGAGCAATCAGGATTCGAACGATGTGATCGTGGAGCGCCCACCTCGCCTCGTGGCTTGTCGCCACGGCGTGTTTGATCAGGCCCACCTTGTCGTCGATGAGCGTCGTTGCCATCGCAACCGGGTGCCCGTGGTCATCGCGAGCCACCGTGAGAATTACGTCCGAGCGGGCGAGACACGCGTTTACATCGTTCAGCCGGTACTGAAGGTCGGCCTCGGTCAACGAGCCCCACTGGCGGCGCAGGACGGCGACGATGTCTTCGTCGGCGCGACGACGGTCGCTCACCACCTCGCATTGGATACCGGCGGCGGCGGCTCTTCGGAGGTTCGTCCGCAGCGCTTGGCGCCGGCGGCCGCGCAGGTACGCGGCATGGTCTTCTGGAAGGAGCAGCACTCCGCGGCAGAACCGCTTCCGGGGGATGACCCCCACCGAGCGCTGGCTGAAGTAGTCGTCGAGAGCCTGTCCCGCAGGCGTTCTCGACAAATCAATGCGTTCCGTTGGGGTTCGCAGGAGGAGACCGATCAGCGCGGCGGCACACCGAGGCCGCCTCACACCCGCTGCCACGAGACGTGCCACAGGCAGCCGGCGCATCGCGTCCGGCATGAGAGGCAGGGCACTCGCGGCCGAGACCCACGGGCCTCCGTAACGGACGCGCCCGTCGCATTCGGTCTCTGATGTTTCAGATGCTTCAAGCCGGCCGTTCTCGGACCGGGGCGCCCCCTTCTCGCGCCGCACCATTCGTCCTCCGTTCGGTAACAAACCTAACCAAGCAACGAGCATCGCCGCCTCCGCTTCCGCACGAATCCGCCCCAAAAATGCGGAGAGAGCGGGTTTGGTCGGGATGGTGACAGCCCTGAAATCTGGTGCATTTGCGGGGCCTTATTGCACTGAAATCAGGCGTGCTTGACAACCCGATCCGTAAGTCGTAACTTACCGTTCGTGCACACTTACCAACGGGAACAGGCGCTCCAGGCTCTCGGCGATCCGACGCGGCGAGAGATCTTCGAGCGTCTCACCGACGGCCCACTCGCCGTAGGCCAGCTCGCTCAGGACCTTCCGATCAGCCGTCCCGCCGTCTCGCAGCACCTCAAGGTGCTCAAAGACTCCGGGCTCGTGTTCGACCGCCCGTCGGGGACGCGGCGCGTCTACCAGGTCGATCCGGCGGCGGTGGCGGCATTGCGCGAGTACTTCGACTCGTTCTGGGGCCAGGCACTGGCGAGCTTTCAAGCCGCTGCCGAGAGCGCCCCCGACGACCCATCACCAGATCAGGAGAGGCAATGAGCACAGACACAGCCGTCCGTACCGCGATCACGGTCGCGGTGCCGCAGGACAAGGCGTTCTCCGTCTTCACCGCCGGTATCAACCGCTGGTGGCCGCGAGATCACCACATTGGTGCCGCGGAGCTCGACGAGGCCGTGCTGGAGCCACGCGAGGGAGGGCGCTGGTACGAGCGCGACGTCGACGGCAGCGAGTGCGAATGGGGAAAGGTAGTCGTCTGGAATCCCCCGTCGCGGCTCGTGCTCGCCTGGCAGATCTCGGGTGAATGGGCGTACGACGCCGATCTGTGGACCGAGGTCGAGGTCACGTTCGAGGCCGAGGGTCCCGACCGGACCCGGGTTGAGCTCGAACACCGCGGCCTCGATGCCTACGGCGACAAGGCGCAGGAGATGCGCGACATGTTCGACGGGCCCGGCGCATGGCGCGCAACCCTCGTGCGGTTCGCCGAGGCGGCCGCGGCCTGACGTCTATGCGGCGCGGGGACGCTCGCCCGCGGCGCGGGACGGTTTAGGGATGGTCGGCGGCGCCTGCCGGCGGCGCCTTAGCCCGAACAGCGGCCCGGCGGCTTCGTTGGCCCACATCAGGGCCTCGAGATACAGGTCGCCGGCGCCGCGGACCAGCCGCTGAGCGCGATCAAAGTCGCCGGCCTCCAGCGCAGTGACCGACTGGAGCAGACGGCCCTTGTCGCCGGCGCGCGAGACCAGCGCCTCGCGCATGTCGGAGGGGAACGGGATGAGCGCGATCACGTCCTCGATCGGGGCGTCCATCAGTGCGTCGATCACCGAGAACAGTCCGAGCGTGAACAGCTCGCCGGGGCGCGGCCCGGCGAGCTGGTCGCCGGCCAGCTCGCAGAAGCGCGCGCGGATTAGCGCCGTAACGGTCAGCTCCGGTGGCTTGCCGTCGACGCTGGCCAGCACCGTCAGCGTCGCCCAACGTCTGAGGTTCTCGACGCCGAGCAGCGCGAGGGCCTGGCCGATCGAGCTGATCTCGAACCGAAGCCCGAAGAACGCGGAGTTGATGTAGCGCAGCAGGCGGAAGCTAAGGGTCACGTCACGGCTGATCTTGCGCTCGAGCTCAGCCAGCTGCACGGAGGGATCCTGGAGGGCGGCCACGACCTCGAGCACCGACGAACGGCTGGCGGCGATTCCCCGGTTGTGCAGCAGCTCAGGCCGGCAGAAGAAGAAACCCTGGAACAGCTCGCAGCCCTGCTCGACGCACCAGGCGTGGTCCTCGTATGTCTCGACCTTCTCGGCGAGCAGTGTCACGCCGTACGGCTTGAGCCGGGCCACCTCTCGGGACATGCGCTCGCGGCCCATCGCGAGCACGTCCAGCTTGACCACGTCGACGAGCCCGAGCAGCCGCTCGGCGCTGACCGTGTACTCGAAGTCGTCGAGCGCGAGCCGGTAGCCCTGGCGCTTGAGATCGATCAGCGCGTGGACGAACCGCTCGTCGAGTAGCTCCTGCTCGAGGACCTCGAGCCCAACCACGCTCGGCGGCAATGTCCTCGCGAGACCGCTCAGAACGAACTCGCGGGAGACGTTGACCCAGGCCGGGCTTCGGCCGACGAGACGCTCGAGCCCGATCTCGGTGAATGAGTTGAGCACGACGGACGCGGTCGCGCCCTCGGGGTCGGCGATGAGCGCACTGCTCGCCTCTCCGCCCCGGAACAGCAGTTCGTAACCGGCGACCTGGAGCGTCGGGGTGAAGATCGGCTGTCTTGCGACGAATACCTCTGCCATGGCGTGATCCACCGCTGTACGCCTAATCGACCCGGCGCGGCCGAAGCTGAACCCCTGTGGTTCGGATGCTGACCGATGTACGGCGACCACTACGCTTTAGGTTCGACGTGAGCGCGACGACCAAGAGCCGCCAGGCGGTGGGGCGCGGGCGACGTCATTCGCAGGTGCGGGCCCCCGCGCCTGTCCCGTTCTGGCGGTTGCGCGTGGTCGCGTTCTGCGTCGGCGCCGCCAGCCTCGGTGCGGAGATCGCCGCCGCTCGGCTGTTGGCCCCGTACTTCGGCGCCTCGACGATCATCTGGGCGAACACGATCGCCACCGTGCTCGTCGCGCTGTCGGTCGGGTACGCGGTGGGCGGCCGGCTCGCCGACCGCCGCGCGAACATGCGCGGCCTGTGCGTGATCGTGCTCGGTGCGTCGGTGCTGCTCGCGATCGTGCCGTTCGTGTCCGATCCGTTCCTGCGCGAAGCGGTCAAGGCGCTCGGCGCGCTGTCGGTCGGCGGGTTCTTCGGTTCGCTCGCGGCCGTGCTGGTGCTGGTCGCGGTCCCGGTGCTGCTGCTCGGCATGGTCGCGCCGTACGCGAACCGGCTCGCGGTGGGTCGCGTCGCCGACACCGGAACCGTCACGGGAAGGCTGTACGCGATCTCTACCGCCGGGTCGCTCGTCGGCACGTTTCTCGCGGCGCTCCTGCTGATCCCGCTGATCGGGACCCACCGCACGTTCCTGGTGTTCGCGCTGATCCTGGCGATCGCGGCTGCGATCGGCGTCGGCTCGTGGCGCTTTTTGGTCGTCGCCGCCGCGATCGGGGCCCTGATGGTGGTGCCGCCGGTGGCGATCGGCTCCGACGTCAGAGGCGCCAAGGTGATCTTCTCGACCGAGACCCAATATCAGTACGCGCGCGTGCTCCAGTTCAAGGGCGGCGAGCGCTGGCTCGAGCTCAACGAAGGCCTCGCGGTCCACTCCGTGTACATGCCGTGGACGTACCTGACCGGCGGGTACTGGGACGACTTCCTCGTGCTGCCGTTCACGACCGAGAGGAGCGCGCCGCGGCGGATCGCGATCCTCGGCGACGCGGCGGGCACGGTGGCGCGGGCCTACGGCCACTTCTTCCCGCGCACGCGCGTGGACGCGGTCGAGATCGACGGCGAGCTGACCGCGATCGGCAAGCGCTACTTCGGCCTGCGCGGCCCGGATCTGCACCTTTACACCGCGGACGCGAGACCATGGCTCGAGAGCAGCCATGCGAAATACGACGCGATCTTCCTCGACGCCTATCGGCAGCCGTACATCCCGTTCTACCTCGTCACACGCGAATTCTTCTCGCTGATCCGCTCGCACCTGAACCCCGGCGGCGTGGTAGTCGTCAACGTCGGACACCTGCCCGGTTCGGACGCGCTCGAGAAGGTGGTCTCGGCGACGGTCGGCGCGGTCTTTCCGTACGTCGCGCGCGATCTGCAGAGCGACACGAACTCGCTCGTGGTGGCGGGCACGCGCCCGGTTTCGGCCGAGCAGCTCGTCGCCGACAGCCCTGACCTCCCGCAGGGGCTGGTGCCGCTCGCCGAGCGTGTCGCCGGGCAGATGGGGCCGGCGCTGACCGGCGGGCAGGTCTACACCGACGACAAGGCGCCGGTGGAGTGGCTGACCGACCTGTCGATCCTCCAATATGCGATCGGGAAGCGATGAGCCTCATCACCGTCGAAGAACTTCACGCGGGCAAGCCGCCCGTGCTGCTCGACGTCCGCTGGGAGCTCGGCGGGCCGCCCGGCCGGGACCTGTACCTGGAGGGCCACATCCCCGGCGCCGCGTTCGTCGATCTCGATACGGCGCTCGCCGGCCCTCCGGGCGCCGGCGGCCGCCATCCGCTTCCCGATCCCGACGTGTTCGGGGACGCGATGCGCGCCGCGGGCGTGTCAGCCGACAGGCCCGTGGTCGCGTACGACGCCGGCAACTCGATTGCCGCGGCCCGGGCGTGGTGGTTGCTCCGGTACTTCGGTCATCCGAACGTGCGTGTGTTGGATGGGGGTTTCAGTGGCTGGCTGGCCGACGGGTACGCCATCGAGCGCGATGTCACCAGGGTCGAAGCTGGGGATTTCGTCCCGCGGGCCGGCGGGATGCCATTGCTCGACGCCCCCGCGGCGGCCGCGGTGGCGCGGGCCGGCGTGCTGATCGACGCGCGGGCGCCCGAGCGGTTCCGCGGAGAGCGCGAGCCGATCGATCCGGTGGCGGGTCACATCCCCGAGGCCGTGAACGTGCCGGCGACAGAGCTGGTCGAGGCCGACGGCCGGTTCCTAGATGCGGATGCACTGCAGGCCCGGTTCGCAGGGGCCGGCGTCGGCAACGGCGTCTCGGTCGGGACCTATTGCGGGTCGGGCGTGGCCGCGTCGCACGGAGTGCTCGCGCTGTCGCTCGCTGGCATTCCGGCGGCGCTGTACGTCGGGTCGTGGAGCGACTGGATAACGGACTCGGCGCGGCCGGTGGCAACTGGCGCTTGACCCTGGACGAGCCGCGGCTGCACCGCTACGCCACTGAATGATGTGCGGCGGGTAGGCGCAGGGTCGTGGAGCGGTGCGATTTGGCTCGTTTGCCGGCTCCGTTGCGAGCGTCGACGTTGATCGATACCCGGGCAGACGACGCATTTCCAAGCCTCCGAAGCCCCAGGCCTGAGAGCGTGAGCCGGACCGTCGCTGCGTGACCACCGGCAAGGTGGAAGTGCTGACGCCCGAGGACGGTCCCGCCGATGGCGTCGATCTCGACCGTTCCGTCGCAGTAGGACTGTCCGCGCGGGCAGGTCAGCCGGACCGCCGTTGCCCCCCGGGTATCCGTCAAGGTGCCCCCGCCGATCCCGACCCTCCAGCCCGCGCCGCCACCGGACGGAACGAAACCGGGCGAACCGCTCCAACACGGCTGGTAGGTGGAGCCGTCAAGGTTGATGTTGTAGAGCGCCCCCATGATCCCCGCGCGATTATCAGCGGGGCAGAACTGGCTTGGCGGCACGTTGTATTCGGCGTTCAGCACCGGTTTGCCGGCGCGCAGGTATGGCTGGAACGAGGAGCACTCGGAGTACTCGTTGCATTGCTCGTCGAGGACCCCGTCGAAATCCGGTTGAAGCTGCGCCGCCTGCTCGGGATCGTTCTTCTGGAACACGGCAAGTCCCACGGAGTGCGCCTCCTTGGCGATCCACGCGTCGTAGCTGAGCTGGTCTTGGGCGGAGATGTCGAATCCGGTGCCGTTCTCGTAGCCGTCGATGTTGTCGGGCTCGATCGCATCGAAGCCTTTCTGCTTGCACATCTGGAAGCGAGCCGTCATCAGTGGCTCAAGCACCGACAACTGCCTGATGTCCAGCCACCGTTCGCCCGGCCAGCCGTTCTGCTTTCCGAGCACCGAGCTCGGGAACTTGCTCGCGTCCGGGCGCCAGTTCTCCCACGTCCCGACGTCGATGTAGCAGATCACGTGCTTCCTGGCCGAGTGCAGGGTCGCGACCTCGCGCTGGCTGTTGTCGAACCCGTCGATGTCGTACGCCGCCGCCGGGTACGAGTTGTTCACGGTCCCCGTCAGCTGCCAGTACCAGGACAGGCGCTGTGGTGGCTTCCACCGCGCGAGCGCTGCGGGGGCCGAGAGCAGCAACGGCGCGACAATGGTCAGCAGCACAGAGACCGCTGCGTGCATCACGATCCTGCGGACTCGCATCACGCGCACCCTAGCAACGGCAGCCCAGCCGGGAACGCCGACTCAGAGCGATCGGATTCGGGCTCTGAGAGGGACCGCCCTCACGCCAGGCCGCTGCGAACCGCCCGGACCGCCGCCTGAATGCGGTTCTCGACCTGCATTTTGATGAGGATGCTCGAGACGTGATTTTTGATCGTGTGCTGGCTCAGGAACAAGGCCTTCGCGATCTCCGAGTTGTCCAGGCCGCGGGCGACCAGGTTCAAGACTTCGAGTTCGCGGGGCGTCAGGTCCTGCGCGGCGGTCGCGGGCTCGATCTCATTGGGCTCGCGGAGGCGACGTATGAGATGGCCGGCGATGGACGGCGAGATCGACGACTCCCCGCGCTCGGCCGCCCGGATCCCCTCCACGATCTGATCCACCGTCGAATCCTTCAGCAAATACCCGCAGGCTCCCGCCAGCAGCGCATCCATCACGTGCTGATCGTCGGCCGAGACGGTGAGCACGAGGACCCGGGCGAGCGGCGCCACCGCGGTCAACCGCTGCGTCGCCTCGATCCCGGACATCCCGGGCATGGTCAGATCCATCAGCACGACCCCAGGTCCCATCCTGGTTGCCTGCTCGATCGCATCGGCGGCAAGCGTCGCCTCACCGAAGACTTCGATTCCGCGCTCCTCGAGTAGACCGACCAGCCCGCGGCGAAACATTTCGTGGTCGTCGACCACGATGACCTTTAGGTCATTGCCCCTCACTGGTGCGAGATTACCTCGTTGCGGAGTGATGCGGCCCTCGGCCCTCGCCTGCGGCTAACGCTCCTTGGCTGCGTGGCCCCAGACTCGGGCAACCGCGACAAGGGCGCCGCCAACCGCGCCCCTCAAGTTGGCGGTCTTATGTTTCTTGGGCTTCTTGTGCCGCTTGTTGGTGCCCTTCTTGGTGGCCGGATTGGTGCCCGCGGTCGTGGCGCTGCCGGCCCCGGACGACGTCCCGCCGCTGCCGGTCGCTGTGCCGCCGATCCCGCCGCTCGTGGTCTGTCCGACGGGCGCACACGGCGTGTACGTGTTCCCGTCCAGATCAACGTCGAACAGCGCACCGATGATGCCCGCCGCCGTATCCGCCGGGCAGAACTTCGCCGTGGTCTCGCCGTCTTGCGTGTATTCGGCATTGAGCACCGGCTTGCCCGCGGCGAGGTACGGCGTGGCGTCACCGCCGCTGCCCGCGCAGGGGTCATCGTAGAAGTTGCACTCCTCGATGATCATTCCGTCAAACAGAGGCTCGTCAACGCTCGCATTGGCGGGGTCGTTCTTCTGGAAGACGGCCAGCCCATCCGAGTGCGCGGTGTATGCGAGCCACCGTTCGAAGCCCGCGCTGTCTGCCTGCGTCAAACCCCAACCGCCTCCGGCCGCGCCGGTCTGCGACGGATTGTCGTATCCATCGAGGTCGTCGGGCTCGAGTGCATCCTGGCCCTCGACCGCGCAGTCCTCGATGCGCTGGCCCAGACCCGCCGCGATGTTTACCGCTGCCCCCGTCAGCGTCGACGGATCACCCGCCACGTAATTTGCGAAACCGCGAATGTCATACCAGTACTCGCCCGGCCATCCCTGCATCTCGGTGGTCTGCGGGTCGGAACCATTCGTGTAGTCGGACGCCGCGAAGTTTGAGCTGTCCGGCTCGGCCTGCTGTGCGCCCGCCTCGATGTAGCAAATGCTGTACTTACCGGCCGCGTGGAGGGCCTGCACCACCGGCGAAGCGCCGGTCGGGACGCCGCCGTCCGTGTTGGAGTCGGCGAACATGTCCGTGTCCCAGATGTTGGCCGATCCGGGCGACGGATAAGCGCCGGTCACGCTCGGCAGACCTGCAAGACCGTCCGACGGCGCACTGATCTCCCAATACCACTGGTCCTGCCCCGTCGGCGGCAGCTTGTACGTCGCTGCTGCCGCCGCTGGGACAAAAATGCCCAGCAGAGCAAGGGCAAGCGTTATCGCCAGACACCTCTTCATGGCTCCGGTCCCTCCGGCCTGAGAATGGGCGCCGCCCGATGACGGCTCTACCAACGCGCCCTTCTACCCGGTTCGGCGCCGTCAAACCACAAATTTGCGTCGCTGGTCGTGATTTTGCGGGCAGCTCAATCAGCTTGAGAGAGCTTTCCGCAGCTTTGTTCGGTGGCGGCGGTCGGAGCGGATCGCCGATCCGGCGGCGCTCGCTCCAGTCGAGTTCCGGCGAGCGACGACGCCGCGGTCTTGAACGTGCTCTTCATCGCGTTCATCCCCGGTCGCAATCCTCGGGCTGCTGGCCTGGGGATCGTCTCCGACCGGACGATCACGGCCTCGACCGCCGATCAGCGCGCGCTTGCCCACCGTGTTGCACTGCCGACGCCCGCGCCAGGCGGCGCCGGGGCGCCGGCAGCCCCGCCGCGCGGCAGCCCGGCCGCGCCTCGGGCGCGGCGCGTAAGTCCACCTCGGCCGGGTTCCTTCGGTCAGGGCCGCCGCGGCTCGGGCGCGGCGGCCCATTTCGGTCGGCGGATTTGGCGGTGCGGGCGCGGCGGTGGCGGTCGTCCGTCTGAATGAACGGCGGGCACCTGGGGGAGGGCATGACGTTGCCCTGCCCCGGGTGAGCCGGCGTGTCGCGGGTCGTAATCGGGGTGCCGCGACTCGCTGTCGGCGTCGCGCCGGGACTCGCTGCTGGCGCGGCGCTGGGACGCGCGCTCGCGTCGCGCCGGCATCCCTTGGCCCTCGCCAGCGCAGCGATCTCGCGCCGAGGGGGATCTGCTTCACGCGACACCCGAGGGCATCCGGCCCGACCGTGACGACTCACGCACGCACCGCATGCGTGACACGCCACCGTTCCGGCGTTTGGGCTGGGCTGTCGCGTTGTGCAGGTCCGGACCGGCGCCGGCCCGCGGACGGTGCAAAACGCAGCAAAGCGGCCACATTCACACGTGCTGAGTGCAGATAAGCATCTCCGAGGTGCTTATCTGCACTCAGCCCGGGCCGGGTGGCGAGCTTTGCTGCGTTTGACATGGAAGAGGCCTCGCGCCATGCACGACCTGACATTCGACGCGGGCGAGCCGGACCGTGGCATCTCATGCATGTGGGGCATGCGGGATCCGACACGGTCGCGGCCTGGCCCGTGCATTGTCAGGTTATGCATGGTCCGACAGCACCGCGCGTCGGCAACCCGCCCCTGCCCTCCCTCAGATGCCCGCCGCTAAAAGGCCGCCGGCGCGGACACGCCCCCACCACCGAGACGACGCACCCTGTCGGACAGGCCTATTCCCAGAGAATCCCGTTCGCCCGCCGGTCCCGGTTAGGCTAAGACTCCAATTCTCGAGGCGCAGCTTGGGCGCCTAATCCTCGGGCTATCGAGGTGCGGCGTCCGACTTAGGAGGCCCAATGTTTGATGTGCGCCGTTGCGCGTTGACAAAAGCCGGAGCCCGCTCTTGGCTTGTCCTCGTGGTCGTGCTGATCTCCGGCGCGGCTGCCCAGGCGGCCGCGGCGCAGACCATGGCGGTCCCGGCCTACTTCTATCCCGGCTCATACTGGACGCAGTTGGACCAGGCCAAACCGGGCGTCGGCGTCGCGGTGATGAACCCGGGCAGCGGCCCCGGCTCCGGTCCCGATTCAAACTACGTCGCTGCGGTGAAATCAGCGGAGGCGGCCGGCATCACTGTGGTGGGCTACGTGTACACGAGCTACGGAAGCCGCTCCATCGCCGCGGTGGAGTCCGACATCAACAACTACTACAGCTGGTATCCCGATCTCGACGGCATCTTCCTGGACGAGGCGAGCACCAGCTGTACCAACGAGCCTTACTACGCGACGCTCAACAGTTACGTGAAGAGCAAGGGCGGCGCTGGACTGACGGTTCTCAATCCGGGAACTCAGACCAATCAGTGCTACGAACCGGCCGCCGACATTCTCCTCACCTTCGAGGGGTCGGACACGCAGTATGTGAATTCGTACTCGGCCCCGTCCTGGGTAGCTCGTTATCCGGCGTCACATTTCTGGCACGTGATCTACGGAACGGCGTCGGTGTCGGCGATGGCCACGGCCGTCCAGCTCAGCAAGGCACGCAATGCCGGCTATGTCTACGTGACCTCCGCATCGCTCCCAAACCCCTATGACGTTTTGCCGAGTGGGCTGTACTGGACTGGCGAGCTTGCCGACATAGCCGCAACCGGCGGCGGCCGGCGCTAACACGGGCGTCATGCCCCGCGCGTCGCTTCGCGCGGGGCTAGCGCCGACCGGCGGGCAGACTTGCCAGCGTCGGTTGCGCGAACCGGGCAGGCGCGACAAGCTGCAGCTCGGTTCCGCCATCGACACGCGGACACGCGGTCAGCCATCCGCCGAGCGCCGCGGCGCGAGCTCGCATCGTCCGCAAGCCCATCCCGGGCCGGTGTGCATCCGCGATCCCGCATCCGTCATCGCGGACGGTCATGAGGAGCGCTCTCCCCGTCTTCACGACGACCACGTCGACGTGACGCGCCGCGCCGTGCGTAGCCGCGTTGACGATTCCTTCACGCGCAATGCGAACGACGTGCTCACGCTCCACCGGATCGAGGTCGCTCCCACCCGGCGTTTCGATTCGAAGCTCGATGTGCAGGCCGTAGCGGTGACGGAGCTCGCTGGCGATGATGCGAAGGGCGGCGTCGGTGGTAGGAGCCGTCGAAGCCGAGAGGTCGGCGATTACGCCGCGCGAGGTGGCGAGCGCGTTGCGAGCGGCGATCATCAGAGGATGCTCGGGTTCAAGCTCGGTGCCGAGTCGCTGCCCCTGTTGGGCGATGCAAGCCAGATCCTGGGCGAGCCCGTCGTGCAGGTCGCGGGCGATCCGTTCACGCTCCGACGTGATCGCTGCGAGCGTTCGAGCGCGGCGGCGGATCACGTACTCCCAGTACGCGCTTGCCAGCAGCAAGGCATAGGCGGCGATCCTCAGGCCCTCGCGCGGGGTGATCCAATCGGTGGCCACCGCGGGTAACGCGAGGTATTGCAGCCGAGCGGCCGCCAGCAGAAACGCTGCGCCCGCGAGGAGGCCGTAGCGGCTTTCTCCCCGCCGAGCGCGGCGGAGGAACGCGAGCCCCGCCACGACCAGCAGGGCCGCCGCCACAAGTTGGACGGTGAGCGCGACCGGATGCCCGACCGCCCCTTGGATCCCGACGTCCTGCAGCGTCGCGTTCCAGTGCGAGCCGGTGACCTGCTCGATGAACTGGGAAAGCGTGACGACGCTGGCGCCGACGAGAATCGCACCACCGATTGCCCGCGGGCCTGGATACCGAATCTGCTTGTTCGGTGCGAGCGCCGCCGCGGCAAACGCGGCCGAGACGATCAGGCTGCACGAGAGCCGAGCGCCTCCGCCGGCCTCGGGCCTCACGCCGGCCGTGAGCGCGGGAACGGCGCAATAGGCGAAATCGGTGAGGGAAACAGCCGAAAGGGCGCCCAGGAGCATCAAATCGGGCAGCCGACCGCTGTCTTGGAAGTTCGCCACGAGTAACCGGGCGGTGAAGACTGCCGACAGCACGATCAGGGTCTCGAGCGCCGCGCGACCGCTCGGGCTCGTGACATGGATCGGCTCGACGAGTTCCAAGCCGATCACGATCGCGGCTAGACCGCCGGTCGCGACGGCCAAGAGCGCCACCCAATCTGGCCTCAGGCCCGTCTTCAAGCCTGCCCTGAAGTTCCTGACAGGCGAAACGTTTACCGCGATGCTCATGGCGACCCGACCACCGCCATATCTCTTGCCCCTTCGTCGATGACCGGCTCAAGTGGACGTCACCTGAGAACGTTTCGGAGAGTCCCCAAGATTCCGGCTATGTTGCCCCTGCGTCGCCGATTTGCCGACTTTTTCCCGCAAAATGCGGTCGAAAAGTGGCCTTGTCGCGTCGCCTTTATCTAAACCTGCACAAATGGTAGCCGAATTGTCAATGGGAACCGATCCCTACGCGTCCGAACGCCCATTTTCCGGGGTTTGGATCGCGGCGGAGCGCAGCCGGCAGCGCCTCGCGGTGGGTTGAGGCCGGCCCCGCCGCCCCTGCGGCCTAGGGGAACGTGCAGTAGGTGCCGGCCGCGGTGGCGCCCAGATGCGAGGGTGCGTACGCCCACACATAACGGGGGTGGGCGTACCAGTAGATCACTTCGAACGCCGCGATCGCGTAGGTCTGCCGGCCGGGGCGCACCCGGATGGGAGCCCAGGTCCACGGATTGAGCGCGCCCGTCGGCGTCAGCCAGGTGGTCACTCCCGAGGGCGTCGCCGACCAGCGGTACCAACTGCTGCTGTTGACCCCGGCGGTGCCGACCCACCGCCAGCCGTTTGCAGGCGTGTAGAAGGCCACCCACGGCCTGACGTCGATGACCGCCGGCGGCGTGACCGTGAAGTTGGGCGCCACCACATACGGCTCGTTCTGGCCAAGGAAGCTGCATTCCATCCCGCCGTTGCTCCAGTCGCCCGGGATCGGTGGCCTGGCTCCGAGAGTGATCGAGAAGCGCTCGGCGTTTCCGGCTCCGAGAGCCACCCGCGCGACCGTCGATTTCAGAGCTGCCAGCTTGCGGGCGGCGCCCGGCTTGAGCGACAGCTGGGCCGAGCCCTGACCGTTGCGACACGCATAACCGCCCCGAGCCAGGACCCCGGAGCCAAGGGCGGATGAGGACAGGCTCACCTGCCCGCCCCGCCTGCAGGCGATGGCAAGCGTGAGCTGCCGACCACGGACCGAAACGAATCCGCTCCTCAGCCCGGCGCCTGCGAAAGTCGTCGGCAGCGAAGCGGCTGGGCCCACTGGACCCGCCGGGGGGATGGTGCCGGGCGCGGGGGCGGCCGGGAAGCCCTGGCCCGCCGTGGGCGGCGGGCCGGGCAGAGCCGGGGCCGCGCTGCCCCACGCCGGCGCAGCCATCGCCGCCAGGACGAGCAAGAGCGCGGGGCCGCCCACGAGCCCAAACAGGCGCCTGGACCTGGTCGTTGCCCGTCTGGAGTTTGATTTAGCTGAAAGCACAGAAGGGGGACGACGGGTATGAGTGTGCGTACTCCCACACGTACACCGGGTGGCTGTACCAGTAGACCGCCTCGAGCACGGCGATGACGTACGCGCCCTGCCCCGGGGTCACGGAGATCGGGCCCCACGTCCATGGGTTGACCGTGCCGGACGGCGTATGCCACTCGGCGACCCCGTTCGGCGTGCCCGTCCAGCGGTACCAGCTACTGGAGTTGGGGCCCTGGGTGCCGAGCCATTGCCAGCCGGTCGCCGGGGTGTACCAGGCGAGCCATGGTCTGACGTCGATCGTGGTCGCGGGCGTGACCGTGAAGTTCGGGGCGAGCAGGTCCGCCTGATTGGCCCCGGGCGAGTTGCATTCGAGTCCGAACACGCTCGTCCAGAACTGGGGAGCCGCGGGCCTCGGCCCGACCAGGACGGAAAGGTGCTCGGTTGCGCCGCCCTGCTTGAACGCGACCCCGGCGAGAACGCTGCCGCTGCGCGTGATTTGCCCCGCGACGGCTTTGTCGAGGGAGAACGACACCGTGCTCCGTCCGCCGGCGCACTTGTACTTCGCCTGTGCCACGGTCCCGGCCGCTACTGCCGGGAGGCTCAGCGCTGCGTGCCCTCCGGCCTGGCAGGCGATCGGCAGCTTGAGGTGACGGCCGCTCAGTCCGGCCGAGCCGGAGAGAAGCCCGGGTCCGGATGGGGTGAACGGGATGGTGGCGGACCCACCGGAGGGCTCTGGTGACGGCGACTGGGCGGGAGCGGGCGGGAGCGGAAAGCCCGTTCCCGCTCCAGGTGGCGGTCCGGGAAGCGCCGGGGGTCCCGCCGCCTGCGCCAGGCCGACGGGGGTAGCGAACGCCGCACAAGCCAGCACAAGAACGACAGTCGACATACCGCGCCGCCGACCGGCCCATGCGCCCCGTTTCAAGTTTAACCCTGATTTCTTGCATAACTACACGTCGGCCTGAGCTCTTCCTTGATCCGGCCGCCGTGAGCTCGTAGCGGAGGATATCGGCGCGGGTCGCAAAACGTCAACGTACCTCTACGAACCAGCCGGTTTGCTCAGCAGCCCACGCCGGGCTGGCTTCGCCCGACCGCCACGCAGGAGAGGTCGATAAGCGGTGCCTGTCCGCCGCGGATCGTGAACGAGTAGTACTTCCCGATCCAGTTGGGCCGCGTGATCCACAGGACGATCTGGGTTCCTGGGCGCAGGTGGCGATTGCGGAACACCGGCAGGAGGTTGATCCCTGAGCTCCCAGTGCAGATGACGTGACCGCGTGCGGAGCAACCCGCCGCTGCTGAGGCCGTGCTGCTGAGAGTCGTAAACGGGCAGCTGGTTCCGTGGCAGCTGAGGCGCACAATGCTCGCGTTCGCGACCCCAGAGGCCTGGAGCGACAGGATCTGCGTGTACTTCGGGTGGAAGTAGAACTTCCACTGCACCGTCGAGCTGATGAAGCCGAGCACCACCGGGCCGGCCGCGGTCTTTCCGGCGAGAACCGTCCTGGCCGCGGACGTCGAGCTGCGGAAGTTCGCGTTGCCCAGGTAGCGCGCAGAGATGCGGTGAGAGCCGACCGCCGCGTATTTGACCATGCAGGTCGCGGCGCCCTTCTTCATCGGCCGGGTGTGACACCCAGCGATCTGCCGGCCATGATCGAAGAACGCGACGGAGCCAGTGGGCAGCATCGGTCCAGAATTGCCGGCCGGGGGCACGACGGTCGCCACGAAGGTGGCGTTCTTCCGCACGGCAACCTGCTTGGTGACCGCGAGCGAGACGGACGTTGAGACCTTGCCGACGACGAGCGTCTGAACGGCGCTCGACGACCCCCCGACGAGCGAGCCTGCTCCGGGTTGGTAGCTGACCGTCAGCTGGTGAGTGCCGGCTCCGAACGACGCCTGGCAGATGGTCGCGACGCTCTGGTTGCCCGTGTTGACGTTCTGGCTGGCGCAGCCCGCGATCGGGACGCCTCCGTTCGAGAAGATCACCGACCCAACCGGCCCGGCGTTGCCGGACCCGGAGGTGACCGTCGCCGCCAGCGTCACGGTCTGGTTCGTCACCGCCGAGTTCGGCGCGACCGCGAGCGTGATCGAGCTGCTGGCGATGATCACCGAGGTACGTATCGACGCGACCGCTGCGCCGGCCCCGCCGGTATTCGCCGCCGTCTCGACCACCGAAATGCCCTGTCCAACGTCGGATCCGGTCAAGGTATAGGTCTGATTGTTTGCCCCGGGGATCGCCACGCACCCCCGGCCATCGCAGCGCTGCCACTGGTAGCTGAACGTACCGGGGTTGTCGCTCCAGGTCCCGTGCGATTCGACGAGCGTCTGGCCCTCCTGCATGAGGCCAGACACGGTCGGCGGAGCGCTGTTCACCGGCACCGGCACCACCAGGGCAGGCGAGAGGATGACGGAGCTGAGGGCCGAGTACGCCGTGCCGCTGATGGCGCCGTTGCTCGCGACTTCGCCGACGATGAGCTGGCCACCGACGTCGGCAGCCGTGAGCGTGTAGGTCTGAGCGGTCGCGCCGGCAATCGCGGTGCAGTTGGCTCCCGTGCTGTCACACCTCAGCCACTGGTAGGTGTAGGAAGTGGGGCTGTTGGTCCAGGTTCCGTGGTGCTCCGTGAGGACGTCGCCCTGCACAGCTGTGCCCGTAATCGATGGCGCAGATATCTCCGTCGGGGTGGGGGGCACCACGACCGCCGTAGCAGCAGACGTGGCCGCCGCGCTCGTGCCACCGGTATTGACCGCGGCGACTTTGACCTCGATGGTCTTCCCGACATCAGTTGAGGCCACCACGTACGTGGTGCTGTTGACGGTTCCTACCGCGGTACAGGTCGTGCCGCTGCAGCTCTCCCACTGGTAGGTGTACGAGGTGGGAGAGTTGCTCCACGTGCCGGGGCTGGCCGTCAGCGTCTGCCCCTGCTGCGCAACTCCGGTGATGGCGGGAAGCGCCGAGTTCACCGCGATCGCCGCTATCACGGTGGCGGTGGTCGCGGTCGCTGTCGCCGTGCCACCGGTGTTCGTCGCGGTCACCACGAGTTGGATCGTGTGGCCGACGTCCGTTGCGGCTACCGCGTACGTCGTGCCAGTGCCGACTGCGGTGCAGGTGGCGCCGCTGCAGCTCGACCACGCGTAGGTGAGCGTCGGGCTGTTGCTCCATCCGGTCGAGCTGGCAGTGAGCGTGACTCCCTGTTGGGCCGTCCCGGAGATTGACGCCGATCCTCCAGAGGGCGGGAGGGCGGTCACGGTCCGCGGTCGCGTTCGGCGGTGGCAGTGGCGGTCCCGTCTGATGCGGTCGCGGTCTCGACGACCTCGATGGTGTTGCCGACGTCGCTGGCCTGGAGCGCGTAGCTGGTGCCGTTCGTGCCCGACGTCGGTGCAGGTGGCGCCGGCGCAGCTCTCGCCACTGGTCGCTGACGTGAGACGTGAAAGGTACGGTGGCGTCGGTCCAGTCGGCCTGGGTCAGAGTGACCGTCTGCCCCTGCTGCGCGGTGGCACGGAGATCGACGGTGACCGGCTGTGAGGTCGGAGCCGCCTGTGCCGCGCCCAGCCAGCCAGCCGCAACGCGATCGGCACTGGCCAAGAGACAGAACAGCAACGTCCTACAGCGCGACACCTTCACAACCTCCTCTATCTATCGCTCCGACAGCTCATCCTCAGGTCTTGATGGTCAACGTCCCACGGCTGACCTTCGCCGGTCCCTTGGGCTGCTTGGTGGAGACCACCAGCCCGGCGTGCCAGGTGACGTGACGCTTGTGCGCCGACGCTGCCGACGCTGCCAGCAATGCCTTCTTCGGCAGCTTGACCGAGACGTGGGCTGTCTTGGTCGCCTTAATCCGGAAGGAGTGGGTGACCGTCTTGCCCATGACCTTGAGCGTGAACTTGCCGGTGCAGAAATGATTCTTGGCAGCCTTGCCGTTCTTGGCCTCGCACTTCAGGGAGACCGTTGCGGTGCCCTTCTTCATGGACACCTTCTTCGGGGCGACCTGGACCGCCACGTAGTACAGCGATGCCTTCGCTCCGGCGGCCGGCGGATTCGGGTTTCCACCCTTCGCCGGCGGGCCACCCGGGGCCGGACCACCTGGCGGGCTCAAGATGACCGCGTTGGTGGGCTCGGCGGGCCAGGACGCCGCCGCTATGTAGGTGCTCGCGCCGGTCGGCGCGTCGGTCCAGCCTGACTGGGTGCCGGCATACGGGCTGCCGACGTTCGTGCCGGTCAGCGGCACTTCGATGGCCGCCCCGGAGTTGTTCACCGTGACGGTGCTGCCCTCGATGTAGCCGGTGACTGCGCTGGTCGCGGACCACGCCGTCTGCTCGGCGAGCATGTTGGCCGATCGCCTGCTGGGTCAGTTGCACAATCGGAGCATCGGACTTGAAGTACTCGTTGTACTCGTAGAGGAACGGATCGAGCGCCTGATACAGCGTTCCATCGCCCGTGCTGCACGGCGCCTCCGCGGCGCAGGTCGCGGGCGGCGTGTACGTCGCGGGCGGGAGGAGATCCGGGGATTCCTCGGATCCGGCCGGCGGCGTTCCGATGATGTTCGTCTGATGGACGTAGCTCGGCCGCGGATCGTTGCCCATCGTGGTGCTGAACAGTCCCGACACCACCTGGGTGATGACGTCGCGGAAGTTGCACGTGGTCGGGCAGGCGAACGAGCCAGCGGGATAGAGCGTCTGGTACTCGTCGAGCTCCTGGGCGTCCGTGTCAGCGTTGTAGTAGATGTTGACCGGATGACGCGGAACCACCTGGGCCGAGGTGCCTGGAAGGACGAACGTCGAACCGGCCGGGTATTCCGCTCCCGAGTAGCTAGCACCGATGCCGAACTGCGTGTCCGCCGGGTCCGGGTACGCCTTCGAGGCGTCGTCACCGACCGACGTGATTCCGCACCGCCGCAAGCGCCGGTGCGAAGTACGGGTTCTGCTCCCATGGAGACTCGACCGCGTTCTCCGCTGACGTGGACGGCTCGGTGGCTGCCGTGCCGGCCGCGCCCGTGTCGAGGTAGGTCTGCTCGAGCTCCCCGCCGCCCGACGACGTCCGTGGTCGACGTCGGATCGCCGGAGCTGTTATCGGGCAGCGTCGCCGAGAACGGCGTCGACACCGTTCCGTAGGCCGAGCCGGTTGCCGGTGCGGTGCTAGTCCAGATCCATCCGGCAGTGGCGCGGTTGCGTTCGTGCGCTGGGTTGTACCCACGGTAGATCACGTAGTCCGCGGCGTGGCAGATCGCCTGCCAGTCGAAGCGTGATCTCGTTCGTCGACCCCGTCGCCGAAACGACCAGACCGCTGAGGCCGGCCGCCGACTGCCGCGTCGGCGGGGCCGAGTTGATGAACTGGTCGGTGATCGCATACTCGTAGTGCCCGCCGGCGAGCGTCGCCGTCGCGTCGGTGGCTCGGCGTGGGTGAGGTCGTCGTCGAGGATCGGAGGATCGACCGTGGCCGGGTTCCCGGGTTCCAGGTTCGCGAAGCCGGAGTGGTTGCCCGGGACGAACACCTGTCCATTCTCGTATCCGAGCGCCAGCGACGGGTCCGTGGTCTCGGTCAGGCCGAGGCCGCCTGTGCCCGGGTTCCCGCAATCGCCTCGTGGGCCACGTTGGTGTTCTCGTTCAGCTCGGCCTCGATGTAGTTCTGGGTCGCGCAGCCCACGTCCATGTAAGGCGTGTCGTAGGTATGGCTGATCCAACCGAACGAGTCCGCGTAGGGCTTGCCGACCTCGGCGTTACCCGGTCCGCAGTTCGACGTGCACGAGCTCTGGAAGGCAGCGAGCAACGGATCCGTTCCGCCGTTGTCGGCCTGGTAGACGACGCTGCCGCCCATGTTGAAGAGCTGATCCATGCGGAAGTTGTGGTTCGTCTCCCAGGTGGCGGCGGTCGCGACGTCACTCGAGCTCATGCGCATCGCGTCGGCGTCGCTGTAGTCGATCGAGTGCGTCGCCGTGTCCCACACGTCGTCCGGGGTGAACGTGTCGTCGATGTCCATCTCCAAGTAGTTGCGCTGGTCACCGAAGAAGGTGTTACGCGCAAGCCAGTCGAGCTCGCCGTGACGAAGCAGCTGGCTCTGGAGGTAGTACTGGTTCTCGTTGAAGGTCTGATACATCGTCTGGCGACCGTCAGGGCCGGTGTAGATACCGACCAGGGAGCTTCCGTTCGGTCCCGCGATCAGGGTGTCGACGCTGGCGCCGGCAGGGAGCGTGCCCATCGGCGTCGCCTGATACACCCAGGTGGACTGGGGACCGGGGTCAAGGGAGAACTTGTTGAGGTACGGGAACACGTTGCTGCCGTCGGCCGTGAGACTCGGCGTGCTTACGGCTGCGGCACATGTCGGCACACCGGTGGCGGGTTGCGTGGAGCAACCTCCCGTCGGATCGGCGTTGAGCCCGTAGTCGGCGCTCGGGACCGCATACGCGGTGACCTGGCGGACTGAGAACTGGTGCTCGAAGGTCTGCAGCTGATCCCACTGAGCGGTTGTGAGCCCCAAGTCGCCGGACACGGTTACGACGACGCCCTCGTAGTTCGCAACCTGGGTGCCGTCGGCGGCCGTCGACGAGAGGGCCGGCAGCGGCACACTGCCAGGGGTCGAGGAGTTCGTCACGACTGACGTGTAAGGCACGCCCTCACGCTGAAGAGTGTTCTGCCAGTCGCCGTAGGCAATCGACGCGTTGCTGTTCGCGCTGTCGGTGATCAGCAGGACCTTCATCCCGATCTGCTGCGATGTGGACGCAGCTGACGCGGACGAAGGACCTCCGCCCAGCTGTGGAACACCGAAAACCGCGAGCAGGGCTGCGGCCACAGCCACCATCGCCCAAGGCAAACCAAGGAACCGTTTCATCCGTAAGCCCTCGTTCATGCGTGATTTGAGCGAATGCCACACTGGCGCTCTGGCACAGCCAGCGCACCGTGGAACCTCGCGCCCCGAAATGTCGACAGGCAGTGTGTGGGCTGGCGGGCGAGTCGCCAATGGGCTTCCTTGCCCTTCCTGCGTTCATTGGTGAACGGTGGTGCGTGAAAGCGCAAGTCGGCTGCTAGCGTTCATGGTTGAACTTGTGTGTTCTCCCGCGGGCTCGGGACCTGAGCTGTAAAGGGGCATTCGTGAACGACGCAGCGGCGTCCGGCGGAAATGAGCTGACGATATTGCTGGCGGACGACCAGATCCCCGCGCGCGTTGGGATGAAGCGGGCGATCGAGCCGCACGGGTTTCGCGTCGTTGCGGAGGCGTCCAGCGCTGAAGATGCCGTTCGCATGGCGCAGGCGCGCCAGCCGGACTTGTGCGTGCTGGCGGTGGCTCTGCCCGGTAATGGGATCGAGGCTGCGCGCCTGATCAAGCGGTCGCTCCCGGCCACGAAGATCGTGATGATGACGAGCGCGGCGCGGGACGAGGACATGCTCGGCTCCTTGCGGGCGGGCGCCGACGGCTATCTGCTCACGAGCACGCCGGCCAGCCGACTGCCACACGCGATCCTTGGCGTGGCCCGCGGCGAGGCGGCGCTACCGCGAGCCATGACTGCTCGCCTGATCCTCGAGTTTCGTGAGCGGGGAGCGAGACGCCGTCTGGTTCTGCCCGACTCAGGTCGTGAGGTCGAGCTCACAGCGCGCGAGTTCGAGGTGCTTGATCGCCTGCGTAAGCGGGAGCGGACCGCCGAGATCGCGGCGCACCTTGGCATCTCGGAGGTGACCGTGCGTCGTCACACCGCGTCGGTGCTGCAAAAGCTCGGCGTGCCAAATCGTCGCAGCGCGATCGAGCTGCTCGAGCGCGAGGAGCGCCCGGAGCGCAGCTCTGATCAGGCTCTATCCGGCGGTCGGGCGGTCGACGAAAGTCGTCCCGGGCGCGGCTGATATCCAGGCCGACCGGCAACCGCCGTATTCCTGTCCCAACAGGGCGCCGGTCAGCGGAACATCGATCGCGGCCGTTGCGCGGTTGACGATTCTCACTCCTTCGCCTTCGAGGTAGGCCACGACATGGCCGCGGGCGGACGCTTCGCGCCACGCCTCCAGGCGCAACAGGCCCCGGCCGATCTCGGCGAGCGTGGGCTGGACGATGGGCATCGACGGAAGGGTCAAGCTCTGGTAGAGGTTTAGAACTCGATCCAGCAGTTCGCACACAAGGCTTGAACTGGAGCCGTTTTCAGCGGTTCCACTGGGCAGCAGGTTGCTCTGGTGGAAGAAGTGCGGACGTGGATCGTTCCCGAGCAGCTTGACCAGTATTCGTTTCGCTTCCCTCGATAGCAGCTGAGGCCAGGATTCATCAGGAGCATGGCCGGTGCTTTTCAGCCGATCCAGCAATTGCTCGGCGGTGGCGACGTCGTCTGCCAGGGCGGTCGGATAGCGGGGGATCGCCAGCGCGCTGCCTGTGACGAACGGCGCCCCGGCGGGCACACGTCGGCTGTCTGGTCCCAGATCGCCGTACGCGTAAGGCCGTGACGCATCGCAGGCCAGGAACCGGATCTTGCGTGCGCTCAGAGCCGGAGCAAGATTCTGGTTTTCCCCGCGCGGTGGGGTGGCAGCCAGGTTGGCGAGCCCGGTATGCGCCCCCGTGATGACAACTTGCGGTTCGAACTCGATGCCGTGCTCTGTCGCCCATTCCAGGTTCTGTTCGATCTCGTGTTCGATCGCCTCACTCGACGCTTCGTCGAGGTTTCGGTGCTCGAAGGTGTGGTTGACCCAGCCGAAGGCATCCCGTTCGGCAAGCAGCGCGTCCAACAGCGGATCCCGGTCGATGCCGCGCTCGGACATGTAGCGCCGGCTGCCGCCGCCGTTGCAGGCCAGATCGAGACGTATGCCGCGTGCACGGGACCAGCGAGCCGTGCGCGCCGCATCATCGGCCGTCATACGAAGGATCCCGCCGCTATCGGTCGCGCTGGCGTGGCGCTCGGGATCCCAGCTCTGATTGGGCAGGAGGACATCGTCAACCTGCACGCTGAGGTAGTTGCGCTGGTAGCCGAGGTGAATTCCTCGAGTCAGCCAGGCCAGCATGCCTTGACGCAGGAGCTGCCCCTGGACCTGGCCGCTGTTGGCGTCGAACGTCTGAACCATCCCCTCGCGACCGTCCGCGTCGCGGTGGATCCCCAGCAGGCTCGAGCCATCGGGCGCCACCAGCAAGCTGTCAAAGCGCGCGTCGGGATCTGGCGTCGCAAGGTAGCCCCAGGTGCCGGCGTCGAACGGCAGCACGCCCGTCAGATACGGGAACACCTCGCGTCCGCGCTCGGTCAAGCGCGCAGTGATGTCGTCGACCCTGCCGG
This sequence comes from uncultured Solirubrobacterales bacterium, assembly GCA_963783415.1. Taxonomy (GTDB): domain Bacteria; phylum Actinomycetota; class Thermoleophilia; order Solirubrobacterales; family Solirubrobacteraceae; genus Palsa-465. The sequence goes on from CAWANN010000002.1 coordinate 311,291, forward strand.
CCCACGTCGGGGGCGTCAATCCATGCGCCGGGCCCGGATACGCGTAGGAAGTGAGTCGCCGCAACCCGTGGTCGCACTCGAGGACGTCAAGAGCGGCCCGCTGCTCAGGATCCAGCGCGGACTCGAGGAGTCCGTCCTTAGCGAGGATCAGCGCCTGGTATCGGACCGTCCCGTCCGGACGGACGATGCTCAGTGCGGGCGGTTGATCGGCCAACGCGATCGCGTCGAACGGCACGCCGGCGCGGGCTAGCGACGTGTCCCAGGTCTCGTACCCCGGCTCGCTTCCGGAGTCCCCGAGCAACAGGATCCGCATCTCAATGGGCGTGGTGGATGACATCGTTCAGGTTCAGGCCAAGTAGTTGGCGCGCAATCATTACAAACCGGTATCGGGGGTCCGTAGCCGACTGTGCCGGTTAGCAGGCGAAGTTCACGCGATGAACGCCAATCCTGCTTATGGGCTATGGCCGGATTGGCCCGACGCGCCCACAATTCAACGCGTGAGGGCCGGGCACGACGCGCAACCATCTTCTCCTGCGACGCCAGACAGGCGATTCGCCCGGCCCGTGATGCGCCGCGCCGGGCAGCCCGTCGAGATCGGCCGTCGGAGCTCGAGCTCTGCCACACCAGTCGGCAAAGCCGGCGTAGGCGCTAAGCCGCAGGCCCGATCCGGTGCGCGCCCCCGGGTTTTGCTGATCACCGAGGGCACGTACCCCTACGCGGTCGGCGGCGTGAGCTCGTGGTGTCACGCCGTGCTCACTGGGCTATCGGAAACCGACTGGGACGTTCTGCCGATTCTGGCCGGCCGCAAGCACCAACGTCCGACCGTGAAGCTTCCGCCAAACACGAGGCTGCTGCCCTCGATCGACCTTTGGTCCGAAGGCCATGCGCCGAGACGCCTGCACGCTCGCCGTACTACCGACTACGGGTCGCTTCCGGCGCAACTGTTGCGAGGGCTGATGCCATGGGAGGGCGATCTCGAAGGTCTTACGGCCGCCCTGGTGCGGTGCCGGCGCAACCCCCAGTCGATCCGACCCGAGTTTCGGGGGCGAGAGAGCTGGGAGCAGTTCATCGCAGAACTCGAACAACTCCTGATGGACAGCCATCGCGATTCGGCGCCGGCGCCGATCTACGACGCGATCGAGGCCGCGAGGCTCTATCAGGCGCTGTACTGGGTGGCTCGAACGGCTGCCGTCCCAACGCCGCCCTGCGACGTCCTCCACGTGACTGCCGCGGGTTGGTCCGGGATCCCCGCCATCATCCACAAGGCGCTCTATGGCACTCCGATCCTACTCACCGAGCACGGGGTTTACGTGCGCGAGGCCTACCTCGCCTCCGTGCGGGAGGCCGCTGCCAGACCGGGACACGGGCATATCTCCCCAAGGCTCGCACTCGGTATGACGCGCGCTATCTATGCCGCCGCGGATGTCATCGCACCGGTTACCGAGGCCAATGCCGACTGGGAACGCGGGCTCGGGGTTGACCCGGCCAAGATCCGCGTGATTCCGAATGGGATCGAACCGCCGAAGGAGTACACCGCTCCTCCCAACATCAAGAAAGTCATTGCGGTGGGAAGGCTGGATCCGCTCAAGGACGTGCAGACCATGTTGCTGGTAGCCGGCGAAGTGACGCGCCGGCTGCCGGACGCGAGGTTCGATTTGTACGGACCTCCGACGCTCGGGCAGGAGATGTACGCGGATGCCTGCTCGGTCATGCACGGTCAGCTTGGCTTGGGCGACCGCTTTCGCTTCATGGGCGGCACCAGGGATCCCTTAGGGGCGATTCGCAGCGGTGATCTGGTCCTCATGACGAGCATCTCGGAGGCGATGCCGATGACTCTGCTCGAGGCGATGGGGCAGGCGCGGCCGATCGTCGCGACGAGCGTCGGCGGCGTGCCGTCGGTCATCCGCGGATGCGGGCTGGTCGCGCCTCCGGGTGATATCCACGAGCTCGCCACGGCCGTCGTAACGCTGCTGTCCAATCCCGCGCTCGGGGCGCGACTTGGCCGGCGAGGGTACGAGCGAGTTCATAGGAAGTACACGCTGTCGCGCTGCCTCGGTGCCTATGACGAGCTGATCCGCGAGCTGGCCGGCACGGTAGCGGCATGAGCTTGACCTCATCCAACGGGCGCACCAGCGAGCTCGGGAACCTGAGCCCGGCCACCACGAGCACCGCCCCAGACGACGAATACGCCGAGGCGGTCCTCGATGCCCGCCTCGGGCGTGAGGCACGAGACGTGCTCGAGGCGACCGTGGTGCTCGAGGCCTGGACGGGGCGCCCCGCAAAGCGGGCGATGGGCCACGCGCGGCGTCTGGTCAGCCTCGACGGCCCGACCCCGCGCGCCATGAGCGACCTCGACCCGTTCGATGACTCAAGCCAGCACAGCGTGGTGGCAGAGGGGATCGCGTTGGTGCTGCTGATCCTGTCTGTAGCCGCCTGGGCGTCGCCGATCAGCAAGCAGCTCGGGCCCAACGTGCTCTCCAACGCGATCCGGGTCGCGCTTCCGATCGCCGTTGCCCTCCAATGGGGACTACGAAGCCGATACCTGAGCCGCCCCGAGGGTTTGGAGTGTCTCGCGCGCGACGGCGTACCCGTCTTACTCTGGTGCCTGATCCTGTTTGATCTGCCTCTGCTCTTGTTTCACGGTTGGGGCCCGATAGCCGCGATGCTGGTTCCAGTCTGGGTCGGCGGAACCGTCGTCACGATGCGCGGCTGGGGACTGCTGTACGCCGGCATACTCGTCGTGGGCACGGTCGCGATGGCGCGTGCCGTGGACCCGTACATCGTGCTCGGCGCGCTGGCGGGGATCACGCTGCTGATCTGCCTGGCGGCCGTCGGATCGGTTTCGGCCAAGACGGACATGCGCGCGGGTTCCTTGCACCGGGCGGTCCTGGCCGGCCTGATCGGAGGCTTCATCGGCATCCTGCTCGTCGCGGATCCAAGCCTAGGCTGGGGTGTCCACGGCCTACACCCGTCGATCGCCCTGCTGCCGTCGGCAATCGGGAGCTTCTGGGGAGGCTATTACCTGTGGAATTTCTACGACGCGGTTCCGCGCGGCCTGCGCGGAGTGCCACTCCGGGGAGCAAGCCGCATCGCGTTATCGGACCCGGCGATGTCGATCTTCGTCGGTGGCATCGCGCGGCTGCTGGGCGCAACGCTCGTGCTGTCCGCGATCGTGATCGGAGTCGGGCACTGGACGCACGGGACCGACGCCGCAAGCGTGTTCGTTGCATTTGGGCTCGTCGGCCTCCTGTGTCTGCTCGTCGGGCTACTCGAGGCATTCTCGCTTTACCGTGCAGCGCTGATCGCGACGGCCGCCGGCCTGGCCACCGAGCTCGTGTGGCGGAGCGCGATGCATCCGACCGTTCCCGGCGGAGCGCTCGCGGCCGGAGCGGCGGTCGCAGTAATGGTCAGCCTTCCGGTGCTGCTCATCCGGTTGGCGAGATCCGGCGGGGTGCTCGCCACGACGCTATGGATCCAATAGCCGACGAATTCCAGCAAGTTCAGGGGGTTGAACGATATCTGCACAAGGTGACCCATATGCCGAATTACGCTCGGCGATCAAAGTGGTAGCGACAGGACGTACAGCTAAGGGCGGGGCGGTTCGATTCGCCCTACTCGCCAGAGATCCGACCCGGATACAGAACGGACTTCGCATGGTGTTCAAGTCATCAGGACGACGGAACGCACCTAAGGGCAATCACGTCGTCGCACCAACCGCACCGCCAGCCGCTCCCGCACGGGCAGCCGCTCCCGTACCGGCAGCCAATCCCGCTTCGGCGCCCACGGCCACTCCGGCGCCGGCAGTCGCTCCCGCACGGGCAGCCACTCCCGCTCCGGTGCCTACAGCTCCCCCGCCTGCGGCCGCTCCCGCGACGGCGGCCGCTCCCGCGCCGGCGGCCGCTCCCGCGCCGGCAGCCGCCATGACCGGCCCAGAGCCGTCCCAGCCGCAACCGGTTTCCAGGCTCGAGACAGAGCCGTTCCAAGGATTCAAGCGGAGACTCGAGCGGGCCCGAGGTCTGATCGAGGAGCAGGAGTTCACCGCCTCTGTCGAACAGGAGGACGATCTGCGGCTCAAGGTGATGCTGCTCCAAGAGGAAAATGCCCGCCTGAAGGCCGCCCGCCATAAGCCGGCGGATCCCGGCACTTTGATCGAAGAGATGCGGATGCTCGTCGACTCGAGCGCGGTGACTGAGCTGCTCGACGAAACGTGGAGCATCCTCGGTGAATGCCTGGCGCTGCGCGAAGGACTCGACCGGGCATGCATAGAAGTACAGGCCGCAATGACCTCTGTGCGTGAAAGGCTAAGCACGCTCGGGGTGAAGATCGAGAGCATCGGTCCTGACCAGCCCCGGGTGCAAGATGAGGATCAAGCGTCGCTCTCAGCGTGAGCCTCGACGGCCGCGTGAGCTCGACAAGCGTGTGAACGACGCGCTAACCGACCTAAACGCCTATGCGTTGACGCTGGATGTCGAATGCCACAGGTTGGACGATCGCGTCCTCGAACTTGCCCAGCAGGATTCTTCGGCATCTGAACGCCGTGACGTCGTGCGGAAGCGCGATGAGATTGCCGATGAGCTGAGCGCGTTTCGCCAGGTCATCAGAGAGCTAAAGCAGCAGTTCCCGCAGAGCTAGAAGTTGCGCCGATCAGTGTATGAACGGCGGATAGCTCTGTGACCCCATTGACCGTGTCCTCGGGGTAACGGTTAATCGGTAGCAACAAGAACTCGGCTCAGTAGGGACTCGTGGGGGATGTGCGGCATCATTGGATACGTCGGCCGGAGGCCGTGTGAACGGGTCACTCTCGAATAGCTCGATCGTCATTCTCGGCGGAGGTCGTGGCCTGGGCCGCGTGCTCGAGGCCTTGCGAGACCATGATGCCGACTTGACGGTGATCGTGAGCATCGCAAATGACCAGGACGGTCAAAAGCTTCCCAAGGCCCGCGCGGCGGAGGATTTGCGACGCTCGCTGGAGGCGCTAACCGGCCAAGAGGGAGCCCTCCTGCGCGCAATCAGAAGGCCGCTCACACTCGGACGCCTCGGTGAGGAGCCGTTGGGCAACCTCGTGATTGGTTCAGTGGCCTCCGCGTTCGGCGACTACGGCAAGGCAAGCAAATGGCTCGGCGAAAAGCTCGGCGTCGCAGGGGCGGTATTGCCTGCGACGAGTCAGCCCGTGGCACGCGAGATCGAACCGGTCGCCGAAGCATCCACCGACGCGGCTTCAGGCGTCTCCGGGCATGAGCTCGGGCGGCTCAGATTCGCTTCCGAGCAGATCGAGACGCCGGCGGCTGTGGTCTCGGCGATCGAGGAGGCCCAGTGGGTGCTGCTGGCGCCCGGATCGCTTTATCGCAACGTGCTCTCCACCGCGGCGGTTCCGGCAGTGGCATCCGCACTGTCACAGACCCACGGGCAGGTGGTTTGGATTGCCAACTTGGCACCGGGCTCGCGGGAGGCTGCCGGCGTGGCCGGCGTCGATCACCTCCGCGCGCTTCGCCTACACGGGGTTCGTGCCGACGTCGTCCTACATGATCCATCGGCGAACCTCCGTTTCGATGACTCTGTGCTCGCGCGCTACGGCGTTCGGTCTGTAGCTCGACCGCTCTGCAGCCACCGCGACCGCGCTCTCCACGATCCCGCCAGGCTGCACGCGGCGCTCGAGGAAATAATCGGCGCGCGCGTCATCGCCCCGGTTGGGGACTGATCACTCTCCCGGGTCATCGTCCCGGTTGGGGACTGATCACTCTCCCGGGTCATCGTCCCGGTTGGGGACTGATCACTCCGGTTGACGGAATTGTCGAGCCGCGGCGGTTTACCCGCCGCCGCTGACTGTCCCGCTCTGGCTCGTGCCGCCGCCTCCGCCCGACGATACCCCGCTACTTCCCGAGGAGTGATTCGTTCCGGTGCTCGCCGGCGGTGCCGTACCGGAGTGAGTGCCAGATGACGTGCTCGGAGCGGAGGTGCTTGGCGCGGGATGGCTCGGCGCCGCGTGGCTCGGAGCGGGGGTGCTCGGCACGCGGGTAGCGACGTACGTCGGTCGCGGAGCTATGGTCGGCGCGGCAACGTGTCTCGCCACGACGATGTGATGAGTCGAGGCCGTGGAGGGTCGCTTCGTGCGGGTGGCGGCCTTCACGTGTGCCGCGCGGTGTTTGGGCGCGGCCTTGGCGGAATGCCGAGCCGCCGGGGGAGGCGTGGCCGCGGGCGCGTCCGCGATGGTGCTGGCTGTGGTTGTCGGCTGAGTCGGACGGACGGTCGCCGCCGAATCCACCCCGTGCTTCGGCACTCTGGTCAGCGAGGAGCCCCAGGCGATCGCCCCGGCGAGCACGAGCAGTATCGGTACGAGGACCAGCGCCACCCGGCGGCCGGTGAGCGCTCCGCCGCGACGGCGGCCTCTCCGACTGCTGCGCACCGTCGCGTGCGAGTCTCCGCGTCGGCGTCCGAACCCGGCGCGACTCCCACGTTCCTCGTCTAGCCGGGAGATTGTCGGGCTCGCGACGCCGTTGAGGGCCGGGCCCTCGGCCGCTGGGGCGCCATTCAACGATCCGTTCTGAGCCGGCTCCGGATGTGTCAGCGTGCTCAGCAGGGCCGCGAGGTTGAACGCGGCGTTCGAATCGCCGCGTTCATCGGCCCGCTTGAATGCCGCCTCCGCACCGCTGACATCGCCTTGTTCGGCCAGGATCGCGCCGAGGTTGCACGCCGCTGCGGCGTGGCCCTTCTGATCCGCGAACCGGTAGCACCGTACGGCGCCGTTGCCGTCGCCACGCTCCTCCAGGAGTACCCCGAGATTGAAGGCACCATTCGGGTCGCCACGTTTCTGCGCACGGCGATATGCCGCCTCTGCTTCGGCAACTTCGCCGCGGTCCTCCAGCAGCACGCCAAGGTTGACGGCTGCCGCGGCATGGCCCCTCTCGTCCGCATGGCGGTACGCGCGTTCTGCCGCGGCGAAATCGCCGCGTTCCTCCATCCGAACGCCAAGGTTGAACTTGCTGACAGGATCGGGCCGCTGATCTACTGCCCGGTAAGCGCCCCTCGCCATTCGCCGCAAGCTCTCAGATTTGCTGAGCGATGACTTGATCCGGTAATTGTAGAGCAGGATTAGGCGTGGATCATGATGTTTTCCAACTCCTGAACGAAAAACCGTCCGTTGGACCGGGTTTTGGCTCAGCCCGCGTCGCGGCGCAAAATGATTAGACTCCCGCCGCGTGTCGCCCCGCTGGACCGGGATTGGCGTGATGCTTGCGATTCTCTGCGGCTTGTTCCCCGCAGGGGCGCGTGCGGCATCCCATTGGACGCCTCCGCAGCAGCTGACCTGGTACTGGCAGCTGACGGGAACGCCCAAGGTCGAGCCGGTGGCGGCGACCGACGTCGACGGTTTCGACACCTCGGCGGCCACGGTGGGGCAGTTTCACGCAGTCGGCCAGCGCATGATCTGCTACATCGACGTCGGGACCTGGGAGAACTGGCGCTCCGATGCAAGCCAGTTCCCGACCTCAGTGTTGGGAAACAACAACGGTTGGCCGGGCGAACAGTGGCTCGACATCCGTCAGCTGTCGGTGCTCGAGCCGATCATGACCGCGCGGTTTGAGATGTGCCAGCAGAAGGGCTTCGATGCGGTAGAGCCCGACAACATGGACGGCTATGAAAACGACACCGGGTTCCCGATCACCGCGGCTGACCAACTTGCGTACGACACGTGGATCGCCCAGGAGGTGCACTCACTGGGGATGGCCGTCTTTCAGAAGAACGATCCTGATCAGGCGGCGCAGCTCGAGCCGTATTTCGATGGGGTGATTGACGAGCAATGCAATCAGTACTCCGAGTGTTCCTCCTACCACGCTTATCTGAGCGCGGGCAAGCCGGTATTGAACGCCGAATACCAAGCCTCGCTTTATCCGTCGTTCTGCGCAGCTGACCAGGCCGCTGGGATCATGGGTGCTCTATACGCGACCGCACTTGACGGAAGCGTGTACACCCCATGCTTCGGGCCCAGCCCGCCGCTGCCTCCGATTTCCTCCTCCCCGTCCTCTAACCCTGGCCCGCCGGCTGGCCATAACCCCGCGCCTCGAGTACGCATCGGCTCGGTGACCGCGACCGCCAACCACGCTGCGGTCGCGATCAAGCTGACCTGTGCCGGTGGACATTCCTTCTGCACCGGCACCATAAGGCTCGCCGCGGTTACCCGTGCGCTGCGTGCACACGGGCGCCGCTCCCGGAAGACAGTCTTGCTCGGCGAGACGCATTTTCGAGTCCGTGTCGGCCGCACCAAAGTCATCCTCGTCGAGCTGAGACGTAAGCCCGTGAAGCGACTGTCCCCACTGAAGCGACCGTCCGCGAAGAGATCGATCAGCGCCGTCGTCACCGCGAACGCCACGGACGCCAACGGAGGGGTGACCGTCGCTCGGCGGACGGTACGGCTGAGACTGCGGGTACCGGCGGCCTGATCGCGTCAAGTCGCCGGTGCCGGCGCGCGATCCTGAACCACGCGCGCGCCGTCCCTCGGCGCCAGCGTGATCCCGCGGAACTCGACCTTCGCAGGCTTTCGATCCGCGCTCCGCAGCCCCGCGGCGCGCTCGAGCACGCGGGCGACGACGATCCGCATCTCCAGCAGCGCGAAACTCGCGCCGAGGCAGCGGCGCGTCCCGCCGCCGAACGGGATCCACGTATACGTATCGGGGGGGTCGTCGACGAGGAACCGCTCGGGCCGGAACGCGCCGGCGTCCGGGAACAGATCCTCACGGCGGTGCATGATGCGGATCGAGGGGTTGATCTCAACCCCCGGCGGAATCTCGTAGCCGTTCAAACGGAACGGCTCGCCGCGGACCACGCGCCCGACGCCCGGAATCACCGGCCGCAGGCGGAGCGCTTCCTTGACGACCGCGTCGAGATACCGATCGTCGCCCTCGCGCGCGCGGTCGGACACCAACTGGTTGTGGAGCAACAGGTCGAAGCACCACGCGAGACCGGTCGCGGTCGTCTCGTGTCCGGCCAGTAGCAGGGTCACGAGTTCGTCGCGCACCTCTCGGTCGGACAGGCGCTGTCCGTCCTCGTCCTCGGCGAGCAGCAGGGCCGAGAAGATGTCGTCGCGCTGATCGAGCGCGTCAGGGTCGGCGCGCCGGCGCGCGATCTCGGCGTAAAGCAGCTCGTCCACGGCTTTCCGCGCGGTCTCGAAGCGGGCGGTCACGGCGGCACGGTCGCCTCGGATGAACGGCAACGCCGCGAACAGCATCATCGCGCGGGGCCTCGACAGTGGCTCAAGCATCGCCCGCAGACGCCGGCGGAGATCCTCCTCCGCGGCGCCAGGCTCGTATCCGAACACCGCGCGGAGGATCACCCGCAGCGTCAGCGACTGCATGGTCGGGAGCAGCGAGAACGGCTCGCCGACCGGCCAGGAGTCGATCTCGAGATCCGCCGAGGCGCGCATCGCCTCGGCGTGCGCCTGCATCCGCCGGCCGTGGAACGGGGCTCCGATCAGCCGCCGGTGGCGCAGGTGCTGCGGGCCGTCGAGCAGCAACACGGATCGCTCGCCGACGATCGGGCCGAGCATCACGTTGGCTTCGCCGGCGCGGAGCTGCTCGTGGGGACCTTGGAACAGCTCCTTGATCAGGTCGGGGTGGAACACCATCACGAACCGCTCGTCGAACAGCGTCCCGAACGTGACCGCGTCCCCGTACCGGCGCCGGCACGCGTCGACAAAGCGGGGGCCGGTGAGCATGAACCCGAGGGTCTGGACGGCGCGCGGCAGGCGCGGGCCGGGAGGAAGGCCGTGATCCGTGGCGGACATCGTTACGGCGATCGTTGCACACCGGCAACGTCGGCTCAGGAGGGGCGAGCGGGTGCCTGCGAGGCCGCGGCCTTGGTTCCGAGGTCGGCGAGCGTCAGCTGATGAGCGGGGGCTCGGTCGAGCGGCCGCGTGATCGTTACGGTCAGGTCGGGGTCGACGTGCAGCAGCTCGCCGGACTCGAGCGCACGCCAGCCGGGGTCCTCGTCCATCCGCTCGCTCGCGACCACCACACACGGACGGCTGGCGAGGTCGCCGGCGCGGACCCGCATCGAGCCGCGCGCACTGGCGTGCTCGAGGTGACGCTGCCCGGTCGGGCCGCCGGCGGAGCGCTCGAGCACGAACAGCTCGTGCGTGTCCGGATACCGGAGCGCCCACAGCTCCGGAGCGGTGATCAGGATGATGTTGAGCGCGAACACCGGGAGGTTGTCCGCGATCCAGCTCGTCGCGCGGACGATCGCCTGGCCGATGTCGCCGTCACGCTCGATCTCCTTTGTGATCAGCGCGAAATACCGCTCGGAGTCCGTCTCGCCGTGAACGAGCTGTGCGAAGTCGCCGAGTTCGGGCTCAATCCGCTCCGGGTCGCCGATCACGCCGTTGTGGGCGAACAGCCGTCCGCGCTGCTCGAACGGATGCGTGTTCTCCGGGCTCACCGCCCCGGTCGACGCGTACCTGACGTGCGCGACGAACGTCGTCGAGCTGACCTCGCGTGCCTCCTGGGCGAACTGCTGGTCCTGGTAAGCGGCGAGCGGCTGCTTGGAGACGACGGGCCGGCCATTCTCATCGAACGTCCCAAGTCCCGTCCCGTCGGGCTCGCGTCGGCTCTGCTGCGCGAGCGAGTCGGGAGCCTCGAGCAGCCAGAACGTGGCTCGAACCGGCTCGCGCCCACCACTCATGCCGAACAGGCGGCACACGCCGCCGACCTTATCGCTTGCCGGGCGGTCGGGGCTGACGGGCGTAGACCACCGGGCGGCGGCGCCCAGCAGTCATGCCGCGATGCCGGATCACCGCCGCCCGCGGCCGCCCCCGGCCACTGTCAACGTAATTTCAAAGTCGTGCCCTATCGTGGTCGCAGGACACGAGAAAGGTCATGCCGTGATGAAGCTGCTGCGCACCATTTCCACACAACGTCTGCTCGCGATCATCGCCGGATTGGTGATCGCGGTCGCCGGCGGCACCGCGATCGCGTTCGCCGCCGCAGGCAACGGGCCCACCCCGCCGCGGGAGCCGCTTGCCCAGGCGCTCCACCAGGCCGCCACGGCGCCGGCGGTGACCGCGATCAGCGCCAGGATCAGGTTCACCGACAACCTGATCGACTCGACCGCGCTTCAGGGGACGGATCCGATCCTGTCAGGCGCCAGCGGTCGCCTGTGGCTGTCGACGACCACGCATCAGCTCAGGCTCGAGCTCCAGGGAGCGAACGGCGACGCTCAGGTCCTGGTCAACAACGGCGCGTTTTCGATCTACGACCCGATGTCGAACACGGTCTACAAGGGGACGCTGCCGACCGAGTCCGGGGGCTCGAATACCGGGAAAGCCGGGACCGACACGATCCCAACGGTCGCGCAGATCCAGTCGCAGCTGAACCAGCTCGCGCAACACATCGACGTCGCCGGGCCGTACCCCCGCAACGTCGCCGGCCAGCCGGCCTACAAGGTCGTGCTCACGCCTAAGCATTCGGGCGGTCTGCTCGGGAGCGTCCAGCTCGCATGGGACGCGGCGCACGGCGTCCCGCTCGGGATCGCGCTCTACTCGACGAGCAGCAGCACTCCGGTGCTCGAGCTGAAGGCCACCCACATCGCCTACGGGGCGGTGTCCGCCGGCGTGTTCAAGGTCAGCCCGCCGGCCGGCGCGAAGGTGGTCAGGATCTCCACGCCGGCCGGTCACGCCGCCGCTAAGGCGAAGGAACTGAAGGCCCATGGCAAGGCCAAGCGCGCTGGTAAGGCTGCCGCCCCAATCACGGGCTCGGCCGCCGTGCGGGCCCACGTCCCGTTCAAGCTGGCTGCCCCAAAGAAGCTCGCCGGTCTACGGCAGCAGTCGGTGCAGCTGCTCGACTGGGGTGGAAGCCCGGCGGCGCTCGTCACCTACGGCCAGGGCCTCGGCGGGATCGCCGTGATCGAACAGACCGCTTCGGGTCAACCGTCGACGGGCTCGCAAAGCAGCGGAAACCAGAGCGGGCTCAACCTCCCGACCGTGTCGATCAACGGACACAGCGCACAGGAACTCCCGACGGCGCTCGGGACGGTCCTGCACCTGTCGAGCGGCGGCGTCGAGTACACCGTGCTCGGTTCGGTGCCGCCGACCGCGGCGGAGATGGCGGCGAGGCAGTTGGTGCACTGAACGACGTGACCGACACCGATCCCGGCACCTCGCCCCTGGAGGAGCGCCCGGCCCCCGGCGCTCCTCCGCCCGTTGAGGTCCGGGGACTGGTCAAGCGCTACGGTGAGCTCGAAGCGGTTGCCGGCGTCGACCTCACCGTCAATGCCGGCGACGTGTACGGGTACCTCGGGCCTAACGGGGCCGGCAAGACGACTTGCCTGAGAATGATGCTGGGGCTGATCCGGCCCACCGCCGGAACCGTGCGGCTGTTCGGCCGCGATCCGCAGGAGACCGTGCAGGCGCTCGACGGCGTCGCCGGGTTCGTCGAGGCGCCGACGTTCTATCCGTATCTGAGCGGGCGCCGCAACCTCGAGCTGCTCGCCGGGTTCGACGGCGGCGACGCGGCCGACCGGATTGATGAGGCGCTCGAGACGGTCGAGCTGACCGACCGCGCGCGCGACAAGATCGGCGGCTATTCACACGGGATGCGCCAGCGGATCGGGATCGCCGCGGCGTTACTCAGGGATCCGAAGCTGCTGTTGCTCGACGAGCCGGCCACCGGCCTCGACCCCGCCGGCATGCGCGACATGCGCCTCCTGATCCGGCGGCTGGCGGACCAGGGGATGACCGTTCTGCTCTCGAGCCATCTGCTCGCCGAGGTCGAGGAGCTGTGCAACCGGGTCGCGATCGTCCGCACGGGCAAGATCGTGTATGAGGGCGCGATCGCCGACCTCAAGCGCGGCGCAGGCGCGACCTACCGGCTGTCGACGACGAATGACGAACTGGCGCTCGCGGTGTGCCGGGCGCAGCCGGGCATCGGCGACGTCCGGATCGCGCACGGGCGGATCTCCTTCGCCGCCGACGAGCCCGCCGTCGCCGATCTGTCGCAGGCGTTGATCGAGGCGGGCGCGCTCATTCACTCGCTCGCGCCTCAGACCGTGACGCTCGAGGACCTGTTCTTCTCGCTCACCGAGGGCGACGGCGTCATCAACGCTAATGCGCCGGCGACCGAGCGCGCGCGGGCGGAGGCGTCGCGATGAGCTCGGGCGTCGGCACCGCCGAGACGCCTCGCTTCGGTGCGGGCGCCGGCGCGGCCGGGCGACCGCGCTCGCGCCCGGGGATCGCGACCGTGTACCGGTGGGAGCTGTTGAAGCTCCGCTACCAGAAGCGGACATACCTCGGGCTCGGAGCGGCGGCGATCGTCCCGATTCTGTTCGTCCTCGCGATCCACTTCCGCCACCACCGCGACAACGGCGGGGACTTCGCGTTCGCGTCGTACCTGACCAAGAGCGGGCTGGTCGTACCGCTGGTGCTGCTGCTGTTCGGCGCGGTGTGGTTGTTCCCGCTGATCACCGCGCTCGTCGCCGGTGACATCTTCGCCTCCGAAGACCACAACGGAACGCTCAAGACCGTGCTCACGCGGTCGCTCGAGCGGTGGCAGATCTTCTCCGGCAAGGCGCTCGCCACCGCCACGTACGCGGTGACCGCGATCTTCATCTCCGGAACCGTGGGCGTGATCGCGGGCAGCATCCAGTCCGGCTTCAACTCGGTGCAGACGCTCTCGGGGTCGATTGTGTCGGCGCCGAAGGGCCTCGAGCTCGTTTATCTGAGCCTGCTCGTGTACTTGATCCCGATCGGGACCGTCGTGTGCATCGGTCTGCTGCTGTCGACGATCACGCGCAACAGCGCGGCCGCGGTCGTCGGCACGCTGATGGTCTCGCTGCTGTTCCAGCTGATCGGCGTCCTGCCGGGCCTCGGCGCGCTCCAGCCCTACCTGCTCAGCACCCAGTTCAACGCGTGGCAGGGGCTGTTGCGCCAGCCGATCGACTGGGCGCCGATCGTGCGCGCCGCGTGGGTGTGCGCGATGTATGCGGTGCCGGCGCTCGCCACCGCGTTCCTCGTGTTCCTGCGCCGCGACGTCGCCGGTGGGTGATCGCGCCGACGCAACCGACGAGGGCCTGCGCGACAGGGTGCTCGTAGTCGACGACGATCCGCCGCTCCGGCGGATGCTCGCGCGGACGCTCGCGGCCGAAGGCTACGAGGTGACGGTCGCCGCCGACGGAGGCGCCGCGCTGGCCGAGGCCGAGCGCGCGACCCCCGACGTAATCGTGCTCGACGTCGCCATGCCCGCGTTAGATGGGCTGGCGGTGTGCCGACGGCTGCGGAGCAAGGGCCTTCCGACGCCGATCCTGATGCTGACCGCCCGCGACGCCGTGCCCGATCGTGTCGCCGGTCTCGAGGCGGGTGCCGACGATTACCTGATCAAGCCGTTCGCGGTTCAGGAGCTGGTCGCGCGGCTGCGGGCGCTGACCCGCCGCGGCACCGACGCCCACGCCACGCCGCTGCGGTCCTACGGCGATCTGACACTGGATACCTCCGCTCGGCGGGCAACGCGGGGTGGGCGACCCATCGAGCTAACCGCCCGAGAGGTCGACGTGCTCGAGCTATTGTTGCGCGAGCCCGGCCGCATCGTCACCCGTGAGCGCGCGCTCGAGGAGATCTGGGACGACGGCGCCGAGGCGAACGTCGTCGATCGCTACGTGACACGGCTGCGACGGAAGCTGGGGGCGCCGCCGCTGATCAGGACGATCAGAGGGAGCGGGTTCACGCTACGCGCGTGAGGCGCCCAGACGACGCTGACCTACGCGACGTCGACGTGTGCGGCGTCGGCGATCAGCAACGCTTCGGCCTGCTCGCGGGTCATCGCGGGCCCGACCAGGTCGCCCTGGGCACCGTCGCAGTCGAGCTCGCGCAGCTGCGCGAGCTGGGCTTCGGTCTCGACGCCATCGGCGATCACATCGAGTCCGAGCGCATGCCCGAGCTCGACGAGCGCGCCGAAGATCGAGGCGTCCTCGCTGGACTCCACGAGCGCCTTGACGAAGCTCTCGTGGATCTTGATCAGATCGATCGGCAGTTGTCGCAGGCGCGAAAACGACGCCGCGCCCGACCCGAAGTCGCAGAGCGCCAACCTGACCCCGGTCGCCTTGAGCGCGTGCAGCGTCGCCGTAACCGCTTCGGGATCCTCGCCGACGGCGCCCTCGGGCACCTCGAGGTAGATCGCGGAGGGGTCGACCTCGGTGGCCAGGATCGCGTCGCTCAGCAGCGACGCCAGGCTCGGGTCGCGAAGCTGCGTCGCCGAGAGCACCAGCGACAGGCGCAGGTCGGGCTTGTGCGCGCGCCAGGACTCGAGTTGGACGAGCGCGTGCTCGAGCGCGAAGCGGCCGATCGGGATCGCCATGCCGGTGTCCTCGGCGAGCACCATGAACTCCCCGGGGCCGAGCAGTCCCCGGCAGGGATGCTGCCAATGAACCTGCGCGTCGACCCAGCGCACGTCGGCAAACGCGTTCAGCGAGATCCTCTCTTGGTAGTGCAGGCGAAGCTCGCCGCGCTCGACCGCCTCGCGGATCGCCCCCTCGAGCTCGATCCTGGCGAGCGCGCGGCGCCGGGTTTCGTCGTCGAACAGCTCGAACCGCGATCGGCCACGCTCCTTGGCTCGGTACATGGCGGCGTCGGCCTCCCGGATCACGGTGTCCGGCAAGACCGTCGGGTCGGCCACCATCGCGATCCCCACGCTGACCGTGACCGACAGCTCGGCGCCGTCGATGTCAATCGGCGGGCTCGCGGCCTGGCAGATCCGGTCCGCGATCAGCACGACCTCGCGCTCTGATGTGAGGTCCTCGAACAGGAACGTGAACTCGTCTCCGCCGAACCGAGCCACGGTATCCATCGGACGCAACAGCGCGCTCAAGCGCTCGCCGAGCGCGGTCAGCAGCCGGTCGCCGACGGCGTGGCCGCGGGAATCGTTGATCTGCTTGAAGTTGTCGAAGTCGAGGAACATGACGGCGAGCTGGGTCCCGGACCGACGAGCCCGCTCGAGTGCGACCCCGAGTCGATCGAGGAACAGGGCACGGTTGGGCAGGCCGGTGAGCTGGTCGTGGAGGGCCTGGTGGGCGAGGGCCGCCTCCGAGCGCTTGCGCTCGATCGCATGGGTGAGCGTACGCCGCAGCAGCGCCGGCGCGAGCTCGGATTTGACCAGGCAGTCCTGGGCGCCTGCCTTGACCGCCTCGAGCGCGAGCGACTCGTCATCGCCCTCGGACAGCAGCACGATTGGCGCGTCGGGCGCCGACAGCCGCACGTACGCGACCAGGTCGATGGTCTCCTCATGCGTGTCGGTCGGAGCGTCGAGCAGCACGCAGCAGGACGGAAAGTCGACGAGCGCCTGGGCGGCCGCGGCGTCCCACTCGGCATGCACCAGCACCTGCACACGAGCCCACGTCGCGTGCAGCGACTCGTCCATCCGCCTCGCAGTCGCGAAATCGGCGGAAACCAGCAGCACCCTTATGGGGCCGGCGTGCACCGGATCCCCCTGCAATGAAGGTCTTTTTCGAGCAACAGCTCCACATCCGTGATCAAACCTGCTCACCTTAAATATGGGCGCGTACCCAAAAAACTTCTGGATCAGCCTAAAAATCGCGCGAGAACTCGGATGAGCCTCGGACGGCCACAGACGCTGCGGTTCCGGCTGATTCTCGCGGCGGCCGGATCGATCCTCGTCGCGCTCGTGGTATTCGGCGTCGCGACCGTCCTGCTCGTCGGCCACGAGCTGCGCAGCTCGCTTGACAGCGCCCTTCGTCAGCGGGCACAGGATGTGGCGGAGCTTGCCGTCTCGGCCCCGGCGGTGCTCAACTCTCCCGGCGCGCTCGAGAGCCCGGAGTCGGGGCGGTCGATCGCGGTCGAGGTGATCGACGCGCGTGGCCGAATCCTGGCTCGCTCGCTGACGCTCGGAGCGGGGTTGCTCCCCGAGGACAGGCTGGCCCGCGCCGCCCGGGTCTCGGGCGCGACGGGGTTCGAGAACATCGAGCTGAACGGTCGCCCGTTCAGGCTATTTGCCGCCCCGATCGCGCTGAGCGGTCCCGCGGGCGGCGGCGCGGTGCTGGTCGCCTCCGACACCTCCGACATCTCAAGCACGACGGCTCATCTCGGCGTGCTCGTGATCCTGACCGGCGCCGGCGCAGCGCTGTTGGCGGCGCTGCTCGCCGCCGTGCTCACCGGGCGCGGGCTTCGCCCGTTGCGGAGGCTGGCGGCGGGCGCCGGCGAGATCGAGCGGACCGCGGACCCCTCGCGCCGGCTGCCCGAGCGCGACGTCGCCGACGAGATCGGGCAGCTCACGGGGGTGCTCAACCGGATGCTCGCCTCGCTCGAGGAGTCCCGCGCCGGCGAGCGGCGGTTCCTCGCGGACGCCTCGCACGAGCTGCGGACCCCGGTGACCACGCTGCTCGGGAACGTAGAGTTCGCCGCTCGCCACGGGGCCGATCCCGAGGTGCTCGAAGAGCTTCAACGCGATGCGCGCCGACTGGCCAGGCTGGTCGACGATCTGTTGGCGCTCGAGCGGGTCGATGCGGGGATCGCCGGCGCGGACGAGGTCGACCTCGGGGTGGTGGTTCGTGGGGTCGTGGGCGCACACGCGGCAGAGGACGGCGGTCGCGTCGGGACCGTGGGTGTTGGTCACGCATTCGTCCGGGGCGACGAGCGAGCGCTGGCGCGGGCGGTCGAGAACCTGGTCGAGAACGCTCTCGTACACGGCCCGCCCGGGGGCCGGGTGACGATTTCGGTGTCGCGTTCCAACGGCTCGGCGCGCGTTACCGTGAGTGACGAGGGACCGGGGCCGGATCCGGCCGACCGCGATCGCCTGTTCGAGCGGTTCTGGCGCGGCGCCGACGCATCCGCGCGGTCCGGGGCCGGGCTCGGGCTATCGATCGTCTCTGCGATCGTCGATCGCCACGGGGGCCGGGTCCTCGTCGACGGGTCGACGTTCACGCTCGAACTGCCCGCCCTCGACGCTCCAACAACCGTCGGCGGGAATTGACGGGCCGCGCAAATTCTCATATTCGTCTTACCTAGCGCTGATTGCCTCTTCCCAGACGCGGCATGATTGGCAGGGACAGCGGATGACCACAAACGACAATCGATCGCGTGCCGTGCTCGCGCGGGACGCGGCGCTCACGAGGATTCGCCGGACGCGACGATGGGTGATCGCCGGGGCAGCCGCGCTCACGGCCGGTTTCGCCGCCCTCGTCTCCGCGGTCGCGCCGGGACGTTCGCTCGCCTCGAAGTCGAGTGTCCGGACGGAGGCCTCGACCGGCTCGTCGTCCTCGCGCCCTGCATCGACGGCGATACCCCAGCTGCCGCCGGCGGCGAACCCCGCCGCACTGGGGCTGGGGGGGTCTTCGCAGCAGCCGCAGACCTCCACGAGTCAGCCGCAGAGCTCCCAGCCGGCCCAGCCGACGCCGCCGGCTTCGCCGCCACAGTCCTCGCCGGCGCCGCAGTCGTCCGGCGGTGGCGGAGTAGTGTCGGGGGGCTCGTGAGCGAACGACATGAGCCAGTCTGCAGAATGCGCGACGCTGGAAGCGTTCGGAAGCAACGCGCAAGTCGCGGTCGCTGAGGCCGCCGCGCTCGAAACGGCGACAGCGGTTGTCGAGCGGATCGTCGCCGAGTTCGATCACGCGTGCTCGCGGTTCCGCGCCGATTCCGAACTGTCGGCGGTCAACGCCGCCGCCGGCGCGGCGGTCCGAGTCGGGCCGGTGCTGCTCGAGGCCATGACCGTCGCGCTGCGCGCCGCCCGGCTGACCGGTGGCGACGTCGACCCGACAGTGGGGCGGGCGCTAATCTCGCTCGGCTACGACCGCGACTTTGCGGCGATGTCGGTCGGCGAGGACGGCGCGGTTTTGTCGCCCGGGGCGCGGCCGCTTGCGTCGGTTCCCGGGTGGCGAACCGTGACCGTCGATCCCGAGCGGAGCACGATCCGCGTCGCCGGCGGAGTCAGCCTCGATCTTGGCGCCACGGCAAAGGCGCTGGCCGCGGACCGGGCCGCGGCGGAGGCGAGCGCCGCCGCGGGCTGCGGCGTCCTGGTGTCGTTCGGTGGGGACCTCGCGATCGCAGGACCGGCGCTACCCGAGGGGTGGCGAGTCCGCGTGACCGACGACCATCGGGCCGGCTTCGACGCGCCCGGCCAATGGATCTCGCTCAGCTCCGGCGGGTTGGCCACCTCGAGCACCGCGGTCCGGCGGTGGCGTACGGACGCGGGGACCGTCCACCACCTGATCGATCCCATCACCGGGCGGTCCGCCGACAGCGTCTGGCGCACGGTCAGCGTGTCCGCGAGCTCGTGCCTGGACGCGAACATCGCGACCACCGCGACGATCATCCGCGGCGAGAAGGCCGCACCCTGGCTCGAGGCGCTCGCGCTGCCGAGCCGGCTCGTGCGCACCAACGGCACGGTGCTCCACCTCGGTGGCTGGCCTTCGGAGGGCGACGACCTCCCAGTCGTGGGGACCGGTCCGGCGGCGCTGAGCCTAGTGCCGGACGGGCCCGGATCGTGAGCCTCGCGGTCGGCGCTACGCTCGGACCGAGCGCCTACTGGTACCTCGCGCGCGGCACCGGCGCGGTCGCGCTCGTGTTGCTTACCGCCAGCGTGGTCATCGGGATCCTCGGGTCGGTGCGGTTCGTGGCCGAGCGCTGGCCGCGGTTCGCGATCGACGCGGTCCACCGCGACGTCTCGCTGCTGGTGATCGTGGTACTCGTGATCCACATCGTCACGAGTGTCCTCGACGGGTTCGCGCCGATCACGCTGCTCGACGGGGTGATCCCGTTCAATTCCCCTTACCGGCCGCTGTGGCTGGGGCTTGGAACGCTGTCGTTCGACCTGCTCGTCGCGATCGCCGTCACCAGCCTCGTCCGGCGGCGGCTGGGCTATCGCGCCTGGCGCGCGGTTCATTGGCTCGCGTACGCGAGCTGGCCGGTGGCGGTGCTGCACGGTCTCGGGACCGGCAGCGACACCACGCAGTGGTGGATGCTGGCGTTGACCGTGGTTTGCATCGTGGCGGTGCTGGTAGCGGTGTGGCTGCGGATCGGATACGTGGATGCGGCCCACGCCGGCCTACGCGCGCCGGCGACGGCGCTTGCGGTGATCACTCCCATAGGGCTGATGATCTTCGCGCTCGCGGGTCCGCTCCAGAGCGGGTGGGCGAAACGCGCCGGGACGCCGGCGTCGCTGCTCGGTCACGCCACGCGTGCTCCGAGCTCGTCCACGTCCGGGGGCAGCGGTGGGAGCGGCTCCGGAGCCGGCGCGAGTTCGATCAGCGGTCCGTTTACGGGGAACCTCTCCGGGAGCGTTCGCGAGAGCGCGGCTCCGGGCGGTGCGGTGGTCGACCTCACGACGAACGTGAGCGGCCAGGTCCGAGGCCGGTTCCGGGTCAGGATCGCCGGTCAGCCGATCGGCCAGGGCCTGTCGATGACCGGGAGCCAGGTCGACCTCGCGCTCGCCGGGGTGCCTTCGGTCCTCCAGGGAACGATCAACGATCTGCGCGGCACCGCGTTCACCGCCCGGCTCACCGACAGCCAGGGCTCGGTCGTCGATCTGCACGCCGTGCTCCAGATCGACAACCAGAGCAATTCCGTCTCCGGGACCATTTCAGGGACGCCCGGGTAGTCGCGACCGATGACCTTCGCGGACGGCGGCCACCACGGATTGCCACGGCTGCTCGCCGGGCTAGAGCCCGGCGGCGGCGCGATCTCGCTCGCGGAGCACACGCGAGTCCACGGCCCGCTGCCCCACGTGCCCGCCCACCAGTTGATCGAGGAAGTCGAGCGCAGCGGCCTGCGCGGCCGAGGCGGCGCGGACTTTCCGACCGCGCGCAAGCTCCGCGCGGTGGCCGGAGGCCGGCGTGTCGGGCCGGTGATCGTCAACGGTTCGGAGACCGAGCCGGCCAGCGCCAAGGACCGCCTGCTGCTGTCGAGGCTCCCGCATCTGGTGCTCGACGGCGCGGTGCTCGCCGCCGGCGCGGTCGGGTCGCGGCGGGTGATCGTCAAGGTCGGCGAGAACGCGGTCGACGCCGTGGCGGCGCTCGAGGCCGCGATCGCGGCCCGCGAACGGGAGCCCGTCTCAATCGAGGTCGCCACCGGGCCCGAGGGATACGTAGCCGGCGAGGAGAGCGCTGTTGTCCACTATCTCAACGGGGGGCGTGAGTTACCCACATTCGTCCCGCCGCGGCCGTTCGAGCGCGGCTACCGCGGGCGCCCGACGCTGATCCAGAATCCCGAGACGCTCGCGCAGCTCGCGCTCGTGGCTCGCTTCGGATCGCGCTGGTACCGCGAGCTCGGCACGGTCGCTGATCCCGGATCGGCGCTGGTCACGATCACCGGAGCGGTCAGGGCACCAGGGGTGTACGAGCTCGCATTCGGCACCGCGATGAGCGATCTGCTGGAGGCGGCCGGCGGTCCGTCGGAGCCGCTACAGGCACTGCTGGTCGGGGGCTATTTCGGCACTTGGATGGAGGCGTCGCAGGCGACATCGCTGCGGCTGGCGCGCGAGGACCTGCGGTCGGTTGGGTGCACGCTCGGGTCGGGCGTGCTGATCGCGCTCGGCGAGAGCTCGTGCGGCCTGCATGAGAGCGCTCGCGTGATCGCGTACCTGGCCGGGCAGTCCGCCGGTCAGTGCGGCCCCTGTGTGTATGGGCTGCGGGCGATCGCCGACTCGGTCGGCGCGCTCGCCGACGGCGTCGCTCATCCGAGCGAACGCGATCGCGTGCTCCGCTGGGCCTCCGAGGTCCGCGGGCGCGGCGCCTGCCACCACCCCGACGGCGCGGTGCGGTTCGTCGAGAGCGCTCTCGCGGTGTTCGACGACGACATCGATGACCACCGTGGAGGGCGGTGCACCGCGATCCCGGCCGGGCTTCCGCTCGGAGGGCCCGCCGTCGCCGGAGGCCGGCTGCGATGAGCCCCCGGCTCCGCGTCAACCCGATCACGTGCGAGGCCCACGGGCTGTGCGCGGAGCTCCTGCCCGAGCTGATCCGGCTCGACGACTGGGGCTATCCGATCCTCGACGAGTCCGAGGTCCCGCCCGACCTCCTCGGCCTGGCCCGCCGGGCGGTCGACGCCTGCCCCACGCTGGCGCTGCTGCTCGACGACGACGGGCGCTAGCCGACTTCCCCCGGCGCGGGTAGCTGATCGTCTCGCACGCCCGTCAGCCGACGCGCGCTCGGCGTTGGCGCCGCTGCTGGAGGACGATTCGTAGCGATGCGGTCGCGGCCACCGGCGCGCCGCCCGAACTCGGTTGTCGTGTTATGCAGGTCAGCGCGAGCCCGGTCCGGGCTCGGGCGGCTGGCCGTCGCCGGGGTTGCTCGCGAGGTCCAGCTGCCACCAGCCGACGTCCCACCACGTGCCGTGCTTGAAGCCGATACCCCGGTACACGCCGACGAGCTTGAACCCGCACGCCTCGTGGAGACCGACGCTCGCGTCGTTGGGCAGCGCGATGCCGCCGAGCGCGATGCGGTACCCATGGCCGGCGAGGACGCGGGATAACTCCTCGTACAACGCCCGGCCGGCGCCACGGCGCTGATGTCTCGGGTCGACATACACGCTGACCTCGGTCGCCCACCGGTAGGCGGCGCGCTCGCGGTGCGGGCAGCCGTACGCGTACCCGATGATCGCCCCCTCGTCCTCGGCGACCAGCCACGCGTGGGTCTTCGTCAGCCGTTCGATCCGCCCGGCCATCTCGGCCGCGGTCGGCGGCTCGTACTCGAACGAGATCACGGTGTCCGTGACGTAGGGCACGTAGATACTTGCGATCGCCTCGGCATCGCGGGCGGGGTTCGCGGCGCGGATGAGCATGTGGCTCAGGCGGGGGCGCCCTGCTGCCAGACGCCGATCTCGTTGCCCGCGGGATCCCGGAACGTCGCCACCGTCAGGTTGCCCTCGGGGTAAGGATCCGTCGCTGGCGCGGCACCGTTCGCGAGCGCCCGGTCGAGCGTCACCCGGACGTCGTCGACATACACGTACGGCCGCACGCCCGCCTCGCCGGCGACGAGCAGATCGGGCATGAAGTGGCCGATGACGTGGCCGCTGCCGTCCGCGAAGCTCGGGTTCTTCCGGCTGGTGTCGACCGTCCAACCGAACACGGTCGCGTAGAACATCGCGGTTTGTTCCGGGTCCGGGGCGGGGATCCGCAGATACGACACCCCGCCGGGCCT
This sequence comes from uncultured Solirubrobacterales bacterium, assembly GCA_963783415.1. Taxonomy (GTDB): domain Bacteria; phylum Actinomycetota; class Thermoleophilia; order Solirubrobacterales; family Solirubrobacteraceae; genus Palsa-465. The sequence goes on from CAWANN010000002.1 coordinate 334,409, forward strand.
GAACACCGTGGGCTCCGCCATGTGGCGATTATCCCAGCGGGCCGTGCGCGATCACGCGCGTGCGCAGGCGCAAGTGCTCGGGCCCGGTGATCTTGAGGCTCGCCGGCATCACGGGCGTGAGGCCGCGGGACAGCACGCCCAGCATCGCGAACTCGGCCTCGTCGACTTCGTCCATCGGATCTCGAGTCGCCGGCGGGTCTCCGTATCCATCAGGCCGACCCCACCGAGCCAAACTGCAAGCCGCGCCGGCAGCGCGATCGCGCGCCACAACGGGTTCGGGATCGGCGCCGGCGCGCTGACGATTCCCCGGATGGCATTCAGCACGCGGTCCACCGAGCGGGTCCGGCTCAGTTGATAGCGCGCGGTCCGCCGGAAGTACGCGCGGAAGCCGACCCAGGTCGCAGGCAGGTCGCGCTCGCGTACCCCGATCAACCGGCCGAGGCCCCGATACTCGCGGTAGAACCGTTCGGTGTCCGCCGGTGCAATCGCCGTGGTGAAGCACGCGGTCGCGCGCACGAACGTGGCCGCGTCGCGCCCGCCGTACACCAGCAGGTTGAGGTAGTCCGCGGTCGCGAGTAACCGGTCCCACGGGCGCTCGTCGAAGTCGGAGTAATCGCTGACGGCCGCGTCGATCGTCGGGTGGGCGACCTGGAGCAGCAGCGGGTACAGGACCGCGAAGTTCAGCCTCACATCGCTGGTCGAGCGCCATGCGATCGATTCGGGGCCGACCACGAGCTGGTCGATTTCGGTGTCGCTGGGAAACAGCGCTCCCGCCATGCGCTCAAGGGGGAATGTAGTCTCGATCGTCCCGACCAAGACAGAGCAGGAGGAGCCAGTAACTTGAACCTAACCGACGAGCAGCGCGCGTTCGTCGAGGCGATCCGCGACTTCGCCAAGCGTGAGTGCGGGACGCGCGAGCAGCGCGACGCGCTCACCCACAACGGAACCGAGCCACACAACCCCGAGATCTACGCGAAGATCGCCGAACTGGGGTGGCTCGGGGCCGCTATCCCGGAGGCGTACGGCGGCACGGGCGGCAGCTCGGTCGACCTGTGCCTGCTGTGCGAGGAGTTCTCTCGCGGCCAGATCCCGATGGGGTTCTTCCCGGTGACGATGATGTCCGCCCGTCCGGTCGAGCTGTTCGGGACCGATGCGCTGAAGGACGAGATCCTGCCGCGGATCGTCGCGGGGACCGTCTACGCGATCGCGATGTCCGAGCCCGAGGCCGGGTCGGACGTAGGCAACGTGTCGTGCCGCGCCGAGCGGGCGAACGGCGGCTGGGTGATCAACGGCCAGAAGACCTGGATCACCGGCGCCCACACCGCCGACCACATCCTGCTCGTGTGCCGCACGTCGCGCACCGAGGACAAGCATTTCGGCCTAACCATGATCTCGGTGCCGCGCGAGGTTGATGGACTTGAGATCCGTGGCATCGAGACGATGGGCGGCCGCGAGGTCAACGACATGTTCTTCACCGACTGCCACGTGCCCGAGGAGCGGGTCGTGGGCCGCCCCGACCACGCGTGGATGCAGTTGATGGCCGGCCTCAACAACGAGCGGCTAATCATCGCGGCGCAGGCACTCGGGATGGCTGAGCGGGCATTCGAGGACGCGCTGGGGTACGTCAAGGAGCGCAAGCAGTTCGGCAGGACGATCGGCAGCTTCCAGACGGTGGCGCACCGGATCGCCGATCTCGCCACCGAGATCGAGGCCACCCGGCACCTCGTGTACGGGGTGGCGGAGGCGGTCCAGGCCAACCCCGACAAGATGCTGCCGCGCGAGGCGTCGATGGCCAAGCTGAAGGCGACCGAGGTCGCCAAGCGCACGGCGCTCGAGGGCATGCAGATGATGGGTGGGTACGGGTACGCGACCGAGTACGACATGGAGCGCCACGTCCGCAACACGATCGTCACCACGATCTACGGCGGGACCAGCGAGATCCAGAAAGAGATCATCTCCCGGTCGCTCGGTCTGTGACCGCGACAGCCGCGAGACAGTGACGGCGCAAGCGTGTGGCTCCTCGTCGAAGAACCCTTGCGGGGTTCTCGGCCAGCACTAACCGGCACGCGGTGATCCGGTTCGACGACAGTCTCCGTTCCGCGATGGCGGCAAACCTCGACGCCCACGAACGTCGAGCGCAGCCGCTCGACGGACGGCATCACGCCGCGGTCGCGGTCGTGCTCGTCGACAGTGACCCTGAACGTGATCGCGGAAGCGTCGGTGTCGCCGGTGGGGCGGCCTTCCTCCTTTGCCAGCGCGCGTTGCGCATGACACGCCACGCGGGCCAATGGGCGCTGCCCGGAGGAAGGATCGACGCCGGCGAGACTCCGCTCGAGGCCGCGCTGCGCGAGCTCGATGAGGAGCTGGGAGTTCGACTCGATGCTGGGAGCGTGGTTGGCTGGCTCGATGACTATCCGACGCGCTCGGGGTACGTGATCACGCCGGTCGTGCTGTGGGGCGACGCCAACCCTGCCCTCAAACCTGCCCGTGAGGAGGTGTCCGCGGTGTATCGGGTCGGACTCCAGGCGCTCGTCGATGCCGTGCCGCGGTTCGTCTCGATCCCCGAGAGCGATCGCCCGGTGCTGCAATTGCCGCTCGGCGACCAGCTCATACACGCGCCCACCGGCGCGGTCCTGTTCCAATTGCGAGAAGTCGGACTGTTGGGCCGGATCGGCGAGCGAGTCGACGAGATCGGCGAGCCGGTATTCGCCTGGTCCTGAGGGGTCCCCGCAAGCCCGAGAACAACCAAGTCGAAGGAGAGTCCCGTGAGCGCCCAAACCACCGTCCTCGACAGCTTCCGTCTCGATGGTCGAGTCGCGATCGTAACCGGAGCCTCGTCGGGCCTCGGGGTCGCGTTCGCGCGGGCGCTGGCGGAGGCCGGCGCCGACGTGGCACTCGGGGCGCGCCGCACCGAACGGCTCGAGGAGACGAAGCGCTTGGTCGAAGCCGCCGGTCGGCGCGCGATCACGGTCGCGACCGACGTCGCACAACCGGAGGATTGCCAGCGGCTCGTCGACGTCACTGTCGAGCAGCTCGGCCGCGTCGACATCCTCGTCAACAACGCCGGGGTCGGCACCGCGGTCCCGGCGACGCGCGAGACGCCGGAGCAGTTCCGCGAGGTCATCGACATCAATCTCAACGGCTGCTACTGGATGGCCCAGGCGTGTGGCCGCGTGATGGAGCCGGGTAGCAGCATCATCAACATTTCGAGCATTCTCGGGATCACCACCGCCGGCCTGCCACAAGCGGCGTACTCGGCCTCGAAGGCGGGCCTGATCGGGCTCACGCGCGACCTCGCCCAGCAATGGACAGGTCGTAAGGGGATCCGCGTCAACGCGATCGCGCCGGGGTTCTTCGCCTCCGAGATGACCGAGAAGTACCCGCCCGGCTATCTCGAGTCACAACAGGCGCGCATCCCCGCGGGTCGCGAGGGCGATCCGCGCGAGCTTGCCGCGACGCTCGTGTTCCTCGCGAGCTCGGCGGCGGGGTACGTGACGGGTCAGGCGCTTGCCGTCGACGGCGGCATGACGATCACGTAGCCGCCGCGCTCACCGCTTGAACTCGACCTCGACGAACACCGCGGTGCGCCCGCTGCGGTTGAACACGTTGTGCTCGGTACCCGCTGGTCCGAGGTAGGAGCGCGCGGCGTGCTGCGTCATCTCACGCGTGGTGCCGTCCGGCTCGGTGACCGCAAACGTCCCGCCGGTGATCGGAACGACTGCATAGTCGTATTCGTGCCGGTGGTGGCCGGTGTCCTCACCGTCTTCGAAAGTCCAGGTGGTGATGCGCACACGGTCATCATCAGCGCTCGTCTCGGATCGTGCCGTTGGCATCTTCGGGCTGTTCTACCAGACCGATCCCACCATGCATGGCTTTGGTCGGTTGCGTGTAGGGGAACGATTGCGCGGCTCCGGCCTCCGGCGTCCGGAGGCTCGGCTCACACGGCGGCTCAGGTAGGGTCCTGGGGCGCGGATGCCGATCACCTACCACCGGTTCGCGGGCAGCAGTCTCGACCGCCTCGCGGCGCTGAGCGATGGCGTGTTCGCGGTGGCGATGACGCTTTTGGTGCTCGACCTGAAGGCCCCGTCGGTACCGAAGCGCACGCAACAACCCATTTGGTCCGGCGGAGGCGGCTCGGAGCACGTGCTGCTCCACGGCCTGTCCCACGACGTCGCACCCCGCCTGCTGCCCTACGCCATGAGCTTCCTCACACTCGGGATCTTTTGGGTCGGCCAGCAGTCGCAGCTCGAGAGCTTTACGCGCAGCACCCGGTCGTTGACGTGGATCCACCTCACGTTCCTGTTGGGGGTCACACTCATGCCGTTCTCGACGGGGCTCCTTGCGCAGGACACGACGTACCGGCTTTCGATGGCCGTCTACTGGCTGAACCTGTTCTTGCTCGGCGCTGTGCTGTTCGTCAGCCTCGCGTACGCCGAGCGTGCCGGTCTGATGAGCGCGGACACGACGCCGGAGATGCGAACCGCCATGAAGCGACGGATCGTCATCTACCAGTGTTTGTACGCAGCTGCGGCGCTTACATGCCTGATCAATACGTACCTGGCGATCGGGCTGCTGATCGCGCTTCAGATCAACTCGGTGTTATCTCCACGAATCTGGGTTCTCGACCGGGCCTGACGCCGTCGACCGCCCGTAGGGTGCGATGCGCCCAACGAGCCTGTCGCTATCTCGAGGTCGCGGCGGCGGATCGCCGATCGCCGATCCGATCACATGACCGTGCGGCCGCGTGCCTCTTACGGCGCGCCGCGCGTCTCTCATCGACCGAAAAATCTGTCCATCCGTGCCTTCCCACCAGGCGGGTGACGGGTGTGGCTGTCGTGTCATAACAGTCCTCCTGCCGTTCGATTACTATATCGTGTCACGATATCGTACCACGATATGATCTCTGCCACGCTCAGCCGATCGCCTCGGCCACGAATGCGCGTACGAGCGCGGAGTCGTCGTCGGCACGGGTGATCGCCACGAGCTCGGAGCGGGGCGCGCCGGTCACGGGGCGGTAGGCGACGCCGTCGAGCGCTAGCCGGCTGACGGACGCCGGTACGAGCGACACGCCGGTTCCCGCCGCCACGAGGCCGATGATCGTCAGCATCTCGGGCGCGTACTGGATCACCCGGGGGCCGGCGCCGGTGCCGGCCAGGGCGCCGATCAGCAGGTCGTGGAAGCCTGGTGCCTGATCTCGCGGAAACAACACCAACGGCTCGTCCGCCAGCCGGCGCAGCGGCACCCGGCCCAACGCCGTCAGCGGATGCCCCGCCGGCAAGGCCGCCACGGTTCGCTCGCGCAGGACGGTCACCGCACGCAGGCCGCCGTCGTCGTCGATCGGCGGACGCACGAGACCGACGTCGACGAGGCCCGCGGCGACCGCGCGCAGCTGGTCGACGGTAGAGCGCTCGCGCAGCTCGATCGCGACGCCGGGCCGCGAGGCTCGGAACCGTTCGACGGTGCCGGGGACGATCGACAGCAACGCCGATCCGACGAATCCGACTCGCAGCCGGCCGGTCTGGCCGGCGTCGATCCGGCGCGCGGTGGCGACGGCGCCGTCGAGCTCGCCGAGCAGCACGCGGGCGTCCCGCAGGAACGCCTCGCCGGCGGGCGTGAGCTGGACGCGTCGCCGCGTCCGGATCAGCAGCGCGAACCCGAGCTCGTCCTCGAGTGCCCGGATCTGTTGGCTCAGCGGCGGTTGGGAGATGTGCAGTCGTTCGGCGGCGCGGCGGAAGTGCAGCTCCTCCGCGACCGCGACGAAGTATCGAAGCTGGCGCAGTTCCATGATTCGATCAACGAATCAATAGAGCTTAATTAGATATTGGACACAATCACAGGGACGGGCGTAGGTTTGTCCCGACAAAGGCGTCATGTCCTTCCTCCTAACGTGCCCCAACTGCGGCGTCCGCGAAGTGACCGACTTCGGTTACGGCGGCGAGATCTCTCCGCGCCCGACCTCGCGCCCCACGCTCCGAGAGCTCGGCGAGTACAACTACTTCCGCCGTAACCGCGCCGGGGTCCAGCGCGAGTGGTGGTTTCACCGCTCGGGGTGCCGCGCCTGGTTCGTCGCCGAACGCGACACGCGGACCAACGAGGTTCTCCTGACCGCGCTGCCCATGGACCCGAGCGGAGGTGGCCCCGCGTGAGCCGGCTGCCGAACCAGCCCGGCGAGCTGATCGACCGCGGCAAGGTGATCCGCTTCACCTTCGACGGCAAGGAGGTCGAGGCGTACGAGGGCGACACGGTCGGGTCGGCGCTCTACGCGGAAGGCCGGCGCACGTTCTCGCGCAGCTTCAAGTACCACCGCCGCCGCGGGTTGTTGTGCTGCGCCGGCCAGTGCCCGAACTGCATCGTCGCCGTCGACGGCGCACCTGGGGCTCGCGCCTGCACTGAACCGGTCCGCGAGGGCATGAAGGTCGAGCATCTGAACGCCGAGCCGAGTCTCGAGCTCGACGTGATGCGCGCAACGGACGTCGTGGGGACGAAGTTCACGCCGCCCGGCTTCTACTACAAGACGTTCATCCGCCCGCGCAAGCTGTGGCCCGTATACGAGAAGGTGCTCAGGCACGCCGCCGGCCTCGGCGTGCTGCGCAAGCAGCAGCCCGAGCGTGAGTGGCGGACCGAGTACCGCCGGCGCCACGCGGACGTGCTCGTCGTCGGAGGCGGGATCGCGGGGGTCAGCGCCGCGAAGGGGGCCGCGGCGCACGGCGCCGATGTGGTGCTGGTCGACGAGGGGCCGACGCCGATCGAGCCGCTGCCCGGCGTCGAGGTCCTCGCGCGGGCGAGCGCGCTCGGGTACTTCGACGGGATCGTCCCGGTGTGGCAGGGCGACACTCTCCACCAGATACGCGCTGGCAACCACGTGTTTGCAACCGGCACGATCGAGCAGCCGTTGGTGTTCGCCGGCAACGACATCCCGGGGGTGATGCTGTCGGGGGGCGCCCTCCGCCTGACCGAGCTGTACGCGGTCAGCCCCGGGGCCCGCGCCGTGGTCGCGACGACCTCAGACCGCGGCCTCGACGCCGCGGCGAAGCTGGCCGACGCCGGGGTGGAGATCGTCGCGGTCGCGGACCTCCGCGAGATCCGGACCGCCGCCGCGCAGCAGCTGAGCGCGCGTGGGATCGAGGTGCTCGTTGGCCACCAGATCCTCGAGGCGAAAGGCAGCAAAGCAGTAGGCGGAGCGGTGATCGGGCCGATCGGCGTCGAGGGCACCTCGGTCGAGAGGACGTTCGAGTGCGACCTCGTCGTCGTCTCGGGCGGATTCGCGCCGGCGACGTCGCTCCTGCTCCAGGCCGGCGCTCGCGCCGACTACGACCCCGATCGCGGGTACTTCGCGCTGACCGAGCTGCCGCCGAACGTGTTCGCCGCGGGCGAGGTCGCCGGCTTCGAGAATGCCGACGCGGTCGCGCGCTCCGGCGAGCGCGCCGGGTTGGCGGCCGCCGGGGCGCGGGTGGACGACGCGGAGGGTCCGCGGCCCGACCGCTCGCCGGTCGCGGTCCCGCCACCCGTCGCCGGCGCGGGCCACGGCAAGTGCTTCGCGTGCCTGTGCGAGGACGTCACCGCCAAGGACATCAAGATGAGCGTCGAGGAGGGGTACGACTCGATCGAGCTGTCCAAGCGCTACACGACCGTGACGATGGGGCCGTGCCAGGGCCGGATGTGTCAGCTTCCGGCGATCCGGCTGATGGCCAAGGAGACCGGGCAGACCCTCGAGCAGGTCGGAACGACGACCGCGCGGCCGCCGTGGGTGTCGGTGCCGATGGGGATCCTGGCCGGCCGGCCGTTCGAGCCCGCCAAGCGATCGTCGATCCATGAGCGCCACCGCGAGCTCGGGGCGAACATCAAATGGGCGGGCGACTGGCGTCGCGCCTACGACTACGGGGACCCACAGGCCGAAGCGCTCGCGGTGCACCAGGCCGCGGGGCTGATCGACGTCTCGACGCTTGGAAAGCTGCTCGTCCGAGGACCCGACGCAGGCGAGTTCCTCGACCGCCTGTATCCGAATCGCTTCAGCGACCTCAAAGCAGGGCGGATTCGGTACGGCGTGATCAGCTCCGATGCCGGCCGGATCGTCGACGACGGCACGATCTGCCGGATCGACGACGACACGTTCTACGTCACGACGACCTCGAGCGGCGCCGGCGCGGTCGAGGAGTGGTTTTCGTGGTGGCTAGCCGACTGGCGCATGCGCGTGCAGCTGACCGACCTGACGCAGGGCCTGTCAGCGGTCAACCTCGCCGGACCACGCGCGCGTGAGATCCTCGGCGAGCTGACCGACCTGGACTGCTCGGCCGAGGCGTTCAAGTACCTCGACGGCAAGCAGGGCAAGGTAGCCGGCGTCCCGTGCCTGATCCTGCGCATCGGTTTCGTCGGCGAGATCGGCTACGAGATCCACTGCGCCGCCGCCCATGGCGAGCACGTGTGGGACGCGCTGATGCAGACCGGCCGCGACCACGGGATCCGTCCGTTCGGACTCGAGCCGCAGCGGATCCTGCGCCTGCAGAAGATGCACATCCTCGTCGGACAAGACACAGACTCCGAGTCGACCCCGTTCGGCGCCGCGATGCCGTGGATCGTCAAGCTCGACAAGGACGCGGACTTCATCGGTAAGTGGGCGCTCGAGCACTATGCCGAGGAGGAGCCGGCGACCCGTCTCGTCGGGTTCACCCTCCCCAACGGGCACGTGCCTACCGAGGGCGCGGTGATCATGGACGCGGGCGGCGCTCCGGTCGGCCAGGTGACTAGCTCGCGCTTCTCCCCGGTGCTCGACCGGGTGATCGGGATGGCGTGGGTGCCGAGCCCGCTCGCTCGGGACGGATCGCAGGTGACGATCTCGGACGAGGGCGCGACGATGCAGGCGCACGTTCAGACCAGGCCGTTCTACGACCCCGACGGCGAGGTGCTCCGCTCGTGAGCCTCACATTCCTGAGCCCGGCCGCAGCCGACGCCGGCGCGGTGGCGCGCAGCCCGATGGAGGGCAAGGCGAAGGCGGCCGGCGCACGATTCGAGGTTCGCGACGGCTGGAACGTCACGGTCGAATACCCCGACGAGGCGAGCGCTGCGGAGACCGTGGCCTGGGCCGACCTCTCGCACCTGCGAAAGCTGGAGCTCCAGGGCGACGGCGTCCCCGGCGAGCTCGGCGAGGCCAAGCGCGAAGGCGATGCGTGGATTTGTCAGCTGACTCCTACGAGAGCCCTGCTCCTCGGAGGCGACCACGCCGCGCCACCCGACGCCGTCGACGTCACCACGTGCTTCGCTGCCCTCACGATCTTCGGTCCCCAAGCCCGGGAGGTGATCGCGCGCTTCTGCGCGCTCGACCTTCGCCCGCAGGTCGCACCTTCCGGCAGCTTCCGCCCCGGATCGATCGGGCGGCAGCCCGGAATGATCCTCGTGCAGGACCCGAACCGGTTCCTGCTGCTGTTCGGCTGGGCCGTCGGTGAGTACATGTGGACCGTCGTGGATGACGCGGCACGCTCGCTCGGCGGCGGTCCCGTGGGCCTGGGAGCGCTGGAACGTGCTTGACATCTTCAGAAAGCGCCGAATGTGGCGGCGCCAGGGCGAGCTGAAGTCGGCCTACGACGTCGTGATCGTAGGCGGCGGCTCGCACGGGCTCGCGGCGGCCTACTACCTCCAGAAGGAGCACGGGATCCGGAGCGTTGCAGTGCTCGAGAAGCGCTACATCGGGTCGGGCGCCGCCGGCCGCAACACCACGATCCTCCGCTCGAACTACAAGACGCCCGAGGGCGCCCGCTTCTACGACGCGAGCGTGAAGCTGTATGAGGGCCTGTCGCAGGAGCTGAACTTCAACCTGCTGTTCTCGCAATGCGGTCACCTGACGCTGGCGCACTCCGACCGGGCGATGTTCGTGATGGCGAACCGGGCCGAGGTCAACCGCCTGGCCGGGATCGACTCGCGCGTGGTCTATCCCGACGAGATCAAACGCCTGGCGCCGGCGATGCAGGTCGACAACCCTGACGCGACCTATCCGATCATGGGCGCGCTGTACCACCCGCCGGGCGGGATCATCCGTCACGACGCGGTTGTCTGGGGCTTCGCGCGCGGCGCCGACCGCGGCGGGGTCGAGATCCACCAGGACACCGAGGTGCTCGGGATGGAGCGCTCGAACGGGCGCGTCACGAAGGTGCGCACGAGTCGCGGGACAATCAGCGCCGGCACGGTCCTGAACTGCACCGCCGGGTGGAGCACGCTGATCTGCGACATGGTCGGCGTGCCGCTGCCGATCACCACCCACATCCTCCAGGCGTGCGTGACCGAGCCGGTGAAGCCGCTGCTCGACGTGGTGATCGTGTCTTCGCAGATGCACGTGTACATCAGCCAGACCGACCGGGGCGAGTTCCTGATGGGCGCGGAGATCGAGCCGTGGACCACGTACCGGATGCAGGGCACGATGAACTTCCTGCAGGAGGTGTGCCGGCACACGATCGAGCTGTTCCCGCAGCTCGAACAGGCGCGGCTTCTGCGAAGCTGGGCGGGACTGTGCGACCTCAGCCCCGACTACAGCCCGATCCTCGGCAAGACCGAGGTCGAGAACTTCCACGTCAGCGCGGGGTGGGGCACGTACGGGTTCAAGGCAGCTCCGATCGTCGGCAAGACGCTCGCGGAGCTGGTCGCGACCGGTCGCACGCCCGAGCTGATCGCGCCGTTCGAGGTCGAGCGGTTCTACCGAGACAAGCTCGTCTCAGAGCTTGCCGCCGCGGCCGTCAGCCACTAGAAGGGACACCGACAGGATGGATACAAGCACCGAGGAGGGGACGACGATGAAGACCAGCCTCGAGATCGCTCAGGAAGCGGAACTAATTCCGATTGAGCAGATCGCGGAGCGTGCGGGGCTCGACGCCGACGAGATCGAGCCGTACGGGCGCTACAAGGGTAAGGTCGCCCTGTCGGTGCTCGACCGTCTCAAGGACCGACCGGACGGCAAGGTCGTGTGCGTCACCGGCATGACCCCGACGAGGGCCGGCGAGGGCAAGACCACCACGCTCGTCGGGCTCACCCAGGGGCTCGGCGTGATCGGCAAGACCCCGGTGGCGTGCCTGCGCGAGGCATCGCTCGGACCCGTGTTCGGCATCAAGGGAGGGGCGGCCGGCGGCGGCCTCACCCAGGTCGTCCCGATGGAGGACCTCAACCTGCACTTCACCGGCGACATCCACGCGATCGGCGCCGCCAACAACCTGCTCGCGGCGATGATCGATGCGTCGATCCTGCACGAGAATCCCCACAAGATCGACGCGCTGCGGATCCCGTGGCGCCGCGCGGTCGACATGAACGACCGCGCGCTACGGCAGATCGCGGTCGGCCTCGGCGGCCGCGCCAACGGGTATCCGCGGGAGACCGGCTTCGACATCACCGCGGCGTCGGAGGTGATGGCGATCATGGCGGTGTCACGGGACCTCCAGGACCTGCGCCAGCGGATCTCGCGGATCACCGCCGCGTACTCGTTCGACGGCGGCAAGCCGATCACCGCCGAGGACCTCGGCGCCGCGGGCGCGATGACCGTGCTGCTCAAGGACGCGATCAAGCCGAACCTCGTGCAGACGCTCGAGGGGCAGCCGGTGCTGATGCACTGCGGCCCATTCGCGAACATCGCCCACGGCAACAGCTCGCTGATCGCCGACCTGATCGGGATGAAGCTCAGCGACTACGTCGTCACCGAGTCCGGGTTCGGGGCGGACATGGGCATGGAGAAGTTCTTCGACATCGTGTGTCGTTTCGGCAAGCTGACCCCCTCCGCAGCCGTGCTCGTGACCACCATCCGTGCGATCAAGCACCACGCCGGCTTGGAGGACGATCCCCGCGCCGAACGCTCGGCGGCGTTGCAGGCGATCGAGACCGGCTTCGCCAACGTCCGGCGCCACCTCAAGACAATCGGGACGTTCGGCGTACCGGCGGTGGTGGCGGTCAACCGCCGGCCCGGGGACACCAACGAGGAGGTCGAGCTCGTCAAGCGGCTCGCGCTCGAGGCCGGAGCGTTCGCGGCCGAGGCCAACGAAGGCTTCACCAAGGGCGGCGCGGGCGCCGCCGACCTCGCGTCCGCGGTCGTCGAGGCGTGCGAGCAGCCGAACACGTTCCACCAGCTCTACCAGGACGACGAGCCGCTCCAGGACAAGATCGAGGCGGTCGCCAAGCAGGTGTACGGGGCCAAGGATGTGTACTTCTACCCCGAGGCCGAGGCGAAGCTCACGCAGTTCACCCGCGAGGGTCACGGCCACTTCCCGGTGTGCATGGCCAAGACGCACCTGTCGCTGTCGGCGGACCCGTCGCTGCTCAATGCGCCCGAGAACTTCACATTGCCGGTCAGGGACATCCGCGCGTACACCGGCGCCGGCTGGCTCGTGCCGCTGTGCGGCGACGTCATGCAGATGCCGGGCCTTGGCAAGGCCCCTGCCGCGCTCAACATCGACATCGACTCCGAGGGTCGGACCGTCGGGCTTTTCTGACCGCTCATTCGGCGAGCTGCTCGACGCCGTCGCGGCCCGGACGCCCGCGCCGGGAGGCGGGTCGAGCGCGGCGTGCGCATGCGCGGTCGCCGCTGCGCTCGTCGAGATGGCGGCGGCGTTCAGTCCCGGCCGCGAGGAGACGGCGCGACGCGCCGCCGACCTGCGAGCGCGCGCTCTCGAATTGGCGGAAATCGACCTGCACGCGTACGAGCCCGTGCTCGACGCGCTGCGACTGCCGCGCGAAGATCCGCAGCGCGGCGAGCGCATCGACGTCGCCCGCGCCAAGGCTTCCGAGTCGCCACTCGGGATCGCCGAGGTCGGCTGCGAGTTGGCCCAGCTGGGGGCGGATCTCGCGCGGACGGGGAATCAGAACCTCGCGGGCGACGCGATCGCCGGCGCCCTGTTGGCCGAGGCCTCCGCTCAGGCCGCGTCGCGGCTTGTCGCCATCAACCTGACCGACGGGCCCGCGGTCGTCGCGGCGGCCGACCTCGCCCGCCGCGCGCGGGCGGCGCGGGACGAGGTTCGGCGCTAGCCGACCCGATCCCTACGATGGAGGGGTGGGAAAGCTGCTGCGTCGCATGGTCGACCGCGATGAACTGCTCGCTGAGTGGGATCGATCCGACCTCGCGTCGGTCGAGGCCGCCGAGCGCGAATACCGGCGCTGGCTCGATCAGGAGCACGTTGCGGTTCGGAGCGACGACGGCGCGCACTACGCGCCGCTGACCGGGGACCGGCTGCCCGTCGACGCGGCCGAGGTCATCCTCACGACCGCGATGGGTGGCGGCTGAACCCTCGCGCGGGGAGTCGCTGTGCCCTTACCGGGGTCAGCGGATGCGGCGGCCCATCTCGGCGGTGTCGTAGCCGCCGAGGTCCTCGACGGCTGATCTGAACGCCGGCGATTCGAGCAGCTCCCAGAACGGAGCGAGGACCGGATGTTCGAGCGACGCGCGGTCGAGCACGAGATCGTAAGGCTCGCTCGTCACCGGCACGAAGTCGAGATCGAACGCGCGCGCGGCGGCGAGCACGCCCATCCCGCAGTCGGCGCGGTCCGACGCGATCGCGGCCGCCACGGCCAGATGGGTCGGTTCCTCGCGGCCGTAGCCGACGATTGCCTGCGGGTCGATCCTCTCGCGCGCGAGCTCGTAGTCGAGCAGCACGCGCGTCCCGGCGCCGCGCTGGCGGTTGACGTAGCGCAGGCCCCGTCGCGCCAGGTCCGCGACGCCGGACAGACCGAGAGGATTACCGGGCGCGACGAGCAGGCCCTGCTCGCGGTGTACCAACCGCACCACGGCGGCGTCGCGGCCGGCCAGGATCTGATCGACATACGGCAGCGTGTACGCGCCCGTGTCGGGATCGAGCAGATGCGACCCGGCCAGGTGGCACAGCCCGTCGCGTAACGCGATCAGCCCGCCCATCGATCCGACGTTGCCCGAGGCCAGCGTGACGTTGGGGTCGATCGCCCGCAGCTTCGACGCGGCGAGGTCGAGGACCATGTCGTGCGAGCCGATCGCGACGATCGTCCGCTCTATCTGAGGGAGGCTGCGCAGCAGCTCGATCTCGACCTCCTCGCCGGCGTGATGGCCCTCGACGTCGGACGGGACGACCAACAGCCCGTCGGCGCGGACCAGGGAGGTGAGCACGCCGGCGCCGCGCGGCAGCGGCGAGGCGACGAGCGCGCCGCCGACTCGCCCGAGTCGCACCCGAACCCAATCGTCCATTCCGATCGTCGAGGCGAGCTTGCGTGCAAGCCGCGCGCGGACGGCCGGGCGGGGTGTCGCCGCGGCCCCCTCGAGCTCGGCGAGCAGCGGCGCGGCGAAGATGTCGAACGTCAGCGACGCCGACACCGGGTACCCGGGTGCGCCGAGCACGGGCGTCGAGTCGATCGCGCCGAGCACGACCGGGTGGCCGGGGCGGACGGCGACTCCGTGGACGGCGAGCTCGCCGAGTCGCTCGACGAGTGCGGCCGTGTGGTCGTCGCGGCCGGCGCTCGAGCCCGCGACCACGATCAGCAGGTCGCACCGTTTGACCGCGGTCAGGATTGCGCTGGCGATCCTTGTCGCGTCGTCGGGCTCGATCGGCAGCACGACAACCTGGCAGCCGGACTCGCGGGCCTGGCCGGCGAGCATCAGCGAATTGGTTTCGAGCAGCTCGCCGGGCTCGAGCTCCGAGCCGATCGGCCGCATCTCATCGCCGGTCGGAAGGATCGCCACGACCGGCTGGCGGTGCACGCGGACCTCGGTGGCACCGGCGGCCGCGGCCGCAGCGGCGTCGACCGGGCGCAGCCGGTGGCCGGCGGGCAGGAGCAGCTCCGTGGCGCTGATGTCCTCGCCGATCGAGCGCGTGTGCTGGTAAGGAGCGACCGCGGCCCGCAGCTCGGCGCGGCGATCGACGTAGTGGACGTGCTCGCGCATCACGACCGCGTCGAACCCGTCGGGCATCGGGTCGCCGGTGTCGACCACCACGAATCCTTCCGGGGCGAGCAGCACCGGCCTTGTTTCGCTCGCGCCCACCGTCTCGGACGCGCGGACTGCGATCCCGTCCATCGCCGCGGAGTCGAACGGGGGGGAGGATCGCGTGGCCCAGATCGGCGCCGCGGTGACGCGCCCGATCGCTCGATCGACGGCCAAGCCCACGGCCTCGAGCCGCGCCGGGCACCCCGTCGCCGCGCAGCACTCTCGCCACGCGGACTGCGCGCTCGCGACCGGGACATCGCGCAGGAACGGAGTGGTGCGGCTAGCCATACGGGAACACGTCGACCAGCTCGCCGGCGGACAGGCCGTTGGCATCCTCGGGCACGATCACGTAGCCGTCGGCGGCGGTCAGGACAGACAGCAGCGCGGAGGATCCGAAGATCGGCTCGGCCAACCCGTCGTCGCTCAGTCGGACCTGGACTACGTCGAGCCTACCCGCGGCTGAAGGCAGGTCGCGGCTGAGAGTCGCTCGGATCGTGCCGCGAAGCGGCTCGACGGTCCAGCCGCCCACACGGCGGACGATGGGCATCCCGATCAGCCGGAAGACCACGAGCGCCGAGCGCGGGTTGCCGGGCAGGCCGATGATCGGGATGCCGTCGCTATGTGCGAGCAGCGTCGGCTTCCCGGGCTTGATCGCAAGCCCGTGGCACCAGGTCTCGGAGGTGGGCAGCGCGGCCACGGCGCCCGCGGTCTGATCGCGCATCCCCACCGACGACCCCGCGCAGATCACGACGACGTCGCTCGCGCCGACCGCGGCGGTCAACGCCTCCCGCAGGGCGCCGTCCTCGTCGGGGACGATCGCTCCCGAGGACGGCTCGCCGCCAGCCTCGCGGGCGAGCGCGCCGACCGAGACGCTCAGCGCATCTCGCACGTGCCCCGGCGCCGGCGACGGGGTGTCCGGGGCATCGATCTCGTCGCCGGTGGCGAGGATCGTCACGCGCGGCGCGACGTGGACGGACACCTCGACGACGCCGGCCGCGGCGAGGAGCGCGACGTCCTGCGCGCGGAGCGGCCGTCCCCGGAGCACCAGCGGAGTGCCTGGGGCAGCGTCCTCGTCGAACCGGACGACGTTCTCGCCGGGGGCGACCGGACGTACGACCTCGATCGAGTCGGCTGTCGCCTCGGACGTGTGCTCGATCATCACGACCGCGTCGGCGCTGTTCGGCAGCATCCCGCCCGTGGGGACCGCGACCGCGACGCCCGGGCCAACGTCCTCGGAAGCGCCAGCGCCCATCCGGACTGCGCCGACCACGCGCAGATACCCCGGGATCGACTCTGACGCCCCGAACGTATCGGCCGCGCGCACCGCGTACCCGTCGACGGTCGAGCGGTCAAACCCCGGCAGCGCCGCCGGTGCGAGGACGTCGGCCGCGGGCACGCGCCCGCACGCATCGTCCAAAGCGACCGTTTCAACCCCAGTGACATGCGCCGGGCGGAACCCCGTCAACGCCTCGGACACGGTCTTGACCGTGAAGAATTCCCGACCGGTCGTGGCCATAGGGCGGGTCAGCTGGGGGAGGGCGTCCGCTGCAGGCGCAGCACGCTCATCACCGGCCCGAGCGCGACTTGACCGAGCCCGCAGATCGACGTCAGCCGCAGCGTCTCCTCGAGCCTATCGATGCGGTCGTCGACCCCGTCGGCATCGGCGCCGCGCTCGAGTGCGTCGGTCAGGATGCGGTGGGCCTTGTGGGAGCCGACGCGGCACGGCACGCACTTGCCGCAAGACTCGTTGCGGAAGAAGCGCAGGACGTTTGTAGCGGCGGCGAGCAGGTTCCGCTCGCTGCTCATCACCACGACGGCTCCGGAACCGAGCATCGATCCGGCGTCGGCCAGCGGCTTGAAGTCGAGCGGCACGTCGAGCTGGTCGGGTCCGAGGAAATTCGACGACGCGCCACCGGGCTGGAACGCGCCGAGCTCGGCTCCGTCGGGTAGTCCGCCGGCAAGCTCGATCAGCTCGCGGGCGGTCGTCCCCATCGGCACGCAGTACACGTCGGGGTTGGCAATGTCGCCGGAGATCGCGAAGAACTTCAGGCCGGCGCCGCCGCGGACGCCCTGATCCTTCCACCACTGCGCGCCGCGCTGGAGGATGATCGGGAAGGCGGCGAACGTCTCGACCGAGTTCATCAGGGTCGGCTTTCCCCACAGTCCGTTGGTGCCCGGGAACGGCGGCTTGTTGCGCGGCTCTCCGCGGTGGCCCTCCATGCACTCGATCAGCGCCGATTCCTCGCCGAGGATGTAGCCACCCGGGGATGTGAACACGTCGATGTTGAGGGTTCGCCCCGATCCCAGCACGTCCTCGCCGAGCAGACCGGCGTCGCGCGCGGCGTCGAGCTCGGCACGGATCTCGGACTCTTCGGGGCCGTACTCGTGACGGATGAAAACCCAGCCCTGCTCGGCGCCGATCACGATCATGCCGGCGAGCATCGCCTCGATCACGAGGTGCGGCTGTTCGGCCAGGATCTGGCGGTCCTTGAACGTGCCCGGCTCGGACTCGTCCGCATTGCAGACCACGTACTTGGGCTCGGCCGTCTGGGCCGCGACGATCTCCCACTTGGAGCCGGTCGGGAATCCGGCGCCTCCCATGCCCCTGAGGCCCGAGTCCTTGATCGTCTGGATCGCGTCCTCGGGGGCGAGGTCGCCGGCGAGCAGGGCCCGCACAACGGCGTAGCGTTCGGAGGCGGGCCGGCCTGCATACGGATCGTTCGGCCACGATCGCGGCGGCGTCTTGGCGTGGGCCGGCGGCTCGTCGCCGTCGAGGGCCTGCTGCACGGCGTCGGAAACGTCGGCCGCCCGGACAGGGCGTTCATCGATGGTCGCGGCCGGCGCGATGTCACACCGCCCTATGCACGAGACCTCGCGGACCTCGATCTCGACGCCGTCGTCATAGCGGTCGTGGATGGCGGCGATCTGCTCGTCGGCGCCGTGGAGCCAGCACGACAGGTCCCGGCAGACCGTGACCTCGACCTTGGGCGGCGCCGCCGTGCGGAAGTGCGGATAGAACGAGACGAGGCCCTCGATCTCGTACAGCGGCCGACGCGTGTCGCGCGAGAGCCGGGTGAGCTCCTCGCGCGGCAGCCAGCCGTGCTCGCGCTGGATCGCGTTCAGCGACGGGATCAGGCTGGGACCCGGGAACTTGCCGGCGCGCGCCTCGCGGCCCGGGACGCGGCCGTTCGTGACCGCCATCAGTCGGCTCCCGCGGACCCGTTCCCGTTCGTAGCGGGTTCGATCTTCACGGCGCAGAACTTGAACTCGGGGATCTTCCCGATCGGGTCGATCTCGTCGATCGTCAGCAGGTTCGCGGCCGCCTCGCGGAAGTGGAACGGGATGAAGCAGTTGCCCGGCGCCTCCTTGTGCGACACCTTGACCTCGAGCTCGATCGTCCCGCGACGCGAGCTCACGCGCGCCATCGCGCCATCGGCCAGCCCGCAGTCGGCCGCGTCGGCCGGATGGATGTAGACCTGCGGACGGGGCTGGATCGTGTCGAGCGCGAACGAGCGGCGCGTCATCGAGCCCGTGTGCCAGTGCTCGAGCAGCCTTCCGGTGTTCAGCACGAACGGGTACTCCTCGTTGGGCAGTTCCTTGGCCGGGAGCCACTCGGCGGGCACGAGATGGGCGAGCCCGTCGTCGGTGTTGAACCTCTCGGTGAACATCACGACGGTCCCGTCGGAGTTCTCGGGGTCCGGGTTCGGGTACAGCTTTCCGGTCAGCCCGAGGTTGTCGTAGCTCAGGTTCGCGTAGCTCGGCATCACCGACACCATCTCGTCGAACACCTCTCGGGGCGAGCCGTAGTTCCAGTCCAGCCCGACCCGCCGTGCGATCTCCTGAACGATCTCGTAGTCGACGCGCGCGTCGCCGGGCGGGTCGAGGACCTTCCGTCCGAGTTGGACGCGGCGGTCGGTGTTCGTATACGTGCCGTCCTTCTCCATGTAGGAGGAGGCGGGCAGGATCACGTCGGCGAACTCGGACGTCTCGGTCAGGAAGATGTCCTGCACGCACAGGAACTCGAGCGCGGAAAGCGCCTTGCGGACCTTGTTGATGTTCGGGTCAGACAGGAACGGGTTCTCGCCCATCATGTACATGCCGCGGACGCCGCCCTTCAAGGCCGATCCGATGATCTCGGTCACCGTCAGGCCCTTGACCGCATCCAGGTCGGTCTCACCCCAGGCCTTCTCGAAGCGGGCCCGCGTCGCCTCGTCGGCGACGCCCTTGTAGTCCGGGTAGAACATCGGGATCAGCCCGGAGTCAGAGGCGCCCTGGACGTTGTTCTGCCCCCGCAAGGGGTGCAGCCCCGCGCCCTCGTGGCCGACGTTGCCGGTGATCGCGCACATCGCGATCAGGCACCGCGCGTTGTCGGTACCCGTCGTGTGCTGCGAGATGCCCATCCCCCAATAGATGATCCCGGCGCTCGCCTCACCCCAGGCCCGCGCGACCCGGCGGATCTGCTCGGCGCTTACGCCGGTGATCTGCTCGCCGCGCTCGGGCGGGTAGTCCTCGACGGTCTGCGCCAGCGCATCGAAGTTTGAGGTCCGGTCGTGGATGAACTCCTCGTCGATAAGGCCGAGGCGGATGATCTCGTGCATCACCGCGTTGTAGAACGCGACGTCGGTGCCGGGCTTCAGCTGGCAGAAGATGTCGGCGTGGTCGGCGACCTTGTCCGCGCGCGGATCGACGTAGATGATCGTCGTGCCGGCGCGGCGGGCCTGCTTGAAGAACGACGACGCGACCGGATGGTTCGCGGTCGCGTTCGAGCCGGCGATGATGATCACGTCGGCATTGACCACGTCGCCGTACGTGGTCGACACCGCCCCCGAGCCGATCCCCTCGAACAACGCCGCGACGCTCGACGCGTGGCACAGGCGCGTGCAGTGGTCGACGTTGTTGGTATGGAAGCCCGTGCGGATCAGCTTCTGGAAGAGGTAGGCCTCCTCGTTGGAGCACTTGGCCGACCCGAACCCCGCGATCGCGGCCGGTCCGCCGTCGGCGTATATCTCCGTCAGGCGCCGCGCGACCAGGTCCAGCGCCTCGTCCCAGCTCGCCTCGCGGAACGACGGCATCACCTGGTCATAGTCAACAAGGCCGCCGGGCTTGCGCCGGCGCTCCGACCGTCCGCCGGCCTCATCGCCGCGCACGTCCATCGACAACGGGCCCTTCGGGTAGGCGTCCTCGCGCCGGATCAGCGGCTTCGTCAGCCGCTGCGGGGAAGCGGCGTAGTCCCAGCCGTAGCGGCCCTTGACGCACAGCCGCCCCTTGGATCCGGGCTGGGCGCGGCCCTCGGCGAACGCGATCGCCTTCCGCTCGTCGTCGACGTTGTAGGTGAGTGCGCAGCCCACGCCGCAGTACGGGCACACCGTGTCGACCTGGCGGAGCTTCTCACGGGGCTGGATCGGAACGCCGCGGATCGGCTTGTTGGTCAGCGCGCCCGTCGGGCACGCCGCCACGCACTCGCCGCACGTAACGCACGATGACTCGCCCATGGGATCGTTCAGGTCGAACGCGATCCGGGTCGTGTAGCCCTTGCCGCTCCGGCCGATGACGTCGTTGTTCTGGATGTCGTCGCAGGCGCGGACGCAGCGGTCGCACAGGATGCAGGCGTCGTGGTTGACCGAGATGACTGGATTCGAGTCGTCAAGCCCGCGCCCCTCAGCCCGTGGAATCCCGTTGTCCTGCTGCACCCCGTATTGCCTCACGAGCACCAGCAGCTCGTTGTCGGCGGTGGTCGTCTCCTTGGGATCGTGCTCAGGATCGGGCTGGTCGGACAGCAGCAGCTCGGTCAGCATCGAGCGCTGAGCGTCGATGCGGTCGTTGGTCGATGTGACCTCCATGCCCTCCTCGCATGGGCGCACGCACGCCGCGGCGTAGACCCGGGCGCCGACGTCGACGACGCACATGCGGCACACGCCGACCGGGTCGTAGCGGTCGTCGTGGCACAGCACGGGGATGTCGATGCCGAGCTGCTTGGCCGCGTCGAGGATCGTGGTCCCGTCGGGGACCGTCACCGCCCTGCCGTCGATCGTCAGCGAGACGTTCTTGGTGATTGCCGGGGTTATCGTCGTCGTAGCCATCGGACCTCCACTATCCCACTTTCGAACCGACCGGTTCTAAGGCGCCGCCGTCAGGCGCCGCCGACCGTTTCATTCGCTCCATTAGTCCGTCTAGTGACAGTTCGCTCACCGTTCCCGCGCTCGGCACCCCGGTCTCATCGAGCCCGCGTCCCCGGTAGTACAAACCGATCATCGCCTCGAGGCGGGTCGCGGTCAACGTTGCTGTGCGGCCAGACTCAAGTTCCAGCGATTCCGACAGGAAACGATCGGGAAGCCAATCCTCCTCGCGCGTCCAACCCTCGCGCAGGTTGAACAAGCGCTTGGCGAGCACGATTCGGCGCGCGGTGGTGGCGAGCTCGTCGGCATCGACGTCCCAGCCGGTCACCGTGTTCAGGAGTTTCGCCCACTCCGGGAACGGATCCACGAACACCCCACGCAGGAACTTGCACAGGATCAGCGAGTCCATGATCGCGGCGCGGTTCTCGGTCTCGATCGCGCCGACGACGTGAGGCTCGCCGCCCGCGAGCCGGTCGTAAGCGCCCGACAGGTCGGCTTCGTAAGCTCCCGAACGATTGTGATCGGCGCCGCGGGCGTTGACCGCCAGGCCGAGCGCCATCGCCTGGAGCGTCCGCGGCTCGTAGCCGGGGAGTTCGAGCCCTTTGACGTGCGCGGCAAATTTTTCTGATCCATGTCCGATCGTGTGTGCCGCGGACCGTGAGCCTTCGGCCAAGAGGTCACCGAGACCCTCGCGCGCGCCGATCTCCTCAATCGCGCGCAGCAGCGCTTCGGGATCGCCAAAGCGGAGCCACGGCGCGTCGATCAGGCCCTTCTCGACGCATTCCATCGCCCACGCGATCGTCCCGCCGGCCGAGATTGTGTCGAGGCCGAGCTCGTCGCACCGCGAGCTGGCCGCGATCACCGCGTCCGCGTCGCCCACTCCGCACAGCGGCCCGAGCGCGAACACGTTCTCGTACTCCATCCTCGTCTTCTTGCCGTCGGGCCCTCTGTAGATGTGCTCGCACCCGATCGAGCAGGACGCGCACGAGTTCCGGGCGAGATGACGGAGCTCGGCGATCTCCTCGGCGGCCAGCGCCGGTGCCTGCTCGAAGGTCGCCGCCGAGAAGTTACGCGTCGGCAACGTGGAGATCGCATTGAACGCGAGCAGGTTTGCCATCGTCCCGAGCTCGCGGTATTTCGCGGTGGCGGCGCCGAAGGAGCGCTCTCGCAGCTGCTTCGCGGCCGCGAGCACCCCGGCGGGATCGGCCGATCCCACCTTCTTGCCGGCGCGAACCGCGATCGCCTTGCACCACTTCGACCCCATCACGGCACCGAGCCCGCCCCGGCCGGCGTGGCGTCCGTCGTGGGAGACCGTCGCGTAGCGAACGCCGCGCTCGCCGGCCGGCCCGATCGCGGCCACCCGGTACGCCGGGCCGAGCCGCTGCCGAAGGCGGGTTTCTGCCTCGGCTGCCGGCAAGCCCCACAGATCGTTCGCCGGCTCCGTGCGGAGTCCGTCGCGATCGATCACCACGACCGAGGGCTCCTCGCACGCGCCGCGGAGCACGATCGCGTCATGGCCGGTGAGCTTGCCGGCGATCGCGAAGTGGCTCGATGCGAGCGCGTCGGTCAGCCGCCCCGTCAGCGGTGACTTGGCGACGACCGCGAACTTCGCGCTGGTCGTCAGCGGCGTCCCGACCAGCGGTGAGAACACGAACATCAGCGGCGCCCGCGGGTCGAGTGGGTCGACGCGAGCGGGGCAATGCCTGTGCATGAGCCACGTGCCGAGGCCGGCGCCCCCGACGTACGAGCGCAGCACCGGCTCCTCGATCGGCTCCGTCTCCGCCGACTCCGCGGTCAAGTCCACGAGCAGCACCTTCCCGAAATACCCGCCGGGTGGCATGTGAAGGATGCTAGCCGCCCGCGTCCGCGACCATGAAGGCCAGCTTGTCGCCTGCCACCAGGGGCAATTCCGGGTCGCGCGTGATCTTGTCGCCGTTGAGCGCGGCCACGATGTGCTCGTCGAGGCCGAGCCCGACGGCGGCCGCCGCCGCGCCCAGCGACCAGGCGCGCACTGTTCGCCGACGCTCTCCCGGGGGTTTGGCCAGCGGCCCGAACCGCTCGACGACGATCTCCGGCGCGGGCAGGGCATGCGCGCGCTCGTAGTCGGCCGGGTCGTTCAGGTTGCTGACCGATGCAAGCGCAGGGTCGAGCCGGGAAAGCGCGCCATTTTTCAGCAGGTCAGCCTCGCCCATGTGCAGCACCCGCGATCGTTCGAACAGGAACGCTGGGCGCATCCGGTCGGACGCGATCAGCTCGCTGATGGAGCCGAGGAGGTCCACGCGGTACGCGGCCGACAGCGGTTGGCGATATCCGCCGACCTCTGGGAGGACGACGTCGACCTCGTCGTCGAGCGCGCCGACGACGCGCCGGACGAACGCCGGGTGCAACAGCGGCACATCGGTCGAGGACACGTACGCGATCTCGCCGCGATCGCCGATCGCGGCGAGCCCGGCCGCCAGCCCCTGAAGCGGCCCACGGCCCTCCCGCGCGTCGGCCACCACCTCGACGTCGGGGTCGATGGCCGGCAACGCCTGGCCCGGCGCGGACACCACGACCACCGGGCCTTCGACCGACCGCGCGACGATCCCGGTCACCCGGCGCAGAAGCGTCGATCCGTGCCAATCGAGCGCCGCCTTGGGCGAGCCCATCCGCGAGGATTTCCCGCCCGCCAGCACGATCGCGGCTGTCTGTGCCATTGACGCAAGGGTAGAGCGCCTAACATTTCGGTCCATGGCGCGTACGGGGCGCATGGCGAGCGACGAGGCCGCGGTTCTCACGGTCGCCGAGGTGATGATCGCCAAGCCGAAAACTCAGCCCGGCGATGCGCTCGTCGCCGACGTACGGCGCGCGTTCGAAAAGCCCAGCGTGCGGACCGTCCTGCTCGCAGACGACGGCGTGTTCCGCGGTGCGATCGAGCGGGATCACCTGCCCGAGGACGCGCCCGAGGATGAGCCTGCGGTGCGGTTCGCGGACACCGAACCGGTGACGGCCACGCCGGCGATGCCGATCTCCGAGGCGATCAAGCTGCTCGACGATCAGCCCGAGCCGCGGCTGATCGTCCTCGACGAGGACGGCGCCACGCTGCGAGGCCTCTTGTGCTTCGACCGCGGCTCCAGCGAGTTCTGCGTTCGGTAGGAATGCGGACATCCGCGGGTTTGCACCACTTGACACAATAGGTTCAAACCTGGTTTCGGGGAGGAGGGCGAGAGGTGGCCCGCGAAGACGCGGTGGCGCGATGGCGCCGGTCAGCAGGCTCTAACGACGCACGCGCGGTCGAGCCGCAGCGGACTCCCTCGCTCGTCGACAGCGCCGAGGAGGCGCTCCACATCTGGCTCGCCGGTGGCCGCTACCGACAGGACGACCGCCTCCCGCCCGAGCACGAGGTCGCGACGATGCTCGGCGTCTCGCGCGGGACGCTGCGAAGCGCGCTCCGTCGCCTCGAGGAGCGGGGCGAGATCGTTCGCCGGCAGGGGAGCGGCACGTTCGTCGGGCGCAGCGCGGTGCCGGCCGCCCTCGGTGAGCGGCTCGAGCGCCTCGAGCCGTACTCCTCTCTCGCCGAGCGCCGGGGTCTCACCCTGGTTTCAGTCGATCTCAACATCGAGCACCGCGCGGTCGGCGCCGAGGTGGGTGAGGCGCTAGGGCTCGCGCCGATCGCGCCGGCGCTCACCGTCTCGCGGACGATCGTCGCCAACGACGCACCGGTGGCGGTGATGTTCGACGTCGTGCACCCGAAGGTGTCGCTGCCCAACGACAACGAGCTCCGAGCCGCGCTCGAGCGTGGCCAGATGGTGCTCGACGTGCTGATCGGACTCGGCGTGCCGGTCACGTACGCGCGCACGCGGGTGATCCCGTCTCTGCTCAACCCTCGCGAGCGCGCCGGCAAGCTGCTCGGGGTGCGGCGGACGACGGCGGTGCTCGAGCTCGAGGAGCTCATCTACGCCGGCCGCGATGAGCGCGTGGCGTACTCACGGGACCTGTTCGCCCCCGGCGGGCTCGACGTGGCCGTAACGCGCTCGCTCGAGTCGACGCGTCCGACGCCGATCGCGAACTCCCGCGGCTCCCGCTACTCCCGCGACGCCGCGGCGCGCACGCGCCGTCCGTGAGCGCACGGTCGCGGCAGCGGGTGGCGTCGGTGGCGCGCGCGCTGGCGCTGCTCGACGAGGTGGCGCGCAGCGACGCCGGCCTCGGCGTGAATGAGCTGGCGCGCCGGATCGGGGTCAACGCCAGCACCGCGTCGCGGCTGCTCGGGACGCTCGAGGACGGCGGGTTCGTCGAACGTTCCCCGGACGGGCCGTACCGGCTGGGGCTGAAGTTCGTGGCGCTGTCCGACCGCGTGCTCGGGCAGCTCGACGTGCGCGAGCGGGCGCGGCCATGGCTGACCTGGCTGGTGCAGGAGACCGGCGAAACCGCGACCCTGTCCGTTCCGGGTGGGGGGGAGGCGATCACCGTCGACTTCGTCCCGTCGTCGTCGAGCGTGGTCAGCATGGCTCGCGTCGGGCGGCCGAGCGTCGCGCACGCCACGGCGGCCGGGAAAGTGATGCTCGCGTTCGGTGATCGGTCAGTTCCTGATGAGCTCACGGCGTTCACGGACCGGACGATCACGGACCCGCGCGCGCTGGCGGCCGAGCTCGAGGCCGTCCGGACATGGGGGATCGCCGAGGCGATCGGTGAACGCGAGCCCGACCTGAACGCGCTGGCCGTGCCGGTGATCGGGCGCGGAGACGAGCTGGTGGCGATACTCGGGCTGCAGGGGCCGGCGGCGCGGCTCCCCGCGAGCACGCGTCGCTCGCTGCGCGCCCCGCTCCGGAAAGCGGCGTCCGAGCTTGGCCGCTCGCTCGGTGGCCCCGGATAGGATGGGGCATGCCCCGACCGGGTGGCCGATTTCGACGTTCGGCGGACCGGCGTGCGCTCGCCGACGAGGAATTGATGCAGCTCGTCCAGGACGGCGAGGTGGATGCGTTCGAGGTGATCTTCGACCGCCACGCGTCGGCCGCGTTCTCACTTGCCTACCGGATGTGCGGGCGCCGGGCGACTGCCGAGGACATCGTTCAGGACGCGTTCCTGTCGCTCTGGCGTAGCGGCGGCGGTTATGACCCGAGACGGGGCAGCGTGAGGTCGTGGGTGCTGAGCGTCGTCCACAACCGTGCCATCGACGCGATGCGCCGGCTGGGATCGAAGGCCGGCCGCGACGTGACCGACGAGGGGATCGCCAACCGACTGCCCGCGTCTGAGCGGACCGATACCGAGGTCGAGCGGCTCGACGACGCCCGGCAGGTGCGGACCGCGCTCGATGAGCTGCCACCCGACCAGCGCCGCGTGATCGAGCTCGCGTACTTCGGCGGCTTCACCCACGCTCAGATCGCCGAGATGCTGGACCTGCCGCCCGGTACCGTGAAGGGGCGGATGCGGCTCGGGCTGAACAAGATGCGCTACACCCTCGGCGAGGAAGCGAGGGTGACCGCATGAGCGGCGAGGACCGGATCGCGAACGGCCACAGGTGCGGCGAGGACGCGGCGGCGTACGCGCTCGGGGCGCTCGACTCAGCCGAGGCCGAGGCGTTCCGGGTACACCTGGCCGACTGCGCCGCCTGTCAGAAGGAGGTGGCGGAGTTCGAGCAGATCGCGGGCGCGCTGCCCGAGTCGGCCCCGCAATATCGGGTGCCCAAGGACCTGCGCCGGCGCGTGCTGAGCGAGGTCCGCGCGACCCCGAAGGCACAGGCGGCGTCGCGGAAGACGCCCGGGCGCTCGTGGCGCCCGGCACTCGCGTGGGGGGGCGCGTTCGCGGCGGCGGCGGTCGTCTTGGTGGTTCTCGTGGTCGCGCTCAACTCCGGCGGCTCGAGCACGCGGACGATTCAGGCGTCGGCCGGCAGCGCCGAGCTCCAGATCACCGACGGGCACGGCGACCTGATCGTCCACCGGTTGCCCCAGCTGCCGACGGGCCGCATCTACGAGATGTGGGTGCAGCGCGGCAGCGCGGCGCCGACGCCGACCGGGACGCTGTTCGCGGTGAGGGCGAACGGGTCGGCGGCCGTCGGCGTCCCCGGGAGCCTCAGCGGGGTCAGCGCGGTGCTGGTCACCCAGGAGCCGGCCGGGGGCACACTCGCGCCCACGTCTGCGCCCGTGATCATCACGCACGTCACTTGACCGCTTCTGGTTTGCATCCCGCGCCGCCGGGCACGGATGCCCGGCGGAACTGGTCCCACGGACGCCGAGCGCAGCGAGGCCCACTAACTCCAGGGGTAGGGGCTGTGCGAGACCGGGTGCAGGTCCCCGGTCTCGAACCGCTCGAACCGGAACGGGTGCAGTAGCGACGAGTGCTCGCCGGCGAGCACTCGGGAGATCTCGCGGCCGACGGCGATCATCTTGTAGCCGTGGTTGGAGTCGGCGGCGACGAACACGTTCGGGCGCATGTAGTCGAACACCGGGAAGTTGTCGACGGTGAACGCGCCGGCGCCACCGCTCCGGGTTTGGCGGTACGTCGGCCGCGCGCCCTCGAACCGGCCGAGGCAGTGCGACAGCGCCGCGCACCACATGTCGGCGAAGCCGGGCTCGACGGTGCCGGTCGGATACGGGTCGATGTCGATCGCGTGGCCGAGCCGGAGCGGTTGGGCGCCGCCCTGCACGCTCTCGCGGTCGGGCTTGAAGTACACGCCCCACGGCTCGCTCGTGATCAGCCGTGCCGCGTCGTCGCGCAGCGTCTGGTCTGAATCGACGTGGAGCACGGGCGACTCCTTGCCGTCGTCGGTGACGAACAGCTTCGGGTCGAACTCGATCTCGCCCTCCTGGAGATACCAGTACGTCCACATCGGCAGGTCGGGCTCGAGTAATCCATCCGGCTGGCGCACGTCGATGCGCGCCGGCAACCCGAGCATCGCCCAGATGGAGGCGATCCAGGGGCCGACCGCGACGACCACCTGGTCGGGGTAGATGGTGCCCTGTGTCGTCTGCACCGTGGTGACCGCGCCCGAGTTGTCCTGGTCGAACCCCGTGACCTCAACGCCGGTCCGGATCTCGGCGCCGGCTTGCCCCGCCTTCGCGGCGAGGCCGAGCATCGACTCCTTGTTGAACGCGAACCCGCCGGCGTGTTCGTGCAGGCACACGGTCAGGCCGGGCGCCCGCCAGTCGCCGTACAGCGAGCGCATGTGGGCGGCGACGGCCTCCTCGCCGACGTACAGCTCGGACGGGTAGCCGATTCGCTGCTGGCGCTCGTGGACCTCGATCAGATCGCTCTCCTGCGCAGGCGGGCCGAGCGCGATGTAGCCGCTCCCGTGGTAGTGGAGCGCCTGCGGATCGGACTCCCACACCTCGACGCACGCCGCCATCAGCTCCGACATCGCGGGCTGGAAGTAGTTGTTGCGGATCACGCCGCACGCGATCCCCGAGGCGCCGGCGGCGACATCCGTCTTGTCCACGACGAGCACGCGCTGGCCCTGCTGCGCGAGGTGCCAGGCGGTCGAGAGGCCGTGGACGCCGGCGCCGATGACGAGGACGGGGACCGAGTCGGGGAGGTTGTCTGGCATGACTGGGGAGCTCCTAGTGTTGCGTTCTGCGCAATGGCATTGCGCGCTGTGCTGTGGGTGAGCATAGGACCGTCCGGTGGTGGGGTCAAGGCGGGCACCTGGAGGAGGACGGCGGCGTGTCCAAACCCCGATAACCCCGCACTCGAGGTTCCCGATAGGTCGAGAGCGGCGAAATCGGTGCTATAGCCCCAGTGAACACGCGTTCACCGGGCACGGCGACTCGAGTGTTCAGTTATCGGGGTTGGCACCCCGGCGCGGCCGCCGGGCGACGCTTGCCTCGGCCTCCCGCAACTGGTATAAACGCCGATGTACGAATTTGTACAACAGTCGCGGGCGCGTGCCGGCGACCGTTTGGGAGCGTATGTCGCATCGCTCGGTGGCGCGGTGCAAAGAAAGGAGTGGAGGGATGGCGGTAGCAGTCGACGGCGGCGACCCGAGTGCGGTGACGGTGCCGCTTGGTGGAACCGTACAGACCGTGCTGGAAAGCCCGCGGATCGCGCCGGCGCCGGCGACGCTCGAGGAGGCTCGGAACGCTCCCGGACGACGCGAGAAGATCGAGCAGATCACGCGCCGGATCGAGGAGCAGGGCATCAAGTACGTGTTCTTCCAGCAGGTGTCGGTCACCGGCCGCGTGATGGGCAAGGGCGTCGTGTCGACGTTCTTCCCGCAGGTCGCGGAGAAGGGCTACCAGCTCGTCTACGGCGCCACCGCGAACCTGTTCACCGACCGCCATGGCAACTACATCGGGTTTGGGCCCGAGGAGTCCGAACTCGCGGCGGTGGCCGACCTCGACACGTTCGCCGTGCTCCCCTGGGACGAGCGGGTCGCCCGCGTGTACTGCGACTGCTACGACACCGAGACCGGTGACCTGCTCGACGCCGACTGCCGCCAAAACCTAAAGCGGGTCGCGCACGAGTTTGAGCAGGAGCTCGGGTACCAGTTCCTGATCGGGATCGAGCCCGAGACGATGTGGCTGAAGAAGCCTGAGGACGGGCAGCTGCCCGAGGGCATCACCAAGCCCTACTGCTACCACATCCACCAGTTCGAGGAGCTCCGTTCGGTGCTGCTCGACGTGGTCGATTGGGGCCAGCGGCTCGGACTCGACATGAGCTACGGCGACCACGAGGACGCGCCGGGCCAGCTCGAGCTGAACTTCCGCTTCGATCGCCCCGTCAGGACCGCGGACAACCTCACCACATACCGCCAGGTGTGCGCCGCGGTCGGACGCAAGCACGACGTGCTCCCGTCGTGGATGCCGAAGCCGTTCACGGGCGTCTCGGCCAACGGCCATCACCACCACTTCACGCTCGTCGACGAGAACGGCGTCAACGTGTTCCACGACCCCGACGGTCCCGCGCAGCTCTCGGAGATCGCGCGCCACTTCCTCGGCGGGATGCTCGAGCACTTCGGCGCGCTGATGTGTATCGGCAACCCGACCGTGAACTCGTACTGCCGGATGTGGGACACGGGCTTCTGGGCCCCGATCTACAAGAACTGGGGCTGGCAGAACCGCACCACGACCGTCCGGGTCGCGACCGGCGGCCGGTTCGAGTACCGCGGCGTCGACTCGTCGTGCAACCCGTACCTGACGACCGCATCGCTGCTCCAGGCCGGGCTCGACGGTGTGCGGCGCAAGCTCGACCCCGGCCCGCCGCAGCAGGGCAACACGTACGACCTGCTACAGCAGGGCGTCGAGATCGAGCGCGTTCCCGAGAGCCTCGGCGCGGCTTTGGATGCGCTCGCGGCCGACGAGCTGATCCAGGCGGCAATCCCCGGTCGCCTGTACAAGGTATTCGACTGGTACAAGCGCGACGAGTGGGAGCGCTACCTGGCCGCGGTCACCGACTGGGAGCGGAACGAATACCTCGAGGTGCTTCCGTAGCCATGTGCGGCATCGCCGGAATCATCTACCGAAACGGAAACGGCGCTCATCGGCTCGGCGCGGACATGACGCGCATGCTCCAGTCGATGAAGCACCGGGGCCCGGACTCGACGGGTTACGCGCTATACCACCGGCCTAGCAGCGACCTGATCATGCGGATCAAGCTCGACGACGGCGGCGGTAACGGGGACATTGAGTACGCCGACCGGCTGCGCCGGCGCCGGCGTCAGGTCGAGGCGCGGCTGCGCGCCGCCGGCGCTCGCCTCGACTCGATCGAGGACATCAACGAGTACACGATCGCGGCGGCGCTCGACTACGACGGCGAGCTCAAGCACCTGGCCGACTACGTCGAGTCCGTGCCGGGGGCCGAGGTCCTG
This sequence comes from uncultured Solirubrobacterales bacterium, assembly GCA_963783415.1. Classification (GTDB taxonomy): domain Bacteria; phylum Actinomycetota; class Thermoleophilia; order Solirubrobacterales; family Solirubrobacteraceae; genus Palsa-465. The sequence continues at coordinate 365,214 of CAWANN010000002.1, forward strand.
TCGGCGGGCTCGGCGCTCGAGATCATCAAGGACCTCGGCGACGCCAAGACCGTCGGCGACGCGTACAAGCTCGACGGCTACATCGGCACGCATGGGATCGGGCATGTCCGGATGGCGACCGAGTCTGACGTCGACATCTCCAACGCCCACCCCTACTGGGCGTATCCGTTCTCGGACGTGGCCGTGGTCCACAACGGGCAGCTGACCAACTATCACCAGTGGCGCCGGCGCCTCGAGCGGCTCGGCCACCGGTTCGCGTCGGACTGCGACTCGGAGATCATCGCCGTGTACCTCGCGCAGAAGATGGCCGAGGGGGCGACGCTCGAGGGGTCGATGCGCCAGAGCCTCGAGGATCTCGACGGCGTGTTCACCTACATCTGCGTCTCCGACGACGCGCTCGGGATGGCCAAGGACGAGCTTGCCGCCAAGCCGCTCGTGCTGTACGAGGGCGACGACATGGTCGTGCTCGCCTCGGAGGAGATGGCGATTCGCGCGGTGATCGACCGAGAGATCGAGACGTACGACCCGTACGAGAGCCAGGTGATGGTATGGACACGGTAGAGGCGCCGGGCGCCGTCCCGCAGGCGCGGTTCGACCCGCGCGGTCTGGTCGAGCTCGACGAGACGGTCCCGCGGACCGCCGAGATCGACGGCGATCGCGCAAGCTTCGACGCTCGCCAGCTGACCACGCGGCAGATCAACCTCGAGCTCCGCCGGCTCATCTACGGCGAGGGTGTGGGTGAGGTGACCGTGCGCAACCCGGGCGCGAAGCACTCGCTCGGCGTCGGGATTCTGCAGCGCTGCAAACTCACGTTCGAGGGCAGCCTCGGCTACTTCGCGTGCGGGCTGATCGACGGGCCCGAGGTGCACATCACCGGCCGCGTCGGCTGGTCGGCGTGCGAGAACATGATGTCGGGCGTGTGCGTGATCGACGGCAACGCCGGGTCGCTCACCGCGGCCGCGCTGCGCGGCGGGGACGTTGTGGTCCGCGGACAGGTCGGGGCGCGTACCGGGATCGACCAGAAGGGCGGGACGATCATCTCGCTCGGCGACGCGGGCTCGATGACCGGGTTCATGATGCAGCGCGGGCGGCAGATCATCTGTGGCAACGCCGGCCACGGCCTGGGCGACTCGATGTACGACGGCACGATCTACGTTGGCGGCAAGGTCGCGTCGCTCGGGATCGACTGCGTGCCCGGCGAGTGGACCGAGGCGGACACCGAGCTCATCGCCCGCAAGTTCGCAATTTATGGCTTGGGCGGGCCACCCCAATTTCAGAAGTTCGTGTGCGGCAAGAAGCTCTACAACTACGACTCGCTCGAGCCTTCGGAAAGGAAGCTGGTGCTGTGATGGCAGCCGCCGACGAAAACGCCCCGATGGCCCGGAACCGGCTGGGACGCAGCCGGATCTTCACCCCCGAGGTGATCGACGACATCCACGTCAAGGCCGAGCTCGGCCGGTACCGGATGCGCGGCTTCTCGATCTTCAAGCCGATCCCGCACTGGGACGAGCTGATGTTCCTACCGGGCACGCTGACCCGGTTCGTGATCGAGGGCTACCGCGAGAAGTGCGTGACCAAGACCGTGCTCGGCGCGCGCTTCGCCAAGAAGCCGATCGAGCTGGACATCCCGATCTACATCACCGGCATGAGCTTCGGGGCGCTGTCGCTCGAGGCCAAGATGGCGCTGGCCAAGGGCGCGTCCATGGCGGGCACCGCCACGTGCTCGGGCGAGGGCGGCATGATCCCGCCCGAGCGGGACCTCTCGACCAAGTGGTACTACCAGGTGATCCAGAGCCGCTACGGCTTCAACCCGCACCACCTGATGCTCGCTGATGCGGTCGAGTTCTTCATCGGCCAGGGGTGCAAGGTCGGGCTCGGCGGCCACCTGATGGGCCAGAAGGTCACCGAGCAGGTCGCCGAGATGCGGTCGCTTCCGGCCGGCATCGATCAGCGCTCGCCCGCCCGGCACCCCGACTGGCTGGGCCCGGACGATCTTTCTTTGAAGATCCAGGAGATCCGGGAGGCGACCAACTACGAGGTCCCGATCCAGCTCAAGCTCGGCGCCGCGCGCGTCTACGACGACGTGCGGATGGCGGCCAAGTGCGGCCCGGACATCATCTACCTGGACGGCGCCGAGGGCTCGACCGGCGCGGGACCGCACATCGCCACCGAGGAGACCGGGATCCCGCTGATGGCGGCGATCCCCGAGGCGCGCCGCGCGCTCGAGGACGTCGGCATGGCCGACGAGATCGACCTCGTCGTCGCCGGCGGGATCCGCAACGGCGCCGACGTCGCCAAGGCGATCGCGCTGGGAGCGACCGCGATCGCGATCGGCCACTCGGGGCTGATCGCGCTGAACTGCAACAAGGAGATCCCGGGCGTCACCGACTACGAGGGCACGGTCGGCGTGCCCGCGGGCCAGTGCTACCACTGCCACACCGGGCGCTGCCCGGTCGGCGTGGCCACCCAGGACCCGGAGCTGCGCAAGCGCCTCGTCGTCGACGAGGCGGCAAACCGCGTCTACAACTTCCTGCACACGATGACGCTCGAGTGCCAGATGCTGGCGCGCGCGTGCGGGAAGACCGATGTCCACAGCCTCGAGCCCGAGGACCTGTGCGCGCTGACCGTCGAGGCGTCGGCGATGGCGCGGGTGCCGCTCGCCGGCACCGACTACATCCCGGGCGTGTCCGAGGAGCGGACGCTTGAGCGGATCGAGCGGCTGCTCGAGCGGCACGTCGAGAACCCGATCGACTTCCTGGAGTCAGAGACCGGCAGGCTGGGAGTGGGGGCCGCCGGGCACGAGGGGGTGGCGTCGTGAGCGAGACCGAGTACACGATCTCGATCGACGCCGAGTATCTGGCCGGCCGGCGGTTCCCATACCAGGAGGACATGTCGCTAGTGGAGGACGTCGACCTGCTGGCCGCCACTCCGGGCGAGGACATCAACTGGCTCGAGGACATCGACCTGCTCGAGGAGGATGGCGTGCCGGCGGTGTTCGACCGCTACTCGAACTCGTTCCTCAAGATCTACTTCCCGATTCCGTCGGGCCGCGAGAACGAGATCGCGCGCAAGGTGCTGATCAAGCATCTCCAGTCGGGCAACTCGTATGGGGTCGCCCTGAAAGAGCGCCACTGCAAGTTTCCCCAGCCCGAGCTCGGCCCGTGGGTTGAGGGGTCGCGGACGGTGGGGACCGACTGGAAGCCGAGCGTGCTTGAGGGATGGGAGCCTCCGGCGCACTGACCCCGGTGGGCGACGTGCCTGCGAGCACCGAGGCCGCACTTCCGAGATCGGTTCGGCGCGGACCGCCGATTACGATCGGCTGCGAGTGCGGCGAGCGTCGCGACCTCCGCTACGGGGAACGGTGGACATGCGAGAAATGCGGCAGGACGTGGGACACGCGGCGGATCCCGCTCGAGGAGTACGCGCAGCTGTGTCGCACCCAGGCGCGGTTCCGATGGATCCCGCTGGCGGGCGCCGCGCTGGTCGTCGCTTCGCTGATCGCGCTGGTCGTGCTCGGCCGGGCCTTCAGCGGGATCCTGTTGGCGGCGCTCGCGGCGATGGCATGGAGCACGTTCGGGCGGCCGCAGTGGAAGCGGCGCTACCTGAAGGCGATCGAGAACCGGCCGAGCTGGAACCTCAAACCCGACTAGCAGTCGTGCCGCTGTCGTGCGGGTGATCGTCGTCGGCGCGGGGTTCGCGGGGCTAGCCGCGGCCGATGCCTTGGCGCGGGCGCGCGTCGAAGTCGAGGTGCTCGAGGCGCGCGACCGCGTGGGCGGCCGGGTGTGGTCGGTCCAGTTCGCAGGCGCCGTCGTCGAGTGTGGCGCCGAGTTCATCCTGCCGCACGACAGGACGGTCTTGGCCGCCGCCGACCGACTCGGGCTGCCGCTCGTACACAAAGGGACGCTGTACGGCAACCGGGAGCCGAGAGGAGCAGCGCGCGTCTCGAAGGCGGAGGTGCTGGCGGCCGTCCAGCGCCTCGGAGCCGCGCCGCGTGACGGCACGCTTGCGAACGTGCTCCGCGAGAGCGAGCTCGAGCCGGGCCTGGCGGAGGCGATTCAAGCGCGGTTCGAGGTGAGCTGCGCGTATCCGGGAGATGATCTCGACGCGGCCGTGCTGAGCGAGGGTGCGGGCGCGTTCGGCGATTTCGACACGTGGACGGTCGAGGGCGGCAACGATCGAATCGCGCGTGAGCTGGCGGCCGGGCTCGACGATGCCGTGCGGTTGTCGGCGCCTGCGTCGCGCGTGGCGTGGCGGGATGGCGAGGTCAGCGTGGTTGCCGGCGATCGAGAGGCCGTCGCGGACGCGGCGGTGATCGCGGTCCCCGCCTCGGTGCTCGGAGCCATCGAGTTCGAACCGGCGCTGCCGCCCGGCAAGGACGCGGTGCGTTACGGCCAGGCCGCGAAGCTGTTCGTCGCGCTGCGGGCGCCGGCGCCGCCGAGCCAGGTGATGTCCGTCGACGAGCGGTTCTGGTGCTGGACCCAGCTCGGGCCCGACGGCGACCCGCTGCCGTTCGTGGGTGCGTTCGCCGGGTCGCCCGGCGCGCTCGAGGCGCTCGGGGTCGCGGCCGGTCCGGGGCGGTGGCTCGAGTCGCTGGCGGCGCTCCGGGCCGACCTGAAACTGGATCTCGATCACGTCCTGTTGTCGACATGGGCCGATGACCCGTGGGCGCGCGGCGCCTACTCGGCCGCGTCGGTCACCGTGCCACTCGACCGCGGGGCGCTGTCGGGGTCGGTCGGGCCGCTGGCCTTCGCCGGCGAGCACACCGCCGGCGGGTGGCACGGGCTGATGGAGGGTGCGCTCCGGAGCGGCGAGCGGGCCGCGCAACAGTTGCTGCAGACCACGCTTCGATGAGATTTTGATCCGGACCCGGCCCGCCCGCGGTCTAACCTGGCATGACCGTGGCCACCGACGCACGCAAGGCCGTCGAGCTCGAAGTCGACGGTAGGACCGTCCGGATTTCGAGCCCCGATCGCGTCTATTTCTCGGCACGCGGCGAGACCAAGCTCGACCTCGCTCTGTACTACATGAGCGTGGGGGAAGGGATCGTCCGCGCGCTGCGCGAGCGGCCGTGCATGCTGCACCGGTTTCCCACCGGGGTCGACGGCGAGAAGGTCCACCAGAAGCGGCTGCCGAAGGGTGCGCCGCCGTGGGTCGAGACCGTCGAGATCTACTTCCCGCGGTTCGGCCGGACCGCTGACGAGCTGTGCGTTACCGAGCTCGGAAGTGTGATCTGGGCCGTGCAGATGGCGACCGTCGAGTTCCATCCGTGGAACTCGCGGTGCGCCGATGTCGAGAAGCCGGATGAGTGGCGGATCGACCTCGACCCGATGCCGGAGGCTTCGTTTGACGCAGTTCGCAGGGTGGCGCACGTCGCGCGCGAGGTGCTCGACGAGATCGGCGCGGTCGGCTGGCCCAAGACCTCAGGCGGCAATGGGCTCCACATCTATGTCCGGATCGAGCCGCGTTGGGGCTTCGCCGATGTGCGCGAGGCGGCGCTCGCGTTTGCGCACGAGGTCGAGCGTCGCATCCCCGCGGACGCGACGACGACGTGGTGGCGTAAGGACCGCGATCCGCACAAGGTGTTCGTCGACTACAACCAGAACGCGCGCGACCACACGATCGCGAGCGCTTACTCGGTGCGCGGAAACCGCGAAGGCACCGTCTCGACTCCGATCACGTGGGACGAGCTCGACGACGGCTTGGATCCGCGGGACTTCACGATCGCGACCGTGCCGGCGCGGTTCGCCGCGATCGGCGATCCGCACGCCGGGATCGACGACGCAGTGTTCTCGCTCGAGCCACTGCTCGAGTGGGCGGCGCGAGAAACCTGAGGCTCAATCTCTACTGAGCGCTCGCGATGCTGGAGGTCGGCGCGGCGGACGCCGACGCGGTTGCCAGCGGATTGGTGGACGAAACCACGACCGTCAGCGTTTGGCCGAGGTCTTGGTCGACTAGGGTAAAGGTCTGGCTCGTCGCGCCATCGATGGCGGAGTAGCCGTCCGGGCAGTTGCCCTGGACCCCGCCGTCGCCGCTCACGCACCACTGATAGCCGAGGGATGGGTACGGGGTTCCCGCCCACTCACCCGGGTTCGCGGTTAGAACCTGCCCCACGACGTCTTCGCCGCTGATGTTCGGCTGCGAATCGCTCGCGACGGGGGTCTGTTCTCCAATCACCTCACGCAGGGCGTCGTTTCCCGTGTCGACGATGTAGAGGTTGCCGCTCGGGCTTTCGGTGAGCGCCTCGGGATAGCCGAGTTGTGCCTCGTCCGCGGTGGCGGGGCCGCCGTCGCCCGAATATCCCCCATACGCGCAGCCCTGACCAACCCCGGTGGCGTTGGCGTAGCTGTCGCCCGCGTAGGTGCTGATGGTGCCGTCAGACGAGACCGACCGAATGACGCAGTTGTCTCTGTCGGAGATGAGGACGTCTCCGTTCGGTGCGACCGTTACTCCGTGCGGGACATCGAGCTGCGCGGCCGTCGCCGGGCCACCGTCTCCGGCATATCCGGGCGTGCCGGTTCCGGCGAAAACGGACACGTCGCCGTCGGGTGTCACCCGGAACACCTGGTTGGCGTCGACGCTCGAGACATAGAGGTTGCCGCTCGCGTCGAACGCCAGTCCGAGCGGCGCGCCCAAGCCGCACGCGAATGAGCTGATGGTGTCATCGGGTGAGATTTTTCGAACGCAGCCGGACACGAGGTCGCTGAAGTAGACGCTTCCGTCCGATCCCACGGCCAGCGTCTCGCCAATGTCCACGTTCGCATTGACGGCCGGGCCACCGTCGCCCGTGTCGCCGGGCGTCCCGTCGCCTGCGATCGTGTAAATGTCGCCGGCGGTCATCGTTTGCCCGAAGTACGTGCCGGCGACCGCGGGCACCATCCGAATGCGATAGTTGCCGGTGTCGTAGATGTACAGGTTGCCGGCCGAATCGACCGCGATGCCGAGCGGGTCGTTGAGTTCCGCCTGTGTCGCCGGTCCACCGTCGCCGGAGAATCCTGCGGTGCCGTCGATCGTCCACATCCACGTCGAGGACGCGGGGGTGCCGCCGCCGGCAACGATCGCATAACAGGAGGACGGAGCGAGCGATGTGGTGCAGGTGACGCCGGGGAGAAGCTCCTTGACGTTGTTCGCGCCGGCATCGTCGACATATACGTCGCCGCTGGAGTCGACCGCGACCCCTTGCGGGGAATGGAGGTATTGGTAGCCAGAACTCGGGATCGTCGTGTAGATATCGCCGGGCGTCAGGCTGGCATCGGCGCTTGCTGCCGGCGTCAGGCAGCACACAGCCGCAAGCGCGATCATGGTGGCGGGAACGGCGGCGACCAGTCGTATCGGCCTCCGCCCACGTTTACGGCACGCGGGTACCCCGAGCTCGCTCAACACCCCGTGCTCGGGCGCGTCGATGCGGGGGCCAAGCACCCTACCTGGATGATCGGCCGACGGGCCGCGCGGGTTGTGAATGTGTAGGACTTGCCAATCCAGCCGGGCCGGGTGATCTTCACTGATATTCGCGTTCCGGGGTGGAGGGGGCGATTCTGGAATGCTGGGGTCAGGTTGACCGTCTTCAGGCCGGGACACTTGCCGTTCTTTTGGGGCGTCTGGCAATGCTTGCTTCGCGCCATCGTCGCGAGGCGCCTGGCGACCGGGCAGCCTTGTCCATGGCAAGTCACGCTGACGGTAGAGCTGGGGGGCAGGCCGTTGACGACGAGCGCGAGGACCTTGGTGTAGCTCGGCGCGAAGTTAAAGGTCCACTGCATCGTGGCCGCGATGATTCCGGCGGCGTCGGCCGGCACCGGCACCACGTTCACCGTCTGCGGCTCCGATGTGGAGCCGCTGAAATTGGTATCGCCGCCGTAGCGAGCGGTGATGCTGTGAGTACCGTTTGAGGGGTAGCTGACCGTGCAGACCGCACCTCCGTTGGTGAGCGTCTGGCTGAGACACGACGCGATCGGTTGGCCCCCGTCGAGAAACTCGACCGTGCCGCTGGGCTCGACCGGGCCCGATCTGCCGACCGGTGGCTGCACCGTGGCCGTGTACGTCGTCGCGGCACCGACCCCGGTGGTCTTGGAGGCGTCGAGCGATGTCGAGGTCGAGTCTGGACTAACCGTCACCGTTGTCGATCCGGTCGCGTTCGCCACGCCGGAGGACGAGTCCGGTGTGAAATCTGCCGTAACGGACTCGGGGGATGTGGACGCCGCAAACGAGGTCGTGCAGGTGGCGGCCGGCGTCGCGGCGGTGATCGGCTCGGCGACACAACCGGCGATCGGGCGGCCGCCGTTCGAGAAGGTGACGGTCCCGGACGGAAAGCCGGGGCTGGAGGTCACGGCGGCCAGCAACGTCACACTTTGATTGGTCACCGCGGACGATGGAAACGCGTCGAGGGATAGGTTGCTCCCGCTCAGCGTCTGTGTCAGCAAGGCGACCGCGCTCAGGTTCACGGCGGTGTCGGTTGCCGTGATCGTGATCTGGCCGGGCGTTGTCGAGCTCCTGATCAGTGCGCTGTATGTGCCGTTGCCGCTGTTCGTCACGCTCTCCACGACCTGCCCGGGATCGGACGAGGAGAAGGCGACGTTGTCCGCAGTGACCGGGTTGCCGTGCGCATCCGCAACTGTCGCTGTCGCCGTTGTGTACGAGTTGCCGTTGGCGACGATTGATGTGGGCGAGAGGGCGAGACCTATGGTGCTGGCCGGACCGGCGGTTTGCGTCAATGTCCCGTCCCCCGCAGCCGTCGGCGTGACCGATTCGTCGGTCGCACTCACGATCACCGTCCCGGCGACGGTCGAACTCGTGAGAGTGGCGACGTAGGCGCCGTTAGCCTTCTCGCTGGTAGCCCCGAACTGGACCCCCGTGTCGCTGGCCGTAAACACAATCGTGTGTCCAGTGACTCGGACCCCTGCGCTGGTGACGACCGCGGTCACGGTGGTAGTGGAAGTGCCGTCGGCGACGATGCTGTCGGAATCGAACTTGACCTTGACCGTCTCGTCCGCCGCCGCTGAGGTGGCCGGCAGCAGCCACGCGCTCAGAATGACCGTCGCGGCCACGCCCAGGATCAATCGTCGCCGGCGCATCATTTCTTGATCGTCAGCTTGCCGTAGGTGATTCTCGCCGCGCCCTTCGGCTGCTTTGTCGAGACCACGAGCGCGCCGATGAGCTTGCGGTGCTTGCGATGGAGGGATGCGGCACGTGCCCGCACCCGCTTGGGGAGCATCACCCTGACGTGGTCGATCTTGCCCGACTTGAAACGGAACTTGTGGCTGATCACACGGCCCGCCACCTTGAGCTTGAACTGGCCCTGGCAGACCTTTCCCTTCTTGGTCTTGCCGCGCGTGGCCACGCACCTCAGCGACACCATGACCTTGCCCTTCTTGATCGACACCGTCTTGGGGGCGGCCTGGATCGCGATATAGGCCAGCGCCCCAGCCGGATTGCCCGGCGCGGATCCGGTCGGTGGCGTCGGGATCACGGGGCCTGTCGGGGGAGCCGGCCAGGCGGCGAGCGCGGTAAAGGTGCTCGTGCCGCTCGGCGCCAACGTCCAGCCCGACTGGGTGCCGGCGTACGGGGTGCCCACGCCCGTGCCGGTGAGCGGGATCTCGGTCGCAGGGCCATTGTTCTGAACGGTGACCGACTTGCCTTGGATGGAGCCGGTGATCTGCGAGGCGTTGGCCGCGGCCCAGCCTGTCTGTTCACCCAGCAGGGTGCCGATCTGAGCCATGGTGGGCTGCTCGATCGGGGCGTTCGCCGCGAAATAGTTGTTGTACTCACTCAGCAGCGGGTTGACCGTCTCGTAGAAGAGGCCGTCGCCCTGTCCCGACTGGCTCATCAGGTTGGTCTGATGGAAGTAATGCGGGCGGGGGTCGTTGCCCATCATGTGCTGGAACATGCCCTGGTCGACGCTGGCGACGATCTGCGCGATCGTGAACGGAGTCCCGGTCGGGTTGCACGTCGTCACTCCGGTGATCGGCTTGCATGTGGGCAGGTCGTACAGGGTTTGGTACTCGTCGACCTCCTGGGCGTTCGTCGAGACGTTGTAGTAGATGTTGGTCGGGTAGCGCGGGATCGCAGTGCCGCCCGCGTCCGGGAAGCTGGCGCCGGCCGGGTACTGCGCACCACCGTAGGCTCCGGTGGCAAACGAACCGTCAGCGGGATTCGGATACGGCTTCGAGGCGTCGGAGCCGAAGTACTTGATCCCGCCGTTCGCGGTCCCGGCGAACGCGGCGTCCAGGGCCGGGTTCTGCTCATAGGGACTCTCGACGGCGGTGCCCTCGTCGGCCGGGACGGTGGCGGCGGTGGGTGTGCCGCTGCTCCCCGTGGCGGTCCCGGCGATCCCGGTGTCCGTGAAGGTCTTCTCGATCGCCCCTCCGCCGGTGGTGTTGGTGGTCGAGTTGCCCGTTGGGTTGGTGAAGTCGGTGGTGGTGTTCGCCGCCACGGTCCCGATCAGCGACCAGGCGCCGATCGTCCCGGTGTCGGGCGCCCGGTAGATCAGGTAGTTCGCGGCGTGGCACACCGCGCCCCAGGTGAGCGAGACCGAAGAGGTCGCGCCGGTGACGGTGACCGGCGCGGACACCGAGGCGGCCGACTGCCCGGAACCCGCGACCGGCGAAGCGCCCGGCGCTGCGGTGTTGAACTGGTCGCTGACGGCATACACGTACTCGCCGGCCGGGAGCGTCCCGCCCGTCGTGGCCCCGGTAGCGTCGTCGAGCGCGGGCGGATCGACCTGACCCGGGTTGCCGGGTAGCAGGTTCGCCAGGCCGGAATGCTCGCCGGTGATAACCGCGTTCGGGTTCTGGCTGCCGAGCGCGGCCGCCGGATCGGTGCTCGCGCTCAGTCCCAGCCCGCCCGCATTGGGGTTACCGGGCGTCGACGCGGGGGTGGAAGCCCAGTTCGTGTTCTGGTTGAGCTCGGCCTCGATGTAATCCTGGGTTGCGCAGCCCTGGTCGATGTTCGGGTGATCCCAGGTGTGGCTGATCCAGCCGAAATCGCCCGTGTACGGCCTGCCGGTCGATGGATCGGTCGCCTGGAACTGGGCCAGCAGCGGATCGGTCCCCGGCGCGGAGGGGTTGCAGCCGGTGGTGGTACTACCGCTGCCGCCATCGCCGCCCGTGGCTACCGTGCACCCGGCAGCCCAGGCGACGCTGCCGCCGCCGTTGAACAGCATGTCGATCCGGAAGTTGTTGGCTCTGGACCAGTTGGCCGCGGCGACCACATCCGCGGGAACCTCGCGCAGGGCATCGGCCGGAGTGAAGTCGGTGGAATGCGGCGCCGTGGTGGCGTTGCCGGCGATGCTCCACGTGTCGTCGGCCAGGAAGTTGTCATCGACGTCGGTCTCCAGGTAGTTGCGCTGGTCGCCGAAGTAGGTGTTCCGGGCCAGCCAGTCGAGCTCGCCGTGGCGCAGCAGCTCGCTCTGGAGGTAGTACTGGCTCTCGTTGAAGGTCTGGAACATCGTCTCGCGCCCGTCAGGGGCGGTATAGATGCCGAGCAGGGAGCTCGCCCCGGGGCCGGAGATGAGCGTGTCGACGCTGGCACCGGGCAGCGGCGTCGCCTCGTACGCCCAGGTGGATTGAGTTGGATCCACCGCGGCGTGTTTGAGATACGGGAAGACCTTCGCCCCGCTCGCGGTCAGCGTCAGCGAGGTCGAGAGCGGAAGCTGAGCGCCCCCGACCGGGTTGGCCGAACCCATGCCGTAGTCGCTGCTCGGAACCGCGTACGCGGTGACCTGGCGGACCGAGAAGTCGTGCTCGAACGTCTGTAGCCGGGTCCATTGAGCATCGGTCAGGCCCACAGTGCCGGACACCGCTACGACGACGCCCTGGTAGTTGGCGACCTGGGTTCCGTTCGGCTGCGTCGACGAGAGGGAGGGCAGCGCCACGCTGCCTGGGCTTGCGCTGTTGGTGACCACCGATGTGTACGGAACGCCCTCGCGTTGGAGCGTGTTGGCCCAATCCTGGTAGGCGATGCCGGCGTTGCAGATGCCGGGGTTCGCGACGCACGTCGCGTCGGCAAAGTTCGTGTCGGTTCCGTCGGTGATGAGCAGGACCCGCATCCCGATCCGCTGCGCGGGAGCCGCGGCCGATGCCACCGCGGCACTCGACCCGCTTCCGGAAAGGCCAAGGAGTGCCACGAGGCAGCCCAGGACTACGAGAACTCCAAACAGACGTCTCATATCAAGCTCGGCTTCAAGTTGAGGACCACGCCAGAACCACCAGCATCAGGCCCGAGGGCACAAACGTCAGATGCCGGTCCCGGATCCCCGTACGGGATCCACCCGGGCAGCAGTCTGTCTCCTCCTGCAGCCGCTGCGTATGGGGCTTCTCGCCCCCATTGCGTTCACCGGTGAACGCGTTCAGTGATGAACATCGCCGCGCGGGCGTCGGCAACCGCGAGCTGCCGTCAACGGCTCTTGCGGGGCGTCAGCGCTGCCCAGGGGGCCGCGGCGACCCCGTCCGGACGGGGGCATGGTCCGACCGACGCCGCGAAACGCTCGTAAGAGGCAGCCCGCCCGCTAGTCGTGCGGCGTGTGGACGATCAGCACATCGCAGTGCGCGTGGTGCGACACCGCGTCGCTGACGCTCGCCCCGAACAGGCGATGGACGACCCCGTGCTCGTGTCCCACGACGATCATCTCGGCGCCGCGCTCGTCCGCCAGTTGCACGATCGCGTCCGCCGGCTCGCCGACCGCGCCCTGATACTCGGCCTCGATCCCCTCGCCCTCGAGGTACGTCCGCGCCGCCGAGAGCTCCTCGGCGTGCTTCTCCGGCGGGTCGGTCGGGTCGATCGGGCCTCCCGAGCGGCCGGCGCTCATCATGATCGGCGTCACGCTCGTGACCACAAGCTTTGACCCGAGCGCCTTGGCGAGCGTCGCCGCCCGCTCCAATGCCCGTTGCGATCCCGGCGTCTGGTCGTAGCCGACGACAATCGTGCTCATGGCCCCTCCTCGTGGTTTGGGCAGTGCAGCTTACGCGGGCAGTGCGGCCGGAGACGTCGTCTCCACGCCGAGCAGTGCCGCCTCTTCCTCCGGGGTTTGCGGGATCGTCTCGCGGAAGTGGACGCGCTCCTTGTCCTGAACGACCCGGCGGAAGATGAACAGCAGCACCGAGCCGACCAACACGCCGACGCCGATCCCGAAGTCGCCCCAGGTGCCGTAGCCGTTGAGGTGCGGTGCGCCGGCTCCGACGATCAACAGGAACGCGACCAGCAACGTCATGAACCCGGCGACCCACACCCACACGGTTCCGAGCTTGACCGGTCTCGGCCAGTTCGGGCGATCCTTGCGCAACAACAGGAAGCCGCTGACCGCCAGCAGGTGGCAGAGAACGTAGCCGATGTTGCTCATGTACAGGATTGCGAGGTTGCTGGAGATGAACAGCACCAATAGCACGTTGACTACGAGGTCGACCGTCATAGCGCGGCCCGGGACGTGAAAGCGGTTGAGCACGCCGAGCTGCTTGATCGTCATGCCGGCCTTGGAGATTCCATACAGCGCACGGCCCCCGTCGGCCGTCGAAGACGACATCGACAGCACCAGGCTAGCCAGTAGGCAGATCAGGAAGAAGGTCCCGACGGTGTGGCCTGCGACCGTCTGGAACGCGGCCGAGTAGAACTGGCCCTCCTGGGTGGCGGTCGCGGGAATGCCGGTAACGCCGCCGAGCGCGAACGGCACCAGGATGAACACGCCAACCACGAAAGCCGCGGAGCTGCGCAGCGCGATGCGCGCGTCCTGTTTGGTCTTGTACTCGGGCGCGAAGGTCGCGCAGACCTCCGCCGCCCACGCCGACCAGGCGAGGATGAACAGGTAGACGAACGCCTGCTTGGTGCCGCCCCACGGACCGGTGAACGTCGCCTTCACGTTGCTCGAGTGCCAGTGGCCGGTCACGAATGGAAGGATGATGAGCCCGATCAGCGCGATCGTGAGCAGGCCGGCGGTCACGTACGTGAACCCCTTGAACGGACGGATCCCGAAGATGTTGAACGCCCACACCGCGATGATCACGCCGATAGCGATGAAGCTCGACAGGCTCAGGTGGACGACGCCGTCCCAGACGGTGAACGTCGTGTGCGGGAACCACCGGGCCTCGACCAGGTCGCCGATGATCTTGCCGAAGATCGAGAGCACGACCGACCAGCCGATCCAGTAGCCAAACGCGGCCACCGGCCCGACGAACGTGGTGTACTTGCGCCACGCCTCGTTGGCGTACACCGAGATCCCGCCCGACTTCTCGGGGAACATCATCGCCGGCTCGACGTAGATCCAAGTCAGGATCCATCCGATGATGGCCGAGATCCCCCACAGGATCACCGACCCCCAGACGCCGAAGATCCCCAGCGTGAACCCGAGCGATCCGAACAGGAAGCCCGGATTGCACATCGCGATCGTGAACCCGTCCCACCAGCGGAGCGACTTCAGCAGCTGACGCTCCTCGACTACGGCTGTCGCCATATCACCTCTCCTGTGGAGTCATTCCCCGCTGTCCGCAGCCTTATACCAGTTTGTACAAAGGTGGTCAACCTGATTGAGAGCTGTTTCATCGGAGCCTAAAGCCGCAGCTTGGGAGGTTCCCGGACCGGGGCGTAGACTGGCTAGCGCGATGGGCCTGCTGCTGGACCGCCGGCGGTCGCCGGCCGCAGCGATGCGCGACCAACGGTCGCCCTCTCGGCCGGTGCTGCTCGGGACGCTGGGGGTGCGCGTCGAACCGTCCGCCGAGCGCATGGCGATCGATACAGCGCTGGAGGTGGGCGCGAAGCTGATCCTGGCCAACGTCGTCCCGCTGCCCCCGTATCCGCTAACGGCCATTATCGCGCCCGAGTGGATCACCTTGGCCCACGAAGAGGATCTGGAGGCGGTTCGGGCGACCGCGGCCCGGGCCGCGGCGGTCGGGATCGCGACCGAGCTCCTGCGCATCCGGAGCCCTCGGCCCGTGACCGCACTGATCGAATTGGCACATGATCGCGACGTGGGCCTGCTCGTGTTTGGCCCTGATCGCTCGCGGATCTCGCGCCGGCAGTTCCGCTCGGCCGCAAAGGCGGTGCGGCGCGACGCGCCGTGCCTGGTGTGGGTGACGCCAACGGGTTAGCGGGCGCTGTCCTGGAGGTCCTGCATCGTGCCGAAGCGGCCCGTGTAGAACAGCAGCGGCTCGTCGTCGCGGTGGTCCAGGTACTCGACCTCGCCGATCCAGAGCACGTGGTCGCCCGCCCGGTGCACATCGGCCACGCGGCAGACCAGGTGCGCGACCGCGCCGTCGAGCAGGGGGAGGCCGCCCTGCCAGGTGAACGTGGGCTCGACCGGGGAAGCTTTCTGGGCCGCGAAATGCGCGGCGAAGTGCTGCTGGTCGTGGGATAGGACGCTCACCCCGTAGCGGCCGCTCCGCGGCAGCATCTCGTTCATCTTGCACCGCCCGAGAGAGACCAGCACGAGCGGCGGGCGCAGCGACACAGACAGGAAGCCGTTGGCCGTCATGCCGTGGACCGTGTCCTTCTCGACCGTCGTGACCACCGTCACGCCCGTGGCGAACCGTCCCATCACCTGGCGGAAGGCCCTGGCGGCCTGTTCGACGGCGGCCGCCTTAGGGGTCAGCTTGGCGACGCCCGTTGGATGGAGGAGGTCGGAGCCAGACTTCGCCGGCGTACGCTTGCCGGCCCCTCGCGGCGGCGGCATCAGTCCGCCGGACGTCTCCGTTGGCCGGACCACCCGGGTGAGGCGCGCTACTCCCTCGCGCTCGGTCACGGTCGTCACGATACCTCCGGCGGTGGCCGTTTAAGACCGCGGGCGGGTCTTCTCCGGGTCATAGAACGGGATCCGGACGACCGTGGACGGGATCCGCTTCTGGAGCCCGTCGAGCTTGCCGACCTCGACCTCGGTCCCGATCTCTGCATACTGGACCGCCATCCGGCACAGCGCGATCGACCGCTTGAGCGTCGGGCTGCGGGTGCCGCTGGTGACGACGCCGACCTTTTGGCGGCCCACGTACACCGGGTCGCCGTGGTCGGCGGTTTCATTGCTGTCCAATTCGAGCCCGACGAGCTTTCGTTGCGGGTGCTCCTTGCGTTCGATGAGCGCGTCGCGGCCGATGAAGTCCTCGTCGTTCGTCGCGAGGGCGACCGTGAAACCGATGCCCGCCTCGAACGGGTCGACCTGGTCGTCGAACTCGTAGCCGGCGAAGATCAGGCCGGACTCGATCCGGAGCATGTCGAGCGCCTCGAGGCCGAGCGGCTTGATCTGGTGCGGTTGTCCGGCGTCCCAGATTGCGTCCCAGACGGCGGGGCCGTCGTTCGGGTGGCACCACACCTCGTAGCCGAGCTCGCCCGTGTACCCGGTGCGCGAGACGATGATCGGGATCCCGTCGTGGGTGTTGATCCGTCCGACCAGGAACCGGAACCACTTGAGCTCGTCGAGGCCCGGCTGGGTGGGCGGGGTCCAGACGATCTCCTTCAGGGTGTCGCGGCTGAGCGGACCCTGGACGGCGAGGTTGTGGAGCTGGTCCGTGGTCGGTTTGATCCAGACGTTCAGGTTGTGCTTGTCGGCTGCCTCGCGGAGCCACACGCCGTCGTAAGGGTCGCCGCCGACGAAGCGGAAGTTGTTGTCGCCGAGGCGGAACACCGTCGCGTCGTCGATCATCCCGCCCGTCTCGTTGCAGAACGCCGTGTAGACCACCTGGCCGACGGACAGCTTGCGGGCGTCGCGCGTGATGGTTTTCTGGATCAGCGTCTCGGCGTCCGGTCCGAGGACCTCGAATTTCCGGAGCGGGCTCAGATCCATGACGACGACGCGCTCCCGGCAGGCCCAGTACTCGGCGATCCCGCCCTCGTTGTTGAAGCAGTGCGGCAGCCAGTAGCCGCGGTACTCGAGGAATGATTTGGTGAGCGCGCTCGTGCGCGGGTGGAACGCGGTCTCTTGAGTGAGGACCGGCGGGGCGTCGGCGGTCACGCGGTGGGCGATGGCCACGGAGAACCGATTCTGCGGGGAATAGACGCGTACGTGGACATCTGTCACCTCCCAGGCATTTGAAGGGTCGACGTCGTCGGGGCACGCCGATGATGCGCACACCAGGTCGGTCATCGCGCGCAGCATCACGTAGTCCCCGGGCCGCGACCACGGCTCGTCGGACACCAGCTGCATGTTCGAGTCGAACGTGGTGTTGTAGAAGAAGTTGAGGGCTTCCCAGCCTTTCCTGGGGGCGATCGTGTATCGGTCGAGGGCCCCGTTGAAGTTGTCGGTGCAGTTGACGTGGCCCGGGTAGCCGAGGTCCTCGTAGTACTTCGCCTGGCACGCGAGCGCGAATGTGTCGTGGCGGCCGACCGTGTCTCGTATGACCTCCACCAGCGGTTCCATGTCGAGGTCGTAGAACTTGCCCTGGAGGCCGGGGGTGGGGTACGCCCGGCCCATGAGGGTTCGCGTGACCGTGGCGTCGAGGCCGCGCTCGAGGCCCTGCTGGAGCTTGGCGGCATGAAAGGCCAGGAAGTCCGAGCACTGGCGGCCCTGGACGTCGATCACCTGGATGTACTCGCCTTGCTTGACCTCGTAGCTCAGGGCGCTGGCCTTGTCGACCCGGAAGTCGAGTCGCGGCTCGGCCAGCGGGGGTGGAAGGGGCGGTTCGTCGCGGGTCGTCGGGTTGGCGCGCCGGATCTCGACCAGCAATTCGGTCGCCGGCGGGTCGCCGTCGACGATTCGCCCTCCGGGCGCCGCCACGATGAGCGTCGTGGCGTCCTGCGCGGTGATCTCGATCTCGCTACCCGGCCTCGAGTCGGGTCCGAACAGCGTGAGTCCGCCGTTGGTCGTTTCGCGTTCGAGGCCGAGCGCGGCGAGCCCTACGCCTCCGCGGGCGGTGAGCGCCGCGGTCTGGCCGCCGTGGCGATCGATCACCCGGATTCGGTCATCGCCCCGAATCGCCACCTCGGTCGCCCCTCCCGGGGCGACCCGGTAGAACTCGAGCCCGGGCTCGGTGGGGCGCAGCCCGTTGATGAGGACCGCCATGGCTGGTCGTTATGAGGCGGCGGGGGCGGAGGCCTTCTCCACCTCGGCCAGCAGCTGCTCGGCGAGCTGACGCTTGCCGTCGGCGTCGAGCTTCTTGAGCTCGTTCTCGACCGCGCGTCGGTTGTAGTGCTGGTTCCAGTAGTCGAGGCTCTCGAATCCGAGCAGGACCGCCTTGCCGACGAACTGGCGCAGGACCTCGTTGGTCGGCCCCATCACCCACCCGGCCTTGGCGTCGCGCAGGTAGCGCTCGAGCTCCATGTCGCGCTTGTAGCCGGTGCCGCCGCAGGCGTGCAGCATCTTGTCGACGACGTGGGCCGTGTTCTTGGCCGCGTTGAACTTGATCTGCCACGCCCAGTGCAGGAAGTTCGCGCGCGCGAACTCGCCGGGCGGCGGCTGGATCGTGTTGTGCTCGGTGGCGTTGTCCATGGCCTGCGCCACCGAGTAGACGAAGAGCCGCGACGCGTTCGTGTCCATCACCGCTTCGCCGATGTAGTCCTGGATCGTCGGGTAGTCCGCGACGCGGAGGCCGACGTCGACGTGGCGCTTGCGGGTGGTCTGGCGCTTGCCGATGTCGATCGCGCCCATCGCGATTCCGTTCCAGACGCTCGCCGACCCGATCAGGAACCAGGGGTCGACGGTCTCGTCGTTCGAGGCAGCGCCGTCGCCCTCGGGGCCGACGATCTGGTCGCCGGGGATGTCGACGCCGGGCACCTCGATCGGGCCGGATTGGTTGCCTCTCAGGCCGAGCGCGTCCCAGCTGGAAGGCTGCGACTTCACGTACTCGCCGTCGATGACGAACACAGAAAGGTCGTCGTAGCCCGTGAAGTCCGGACTCGTCGTCTGGACGACGTAGAAATCGGCGAACCCGCCCGAGGTCGTCCACGAGGCCTTCTTGCGGACGTTGTAGCCGCCGTTCGAACGCTCGGCCCCCGAGGAGATCGGGTACCAGAAGTGCGAGCCGGTCTCGGGATCGCTGTAGGACAGCGTGCCGATCTTGCCGCTGTTGAGCGGCTTTATGTACTTCTCGATCAGGGCGTCGGTGGGGCGGAGCATGATCGCGTTGACCGCGCCCATGTGCATGACGTAACACATCGCGGTGGAGGCGCACCCGTAGCGGGCGATCGTCTCGCACGTCATCGCGTAGGCGACGTGGTCCTGGCCGAGGCCGCCGTACTCGGTCGGCACCGTAAGCGCGAGGAAGCCGTGCTCGCCGAGCAGCTCGAGGTTGCGCCGCGGGAACTTCAGCTCGTCGTCGGAGATCTTGGCGTTGGCCCGCATCTCCTTCTCGCACAGCTCGATCAGGAGGTCGCGGAGTTCCTTTTGGCGGTCGGTGAGCACCCATTCCGGGTCCCACTCGTAACCCAATCCCCAGAAGGGCTCGCCACCCCAAGTCTTCTCGGCCATCTACACCCTCCGCTCGCTATGCACAAATATGTCCAATACAGTTCTACCTGAGTGGTTGATCGGTGTCTAGAGCACGACCCCTCATAGGAGTTTCCGCGAGTGTGCACGATTTCGGCGACTACGGGGCCGTCGGCGTACACCGGCCGCTGCTCGACGCCGGCGGTCTGCCGGTGGCGCTGCCCCAGCTGGTCGATGCCGTCGCGCCCGTGCTGGACGCGGTCGACGCGATCGTGCTCGCGCCCGGGCGAGACATCGACCCTCTGCGCTACGGCCAGGAGCCGCATTCGCTGCTCGCCGCCACCGAGCCCCAGCGCGACGCGTTCGAGCTGGCGCTGGTGGTGCAGGCGTTGGATCGGGGGATGCCGATCCTCGGGATGTGCCGCGGCGTCCAGCTGCTGAACGTGGCTCTAGGTGGGACGTTGGTCCAGGACGTGTCGCTCGTGGCGGCGGGGCACCCGTCCGATCCGGGGTGGGCTCGTTGGAAGGAGGTCGAGGCGGCGTCGGTGGCGGGTGAACCTGTGCCGGCGCATCCGCGCCACCAGATCGAGATCGATCCTTCGAGCCTGTTGTCGGGCGCGCTGGAAGCGACGACGATCGAGGTCAGCTCGTTCCACCACCAGGCAATCGACCGGCTCGGCACGGGGTTGTCGTTGGTGGCGTGGAGTTCGTCGGATGGTTTGCCCGAGGCGGTCGAGTTGCCCGGGCGTCCCGTGCTCGCCGTGCAATGGGAGCTCCAGGAGGAGTGGCGGGTCGACGCGCGGTTCGCGCGCGTGTTTTCGTGGTTCGTCGACGCGGCTCGGGAGCGGCGGGACGGGTAGCGCGGCTCGGGAGCGCCGGCGCGGTCGGCGTGGTCTGGGGGCGCCGGCGCGGGTGGCGTGGTCTGGGGGCGCCGGCGCGGTCGGCGTGGTCTGGGGGCGCTGGCGGGTGCCGTGGTCCTCTGACCGCGCGCGTCCGCGGGGTGCGTGAGCCGCGCGCCCCGATCGCTCGGGCGGCCCGAGGGTGCAAAACGCAGCAATCCGGACACCGTCCCGGCGCCGTGGCGACATAAGCATCTCCACGATGCTTATGTGTACTCGGCGCCGGCGCGGCGGGAGCGGTGTTGCGTTCTGCACCCCGGGCGAGGGCGCATCGACGGGAAAAGCTGAAGCGGGGCTAATCGGCAGCCGAGCCGGACGGGGACACCCGCCCACCGTGTACAAGGCCCGAAATCGGCCCGCGCCCGCCGGAGCTTGGGGACATGAGCACGTCGGACGCTTATGTCCCCGAGGTCGGGCCCGGGTGTCGGGAGTTTGGGGCGTGGTACATAGGCGCCGGCGCCGTGGGTGGGGTTTTCCCCACCACCCAGGACGGGGGTCTGCGGCCTGCCGGACGCCCGATCGCCCCAGCGATTTCGGAGGCCGCCGAAGGCAGTCTCCGATCCCATGGAAAACACCCCCTCATCCACCACATCTGGCGGGTCGGCAGGCGCCGGCGTGCTCTCCCGCTTCGTCCACGCCGCGGCCCGGAGCGCGGCGCGTCGCCCCAAGGCGACCGTCGCGCTCTGGCTCGCGCTGATCGTCGCGTGCGTCGTGCTCGGCTCGAGCGCCGGTATGCGCACGCTCTCGAATTCCGAAAGCGGTACCGGCGAATCGGCCCGTGCTGACGCTCGGCTGACCGCCTCGGGTCTCCAGGGCCCGGCGACCGAGAACGTGCTCGTACGTTCGAGTAGCCGGCAACGGACCGCCCAAGCAGTAAAAACGCTCGAGGCCGGCGCCCGCCGCCTGCCGGCGGTGAAGTCGGTCCAGGGCCCCAACGACTCGCCTGAGCTGTCTCGCGCCGGCGGTCGAACCGCGCTCGTCGTGGTGACGCTGCGCGGCGATCCCAACAACCCCGACACCCGCGCCGCTCAGGTGCAGCACTTTGTCGATTCACTCGCCGCCCGCCACCCCGGCGTCACGGTCCAAGAAGCCGGCAGCGGCTCCGAGGACAACGCGATCACGAACCTCGTCAACAATGGACTCCACCGCGCCGAGCTGATCTCGGTTCCGATCACGCTGGTGATCCTGGTGCTCGCATTCGGCGCACTGGTCGCGGCGTCGGTGCCGCTGCTGCTCGGCCTCACTTCGGTCGGAGCGGCGCTTGGCGCGCTCGGGCTCGTGTCGCACATCGCGCCCAACGGCTCCTCGACCGCCCCGGTCGTGGTCCTGATCGGCCTCGCGGTCGGCGTCGACTACTCGCTGTTCTACATCCGCCGAGAGCGGGTGGAGCGGCGGAACGGGGCGTCCGGCGACGCGGCGCTCGCCGCCACATCGGCGACGGTCGGCCGCGCGATCCTAGTCGCCGGCATGACGGTCGTGATCGGCCTCGCCGGGCTGCTGTTCACCGGCTTCGGGGTGTTCACCTCGATGGCGCTCGGCGCGATCCTGGTCGTCCTGATCGCCGTCGTCGGGTCGCTGACCGTGCTGCCGGCGATGCTCGCGCTACTCGGTGACCGGATCGACCGGGGCCGGCTGTGGCCGCGCCGGCGCAAGGCGCGGTCCCGCCGCCGCAAAACCATGTGGGAGGTCCTGGCGGGAGCAGTCACGAACCACCCCCGCACCTCACTGACACTTGCCCTCGTCGTCCTCGCAGCGCTGGCGGCGCCATTGATCTCGATCACGACCGCCGAGCCGGGTCAGAACGACGTGTCGCCGAACACGCCGATCCGTGCTGCCTATACGGCGATCGAGCGAGCCTTCCCGGGATCCGAAGACACGGCCGACCTGGTCGTCAGTGGACACGGCCTCCACAAAAAGCAAGCCGTATCGCACCTACGCAAGATCGGCGAAAAGGGCCAACAGGTCACCGGAGGCCGGGGCGCCGTGAACACCCAAATCTCGCGCGACGGGCAGACCGCGCTGATCCAGATCCCGATGCCGGAGTCCAGCCTGAGCGTCGCCGACCACAAGGTGCAGATGCTCCGCCACGACCTCGAGCCGGCTGTCGCAAAAGCAATCCCAGGCGCTCACGCGGACCTGACCGGCGACTACGCGGGCAATCTCGATTTCACGAGTCGCCTGTCGCACGTCACGCCGCTCGTGATCGCGTTCGTGCTCGGGCTGGCGTTCATCCTGCTGATCGCGACGTTCGGTTCCGTAAGGCTGGCCCTGTCGGTAATCGGGCTCAACCTGCTGTCGGTCGGCGCGGCGTTCGGCCTGCTCGTTGCGGTCTTCCAGCACCACTGGGCACAGTCGCTGCTGGGGTTCCAATCCGACGGCGCGGTCGTCGACTGGCTGCCGCTGTTCGCGTTCGTGGTGCTGTTTGGCCTGTCGATGGATTACACCGTGTTGGTTCTCGAGCGCGCTCGAGAGGCACGGCAACAGGGCGCAAGCGCGAAACAGGCCGCCGCCGCCGCACTTGGCTCGACCGGCGGGACGGTGACCAGCGCCGCGCTCGTGATGATCGCCGTGTTCTCGGTGTTCGCGACGCTGCCGCTCCTCGAGTTCAAGCAGCTCGGGGTCGGGCTCGCGGCGGCGATCGCGCTCGACGCGACGATCGTCCGCGGTCTCGCACTACCCGCGGCCCTCACGCTGCTGGGCGACCGCGGCCTGGCCCCGGCTCGGGCCCGCGTGTCCCGCAGACGCGCTCAGGGCTGGGATCATGAAGTCAATGTCGCCGCGATCGGATCGAGCAATGAGTAAGTCAAACGGCAACGAAATCGACCTGTGGTCGGTGGTGCGGGGGGCGGCGTTCGTGCCGTCCCTCGTGATCCTGACCGCGCTGATCGTGATCTGGGCGGCGACCGGGGCCGGCTACTTCTGGCCGATGTGGGCGGCGCTCGGGCTCGCGATTCCGACCGCCCTGTGGCTCGCGGTGCGCTGGGCGCGCCTTCGGCCAAAGGGAGCGAGTCGCTGGTATGCGATGCAGGCGAGCATCTCGCTCGTGATAGTCGTCACCAACGTACTGATCTGGGCGATGTCGGGAGGTGGCTTCTTCTGGCCGATCTTCCCGGCCGTTGCGCTATCCGTGGCGCTCGCCCTGAACCCGCTGTTCCTCCGGCCGGGTCAACGAAAGCTCGAGGTCCGCGTCGACGAGCTGACTCGCACTCGCAGCGGCGCGCTCGATGTCCAGGCGACGGAGCTACGTCGGATCGAGCGCGACCTGCACGACGGGGCGCAGGCGCGGCTCGTCGCGCTGAGCATGCAGCTCGGGCGCGCCGAGGAGCGGCTGGCCGATCACCCCGACAGCGCGGCACTCGTGCGGCAGGCTCGTGAGGAGGCGACCGCCGCCATCAGGGAGCTGCGGGACCTCGCGCGCGGGATCGCGCCGCCGGTGCTCGCCGATCGAGGCCTGGTCGCCGCGGCCGAGTCGCTCGCAAGCCGATCGACCGCGAACGTCGAGGTGGTCGGACGGCTCGATCACCGCCCCCCACCGGTGGTCGAGACCGCGGCCTACTTCGTCATCGCCGAGTCGTTGACGAACGTCGCGAAACACGCGCCGGGCGCCGGCGCGGTCGTGACGCTGAGCCTCGACGGCGCGATGCTCGTCGTCGAGGTCGCCGACAACGGACCGGGTGGCGCGAACCCCGCGGGGGGCGGGCTGACCGGGCTCAAGCAGCGAGTCGAGGCGCTCGACGGCCGGCTCGAGGTCCACAGCGTCGCCCGTGAGGGAACGGTCGTCTGGGCCGTGCTGCCGTGCGAGTAGTAATCGTCGAGGATCAGGCGCTGCTGCGCGAAGGGATGGTGGCGCTGCTGGCCGAGAACGGCATCGAGGTCGTCGCGCAGGCGGAGGATGGCCCCGGGCTGCTGCGGATCGTCGACGGCCACAAGCCCGATCTGGCGATCTGTGACGTTCGGCTGCCCCCGACCTTCACCGACGAGGGGATCCGGGCGGCGCTGGAAGCGCGCCGGCGCCGCCCCGAACTCGCGATCCTGGTCCTGTCCGCGTACGTCGAGCCCGTCTACACCGCCGAGCTGCTGGCCGCGGGACAGAGTGGGGTCGGCTACCTGCTCAAGGAGCGCGTCAGTGAGGTCAGGACGTTCATCGACTCGGTCAGGCGCGTCGCCGCGGGCGGGACCGCGCTCGATCGCGAGGTGGTAAGCGCGCTGATCGCCGATCGCGATCGCAGCGGCGACGGCGCGGAGCTCGGGGCGCTGACACCCCGCGAGCGCGAGACGCTGGAGCTGATCGCCCAGGGCCGCACCAACGCCGCGATCGCGCGCGAGATGGTGGTCACGCTCGGCGCGGTCGAGAAGCACGTCTCGAATATCTTCGGCAAGCTCGATCTGCCCGCCGGCGACGACGACCACCGGCGGGTGCTGGCCGTGCTCGCTTATCTACGCGCGACCGGAGGGCGATGAGCGCCCCGCTTACGACGTCATGCCGCCGAACTGGCCGCCGCTGATCGTCAGCACCTGGCCGTTCACGTAATTCGCCCACGGGGTGCACAGCAGGAACACGCCGCCGGCGGCCTCGCGCGGCGTGCCGGGGCGTCCGAGCGGGATTAGCGCGGGGCCCAGCGCGCGGAGCTGCTCGGGGATGCCGAGCTGGACCTTCTCGCCGCGGATCTCGACGATGTTCTCCTCGTTCTTGGCCGCCGTAAGACGCGTCTCGATGAACCCGAACGCGACCGCGTTCACGTTGATCTTGAACTGGCCCCACTCCTTGGCGAGCGTCTTGGTCAGGCCGATCACCGCCGACTTGCCCGAGGAGTAGTTGGCCTGGCCGGCGTTGCCCATCGTGCCCGAGATCGACGAGACGTTAACGATTTTGCGGAACACCTCGACGCCCTCCTCGCGCTCCTTTTTGGCGGGCTCGCGCATGTGGGGCGCGACCGCGCGGCACATCCGGAAGGGCACCACCGAGTGGATGTCGATCATCTTCTGGAACCAGTCATCGCTCATCTTGTGGATCGGCGCGTCCAGCGTGTACCCGGCGTTGTTGATGAGGATGTCGATCCTGCCCCAGTTATCGATGACCGCCTGAACGAGCTCGTCGGGAACCCCGGGCGCGGTCAGATCCCCTGCAAACACCATGGTTTCGCCGTCGATCTCGCTTGCCGTCTGCTCGGCGACGTCGCCGTCGAGGTCGTTGATCAGGACCTTCGCGCCGTTCTCGGAGAGCAGCTCCGCGGTCGCGCGTCCGATTCCGCGTGCCGAGCCGGTGACTATCGCCACCTTGTCATCGAGCATTGCCATGTCCAGGCCTCCAATTTCGTGTGTCGAGGCTGGGCATCATGCCAGCGCGGCGGCCAATGATGCGCCGCGCAGTCCCGACTCGATCGCGCCGTCGATGAACCCGGACCATCCGTTGGCGATGTCCGACCCCGCGAACATGACGGCACCCTCGGGGCGCTGCATCGCGGCGTGATGGTGCTCGTACCAGCCGGGACGGTGGATCGCCCAGGTTCCGCGAGAGAACTCGTCGGAGAGCCAGTCGTGGGCGGTGGCGTCGATCACCTCGTATCCGGGCAGGATCGCGTCGAGCTGTTCCTGGACCGCGGGCAGGTCGCCGGCGTCGCAACGCTCAGCGTCGATCCCGAACCCGATCATCAGCTGCGAGCCGTCGCCGCCCAACGACTCCGTGCCGAGGTAGCCGAACGGATGCCCCGGCCGCATCGAGTTCTGAGGCGGCGACTCTCCCCGGGCGCGGATGAAGATCTTGATCCCGCGCGAGGCCTGGCCGAGCGCGATCGCCTCCAGCTTGTCGTCCGGGAGCGCGGGCGTGAACTCGATCCCGCCCAGCGCGTTCAGCGGCACCGCCACGACCGCGGCGCGCGCCGCGAACCCCGCCCCGTCGCGGGTCTCGACCTCGACACGGTCGCCGCGCTGCGCGATCGACGCCACCGGAGTGCCGAGCCGGCGCTCGAACGGCGCGGCTGAGGCGATTGCGTCGAGCAGGGCACGGGTCCCTCCGACCATCGTCACCCGTCCGCCCGTGAACTGGGTCAGCTCGAGGCTGTAACCCGACAGGGCGTGCCACCGCAGCACCGACACGGCGCCCGCATCATCGAGCGGGGCATGCGCGAGCGACTCGAGCTCGGCCGTGAGCACATCGCGCTCCTCAACCGACAGCACAAGCTCCCCGACCCGTTCGGCGATCGACAACCGGTCGAAGCGAGCCAGCGCGCCGAGCGCGCGAGTCGGATCGTGTGGTACCGGCAACGCCTCCCGGACGCCGTCGACGAACCGGTCCCAGCCGCGCCGGGCGATCTCGTCGCGCTCCCCTATCGACCCCGACCGGCGCTCGGAGCCGACGTACCAGGACGCCACCTCGGCGTCGCCTGAGACCGCGACGCGCAGCCCGGCACGAGTGATCTCCGACCACGTGTGGGGCTGGTGCCAGTGGACCCAGGCGCCGCCGTACTCGATCGCCGACCCGTTCCACGGCGCGGTCCACGTGCGCCCGCCAAGCCGATCGCGCGCCTCGAGCAGCAGGACCGAGCGGCCGCGCAGGGAGGCCTCCCGCGCGGCGGTGACGCCGGCGAAGCCGCCCCCAACGACGATCACGTCCTTCATGAGGCGACCGCCGCAGGAGCAGCCACCGGGACGCGCCGGCGAGCAACCGCGTCTACCGCCACCGCTCCCTCCACGCCCACGAACACCGGGTTCAGCTCGATCAGATCGAGCGACTCCTCGACCAGGACCTCGCCGACACGTTCGGCCAGCCGCGCGGCCGCGGCGACGTCCGCCGGCGGCGTGCCCCGCGCGCCCGTCAACAGCGGCGAGCCTCGCAACGAGCGGATCGCGGCCTCGACTCTCGCCGCGCTGGCCGGGAGCGGCACGATCGCGACGTCGCTGAGTACCTCGGTCCAGATCCCGCCGAGCCCGATCACGAGCGCCGGCACGACCGCATCGGCCCGGGCGGCGACGATCAGCTCAACCCCAAGAGCGGCCATCCGCTCGGCGAGCACTGACGGCGCCCGGTCGCCGTCGAGCGCGCAAAGGCGGGCGAACGCACGCCGCACGTCGTCCTCGGAGCGCAGGCCGAGCTCGATCGCGCCGACGTCGGACTTGTGCTGGATCGCCGGCGCGCTCAGCTTCAGCGCGATGTGGCCGCCGAGTTCGCCGAGTGCGGCCAAGGCGTCGTCCTCGTCGACGACCACCCGGCCGGGCACCACCCCGACGCCCGCGCCGCGCAGCAACTCCTTGGCGTCGTGCTCGGACAACCATTCGAAGTCCCGACCGGCTCCCGCGGACCGTGTGGCCCGCGCCACGCGCGCGATCGACCGAAGCCGATCCGGATCGCCCGCCGGCTGCGCGAGCGCCGCCGCGCAGGAGAGACCGGTGCGCAGGCCCGCGACCGCGGGGATGCCGTCCTGGATGAACCGCCAGGCGGCGTCGTCATCGAGCAGCTCCGGCAGCGTCGAGGAGACGATCGTCGCCGCCTCGCTCAGCGCGGCACCGGCGGTGATCCCCTCGCGGACCGCGTCCCAGGACTCTCTGACCGCACCGTCGAGGTCCGGCGGCTGGTCGTAGAACACGAGCACGCGGCCGATCGCGGGATCCGCGCCGATCGTTTGCACCAGCCCGCTCAAAGCGCCTGCGTCCCCCCAGATCATCGCGGTGTAGTCGAGCGGATTCGCGGGCGTCGCCGCGGCGGGCAGCAGTTGGCGCAGGCGAGCGGACGTGGAAGGCGCGAGCGCCGGCAGCGCGACGCCGAGCCGCTCGGCCTCGTCCGCGCCCTGGGCTGAGTCGCCACCTGAGCAGGTCATGATCGCGAGACCCTTACCGGCGGGTGCCGGCGCGCGGCGACCGGAGACCGCGAGCGTCTTGGCGACCTCGAGCAGCTCGTGGACGTCGAACGCCCACACGGCCCCGGCGTCCTCAATCAGCGCGCGGAAGATCCGCTGATCGCCGGCGAGCGCGCCGCTGTGGGCGGCGGCGGCGTGAGCTCCTGCCGCCGAGTTCCCGACCTTCAACACGGCCACGCGCACCCCGTGCTCGGCGCATGCGGCCAGGCCCTCGCACAACCCCGGGCCGCCGTCGTCCTCGAGGTACAGCGCGATCGCCCCGATGCCTTCCTCGATCGCCAGGAACCCCAAATAGTCCGCAGCGCCGAGCACCGCCTGGTTCCCGCTCGCGACCACCGTGTGGAACCGGAGTCCGCGGCGCGTCGCGAGCGCGTTCACCGCGACGTTGCCGCTCTGAGAGATCAGCGCCACCGCTCCGGGCTCGCGCGGCGCCAGCGCATCGCCCCACAGCGCGGTACGCCCGTGCATCGCGACGATCCCGTTGCAATTGGGCCCGCACACGGGCAGGCCGTAACGCGCCGAGGCCGCGACGAGGTCACGCTGCAATCCCACCCCGCCCGCGAACTCGGCGAACCCGGCGCTGAACACGACCGCGCCCCCGCACCCGCGGGCGCCGGCGTCCTCCACGGCGGTCGCGACACCCGCGGCAGGCACCGACACGATCACGGCATCGACAGCGCAAGGTAGATCGGCGATCGACGGCACGCACGGCCGCCCGAGCGCCTCGGTCCGGCCCGGGTTCACGCCCCAGACCGGACCGGCAAACCCGATCGCGTCCAGGTTCAACAGCGCCTGGGCCCCGTAGCTCCCGGGCCGATCGGTCGCGCCCACGACCGCGACCGACCGCGGGGTGCATCAGGCGGCTCAGATCCATCACGGCCTCAGTGGATCGTGGCCTCGACCCCGCGACGCTCGAGCGCGCGCGCGATGATCAGCCGCTGCACCTCGCTCGTGCCCTCCCAGATCCGGTCGACGCGGAGCTCGCGAAGGAACCGCTCGGCGACGAAGCTGCGCATGTAGCCGCGCCCTCCGAAGATCTGGACGGCGCGATCGGCGCAACGTCCGGCGGCCTCCGACACGAACAGCTTGGCCATCGAAGCCTTGGCGTGGATCAGCTTGACATCGGCGCCGGCGTCAACCATCCCGGCGACGTGGAGCGCGAGCAGCCGGCCGAGCGCGGCGTCGGTCGCGGAGTCGGCGAGCGGGAACGAGACGCCCTGGTAGTCCATGATCCGCGAGCCGCCCTGCCGGCGCTCGAGCGCCCAGGCCGTCGTCTCCTCGAGCAGTCGCCACATCGCCCCGAGCCCGTGGGTCGCGATCCCGAGGCGTTCCTCGGTGAACCAGGCGCGCTGCAACGTCTCGCCGTTCCCCAAGCCGCCGATCACCGCGTCGGCGCCGACCTCGACGTCGGTGAAGCGGATCGTCGGATGGCCGTGCGGGTAGTTGTGCGTGAACCGCGGGTTGTCGACGAACTCGACGCCGGGAGCATCGGGCTCGATCAGGAACAGCGTCGGAAGCCGATCCGCGCCGTCGACGACGTTGGCCATCACGATCAGTACGCGGGCGACGTCGCCCGAGGTCACGAACCACTTCTCGCCGTTGATCCGCCAGCCGTCGCCGGTCGACACCGCGGTCGAGGCGATCCCGCCCGGGTCAGATCCCGCCTCGGCCTCGGTGACCGCGTAGGCGTCGCCGCCCTCGCCGCGGAGCGCCGGCACGAGATAGCGCTCGACCTGCTCCGGGGTCCCCTGCAGCAGCACGTTGTAGGCGCTCGGCACGTGCCAGTGCAGGCCGTTGGTGACGCGGCCGAACTGCTCGTTGACGAGGAACCACTCGAGCATCGACCACCCTTGGCCGCCGTACTCCGGGGCGAACCGGCCGCCGTTAAGCCGCGCGGCGATCGCCTCCCGCTTGATGTGCTCCACGGTCTCCTCGGGCAGCTGCCCGCCGAGGTCCTCGGCCTCGAGCTCGAGCGGCATCAGCACCGTCTCGACGAACGTCCGCGCTCGCTGTTGGAGCTCGAGCTGGTCAGACGTCAGCTCGAAGCCGGCGGACGTGGGGAAGATGGACTCTGTCGGCGGCGCCTGGCGGCGGCGCCTTACGGCGGTGCTCATGCTTGGTCCTCGTTTCTCGCGGCGAGCAGCTCGGAGAGCCGCCGCCTGTCGGTGTCGGTTCGTCGCGCTCCGCGCCCCGGAAGAGCGAGCAGCAGGTTGTGGTGGTTCGAGATCACGGCGATCGCGACCTCGCGGGCTCGCGCCACCTCCGGGTCGCCATCGCCGGCCCGGCCGTCGATCAGTTCGACGACGTCGTGCAGGTAGCTGTCCCAGCGTCGCTCGTTGCCGCGCAGAACCAATCGCTCGATCCGCGCGGCCTCATCCGCGACCGCCTCATCGGTCGGCCGGTAGCCGCAAACAAGCGTCGCGACTGCGGCCGGAAGCTCGCGCTCGGGTTCGGGAGTCAGCGACAGCCAGGGCGCGGACTTGACCATGGGCGGTAGACTAACAGCAACTGATCACAAAGTCAGGATTTTTGATTTTGATTTTGGTTTCAGATGTCGAGGGCCCGGCCATTCGCCATTGGTCGGGCTGGATTCCACGAGACGCGAGGACGATTCCATGGCAGCCCTGACCGACGTTCAAGCCCCGATCGCCGAGGCACTCGAGCCCCGGCTGTATCTCGACCCGGAGCTCGTGGAGGTCGAGCAGGAACGGATCTTCGAGCGGACCTGGCAACTGATCGGGCACGTCTCGGATCTGCCCCAGCCCGGCAGCTACACCACCGGGTTCGCCGGCTCGCAGCCGGTGCTGGTTGTGCGCGACGAGGCGAACGGCCTGCGCGCGTACCGCAATGTCTGCCGCCACCGCGGCTCGTGTCTGCTCAGCGGATCAGGCCAGTGCAAGGGAGCGATCCGCTGCCGCTACCACGGCTGGACATACAAATTCGACGGCACCCTGATCGGCGCCCCCGAGGCCCTTCAGTTCGGCAAGCGACTGGATAAGTCCGCGCTCGGGCTGATGCCGGCGCGCGTGGAGGAGCTGTGCGGGCTCGTGTTCGTCAACCTCGATCCCGACGCGGCGCCCCTGGCCGACCTCGTCGGTGACCTGCCGGCGCGCCTCGAGCGCTACCGGATCCCGACGCTCGAGTCGTTCGGGCCGTCCGGCGGCTCGCAGCCGGCGAACTGGAAGGTCGTGGCCGAGAACTACCTCGAGGGTTACCACATCCCGATCGCGCATCCCGGCCTGATGCGGATGCTCGACTACAAGCACTACGAGACCGAACTGCACGAGCACTACGCGTGGATCGAGGCGCCGCTCCGGGACAAGCCGAGCAGCAACCGGCTCGAGCGGCTGTACGCACAGCTCGTGACGCCGATGCCCGGTCTGACCGAGGAGGATCGCCGCACCTGGCGATACGTGTTCATCTACCCGAACACGACAATCGATCTATATCCCGATCAGGTCAACACTTGGCAGATGACCCCGGACGGGGTCGGGCGCACCCGCGACGTCTTCGCCGGCTACCGCGCGCCCGGCAGCGGCCCGCGCACGCGCGCCGTCCAGCGCCTCAACAACTGGCTGAACACGGTCGTGCTCAAGGAGGACATAGACCTCGTCGAGAACGTGCAGCTCGGGCTGCGAACGCGCGGCTACAGGTGCGGCCCACTGTCGCGCCGGGAGAGCGCGGTGGCGTGGTTCGCCGATCGCATCCGCGCTGATTTGAGCCCCACCCACCCCGGGTTCGCGACGTCGTGAGTGCGAGCAACCCGAGCGCGCGCGACCGAATCCTCGCGGCCGCCGCCGGGCAGATCGCCCGCGAGGGGATCGACGGCGTCCGGATCGCGCGGATCGCGATGGAGGCGGGCGTGTCGACCGCGCTCGTCCACTATCACTTCGACACCCGGGACGCCCTGCTCGCCGAGGCGCTCGACTACTCCTACTCCCACGCGGGAGACGTACGTATCTCGAGCGGACAGCTCCCGGCGGCGTCGCACGCGGAGCGCCTTCAGTCGATGATCGAGCAGTGCCTGCCGACGACCCCGTCGCTCGAGCAGGACTGGGTGCTGTGGGTCGAGTTGTGGCTCCGCGCGGCGCGCCATCCCGAGCTCCGGCCGGTCGCCGAGGAGCTGTATGCGCGCCTCCACGCCTGGTTCCGTGACGAGATTGCGGCCGGCGTCGACGACGGCGAGTTCGCCCCCTGCGATCCCGACGAGGTCACCGATCGCGTGCTCGCGCTGCTCGACGGCTACGGCATCAGGACGCTGATCGGCGACGGGGCGATCCCGCTCGAACGAGCCCGGCGGGCCGTCTCGAGTGCGCTCGCTCGCGATTTGGAGCCCGCCCGCCCCGGGGGGGAGACGCTGACTGCCGGGGGCGGAGCGGCCTCTCAGGCGGGCGAGCCGGCGCGTGAGGCGGCGCGCGCCGCGTCGCGGCCGGTGCGGACCGCGCCCTCCATGTAGCCCGCCACCCAGTGGTCAGAGCCGGCGACGTAGAACGGCGGCTCGTGGGTCCCGTGCAGCGGACCGACGCGCGTCAGGTCCCCGGGCGCCCAGCTCGAGATGTAGCCCTGGGTGAACGGGTCGACGCCCCACGCGCGCTCGAGCATCGCCAGCGGGAACCGCGCGTCCTCGCCGTACAGCGCCACCAGGCCGTCGACCACCGAGCTCGACCGGACGGCCTCCGGCGTCGCCAGGAATGCCGACAGGCGCTCGGGCGGGACCAGCATCGACAGCACGCCGGCTCCCTGCGGCCACGTCGAACCGAACAGCCACTCGCACTCGGCGAGCCCGTTCTGGCCCGCGTCCTGCCAGAACGAGGCGTCGTAGGCGACGACGACCTTGGCGGCGAGCGCCTGGCGGTGCGAGCGCAGCGACCGCAGCCGGGCATCGCTGACGCCGGCGATCTCGATCGCGCGCAGCGGGCCGGCGGGGATCGCGCAAATGATCGCCTCAGCGTCGATCGCCTCGCCGGAGGCGAGCGTCACGCGCGCCCGTCCGCCGCCGGCCTCGATGCGGCGAACCTCGGCCCCGAAGCGGATCGTCTCGGACCCGAGCTCGGCGGCAATCGCCGCCGGCACGGCGCCCGATCCCTCGGCCACCTTGAGGCTCTCCCACCGCTCAAGGTCGTAGAAGCCGTCCCCGCCGAGCGCGGCGTGCTTGCGCAACTCGGCCAGCAGCGAGGTCCGCTCGGGGCCGTCGCAGGAGAGTGATAGCGAGGCCAGCGTATGCCGGCGGTGGACCGCGGGGAGCGCACCCTGCCGGCGGAGCCACTCGGCGAGGCTCGTGGCGTCGAGCGCCGTGGCGTCGGGATGTGCCCACGGATCGTCGGGGTCGACGGTCGCGGCCAGCTCAACGAACGCCCTCTCCACACGCTCCTCGTCGCGGCGCTCGACCTCGCTCATCCACGGGACGTCGTCGCCGACGTAGACACCGTCGACGAGCCCCCAGCTGATCTCGCCCGGATCGGCAACGTAGCTCGGCTCGACCGCCAGCCCGAGCTCCTCGACAAGATCGGCGTAGGCGGTGTGCCCTGGCCCAAACACCTCGCCACCGGCCTGGACCGTGCGCCCGTCGGGGAGCGTCACCGCCTCGACGCGGCCTCCGGCCCGGTCCCGAGCCTCGAGCACGATCACGTCAGCACCCGAACGCTGGAGGTCCCGCGCGGCACTCAATCCCGCCAGTCCTGCCCCCAACACGGCCACGTCGACCACTCGATGACTCCTGTTGATTGGATTTTGCCGGCGGCGCCTTAGAAGCTTGTCGGCGGCGCCTTATTCAGATTTGTCGGAGGCGTCTACCGGCGGCGCCTTACTTGACAGCGACGACCCGATCATTGTAGTTTTCTGAATCGCCATTCAGTATACGAATTTGTTCGAGGGATGAGAAGAGTCTTTCGGGTGGAGAGGGCAGTTCTAGTCGTGAAGGGTCGCTGGGTGGACTGACGATGTCGCCGCGCCCCAAGGTCGAGCATCTCCGCAAGCCGCAGATCATCTCGGCGGCCGCCGAGGTCCTGTACGAGCGCGGCCTGTTCGATACCCGGATCGGCGACATCGCCGAGCGGGCGGGCACCAGCCCGCCGACGATCCTCTACTACTTCGAGTCCAAGGATCGGCTGCTCGAGGAGGCGGTCGACCACACCGACCGCGACTTCTACGAGCGCCTGACCGAGGGCCAGGCGCGGCAGGAGGGCGCGGCCGACAAGCTCGTGCACCTGATCGAGGAGACCAGCCTCGGTCCGGGCGGGCTCAGTGACTGGACGCTGTGGATGGAGATGTGGGTGCGGGCCCGACGCGACCCCGCCGTACGAGACGCCTATTTCCGGCTTGATCGCCGCCAGCGCAAGCTGATCGCGGACATCGTGCGCGAGGGCCAGGACGAGGGGTCGTTCCACCCCAACGCCGATCCGGACGAATTCGCGCTGGCGCTGAGCGGTCTGATGGACGGACTCGGCGTCCAGGTCACGCTGGGCCAGCCCGATGTCACTGCGGAGCGGATGGTGCAGCGCTGCCTGGCGCTCGCGTCGAGCGAGCTTGGGTACGAGCTTCGAGCGACGGGGCAGTCTCTTGACGCGGAGGGCGTCGATGCATCCACGTGAGGGATGGTTGGGAGACGGGATCCGGCGCCGTCCCCCGCTCGACGGACCCGCGATCTCCCGTCGTGAGCTGCTGGGCGCTGGAGCTGGGCTTGCACTCGCCGGACTGCTGGCCGGCTGCAGCTCGACGAACCCAGCCGGTGCGAGCAGCGCCGAACCGCCATTCCCGCGTCAGGACCGCCCGGTCAAGTGGCCGATATACGGCGACAACAAGGCGATCGCTTCGGGCCTGGCTCCCGAGGAGGGTGCGACCCTGCGCATCTACAACTGGGCCGCGTACATCAACGAGGCGGTGGTCAAGAGCTTCTGCAAGAAGCACAACTGCAAATACTCGCTGACGACTTACAACACGATGGAAGAGGCGCTCGCCAAGCTGTCCAGCGGTGAGCTGGAGTTCGACGTGTTCTTCCCGACCGTCGCGGTCCTCGGTCAGCTGGTCGCGGCCAAAATGATCCGGCCGCTCAACCACAGCTACATCCCCAACATGGCCAACGTCTGGGCCGACTACCGGAATCCGTTCTACGACCAGGGCTGGCGGTACACCACGCCTTACTCGATCTACACCACGGGGATGGCCTGGAGAAAGGACAAGGTGAACCTCACCCCGTCCTGGAACATGCCCTGGCAGGGGGGGCCGTACGCCGGCAAGGTGGCCGTCCTGGACGACTACCGGGAGACGATCAGCCTGGCGCTGCTGCGCGCCGGCAACCTGGACCTGAACACGACGAGCACGCCGGAGATCCACGCCGCGGGGAAAGCTCTCTCGCAGCTTGCGGCGCTCACCAACGTGCGGATCGACAACAACGACTATACCGACGTCCCGACCGGCAAGACCTGGATTCACCACGCGTGGTCGGGTGACATGGCCGCCGCGGCCGATTACCTACCCAAGGGCACCTCGATCGACACCGTCGGCTACTGGTTCCCGGCGAATAGGAAGGGCCCGGTCGCCAACGACCTGATGGTGAATCTGACCGGCGGCTCCAACCCCGTGCTCTCTCACCTCTTCATCGACTACATGCTCGACGTGCACAACGCGATTGAGAATTACAGCTACGTCTATTACATGCAGCCCTTGACCGAGGTCACCCCGGCCAAGCTGACACACGAGCAGCTACTCCCTCCGCAGCTGGCCTCGACGGTGGTGCTACCGGATTACTTCCGCAACGGCATCTTCCAGCTCGAGCTGCCGGCAGCCGCCGACGCGGTGTGGGAGTCCACGTGGAACTCGTTCTCAAAGGGGCTATAGGGTAAGACGATGGCTGACCGAAACGACACCTACGACCGGCACAACCGAGGACTGTGGATAGGGCTGGCGACGCCGGGAGTGATCTGGCTGCTCGTTCTGTTCGTGGTGCCGTTCTACGTGATGCTGGCGGTCGCCGGAGGCGGCGTCAACGAGTTCTTCCAGACGGTTGTCCCCATCTGGAACCCGCTGCATTGGTCGAGTTGGAACTTCAGCGCGGTCTGGCATGACATCTTCGGGCCGGGAGCCTTCCTCGGTCCGCCGGCGCTGCGGACGGCCATCTACACCGCGATCGCCACCGTGATCTCGCTGGCGATCGCCTACCCGGTGGCCTACTTCGTCGCCCGGTACGCCGGCAGACGCAAGACACTGTTCCTGGTCCTGCTGATCGCGCCGTTCTGGGTCAGCTACATGATGCGCATGCTGGCGTGGATCGACCTCCTTCAGCAGGGCGGTTTCGTCAACAGCGCGTTGTCGTTCTTCGGCCTGCCCGGCAACACCAACTGGCTCGGCGGCAAGTCGGTGACGGTGATCCTCGGGCTCGTGTACGGATACATCCCGTACGTGATCCTGGTGCTGTACGCGTTCCTCGACCGCATCGACGAGAGCATGCTCGAGGCTGCCCGTGATCTCGGACTCAGCAAGTGGCGGACGTTCTGGCACGTCACGATCCCGTTAAGCAAGCCCGCGATCATCGCCGCGACTTTCATCACGGTGCTGCCGATGCTCGGCGACTATTACACCAATCAGCTGCTGTCCGGGGCGCCGGGCACGACGATGATCGGCAACGCAATCGAAGGCCAGCTCAACTCGCCCGGCGAGGTCGGACAGGGCGCCGTCCTGTCGCTGATGCTGCTCGTAGTGCTGTTGATCCCGATGATCTATTACGTGTGGAGCACCGCACGCGCGTCGATGGAGAACTCCTGATGGCAAGTACAGTCGGCGAGTCCGTAACCACCTCCCCGCCGACCCCGGCGGAAGTCGCTCGGCCCGGCCGCGCGCGAGGCAACCCGTGGCGCCGGCCGTGGGTGATCGAGGGCTTCACGTGGCTGTACATCGTGTGGACGATCGTGCCGATCGCGATCGCGGTGTTGTTCTCGTTCAACAAGGGCGCATCCCAGGCCACTTGGCAGGGCTTCTCGACGAAGTGGTATGTCGGAACCGGGGTCACCTCGGTTCTCCACAACCCGAGCCTTCACCAGGCCGTGATCCAAACGCTCGTGCTCGCGGTGCTGACCACGTTGATCTGCGTCCCGATCGGAGTCGGCTTCGCGATCGGCATCGATCGCTGGCGCAGCCGAACCGCGAACGGACTGAACATCGTGATGATCTTCTCGTTCGTGATCCCGGAGCTGCTGCTTGCGGTCGCGCTGTTCCTGCTCGTCACGCAGGCGCTGACGTTCATCAGGCTCGGAACGCCGGCCGAAGTCGCCGGGCTGGTGGTGTGGAACATCAGCTGGCCCGCGATCATCGTGCGCGCGCGCCTGGTGTCGATCGGACGGAGCTACGAGGAGGCAGCTTGCGATCTCGGTGCATCGCGACTCGGCGCGATCTGGCGGGTGCTGCTTCCGATGCTGATGCCGGCGATCTTCGCGAGCGCGGTGCTCGTCTTCGCCAGCACCGTGGACGATTTCGTGATCGTGGAACAGCTGTCGTCGACCTCGAACACGCAACCGATGTCGGTGATTATCTACTCCAACGTCCATGCGGGGCTAAGTGGGCCGGCGCTCAACGCCCTGGCCACGATCATGCTGTTCATTTCGCTCATAGCCGCGTTGATCGGGTTCATCGGCTACAGGTGGATGAGCAGAGGCGAACGCACCAAGGGCGGCACCGAGGCACTGACCGGAATCGCAGGAATCTGAGAGGACAGAGGAGAGATGAGTGGAGGACATGTCAAGCTCGAGTCACTGACGAAGCGGTTCGGCGACGTCGCAGCGGTCGACGAGATTTCGGTCGAGATCCGGGCCGGTGAGTTCTTCTCGCTGCTCGGACCGAGTGGTTGTGGCAAGACGACCACGCTGCGCATGGTCGCGGGCTTCGAGCCGCCTACCAGCGGGATGATCATGCTCGACGGCACCGATGTCGGCAACTGGGCCCCCAACCGGCGCAATGTCAACACGGTATTCCAGAGCTATGCACTGTTCCCGTTCCTGACCGTCGCCGAGAACGTGGCTTTTGGCATGAAGTACAAGTCCGTGCCGAAGTCAGAGAGAAACAGCCGCGTGGCGGAGGCACTCGAGCTGGTCCAGCTGTCGGGATACGAGGATCGTCGCCCCAACCAGTTGTCTGGCGGCCAGCAACAGCGCGTTGCGCTGGCACGGGCGCTGGTGCTGCGTCCGTCGGTTCTGCTGCTGGACGAGCCCCTCGGGGCGCTGGATGCCAAGCTCCGCCGCACGCTCCAGGTCGAGTTGGCCGCGCTGCAGAAGCAGGTGGGAATCACCTTCCTGTATGTCACCCACGACCAGGAAGAGGCGCTCACAATGTCCGATCGCCTGGCCGTCATGAACCACGGACGTATCGCCCAGCTCGGCACCCCGGAAGAGGTGTACACCGAGCCCGCCGACGCCTATGTGGCCGACTTCCTGGGGGTGTCGAATCTAATGGATGCTCGAGTCGAGCCCCGCGGCAACGGACAGGGACCCTGCCGCCTGCGCGTCGGCGATTTCACGCTCGAGGCGCAGGCAGGCCAGCTCGACGCTACGGGCGATGTCAAGCTCGCGATCCGCCCGGAGCGCATCCACCTCCGTCCGTACGAGACCGTTGGTGTCAACTGTGTGCCCGGGATGGTCGAACGCCTGGTCTTCCTCGGGTCGATTACGCACGTCTACGTCCGACTCGCCACGGGTTCGGCGCTTCAGGCGCTGATCCGGAACGAGGGGAGCGCGATCCCGTACAGCCAGGGCACGCCCGTCAAGGTGGACCTTCCGGCCGACGCACTGCGGGTGCTTCCCGATCCGGGCGTCAGCGTCAGCGAGATTCACGACGAGACGGTCGGCGATCAGCTGCTGGACGTGACCAGTGGCGTGCCGACCTCGAGCTGACCGCGGACCCCAAGCGGACGGCTAGGAGCGTCGCCAGCATCAGCGCCGCCAGCGCGGCCAGCGGCACGGCGTCGCTTGTTGCCCGCGAGACGCTTGCCGCTGCCGGGGCGCCGATCGTTTCGCCGGTCGCCCACGCCAGGTTGAACAGCATCGAGCCGAACGCGAGCGCGGCGCCGATCCGCTCGATCGCGTCGGTCATGATCGAGACCGCCGGCAGCCCGAACGCCGTCAGCGGTCCGCCAAGAGTGAGCACGGTCAGCGCCGCCAGCACGAGCGGCGATTGTGGAAGCGGCAGCAACACGAGCAGAACCGCCATCGCGCCGAGGCCGACGCTCAGCGGGAGCAATACCCCGCGACGATCGACGAGGCGTCCGACCGCGGGGTTTACCAGCAGGGCCAGCAGCGACGCGAGCACGAACGTGACGCCAATCGCCACGCCCGATGCGCCGAAGTGCGACAGCCGCAGAGGAAGCAGGGTCCCGGTTGCCCCGATCGTGCAGGCCTCGAGCAGGATCAGCCAGCAACCGACCGCGATCCTGGGGTCTTTTGCGAGCACCCGTAGAGGGGCTCCGGCGCCGAGCGCAGCGCGAGGAGGCTCCGGGTGCTGGAGCGTCCATGCGGTCAGCGCGAGCGACACGCCGCCGACGCATACGAACACGACCTCGGTTCCGGCCGCCACCGCCACCGTGCCGAGCACTGGGCCGATCAGCGTGCCGAAGATCGCCGACGCGAACACCGACCCGAGCATCTCGCCGCGGCGTTCCGCGGGCGCGATCGCGATCACCCACGCGAGGCCGCCCCCCCAGATGCAGCCGCAGGCGATCCCCTGGACGAACCGCAGCCCGTCGAGCACCGTGATGTTGGAGCCGAACCCGAACGCGACGATCGAGACGGTGAACAGCAGCAGGCCCACGACCGTGGTGCGCCGAACGCCCGCTCGGGTCGCGATCCACCAACCGATCAGCGCGCCCGGGATCATCCCCGCCGGGTAGGCGGCGGCGAGCACGCCGATCGCAGGCTTGGAGGCCCCGAAGGCGTGCTCATAGTGCGGCAGCACCGGGGTGAGTACCGAATAGAGCATCGACTCGAAGCCGAGCAACACCCGGATCAGCACGACCGTGGGCTGTTCGGGATCGAGTGCGCGCGGTGCCGGGCGCCATCGGCGTGTTCGGAGTGCGGTCATGCCTTCACCAGTGCGTCCGCGAGCCGCCGCAGCTGCGGCCCGAGGTCCGACGCGTGGCCGGATGCGAGCTGGTCGATGAGCAGGCCGTCGGCGGCCGCGAGCAACAGCGCCGCATCGGCCCGCGGGTGTCGTGAGCCGGCCGCGGCGAGCAGCGGCGGGAGCGTCTCCAGGTACGCGTCGGTCCAGCGCTTGGTCACCTCGCGGAGCGCCGGCCGGCGTGCGGCTTCGAGCATCAGTGCGTAGGTCGCGAGCAGCCAGCCGCGGCTCGTTTGGCCCAGGTCGTCGCTCGGGCCGAGAATCGCGCCGACCGCCAGCCCGACCGGGTCGGGGGCGCGCTCTGGGGTCGCGCCGAGGACGGCGCGCAGGCGCTCGATGTCGCGGTCGGCGGCGCGCTCGAAAGCCGCCGTCAACAGATGCTCCTTGGACTGGAACCAGTACGTCGTCGAGGCGAGCGGCAGACCCGCCACGTCGGCGACGCGCCGGTGCGTGACGGCATCCGCCCCCGCCTCGGCGACGACCCGCAGAACCGCATCGAGGAGCGCCTCGCGGCGGGCCGCACCGCGGGGTCGAGCGTCGTTGGGGCTGGTTGCGAGCATGATTGGTACAAATGTACCAATTGTCCGAGGTTGCGATTAGCGAGTTGTGGGTCGCGGCAGGACGCAACCATCTAGAGTCCGAGCGGCGATGAATGCGAACGAATGGCTGGCCGCGTTTGCCGAGCGGCTCGGCACGACGCCACCGTCGACCGAGGAGTTCAAGCGGATCCTGGACGTCGCCGGCGAGGCCGCCCACTCCTCCGAACGCGTCGCCGCCCCGGCCGCGACCTGGGTGGCGGCTCGTGCCGGCGTGGACCTTGACGAAGCGCTCCGAATCGCGCGCGAGATCGGGGCGGATGACTGATCGCCCGGGCGATGGCTGATCGCCGCTTCGACCTCATCGTGTTCGGCGCCACTGGGTTCACCGGTGCGCTGACCGCCGAGTACCTCGCGCGCCACGCTCCGGCCGGCATGAGCTGGGCGCTCGCGGGGCGGAATATGGACAAGCTCGAGAACGTGCGCGGGCGGTTGGGGGACGCATGGGCTGAGCTCCCGCTACTGCGTGCCGACAGTGATGATCCAGCGTCGCTGCGGGCGCTTGCGGAGGCGACCAAGGTCGTGATCACGACCGTCGGCCCATACATCCGCCACGGCGAGCCGCTGGTCGCCGCGTGTGCCGCGACCGGGACCGACTACGTCGACCTGACCGGTGAACCCGAGTTCGTCGACCGCATGTGGCTGAACTACCACGAGCAGGCTGAACGAAGCGGCGCGCGGATCGTGCACTCGTGCGGCTTCGATTCGATCCCTTACGACCTCGGCGTGCAGTTCACCGTCGAGCAACTCCCGGTGGACATGGCGATCTCGGTCGACGGGTTCATGCGGACCAAGGCGTCGATCTCCGGCGGCACCTACCAGTCGACGATCGAGATCCTCAGCCGGCTGCGGTCGGGCTCGAAGGTCGCGCGGGAGCGACGGCGGCTCGAGGACGATCCCGTCGGGCGGCGGGTGAGAGGCATCTCGGGCAGGCCGCACCCGGACCAGTTCGCCGGCGGCTGGGTCGTCCCGTTTCCGACGCTCGATCCCGCCACCGTGCTCCGCTCGGCGCGGGCGCTCGACCGCTACGGGCCCGATTTCAGCTACAGCCACTACGCCGTCGTCGGGCCGCTGCCGATGCTCATCGGGCTGGGCGCCGCCGCGGGGATGGCGGTCGCGCTCGTGCAGATCCCGCCCGCTCGGGACCTGCTGTTGAAGCTCAAGGGCTCGGGCGAGGGGCCGTCCGAGGAGCGGCGGGCGAAGTCGTGGTTCAGCATCCGGTTCGCGGCCCACACCGGCGACGGCGCCGAGCTGCGCACCGAGGTGAGTGGCGGCGACCCCGGCTACACGGAGACGTCGAAGATGCTCGCTGAGTCCGCGCTGTGCCTCGCGCACGACGACCTCCCCGAGCGTGCCGGGCAGCTGACCCCGGCGGTGGCGATGGGGCCTGCGCTCCGCCGGCGGCTCGAGGCGGCCGGGATCGAGTTCAAGGTGCACGATGCCTGAGCGGAACTGGACGGCCGCCGATATCCCCGACCAGCACGGGCGGGTCGCGATTGTGACCGGCGCCAACAGCGGTCTGGGTCTCGTGACCGCGCGCGAGCTCGCGCGCGCCGGCGCTCGAGTCGTGATCGCGAGTCGCAGCTCCGAGAAGGGTCGCGACGCCGCGTCGACCATCGCAGCCGCCGTGCCGGACGCGGATCTCCACTCCGCCATCCTCGACCTCGCCGACCTCGACTCGGTGCGGGCGTTCGCCGCGACCGCCCTTGATCAGGTCGACCTGCTGATCAACAACGCCGGCGTGATGGCGGCGCCGCGGCGCGTGACGCGGGACGGGTTCGAGAGCCAGTTCGCGACCAACCACCTCGGCCACTTCGCGCTGACCGGGCTGCTGCTCGGTCGCCTGCTGGCGGCGCCCGCTCCCCGCGTCGTGACGGTCTCAAGCACGATGCATCGCGGCGGGACGATCGATTTCGACGACCTTCAGGGCGAGCGCAAGTACAGCCGCTGGGGCGCCTACAGCCAGTCGAAGCTCGCCAACCTGATGTTCTGCTTCGAGCTCCAGCGCCGCGCGGTGCAGGCCGGGACGGCGCTGGTAAGCGTGGCCGCTCACCCGGGCTACGCCGCCACACACCTCCAGGCCGCTGGCACCGACCGGTTCTAC
Source organism: uncultured Solirubrobacterales bacterium (assembly GCA_963783415.1). GTDB lineage: Bacteria > Actinomycetota > Thermoleophilia > Solirubrobacterales > Solirubrobacteraceae > Palsa-465. Next base: position 408,086 of record CAWANN010000002.1, read on the forward strand.
GAGCGGTGGTTCATGGCGATCGGCAACAGGCTGTTCGCCCAGAGCGCGGAGATGGGCGCGCTGCCGACGCTCTACGCGGCGACGTTTCCCGATCTGCCCGGGGGCACGTACGTTGGCCCGGGCGGGCGCAGCGAACAACGCGGATACCCGAAGGTTGTGAGCGCCGCCGGCAAGGCGTACGACGAGCAGGCGTGGCGTCGTTTGTGGGAGGTGTCCGAGACACTCACGGGCGTGCACTACGAGTTCGACGCCCACGGGGTCGCGGTATGAGCTCGACCGAGCGCCAGACGCGCGCCGCCGGCGCCGGCATGAGCGACTTCCGCGCCGACGGCCACGCCGCGATCGAGTGGGCGGCCGACTACCTCGAGCGGGTCGCGGACCTACCGGTGCTCGCGCAGGTCGCGCCGGGGGACATCCGCGCCCGGCTGCCGGAGAAGGCGCCGGACGACCCAGAGCCGTTCTCCGCCGTGCTCAAGGACCTCGACGAGGTTCTCCTGCCGGGGGTGACGCACTGGCAGCATCCGCGCTACTTCGCGTACTTCGCGACCAGCGCGGCCGAGCCGGGGATCCTGGCCGAGCTGCTGGCGGCAACCCTCAACTCGATCGCGATCCTGTGGCGGACGGCGCCCGCGTCGACCGAGCTCGAGGGCGTCGTGCTCGACTGGGCCGCCGACCTGCTTGGGCTGCCGTCCGGCTGGCACGGCCACATCGAGGACAGCGCCTCGACCTCGACGTTCGCTGCGTGCGTCGCCGCCCGCGAGGCGACCGGCCGCGATCTGATCGTGTGCGCGGAGCACGGCCATTCGTCGATCGAGAAGGCTGCGCGGATGCTCGGGATGCGGCTGCGCAAGGTGCCCGTCGACGAGGAGTTCCGCATGCGTGCCGACGCCCTCGGCGATCTGTCCGATGCCGCCGTCACCGTGGCCACGGTCGGGACGACCGCGACCGCAGCGGTCGACCCGGTGCCGGCCATCGCCGACGCGTGCGCCGCGAGCGGAACGTGGCTGCACGTCGACGCCGCCTACGCCGGCTCGGCGATGGTCTGCCCGGAATACCGATGGGCGTTCGCCGGCGTCGACCGCGCCGATTCGCTGGTCGTCAACCCGCACAAGTGGTTGCTGACGCCGATGGACTGCTCGCTGTTGTGGACCAGCCGGCGCGATGATTTCCGGCGCGCGTTCAGCGTCGTCCCCGAGTACCTGCGCACTCCTGACGCGGAGGACTCGCTCAGCCTGAGCGAGTATGGGCCCGCGCTCGGCCGGCGCTTTCGGGCGCTGAAGCTGTGGGCTGTGCTCCGCTGCTTCGGCCGCAGCGGCCTCCAGCGCCACATCCGCAATGGCGTTGAGCTCGCGACCGAGTTCGAGCGCTGGGTGCACGAGACCGACTGCTGGGAGGTGTGCGCTCCCCGCCACTTCTCGCTCGTCTGCTTCCGGCTCGAAGGAGACGACGACCGCAACCGCAAGCTGCTCGAGCGGGTCAACGCGAGCGGCGAGATGTTCATGTCCCACGCGGTGCTGGACGGCCGCTACGTGCTGCGACTGGCGATCGGTCAGCAGAGCACCACCGCCGAGGACGTCCGCCGGGCGTGGGACGTGCTCGTGCGGGAGGCCGGGCGGGTCTGACGCCGGGCTAGTTCCCATTGCTTTCGCTGTGGTGTGCGCACCACTCGATTCCGGGCGGGACCTGCCGACTACTGGGGCTGCAGGGACCAATTCGATCGCGGCCCCGGGGGCCCGCAAAGGATGTGATACCTCGATGATGTCAGGCATGTATGCCGCGATCAGCGGCCTGGATGCGCATCAGACGATGCTCGACGTTACGGCCAACAACCTGGCCAACGTGGACACGACCGGCTACAAGGCTCAGAGCGCCCAGTTCTCCGACGAGCTCTCGCAGCTGATCGCGCCGGCCACCACCGCGAACGGCTTCAGCGCGGGCACCAACCCGCTGCAGGTCGGGCTCGGCACGGAGATCGGTTCGATCGACAACGTGATGACCGCCGGCGGCGTCGAGTCGACCGGCAACGCCACCGACGTCGCGATCCAGGGCAACGGCTGGCTGCGCGTGGCCAACGGCAACGTGAGCACGACTCCGCCGACGCTCGACGCCACGCAGTACACGCGCGCGGGCGATCTGACGTTCAACGCGTCGGGCTACCTCTGCACGCAGACCGGCCAGTACGTGCTCGGTTACGCGGCGCAACAGAACGCCACCACCGGCCAGTGGTCGCCGGTGACCACCGGCAGCACCCCCGCCAACAACGCGATCATCGTTCCGCCCGGATCGACCAACGTTACGATCGGCGCGGACGGGAGCGTCAACTACCAGACGCCCGCGGGCGCGTCGGTGACCGCCGGCTACATCTCGCTCGCGACATTCCCCAACCAGGCCGGGCTGCAGCGCAACGGTGGCTCACTGTGGAGCGCCACCGCGGCGTCCGGAGCGGAGACCGCCGGCCAGCCCGGCACCGCCGGCTTCGGCGAGACGATCAGCGGCGAGCTCGAGCAATCGAACGTCGACATGGGGACGGAGTTCACGAACATGATCGAGGCCGAGCGTGGCTACCAGGCGAACGCGAGCACGATCACCACGGCCGATCAGATGATGCAGACGGCCGTGAACATGAAGCAGTAGTAGGTCTTCGTGGTGTAAGGGGCGGCACCGAGGGAGGTCGCCCCGCACTTCGAGCCGGGAGGTCGCTAGGACCCGCCCCGTACTTCCACCCGGGAGCGGCGAGGTCGCTAGGACCCGCCCCCGGATCAACCCGGCAGCGGGAACATCGTCAGGAATCGCACCGCCGCCTCCCGGTTACCGGTGATCGACAGGTCCTCGGTCGTCAGCGGTTGGCCGTGCCACAGGATGTGCTCGAGCGTTCCCGGATCGGTGGCGATCGTCGCCGCGGGACTCGTGGCGGCTCCGCGGGTCACCTCGAGCCGCCCGGCCTGTGGTCGGGCTTCGAAGCGATGTTCGCCGAGCCGCAGCTCGAAGCTCGACCCCTCGAGGCCATCGGCGCGGCCCGGGTCGTACAGCGTCTTCAACGCGAGGACAAACGAGTCGATCCCAAGCCTCGCGTCGCCGGGCGGGAACGGTGCCCGGCTCCCCCAGCGGCCCATTCCGAGCACGACCGGCTCGAGCTCGCGGCCCCAGTCGGTGAGCTCGTAGACCTGCGAGGCGATCGGCGGTGGCAGCTTGTCGCGCCTCAGCACCCCGGCCTGCTCGAGCTCGCGTAACCGTTGCGAGAGGACGTCGGGGCTCAGGTTCGGCATGCCGGCGCGCAAGTCGGTGAATCTCTTTGGCCCGAGCAGCAGCTCGCGCACGACCAACAGCGCCCACCGCTCGCCGATCACGTCGAGAGCGCGCGCCACGCCGCAGGGATCCCCGTATGTGCGCTTTCCGGCCACGCGACAAGAATATCAGTTGACAGTCGGAATAAAAGACCTTATGGTTGGTTTTTCCAACCACATGAATCTGCGACGGAGGTACGAATATGGCTCTTCCGAACGTCGTCTCCGATGCCGAGTGGCGGGCGGCCCGCGATGACTTGCTCCTCAGGGAGAAGGAGGCCACGCGAGCGCTCGACGCGCTTGCCGCCGAGCGACGGCGGCTGCCGATGGTGGCCATCGAGAAGGACTACGAACTCGAGGGACCCGACGGAAAGGTCCGGCTTGCGGATCTGTTCGACGGCCGCCGGCAGTTGATCGTCTACCACTTCATGTTCGCGCCGGGCGAGGATCCGTGCACGGGCTGCTCGTCGTTCACCGACAACATCGCGGATCTGACTCACCTGCGCGAGCGCGACACCTCGTTTGCGCTGATCTCGCGTGCGCCGTACGAGGAGATCCGCGTGTTTAGGGAGCGAATGGGGTGGACGATGCCGTGGTACTCCTCGCTCAGAAGCGACTTCAACTACGACTTCGGCGTGACCAGCGACCGGGGTGAGGGGTTCGCGCTCAGCGTGTTCCTACGGGACGGGGACACCGTCTATCGCTCCTTCGTCACGTCCTCGCGCGGCGTGGACCGCCTCCGACTCGACTTCAACCTGCTCGACCTGACGCCGTTCGGCCGCCAGGAGGAGTGGGAGGACTCGCCCGCGGGCTGGCCGCAGACCGAGGCGTACACCTGGTGGCGCAAGCACGACGAGTACGGGGAGCTCGGACGATGACCGAGCGTGCCGCATATCAAGCCGGCGTCCCCTGCTGGGTCGACGTGCTGGCGCCCGACCCGAACGCGGCGATGGCGTTCTACGGAGAGGTGCTCGGCTGGGAGTTCGACGGCCCGGGCCCGGGTGAGTACTTCGAGGCACAGTTGCGTGGCCAGCACGTGGCCGGGGTCGGCGCCCAGCCAGACGGCGTGCCGACTGGGTGGAACACGTACGTGTCGGTGGAGAGCGCCGAGCAGGCCGCGGAGGCCGCTGCCGCCGCCGGGGGTCGGGTCCTGATTCCGCCGTTCGACGCGCTCCCGGCCGGGCGCGTCGCGGTGCTCGCCGATCCAACGGGCGCGGCCATCTGCGTGTGGGAGCCGCGGGCTCGCCAGGGCGCGCGCCTCGTCAACGAGGCAAGCGCGTGGGCGATGAGCGTGCTCCACACCGGCAAGCCCGAGGTTGCCGAGGCGTTCTACAAGGACGTGTTCGGCTGGGAGAGCGAGCCGTTCGGTCCTCCCGGCATGGCGCTGTTCCGCCTGCCGGGTTACGTCGGCGGCGTGCCCGGTCAGCCGGTTCCGCTCGACGTGGTCGCGGTGATGGCGCCGGGCGCCGGTGAGTCGTACTGGCAAGTCGGCTTCTGGGTCGCCGACGCCGACGAGGCCGCGGCAAAGGCGACGGAGCTGGGCGGGAGCGTGGTTCTGCCGCCGTCAGACGCCGGCGGGATGCGCCAGGCAATCGTGGCCGACACCCACGGCGCGCAGTTCTCCGTGGTCACCGCGCCGCCCGCCCACTGAGCTATTTCAAGTCGGCAGAAGTCTTCCCGAGCAGCTGCCGCGCCACGATCAGCAGCTGGATCTGCTGTGTGCCCTCGAACAGGTCGAGGATCTTGACGTCGCGGGCCCATTTCTCGAGCAACTCGCCCTCGCCGTAGCCGATCGATCCGCACAGCGCGACGCATCGGAGCGCGATGTCGGTGGCGGTCCGGCCGGCCTTGGCCTTGGCCATCGAGGCTTGGAGCGAGTTCGGCTTCTTGTTGTCGGCCATCCACGCCGCCTGCATGGTCAGCAGCCGAGCTGCCTCCCAATCTGACTCCATCGCGATGAACTCCGATGCAGCGGCAACCTGGGCGTGGGGCGGGAGGTCGTAGTCGATCTCGACGTCGGCGTCGCTCAGGAGCTCGCGAGTGCGCTCGAGGCAGGCCCGCGACACCCCGATCGCCATGCCGGCGACGAGCGGGCGCGTGTTGTCGAACGTCTGCATGACCCCGGCGAAGCCGCGCTTGGGCTCGATCTCGGGGCTGCCGAGCAGGTTGTCCTTGGGGATCCTGCAGTTCTCGAGGCGGAAGTCGGCGGTGTCGGACGCGCGGATGCCGAGCTTGTGCTCGAGCCGCTCGAGGATCAGGCCCGGGTTGTCTCGCTCGACCACGAACGATTTGATCGCGGCGCGGCCCTGCTTGCGGTCGAGCGTGGCCCAGACCACGATCAGCTCGGCCCGGTCGCCGGCGGTCACGAAGATCTTCTCGCCGTTCAGCACGTACTCGTCGCCCTCGAGCGTGGCGGTCGTCCGGATCGCCGCCGAGTCCGATCCGGCCTCGGGCTCGGTGATCGCCATCGCCGCCCACTTGCCGCCGAACCGCTTCAGCTGGTCCTCGTTGGCGACCGCGGCGATCGCGGCCTGGCCGAGGCCCTGCCGCGGCATCGTCAGCAGCAGCCCGACGTCCCCCCACGACAGCTCGATCAGCCCGAGCAGGCTGGCGATGTTGCTGCCGTTGCGATTGCCGTCGCGGGCCGCCTTGAAGCCGTTGCTCTCGCCCACACCCCCGGCGCCGGCGCCGCTGAGAGCGCCGCCCTCGTTCATGCCGTCGATCACGGCCGCGAGCATGTCGAGCTCCTTGGGATAGCTGTGCTCGTCGCCGTCGTACTTGCGCGAGTTCGTGCGGAAGATCTCGGTCGCGACCTGGTGGGCCTGGCTGACGAGGAACTCGAACTTCCTGGGGGTCTCGAGGTTGATCACACGACCAGCGCCCCTTCCATCACGCCCGCCGCACGCAGGTCGCGGTACCACCGCTCGACGGGGTGCTCCTTGGTGTAGCCGTGGCCGCCCAGCAGCTGCACGCCGTCCGAGCCGATCGCCATCCCGCGCTCCGAGCACAGCCGCTTGGCCAGCGACACCTCGCGGGCGAACGAGAGGCCCTGGTCGACCCGACTCGCCGCGCGGTAGGTCGCGAGCCGCATGCCGTCCAGCTCGATCGCGATGTTCGCGACCGTGAACGCGACCGCCTGGCGGGAGGAGATCGGCTCGCCGAACGCCTTGCGCTCGTTCACGTACGGAATCACGTAGTCGAGCACGGCCTGGCCGGTCCCGACGGAGAGCGCGCACCAGCCGAGTCGGCCGAGCTGGACGCACTCGGTCATCAACTCGCGGCTACCGTCGCCGAGGAACGCGCCGGCGGGGAGCTTGACGTCCTCGAGGGTGAGCCTGCCGGTTGCCGCGGCGCGGATCCCCATCGCGGGCTCGGGCTCGACGGCGAGGCCGGCGGTTCCGGACTCGACGATGAACAGTCCGGGTCCCGCGCCATCGAGCTCGGCGCCGACGATGAGCAGCTCGGCGTCGGCGGCGCGGGGTACGAGCGATTTGACCCCGTCGAGCACGAACCCGTCGCCGGAGCGTCGCGCCCGCGTCTGCAGCTCGAACGGGTTGAACAGCGGGCGCGGCTCGACGATCGCGATCGCCGCTGCCGGCACGTTGTCGCCGACGAACTCCGGGAGATACGTGGCTTGCTGATCGGCGTCACCCCACAGGCTGAGCGCGGTCGAGACGCCCGCGGGCGCGAGGCACGCGACGGCGATCCCCATGTCACCCTGCGCGAGAGCCTCCGCCATCAGCACGGTCGTTACCGCCGAGCGCTCGGCCACGGCGCCGCCGAGCTCCTCGGGCACCCCGGCCATCGCCAGGCCAAGCTCGTTCGCCTGTTCGAGCAGGTTGCCTGGAGCTGCGCAAGCCTCATCGGCCTCCTGCGCGGCAGGGCGGAGCTTGGCGAGCGCGAAGTCGCGAACGGCCTCGCGCAGCAACTGCTGCTCGTCGTCGGGCGTCAAGTCGAACAGGTCGCTGCGGCCGGCCCTCGGCTGACGCGCCGGCCCTGAGAGCTTCTGTGTGGCGGCGAACGTGCGGCCCGCGCGCGTCGCGGTGCGCACGGTCGCCTTTGACGCGCCGTGGAGAACGCGCTGCGCCGGATCGCGCAGCCCGAACCGGTCGATCAGCCCGTTGCTCGCGAGGCGGTTGAGCGCCCGCAGGCCCACCGCCATTCCCCGCTCAGTGAAGTTTTGCTCGGTCATGCTCTCGCGAACGGTAACACTGTTCGATGTAACGTCGATTGATGTTGAATACAATACCCCGCAAATCGGCGCTCCAACCAATCTTGCCCCTTATGGGTTTCTTACGCGCCTGACGTCATCCTGGAATGCGTATTGCGCGTGCTGATCGCAGAGGACGAGTCGAGACTGGCCGAGGCAATCGCGCGGGGGCTCCGGCGCGAGGGCATGGCCGTCGACCTGGCGCCGGACGGGACCGACGCGCTGGTCAAGGCGCGGGTCGTCCGCTACGACGTGCTCGTGCTCGACCGTGACCTCCCCGGGCTCCACGGCGACGACGTCTGCCGGGCGGTTCGCGGCGAGCGGCCCGAGACCGGGATCCTGATGCTGACCGCGGCGGGGGCGCTCGAGGACCTTATCGAGGGCCTGTCGCTCGGCGCCGACGACTACCTGCCGAAGCCGTTCCGGTTCGCTGAGTTGGTTGCCCGGATCCATGCGCTTGCCCGCCGCGCCTCGCCGAGCCGTCCGCCCGTGCTCATGCAGGGCGACATCGAACTTGACCCGGCGCGCCGCCTGGTGAGCCGCGCCGGGCAACCGGTCGAGCTGACGCGCAAGGAATTTGGCGTGCTCGAGGTGCTGATGGACGCCGATGGGGCTACCGTATCGGCAGAGGAGCTACTCGAGCGCGTGTGGGATGAGCACACCGATCCGTTCACGAACGTGGTGCGCATGACGATCATGACGCTGAGGCGAAAGCTGGGTGATCCGCCGGTCGTCGAGACTGTGATCGGCGTCGGCTACCGGATGACCTGATGCGGATCGGGCCGGCCTCGATTCGTTTGCCGGCGCCGACCATTCGCCTGCGCCTGACGCTGTTGTACGGCCTCGTGTTCCTGGTGACGGGGGCCGTGCTGCTGACGATCGGCTACGAGCTCGTCCGTCACAACCTCAATCAGCCATCCGATTACCGCAACGAGCTCCGCAAGTTGGGGTTGATCCCGCCGGGATTCGGCCAACGCCCGCCCGGATTCGCCCAGGGTTCGACGGCCGCGCGGATCGCCGAAGCGGTCCGGGCCCAGCTACGCGGCGACGCGCTGCATCGGCTGTTGATCGAGTACGTGGTCGCGCTCGGCGCGATGACGATGGTCTCGGTGGCGGCCGGGTGGTTGCTGGCCGGCCGCGCGCTGCGGCCGCTACGCGACATCACCGCGACGGCGCGGCGGGTCTCGGGCGAGAACCTGGGCGAGCGAATCAGCCTGAAGGGTCCGGCGGACGAGCTCAAGCAGCTCGCCGACACGTTCGACGGAATGCTCGCCCGGCTCGACGCGGCGTTCGGCAGCCAGCGGCACTTCGTCGCCAACGCATCGCACGAGCTGCGCACGCCGCTCGCGATCATGCGTACTGAGGTCGACGTGTCGCTGGCCGACCCTGACGCGACCGTGGAAGACCTGCGGCGGATGGGCGACGCCGTCCGCGAGACCGTCGATCGGTGCGAGCGGCTGATCGAGGGACTGCTGATGCTGGCGCGGAGCGAGGCCGCGACCGGTCGCGAGGAGCCTGCCGACCTGGCCCCGCTCGCGGCCGACTGCATCACGGACCTGCGGGCGCGGGCGAGAGAGGCCGACGTCGAGGTGCGGGACGACCTGGAGCCGGCGTGGACGAGGGGGGACCCGGCTCTGCTCGAGCGGATGATCGCGAACCTCGTCGACAACGGCATCCAGCACAACGAGCCGGGCGGGTATCTCCGGATCTCGACGCGCACAGTCGGCGGGCGCGTCCGGCTGACGGTCGCCAACGGTGGGCCCGCGATCGATCCGGCTGACGCCGACAAGCTGACCGAGCCGTTCCGGCGCCTGGATCGCGCCGCCGGCGGGTTCGGCCTGGGTCTGTCGATCGTCCGATCCGTGGTGGTCGCCCACGGCGGAACGATCGAGATCCGGGCTCCGGAGACGGGTGGGCTCGACGTCCGGATCGAGCTGCCGGCGCTCCCGCGGGTGAGCGTCACGGTCGTACCTAAGAAGAGCGCAAGAGCGCTTACGCAGAGCTGATACCGGCGGCGCTACAACGCAGAGGCATCGTGACCTCCGCCTTGAATGCCGTGCGCGGTCTGCCTGCGCTCCTCCCGGCAACGGATTGCCACTCCCATGAACAGCCGCCGGGATCGACCTTCTAGGCCCTGGCTTCTCTACGCCCTGGGAGTCGTGGCGATCGCGGTCGCCGTGCTCGCGGTGACCGAGATCGGGCCGCCGACGAGCTCGGCCAGGACATCCAAGGAGATCGTCACGGCCGAGCAGGGCGTGGTCCAGTCGACAGTGACCGGCAGCGGCAACATCGCGGCGGGGACGGACGTGACCGTGAACTTCAACGCCAGCGGCACGCTCCAGGACGTGTACGTCAAGGTTGGCCAGCAAGTCAAGGGGGGTCAGCTTCTCGCTGATCTGGACCCGACGTCGGCGGATTTGCAACTGAGCCAGGCGCAGGAGCAGCTCACGTCGGCCGAGGATCAGCTGACCTGTCTTCAGGACCAGACGACGGCGAACTGCGGGTCGGGTGGGTCGGGCGGGTCGGGTGTGGGGTCCGCGTCCTCGGGGTCGGGGTCGTCGGGGTCCACGAACACGACCAGCTACACGCCGAACTCGAGCGGCACGGTCGAGTTCGCGTCGTACACGCCCGGGGCGGGCAAGAACAAGAAGCCGACGAGCGGGTCTGGCCAGACGCCGACGAGCGGGTCCGGCAAGACGCCGACGAAGTCGGGAACCAAGGTCACGAAGACGACTCCGAGCGTGACCGTGACCGTGGTCGTGCCGAGCACGAGTCGGTCATCGGGGTCGGGCAGCGGCGGGTCGGCGCCGAAGACCAGCTCGACCGCCACGACCACAACGACTTCGACGCCGTCCCCGAGCAGCCTCGCCTCGGCGCAGGCCTCGGTGTACAGCGCTCAGGCGGCGGTCCATACCGCCGAGCTCGCGGTCAATAACACCAAGCTGTACGCGCCGACGAACGGGACGATCGCGTCGCTGTCGAGCCTGACGCCCGGTGATTCGGTGTCCGGCGGCGGGTCGAGCGGTTCTTCGAGCAGTTCGTCGTCGTCCTCGGGCTCGTCGGGCAGCGGCTCCGACGCGGGCGGAGCCGCGACCGCGGGCAGCCTCGGCGGCTCGGGATCCTCGTCGAGTGGCTCGAGCTCGGGGTTTGCGGAGATCGTCAACACGAACTCGCTGACGATGACGGTCGCGTTCAGCGAGTCGGACATCAGCAAGGTCAAGGTTGGTCAGTCCGCGACGGTCTCGCTCGACGCCCTCGCCGGGGTGCAGCTCGCCGCCCACATCAGCTCGATCTCGCTGGTGGGAACGACCAGCAGCAGCGTCGTCTCCTACGACGCGACGCTTACGCTCGATCAGAACGACTCTCAGGTCAAGCCTGGGATGAGCGCGTCGGCGTCGGTGATCACCGGCCAGGCGTCGGGCGTGACGGTCCCTAATCAGGCCGTGACCGGCAGCGGATCGCTCGGCACCGTCACGCTGCAGAAGAACGGCAAGGACGTGACCCAGCAGGTCGTGGTTGGGCTGCGCGGCGACTCGCGGACGCAGATCATCAGCGGCGTCAACGCCGGCGACCAGCTCGTGATCACGATCGCGCTGCCGTCGCTCGGTTCCACCTCGACCGGCAGCTCGGGTACCGGCAGCGGCACGTTGGGCGGCGGCGGCCTGGGTGGCTTCGGTGGTGGCGGCCTTGGCGGTGGTGGGGGCGGCGCGTTCTTCCGCCGGGCCGCCGGAGGTGGGTAATGGCGAGCGATGATCGTCCGCCTCGCGCCGCGGTGGCGCGGGCGCAGCGCGTGTTGAAGGCGCGGCGAGAGCAGGCCAAGCGCCCTGCGGCCCCCGCGCCGGCGCCCGTGAAGGCCCCATCGCTGATGGCGGGTTCGCGGCGGGCGCCCGTGATCGAACTGGACGACGTCCACAAGACGTACGCGGTCGGAGACATCGCGGTGCATGCCCTGCGCGGCGTGAGCCTTCGGATCGAGCGCGGCGAGTACGTCGCAATCGTCGGCGCGTCGGGAAGCGGCAAGACCACGCTGATGAACATCCTCGGGTGCCTCGACACGCCCACCACGGGTAGCTACCACCTGAACGGAATCGACGTACGCGGCCTCGACGAGGACACGTTGGCGGACATTCGCAACCGTCACATCGGCTTCGTGTTCCAGAGCTTCAACCTGATCCCCCGCACGCGGGCGCTCCAGAACGTTGAGCTACCGCTGTCCTACGCCGGGGTGCATCGCGCCGCACGGCACGACCGCGCGCTCGGCGCGCTCCAGCAGGTCGGACTCGGGCCGCGCGTCCATCACATGCCGTCGGAACTGTCGGGCGGGCAGCAGCAGCGCGTCGCGATCGCGCGCGCGCTCGTCACCAACCCGGCGATGATCCTGGCCGACGAGCCGACCGGGGCACTCGACACGGTTTCCTCCGCCGAGGTCCTCGGCATCTTCGGGGGCCTAAGCGACCAGGGGCGAACGATCATCCTGATCACGCACGAGCAGGATGTCGCTGCTCACGCCCGGCGTGTGATTCGGATCAGCGACGGAACGATCCTGTCCGACGAGGTCACCGACTCAGCCGAGAGGGTCGGATGATCGAGACCATTCGTGTAGCGCTCGCCGGCCTGGCCGCGAACAAGCTGCGGTCGGGGCTGACGATCCTCGGTCTGACGATCGGGGTCGGTTCGGTGATTGTGCTTATCGCGGTCGGGACTGGATCGTCGACGGCGGTCACGAACCAGATCGACCAGCTCGGGAGCAATGTGCTGCTGGTCAGCGGCGCGCCCTCCCTAGGCGGGCTGTTCCGCGGGGGCGGCGGCACCCCCAGCGCGAGCACCGGGTTGACCGTGGCCGACGCAAATGCACTGACCAATCGGTTCCAGGCGCCCGACGTCGAGAGTTCCTCGCCGGTCGTGACCGCGAACGGCGTCACGTTGACGTCGGGCGAGACCACTTACTCGCCGTCGTCGTTCGTGGGGACGACTCCGTCCTACGAAGCGGCGCGCAGCTACACGATGGCCGAGGGCTCATGGTTCACGAGCGCTCAGGAGAACGACCACAGTCGCGTGATGGTCGTCGGTCCGACCGTCGTCAGCGAGCTATTCAACGGTCAGGACCCGGTCGGCCAGACGATCCAGGTCAACGGTACGAATTTCCAGGTCATCGGCGTCACCGCGTCAAAGGGATCGAATGGCACCTCCAACCAGGACGACGTCGCGATCGCCCCGTTGACCGCCGTCCAGGACACCCTGACCGGCTACGGGAACATCAGCCAGATCGTCGTCCAGGCGAAGTCGCGCGATCAGCTCAACGCCGCTCAGACCGAGGTCACGAACATCCTCAACCAGCTCGATCCGCCGACGGCCGGGTCGCTGACCTCTAGCAACTTCAACGTAATCAACCAGAGCTCGATCATCCAGACCTCGACCGCGAGCAGCAAGGTGTTCACAACCCTGCTCGGCGAGGTGGCGGCGATCTCGCTCCTCGTCGGCGGAATCGGCGTGATGAACATCATGCTCGTGTCGGTCACAGAACGCACCCGCGAGATCGGGATCCGCAAGGCGGTGGGCGCCCGGCGCAGCGACATCCTCACCCAGTTCCTGGTCGAGGCCGTGCTCGTGTCGTTCTTCGGGGGCATCGCCGGGGTGATCGCCGGAATCATCGGCAGCCAATTCAAGATCGCCGGCGTCGAGCCGGTGATCGCGCCCTACTCGATCGCGCTCGCGTTCGGCGCCGCGGTCTTGACCGGGCTCTTCTTTGGGACCTATCCAGCCGGCCGCGCCGCGGCGCTGCGGCCGATCGAGGCGCTTCGCTTTGAGTGATCAACCTGAACAGCAAACCAGAGGTGTCGAGATGAACGCCATCCCCTACGACAGGCCTGAAGAGGAGTGGGACAGCTATCGGGACGGGACCGAGGGGAACGACCAGGAGTTCGCGCTCCCCGGGCGTCCTCGCCGGCAGTGGTTCAACCGCAAGAGCGCGGCGCTGTTCGCGGTCCTGCTCGGCGCGATCGGCTTCTACGCCGGCGTCCGGGTCGAGAAGAGCCAGGTGTCGAACTCGAGCTCGACCACGGGCGCGCTCGGCGCAGGCGGCGGCGCGGCAGCTTTGCGCGCCGCGGCGGCTCGCGGTGGCGGCGCCACCGGTAGCGGCGCCACGGGCAGCGGTGCCGCGGGCAGCGGCGCGACCGGCGCCAGCGGGTCAGGAGCGGCATCACGCGCCGGCGCGAGCGGCGCCTCAGGCCTCCGTGGCCTGTTCGGGGGCGGCGCCGGTGGCTTTGCCGGCGCGGGCGGCGCGGGCGCGACCTTCGGAACGGTCAGCAGCATCAGCGGCAACAACCTTTACATCACCGAGGCCAGCGGCAACACGGTGAAGGTCGCGCTCTCGAGCGCGACCAAGGTCACCAAGAACGTGAGCGTCGGCAAGAAGGCAGTGCGCCCGGGCGACACCGTCGTCGTCGCCGGCGCGAAGAACTCAAACGGCACCGTCTCGGCGACCACGCTGAGCGACACCGGTGCCGGAGCCGGCGGCGCCGCGGGCGCCAGCGGCTCGGGCAGTAGCGGTAGCAGTAACAACAGCGGCTCTTCCGCGGTTAGCTCGCTATTCGGGGGCGGGGGCGGATGAGCAGCAACAGGTCTCTCTTCGCAGTCAGTTCCCGGTTCGGGGCGGGGGCGGATGAGAGCTTCATTTACGAAAGGAAGCAGTGTTAAAAGTGTTTGACGTTCGATCCAGGCGAGTGGCTGTGGCGCTCGTCACTCTGGTTGCCGGTGGCGCACTGGCGGCATGCGGCAGCGCCAGCAGCTCGAGTAACACCACGACGAGTACGACGGCATCGGCTTCGGCCTCCGGGTCAGGCTCCGCGTCCGGGTCGGCGGCGGGCGGCGGCGCCAACAGCGCCCGGCGTGCCCAGCTGGTCTCCTGCCTGAAGGCGCACGGGGTGACCCTCCCGTCGCGTCCGGCCGGCGGTGGTGCGCCTCCCGGCGGCGCGCCGGGCGGGAGCGGTAGCGGAACCGGCACCGGCACGACCGGCACCGGTACGGGCACGACGCCCCGTCGCGGCTTCTTCTTCGGTGGCGGTGGCGCTCGCAACATCTCGCCGAAGATGCAGGCCGCGTTCAAAGCGTGCGGCGCGAACTTCGGATTCCGCGGCGGCGCCGGCGGTGGTTTCGGCGGGCGGATCTCGCACACGGCGATCACCAACTTCGTGACGTGCGTCAAGCAGCACGGCTACAACCTCCCGGCCCCGAACTTCTCGGGCAAGGGAGCGATCTTCCCGCGGAACATCGAGACCAACGCGAAGTTCCAGGCGGCCGCGAAGTCCTGCCAGCACCTGCTAATCCCGCCACGACCGAGCGGCGGGTCGGGCACCGGAACCAGTACGACATCGGGGGCATAACACCCTGTCGGGAGTTGACATGAAGATCAAACTGCCATCGAACATGCGTGCCGGCACGTCCACGGGCGCCGGCACCCCCGATCCTCCGGAGCCGGCGACGACGCCCCTCGCGGAGCCGGCGACCACGCCGTTGGGCGGACCGGCGGCACCGGTGAAGCCCGCGGTTCCACCGCCGGTCGCCGCGCCGGGCGTCGAGCCGGAGGCCGGTCCGGCACCTGGTTCCAAGCCCGGGCTCTGGGCGCGACCAGCGCCGGCGGGGTCGGTGATAGGGCAGGTGCTGCCGATGTACTTCGTCGGCGACGAGTCGCACTCGATGGCGGGCGAGCCGATCGCGGCCGTCAACCAGGGGCTGATCGACCTCCGCGACGAGGTGGCCAAGCATCCGCTGATCGGCAAGAAGGTCAGGTTCGGGATCATCACGTTCGCCGAGTCCGCGCAGACGCGCCTCGAGCTATCGGAGTTGAGCGAGGATCTCGTGCTCCCGACCCTGTCGCCGCGCGGCCGGGGGACGAGCTACGCGGCGGCTCTTGAGGCGCTCAGGCAGACGATCCCCGCCGACGTCGCGCTGCTCAAGGGCAACGGCTACCAGGTTCACCGTCCGTCGGTGTTCTTCCTGAGCGACGGCCTGCCCACCGAGAAGGCCGCTCAGTGGCAGGGGCGCCTGGCTGAGCTCAAGGATCCGAGCTTCCGGGAGCGGCCGAACATCCTCGCGTTCGGCGTCGGCGAGGCCGACCCGGAGGTGATCGGGCAGCTTGCGAGCTCGCCCCGCTACGGGTTCATGATGACCCAGGGGGCGTCGACCGCGGGCGCGATCGCCGAGTTTGCGGCGTCGATGCTGAACTCGATGGTCGCCTCCGCCGAGCGGCTGGACCGCGGCGAGCACACGATCGAATTCGAGAAGCCGGAGGGCTTCGTCCAGCTCGACGCGCCGCTCGTGTAGCGTCGCGGGCGATGACTGCCGCCGGACGCTCCGCGTCGGTCCGCCACCGGATCAGGCTGGCACGCGGGCCGGTGACGATAGGCGAGCCGGCCGCGACGATCGAGGCGCGGCTCGCCGCGACGGAGCCATATCGCCCCGACACGATCGCCGACGGTGGCACCGCGTTCGGCCTGACGGTGAGAGCGGCCTCGGTCAGGGGGCTGTACAAGCGCTACACGGGCGGCCCCCGGCAGGACGACGTCTGCCTGCGGTTACACGCCGATTCCGGCACGCTGATCGCCGCGGTTGCGGACGGCGTGTCGGGGGCGTCTCGCTCCGACGTCGGTGCCGCGCTCGCCGTTCGCTACGCGACCGCCTCCGTCGCGCGCCAGCTCGACGATGGTCGTGAGTCGGTCGAATGGGGTGGGGCGTTCGAGCAGGCCGCCTGGGCGCTGGTCGAGGAACACCGGCGCGCGTGCGGCGATGCCGGAGCGGGGGTGGAGGAGGCGTCCACGTCGCTGGCGACCACCCTCCTGGTCGCGGCGGTTCGCGGCTCGGATGTGGAGGTGGCGGCGGTTGGCGACTCGCCGGCCTTCCTGCTGAAGGACAAGGTCTACGCTCCGGTGGTGGCCGAGCCTGAACGTTTCGACGGGTTGGTCGGGGGTGGGGTGGACGCGCTGCCCCGATCCGCCGGCACGGCTTTGGCTTCACGGTGCTCGCTGGACCCCGGATCCGTCCTGCTGCTGTGCACCGACGGTCTGGCGATGCCCCTGGCCGGCGGGGGCGGGGAGGTTGGCGCCACACTCGCCCGCGAGCTCGCGCGCCCGCCGGACGTCATCGATTTCGCGCGGCTGCTCGACTTCAGTCGCAGCACCTACGACGACGATCGGAGCCTGATCGCCGTGTGGGGTCCGGCGCCGTGAGCGCTCTCGTCGACGTGGGCGCCGGGGTCGAGCGCCGCGCGCTCGGGGTCCACGAGTTCGGCGACCTCGTGCCGATCTCGCGGTTCGGAGGCCAAGGTCGCGTGTACCGGCCGGCGGTCGTCCCCGCGGGACTCGGGCCCGAGCCCGTGGTCGTGAAGCTTTACCGCCGCGCGCCTCCGGCCGGCGCCGGGCACGTGTTGAGTGAGATGGTCGCGTGGGGCCACCTGCTCTCGGAGGACCAGCGCGGCGAGCTGCAGCGGATCGCCGCCTGGCCGCTCGCGATCGTGCGGTCCGGCGAGCTAGCGGCCGGGATCGTGATGCGCGACGTCAGCGGTCGCTTCTCGGTGCCGTTCCTGATGCCGAGCGGCCGCCGCGAGAACGTGCTGCTGACGCTCGAGCACCTGCTCGGAGCCGACGACTTCCTGGAGATGCGTGGCCTCGGCGTACGGCTCGACACGTTCAGCCGAGCCGAGGTGGCCGAACGGATCTGCGACGCGCTCGCTTTCCTGCACCGGCACGCGATCGTCGTGAGCGACATCGCCCCGAACAACGTGCTGATCGCCTTCGGCGCCGGCGACGAACCCGAGGTCTGCGTGATCGACTGCGACTCGATGGTGTTCCACGGCCGCCAGGCGCTCACGACCGTGCAGACCGGCGACTGGGAATTGCCGGCGGTGTACGGCGAGACGCCGAACACGCGCGCGGCCGACGCGTACAAGCTGGGGCTGGTCGTCTTGCGCCTGTTCGCGCGCTCGCACGATGCACGGGCGGCGGGCCCGTATCTCGGGTACGTGCCGGCTGAGCTGCGAGGTCTGCTCGGGCGGGCACTCGATGCCGATGCGGTCAACCGGCCTCCGCCCGGGGAGTGGCAGCGGGCCCTGCGCGGTCTGCTCGCCGACGGTCATCTGAACGAGCGCTACCCGGGTCCCGCACCGGTGCCCCGGGTAGTGGTGCGTCGCGGTCAGCCCGCGCCGGATCCGGGGGCGGCGGTCGCCGCGAGTCCGGCAGGGGGCGCGCGGTCGGTGGCGACCGGCGCGTTCGCGCAGGCGGCCGGCGCGGCGGCGCCGGCGCTGCTCCAGTTGAACGGGGCGCTGTGGCTCAAGCGGGCGGTCGTGGTGGCCTGGATCGTCGCCGGAACGGCGGTGCTGCTGCTGGTGCTGTCCCGGTTGTTCGCATCGGCGGTTCCGGTTCCCAGTGGCGGCGACGCCGGGGCCGGGTCGCAGTCGCAGTTCGGCCCGGGCGCGAACCGCCCTTACATCTACCAGTACTACCCGAGGTCACGATCGTTCTTGCCGGGCTACGCAGTCGGCGGCCAGGTTCCCTGATCGCTTACGAAGAACTGACGGGGCGAGTCATACGCTGGCGGACGCGACGAAAGTGCGCCTCGTCGCTTGCGGACGGACTCCCCGAGCCCCGCAGCTGGGGACCGGCGGCGGCCCCGGGTCGTGACTCCCGCCCGGGTCCGCCAGCCGGTCCGCAGACCGTGTCTGCACCGACCGCCTGACCGGCCCGTCTACGCAGGGCGCGCACGGGCGCGGGCGAACAGCGTGGCCGCGGCGTAGCCGGCGCCGGCGAGCCCGATGATCGCGCTGCTCGGAGGGAGCGTCGCGAACTCGTAGCTGAGCGCGAGGCCGCCCCACATTGCCGCCACCGCGATCAGCGCCGACAGCCCGAGCCCATGGTATGGCCGCGCGGTCAGCCGGTGGGCGGCCCCTGCCGGCGCCGCGAGCAAGCCCAGCAGGAGGAGCGCTCCGACGGCCTGCGTGCTCTCCGCAGTGACGACCGCGAGCAGCGCGAGGAACCCGACGCCGAGCGCACGCGTCGGTACGCCGCGAATCGACGCCTGCTCGGAGTCGAGCGTCGTCAGTAGCAGCGGGCGGAGCGCGACCAGCACCCCGGCCGAGACCGCCAGCCCGATCACCGCAGCTAGTCGCGAGCCGCCCGGGGTGAGCGAATAGATCGAGCCGAACAGCGTGTTCGCAGCCGCGATCCCGGTCCCGCCCGCCGAGCTCGTCGCGAGCACGGCCAGCAGCAGCACTCCGATCCCGAGGATCCATGCGAACACGGTGCCGATCACGATGTCGTCGGCCTGTCCGCGGCGGCCGAGCGCCGCCATCCCTCCGGCGACCACGAGCGTGAGCACGAACAGCCCGACTCGCTCGTCGAGGCCGACCACCGCCGCGGCGATTGCCCCCACGAACGCGACGTGGGTGAGCGCGTCGCCGGCGAACAGCTGGCCGCGGAGGACCACGAACCAGCCGACGACGCCGCACCCCAGCGCGATGAACGTCCCGGCGAGGTAGGCGTTGCGGACGAAGTCGTGAGCGAACATCAGTCGTCGTCGTTGCCGGCGCCATGCCGACGTCGGGCGCGGGTCGCGTGGGCGAGGCGGGCGAGCAGGTAAAGGGCAAACGCGAAGCTCGTGACGTAGAAGCCGACTGGGTAGATCGAGAAGTATGCGACGCCGAGGCCGAGCCACACGACGACGAGCGCGAACACGACGCTCAGCACCAGCCCGAGGCCGGGTCGCATCGTCAGCTGCTGGGCCGCGGCCGGCGGCGCCACGAGCAGCGCGAACACGAGCAGCGCACCGGTGATCTGGCTCGTCGCGGCGACGGCGAGAGCGAGCACCAGCAGGAAGCCGAGGTCGAGGGCGGCCACGGGGAGCCCGCGGGCGCGAGCGGCCTCGGGATCGATCGTCTCCAGCAGCAGCGGCCGCGTCGCCACCGCGACCATCGCCAGCGCCGCGATCGCGACCAGGAGGAGCGTCAGAACCTGCCCGCGGCTGACCCCAAGGAACGTCCCGAACAGGAGCGTCTCGGTGCCGCCGAGCACGGCGTTGTTCAGCGACAGGAACAGGTATCCGGCCGCCAAGCCCACGGTCTGGACGGTGGCGATCGTCGCGGTCTCGGCGCCGTAGCCGCGGCCGGGCGAGCCGACGCCGGACGAGCTGCGAGCGCCGCGCATGACCAGCGCCGCGGTGCCGCACGCGACGTAGTAGCCGAGTGCGGTGGGGAGGCCGGCGAGCGCGGCGCCGGCCGCGCCCGGGAACGCCATCACCGACAGGGTGTGTCCGGCGAAGCTCTGGCGGCGGAGGACCATGTACCAACCGACGACGGCCGCCAGGACCGCGACGATCGTCCCCGCCTCGAGCGCGTTGACCATGAACGGAAACGTGAACAGCGCGTTCAGGTCGTCGATCGGGTTGAGGGAGATCGTCGGGGTCATCGGAGTTAGTCGTGGACTTCGTCGAAGTCGTGCGAGTGGTCATGCTCGTGGCGCGCGCCGTGGCGATGGGGCGCCTCGGGCTGACCGACGACGACCAGGCGCCCGTCGCCGGTCTTCAGCACCTCGATCGGAGTCCCGTACAGCTCGCTGAGCTTGGCCGAGGTGATCACCTCGCCGACCGACCCGCTCGTCGCTCGACCGCCGGCCATGTAGATCACCTGGTCGAGATAGCCGAGGAGCGGGTTGACGTCGTGGGCGACGAGCAGGACCGACACGCCTTCGCTCGAGCAGATCCGCCGCAGCAGCGCCGCGACCGACGCCTGGTTGGGGAGGTCAAGGCTGTCGAGCGGCTCGTCGAGGATCAGCAGTTGCGGATTGCGGACCAGCGCCTGGGCGATCAGCAGCCGCTGCTGCTCGCCACCGGACAGCTCGCCGATCGCCCGATGAGCGTAGGCGGTCGCGCCGACCGTCTCGACGACTTGGGTTACTCGAGCGGATTCGGCCTTGCGCCGTTTGCGGGCGCCGCCCGTTAGCGCGATCGGCAGCCCCCAACGTGTCCCGTCGAGACCGAGCCGTACGAGGTCGATGCCACGGATCCGTGTCGAGGAATCGAACGCGTGGCGCTGGGGCAGGTAGCCGATCGCTGCCCGAGCCTGCGCCGGCGGGCGCCCGAGCACCGTCACCGACCCGGACTCGAGCGGAAGCAGGCCGAGGATCGCGCGCATCAGCGTCGACTTGCCGGCGCCGTTGGGACCGAGCACCGCGACGAACTGCCCGCGCCCGACCGTGATCTCGACGTCGCCGAAGATCCGTTTGCCAGCGAGGCGGACGGACGCGTCCTTGAGCTCGACGGCGGTCGTTGCCGGGGCGCTGCTCGGCGGCGCGGTGATCATCGCCCGGTCGCCTCGTGCAGAGCTCGCTCGATCCCCTGCAGCTGCGCCACCTGCCACTGCTCGAACGTGTCGGTCTGTGGCGACAACGTCTCCGTTACGGTGGCGATCGGGATGTGATTGGCGCGGGCCAGCGCGTTCAGGTGCTGGATCTGCGGCGTCGCGTTCTGGGAGTTGTAGACCCACACCTTGATCTGGTGGCTGGTTATCTGTTGCTCGGTGGTGATCGTGTCCTGAGCGCTGACCTCTGTGCCCTCGCTGATCGCCTTCATGAAGCTGTACGGAGTGATCAGATCGACGCCGAGCGCCGGGGCCTGCAACGCGAAGATGCTCTCCGATGCGCCGATGGGGACGCCGGCATAGCGGGCTTTGATCTGTGCGATCAACGCGTGGTACGGCGCGAGGTCGCTGGTCTCGAACGTGTGCAGCCGGCGGGCGTAGTAGGCGGCGCTCTTCGGATCGAGCTTCTCGAGGTCGGCGGCGATCTTGTTCGCGACCGCCTCGACGTCGGCCGGGTCGTACCAGCGGTGCGGGTTGTCGCCCTCGCGCAGGCCGAACAGGTTCCCGACGGTCAGCACGACCCGGGCGCCGTCAGGATTCGCGTTCAGCAGCTTCGGCGCCCAGGGGTCGTAACCGATCCCGTTGACGATCGCGAGCTGGGAGGTGGCCATCGTCCGCGCGTCGTTGGCGGTCGGCTCGTAGGAGTGGGGGTCCTGGGCTGGGTTGGTGATGATGCTCTGCACGTTCGCTTTCGTGCCGGCGATCTGCTTGGCGATCGAGCCCCAGAAGTTCTCGGCCGCGACCACGCTGATCCCGGTCGTGCTCGCGCTTGACACGCCGCCACAGCCGGAAAGGACGAGGGCCGCCGCAAGCGCGACGAGGAGGACAACGACAGCGGCTCGGCGACGGGCAATGGCGGATCGCATCGCCAACGTAACCTAGCAAAAAAATAAGACTGAATCTCAGAATTATTCTTGTTTGCCGGAATGGAGGGTAAGCTTGAAGCCGGTATGAACTGGAGCGAGCACGTGCACGAGGAGCTGGCGCGAGCGGGTCTCAAGCGCGGTGGCGCCCGTCAGCGAATCATTGACCTCTTGGCACGGGAGCCGTGCGCCTTGAGCGCGGTCGAGATCGAGGATGCGCTCCGGGCACAGGGCAAGCCGACCGGCCGGGCGAGCATCTATCGCGTGCTCGACCTGCTGGCCGAGCACGGGCTCGTCGAGCGCGTGGCCGTCGGCGACGGGCAGTCACGGTTCGAACGGTCCGAGGCGGGCGGCGAGCACCACCACCATCTTGTGTGCGAGCAGTGCGGGAAGCTCGTGGCGTTCGACGATCCGGCTCTGGAGCGGGCGATCGACGACCTGTCCGGGCGGCTCGGCGTGCGCGTCGAGCACCACGATGTGGTGCTGCGCGGCGCCTGCGATCAGTGCGAGTGAGCTACCAGGCGTCGATGTAGGGTCGGTGCTCGGGCGGCGTGGGGCCGTCGAACAGGGTCGCGATCCAGCGAGCGCTGCCGGCGGGGTCGATCACGTCGTCGATCTCGAAGTAGGCGGCCATGTTGAGGCCCTTGCCTCTTTCGTAGGCGGCGGCGACGGCGTTGTCGAAGGCCTCCGCGCGCTGCACCGGATCTGCGATCGACTCGAGCTCGCGACGCATCCCCAGGCGGACCGCTCCCTCGAGCCCCATCGCCCCGAACTCGGCCGTTGGCCACGCGATGGTGAACAGCGGTGCCTTGAAGCTCCCTGCGGCCATCGCCTGGGCCCCAAGGCCATAGCCCTTGCGGAGCACGATCGTGCCCGTGGGGACCGTGAGGTTGGCGCCGGTAACGAACATGCGGGAGAAATGCCTGACGGTCGCGGTCTTCTCAGCCTTAGGTCCGACCATGAAGCCAGGCGTGTCACAAAGGAACAGCAACGGCAGCCCGAACGTGTCGCACAGCTGCATGAACCGGGCCGCCTTGTCGGCGCCCTCGGCGTCGATCGCGCCGCCGAGATGCGCCGGGTTGTTGGCGATCACGCCGAGCGGCCGGCCGTTGCCGGCCCGGGCGAGCGCGGTGACGATGCCGGCGCCGAACCCGCGGCGAAGCTCGAGCACGTCGTCGAGCAGCGCGTCGATCACCGTGCGGATGTCGTAGACGCGCTTGCGGTTGGTGGGGATGAGGTCTCTGAGTGCGTCGGGGTCGTTGGGCGGTCCGGGGTCGTGTGGTTCGCCGAAGTACGAGAGGTACTGCTTGGCGGCCGCCACCGCCGCGGGCTCGTCCTTGACGCGGAGGTCGACGACTCCGTTCGCGTATTGCACGTCGATCGGGCCGACATCCTGCGGGTCGTACACGCCGAGTCCACCGCCCTCGATCATCGCCGGTCCGCCCATGCCGATGCTCGCGTCCTCGGTGGCGATCACGACGTCGCAGCAGCCGAGCAGCGCGGCGTTGCCGGCGAAGCAGTAGCCCGACGCGATCCCTATGAGCGGGACCAACCCGCTGAGCTTCGCGAACAGGTGGAATGCGCGGCAGTCGAGGCCGGCGACGATCGGCCAGTCGACGTCGCCCGGCCGGCCGCCGCCGCCCTCGGCGAACAGCACGACCGGCACGCGCCGGCGCTCGGCGATCTCGAACAGCCGGTCCTTCTTCTGGTGGTTGCGCATCCCCTGCGTGCCGGCGAGCACGCTGTAGTCGTAGGACATGACGATCGCCGGCGCGCCGTCGATCGTTGCCGTCCCGGCGACCAGCCCGTCGGCGGGTGTGCGTTCGATCAGCTCCTCGCGCGGGCGCCGGCGCTCCTGCGCGGCGAACATCAGCGGCCCGTACTCGACGAAGCTGCCCTGGTCGACGAGGTCGTTGAGGTTCTCGCGCGCCGTGCGTCTGTTTTGCTCGTGGCGCCTGGCGACTGCGTCGGGGCGGGCGGCGTCAAGGGTCAGGTCGTGGCGGGCCCTGACCGCTCTGAGGTCGTCGCGGCTTGGGGCTAGGGCGGTGTCGTCCGGCGCTTCCGCGGCGGGCTGCGTCGCCCCGGGCTCGAGGACCGCTAGGAGCTGACCCTCGTCAACGGTCTGGCCGACCGCGACCTCAAGGCTGCGGACGAGCCCGTCGATCTCGGCCGGGATCTCGTGCTCCATTTTCATCGCCTCGAGCACGAGGAGCGCCTCGCCGGCGGTGATGCGATCGTCGGCGTTCCGGACGATCGCTACCACCGTGCCCGCGAACGGGGCGTGCAGGTGGATCGCGGATGGCACCTCGCGAACGCTACGCGAGGACGCTGCGGACGGCGGCGAGGATCTCCTCGGGCGGGGCGTTATCGCCGGCGTTGTCCGACATGTGCGACCAGACGATGTCGCCGCCGGGCCGGATGACCAGCGAGCCGCCGAGTTGCGCGGCGTTACCGACGGTTCGGGTCTGGATCCGGTGGCTGCGCGCGCCGGCGAGGAGGCCCTTCGACACGCTCTGAGGGCCGAACAGCTCGGACACGCTCGCGATCTTGGCTCCGGCGGCCCGGTAGCTGACCCGCTTCTCATCGGCGAGCACCGGAAGCTGGATCCCCTGCCGCCGGCGGAACTGGGCGGCGTGGCGCGGAGTCGCCTGTCCGATCAGGACGAGACCGACGCCGGCTGCCTTGAACTCACCCCGGGCGCGATCCAACTGGATCGCGTGATCCTTGCAGAGGATTCACCCGTAGTGCCGGAGCCAGATGAGCGCCGCCGGGCGCTCGTCCCACAGGTCGCCGAGACGGACGTCGTGGCACTCGTGGTCGGGCAGGACGGTGTCCGCGAGCTCGTCCGCGCGTGACGGGGCGCTCGGTTTGTTGCCGGCGGGCATGCGGTCGCAACGCTACTACGGGATACTCCCTCCGGTGGCGGAAGCCGAGCCAAAGCTTCTCTGGACGCCCTCCCCGGAGTGGATAGAGCGCACGACGCTGACTCGCTACCAGGCCTGGCTGAACGAGAAGCACGACCTGCGGTTCGAGGATTACCACGACCTTTGGCGCTGGTCGGCGCGTGACCTCGACGCGTTCTGGAGCTCGCTGGTCGAGTTTCTCGGGGTTAGGTTTTCCGAGCCGGCGGAGCGGGTTCTTGGGAGGGAGTCGATGCCGGGCGCGACGTGGTTCCCGGGCGCGCGGCTCAGCTACGCCGACCACATGTTCGCGGGGAAGGACCCTGACGCGTTGGCGATCCAGCACGCGTCGGAGTCCCGCGAGCTGGCTTCGATGACGTGGGGTGAGCTGCGGTCGTTGACGGCGTCGATCGCCGCGGGGTTGCGGGCGTCGGGGGTGGGCGAAGGCGACCGTGTCGCGGCGTACATGCCGAACATCCCCGAGACGGTCGCGGCGCTGTTCGCGTGTGCCTCGATCGGCGCGGTGTGGTCGTCGGCCGCGCCCGAGTTCGGTGTGAGGAGCGTCGTCGATCGTTTCTCGCAGATCGAGCCCAAGGTGCTGCTGGCCGTGGATGGCTATCGCTACGGCGGTAAGGAGTTCGATCGCTCCGATGCGGTCGATCGGATCGCCAGCGAGATCCCGTCGCTGTCGCGGGTCGTGCGGCTCGGGTATCTATCCGGATCGGGTTGGGAAGACGGCTTCCTCGGGCCTTCCGACTCGTTGGAGTTCGCCCAGTTGCCCTTCGATCACCCGCTGTGGGTGCTGTATTCGTCCGGCACCACGGGGCTTCCGAAGCCGATCGTCCACGGGCAGGGCGGGATCCTCCTCGAGCACCTGAAGAAGGCGTCTTTGCACCTCGACGCCCAGGCCGGGGATCGTTTGTTCTGGTTCACGACGACCGGCTGGATGATGTGGAACTTCATCGTCGGCATGCTGCTCACCGACGCGTCGATCGTCCTGTTCGACGGCAATCCGGGGTATCCGTCGCTGGGCACGTTGTGGGATCTGGCCGCGGACAGCGGGATGACGTGCTTCGGCACGAGCGCGGCATTCATCAGCGCGTGCATGAAGGATGGGATCTCGCTTCGCTCGGAGGGGCGGGACTTGAGCGCGCTGCGGTCGGTCGGATCGACCGGATCGCCGCTGTCGCCCGAGGCGTTCGAGTGGGTCTACGACCAGCTTGGCTCCGACACGTGGCTGTTCTCGACCTCGGGCGGGACCGACCTCTGCACGGCGTTCGTCGGTGGCGTGCCGACGCTGCCGGTGTACATGGGCGAGCTGCAGGCCCGCGCGTTGGGGGCGGCGATCGAGTCGTGGGATCCCGAGGGCAAGCCGCTGATAGAGGAGGTCGGGGAGCTCGTGATCACGAGGCCGATGCCGTCGATGCCGGTCTACTTCTGGGGCGACCCTTCGGGTGAGCGCTACCGGGAGAGCTACTTCGAGATGTACCCAGGGATCTGGCGCCACGGCGACTGGATCGAGATCACCTCGCGGGAGACGGCCCTGATTTATGGCCGATCCGATTCGACGATCAACCGGGGTGGGGTGCGGATGGGCACTTCGGAGATCTACCGGGCCGTCTTGGCCGTCGATGCGGTGACGGACGCGCTCGTGGTCGACGTGCCCCGGGAGGGCAGCGAGGCGTGGATGCCGCTGTTCGTGGTTTTGCGCGAGGGCGTCTCACTCGATGATGACCTGATTGGCGAGATTCGCCGGCGGGTCCGCGAGGACTGCTCGCCCCGGCATGTGCCCGACGAGATCCGACAGATCTCCGAGGTCCCGCGGACGCTCTCTGGGAAGGTCCTGGAGGTGCCGGTCAAGCGAATCCTGATGGGGACGCCGCCCGAAGAGGCCGCGTCCCGCGAGTCTTTGGCGAACCCAGCGGCTCTCGACTACTTCGTGGATTTGGCCCCGTAGGGGGGGAGACTTCGGGCGTCGTCGCCTCTCAAGAGGTGGCGTGCGTAGTACGACACGGTCAGTCGGGATCGCGTCAGTTGTCGTGTTTTGCAGGTCTCTCCGGGAGCATCGATCCGGGCGGACCCGGCCACACTCCCTCCAGGTGGCCCGCCGTTAAACCCGACCCGCCCCGCACCCGGCGAGGAGCAGTCAGCGGGGCGCCACCGGTCGACCGGGATCGCGACGCGGAGCGGCTCGCCGCGGGGTTCCTGACCGTCCGGATCACGACGGAGCGCTTCGAAACCGCGCCGGCGCGGGAAGCCGAGCGCCTGCAAAAGATCCACAGGGCAAGGGTGCCTGAAGTTCTTACGGTTCTCTCAAACTAGCCTGAAAGAGTGCGCCCACGGGCGCGCCGTCTACGGAGCGCCCGGCCAACTGGAGGAGCGCACGTTGCATCGCAGTCTCAAGCGAAACCTCGTGATCGGGCTGGCGGCGCTGGGAGTAGCCGCATTTGCCGGCGGCGCGTACGCCGCCACACAGAGTTCCGGTCCGAGCAGCCGCCAGGCGTTCCTGAACGACGTCGCCAAGCGTCTCCATGTCACCCCGCAGCAGCTGACCTCGGCCCTCAACGGCGCGTCGATCGATCAACTCCAGGCCGAGGTCAAGGCCGGCCAGCTCACTCAGGCGCAGGCGAACGCGCTCGAGCAGCGGCTGGGGAGCGGCGGCCCGGCGCCGCTCCTGCCGCTGACCCCCGGCCTCGCCGGGCCGCGCGCGTTCAAGTCAGGTCCCCCGGGCGGATTCGGCGGCCGCCCGTTTGGGTTCGGGTTCCCCGGCTTCGGGCTCGGGGCCGCGGCGAGCTACCTCGGGCTGACCAACGCCCAGCTGATCCAGCAACTACAAAGTGGCAAGTCGCTGGCGCAGATCGCGACCTCGAAGGGCAAGACCGTTGCCGGCCTCGAGCAGGCGATGACCGCTCCGATCAAGAAGGCCCTCGACGCGGCCGTCGCCCGGAAAGCGATCACCGCGGCGAAGGAGAAGCAGATTCTCAGCCGCTTCTCGACCACCCTGAGCCAGCGGATCAACCAGAAGGGGCTCGGCGCCTCCAAGGCGCTGCACGGGTCCTTCCGAGGCGGCCCAGGTCGATATGGGGGATGGCCGGGGCCGTACGGTCCGGCGTTCAAGAAGCCGCCGGCGGGCGCCGCGCCCGGCGCGCCGGCGAATCCCGGGGCACCGCCGGCGAATCCCAGCGCGCCCAAGCCGCCGGCGAAGCCGGGTGTGCTCCCGCAGCTGTTCCAGCCGGCCCCAACCGCCTAGCCGGCAACAACCGCCCAGCCGGCACTCTTATGCGGCTCTCATGCATTTCTGACTGGTCTCTCATGGGTACCTGCTGTACTGGGAACACCGAAACAACAGCCATGCATTTGCTAGGAGACACCAACTCATGAAAGGCCTGAGCCGTGTGCTCCCGATTGTCGGGGGCGCGATTGCCGGCGGGGCAATCGCGCTGGCCGTGGCAAACGGCAGCACAACCACGCACTCGGTCACGACTACGACCGTCGTGCAACCGTCGAGCGCGCCGGCGGTACCAACAAGCTTCAACAGCGGTCGCCCCGAGACGATCAACCAGATCTACCGCCAGGTCGGTCCGGGCGTGGTCGACATCACGACTTCCTCCACTCAGAACACCGGCGGTGTTTTCGGCTTCGGTCAGTCGCAGCAGACCGAGGGCGAGGGCGCCGGCGTCGTGTTCGACAAGAAGGGCGACATCCTGACCGACGAGCACGTCGTGTCCGGGGCCAACAAGATCACGGTGACGTTCCCCAATCAGGTCAAGGCGTCGGCGAAGCTCGTCGGCTCCGACACGGGCGCCGACCTGGCGGTCATCCGCGTCGAGGGGGTCCCCGCGTCCCAGCTGCATCCGCTCGCGATGGGCGACTCCAACGCCGTTCAGGTCGGCGATAGCGTGATCGCGATCGGCAGCCCGTTCGGCCTGCCCAACACGGTGACGGCGGGAATCGTCAGCGCCGTTGGCCGCACGATCAACTCGCCGAACCAATTCACGATTCCGAACGCGATCCAGACCGACGCCCCCATCAACCCGGGCAACTCGGGCGGACCGCTGCTCAACGCGGCCGGTCAGGTGATCGGGCTCAACGATCAGATCGAGACCAACAACACCAACGGCCAGGGCGAGGGCTCGAGCTCCGGCGTCGGGTTCGCGACCCCGTCGAACGGCGACGCGAGGGTCGCTCGCGAGATCATCTCCACCGGCCAGGCCCACAACGCCTGGGTGGGCGTCAGCCTCAACCCGAGCGTGTCCGGCGGTGCGGCGATCTGGAACAACAGCTCCACCGCGGGAGCGGCGCCGATCCAGTCCGGTTCGCCGGCGGCCAAGGCCGGCCTTCAGCCGGGCGACCTGATCACGGCCGTCAATGGCACGGCGGTTGCCTCGGTCAACCAGTTCGTTGCCACGATCGCCAACTACGCCCCCGGCGACACCGTAACGCTCACGGTCAACCGCGGCGGACAGACGAAGAAGATCCAGCTCACGCTGGGCTCTCAGCCGGCGAGCGCGAGCACCCAGACCCAGCAGGGCCAGGGCTTCGGGACCCCCTAAAACCAAATTCTCCTGGCAGTAAATAGGGAATGAGCGAACTGTTGCGGCCGGCCTAGCGCCGGCCGCGGCAACTAAAGCGCCGGCGGGCTAAGAGGCTGCGGCCGAGGCCTGCTGCAGCGTTCGCTCCATGAGCTCGCGATGCACGCTGCGCGTCCGCCCCTCGCGCCGCGTCCACGCCCCCTCGGAATCGAGCGTCCAGGCGTTGGTGTCGTCGGCGAAGCAGCGCTCCATCGTGTCCTCGAGCTCGAGCTGAAGCTCGGGATCCTCGACCGGCACCAGCAACTCGACGCGCGTGTCGAGGTTGCGGGGCATCAGGTCGGCCGAGCCGATGTAGTAGACGTGGTCGTCGCCTCGATGGAACGAGTAGATGCGGGAGTGCTCGAGGAAACGCCCGACGATCGAGACGACGTTGATCGTTTCGCTGACGCCCGGCACGCCCGGGAGCAGGCCGCAGATCCCGCGGACGTTGATGTCGATGGGGACGCCGGCCTGCGAAGCGCGATACAGCGCCTCGATGCACGCCTGGTCGACGAGCGAGTTCATCTTCATCGCGATCCGCGCCGGCTCGCCGGCCTCCTTCGCGGCGATCACTCGGTCGATCTCCTCGATCAGCGGCCCCCGCATCGAATGCGGCGCCACCAGGACCTTGCGCTCGCGCGTCGGATGGCTGTAGCCGGTCAGTGTGTTGAACAGGTTCGCGACCTCCTGACCGAGCTCGCGATCGGTCGTGAATAGCCCGAAGTCCTCGTACAGCCGAGCGTTCTTCGCGTGGAAGTTGCCGGTGCCGATCATCACGTAGTGGCGAACTCCGCCGCGCTCACGGCGGACGACGAGAATCGCCTTCGCGTGGGTCTTGAGCCCCGGGATCCCGTGGACGACGTGCGCCCCGACTTCTTCCAGTGCTCGCGACCAGCCGATGTTCTGCCGCTCATCGAAGCGGGCCTTCAGCTCCACCATCGCCACGGCCTGCTTGCCCTTCTCGGCCGCCTCGATCAGCGAGGGAATGAGCGCGGAATCGTCCGAGGTGCGGTACACGGTCATCTTGATCGCGAGCACGTTCGGGTCGTCGACGGCCTGCTTGACGAACCGCTCGACGCTCGTCGCGAACGACTGGTACGGGTAGTGGACGAGGATGTCGCGCGTACGCATCGGGGCGAACACGTCGGGCTGGTCGTCCTGATCCACTGGGGTGGGGCCGAAGGCCGGGTGGGTGATCGGCGTCCACGGCACCTGGCGGATCTCAGAATGGCCCTCGAGGCCGGCGATCTGCCACAGGTCGCTGAGGTCGAGCATGCCCTCGACGTCGTAGACCTGGACCTCGTCGACGTCGAGCCATTCGATCAGCCGGGTGCGCATCGCCGGGTCCATGGTGGCGCCGACCTCGACCCGGACGACCTCGCCGAAGCGCCGGCGCCGAAGCTCGTCCTCCACCGCCTCGAGCAGGTCGTCGGCCTCGTCGGAGACTTCGAAGTCCGCGTCGCGAGTGACCCGGAACATGTCGTAGCTCAGGATGTCCATACCGGGGAAGAGGGCGTCGAGATGCTTGGCGATGATCTGCTCAAGTGGGATCAACGTCTCCGGAGAGATCTCGACGAACCGAGGTAGGACCTCCTTGGGCACCTTCACGCGCGCGTAGACCTCCTGGTCGAGGTCGGGGTCGTGCAGCC
Organism: uncultured Solirubrobacterales bacterium; assembly: GCA_963783415.1. Classification (GTDB taxonomy): domain Bacteria; phylum Actinomycetota; class Thermoleophilia; order Solirubrobacterales; family Solirubrobacteraceae; genus Palsa-465. The sequence continues at coordinate 438,965 of CAWANN010000002.1, forward strand.
GGACGATCAGGCTCAGCGACAGGTTCGAGATGTAAGGAAACGGCCGGCCAGGACCGATCGCGAGCGGCGTCAGCACCGGGAAGATCTCCTCGCGGAAGTGACGCGCGATCAGGCTTGCCGGAGCCGAGGACTCCTCACAGCCGACGATGCGGATCCCGTTCCTGGCGAGCTCGGGACGGATGATCTCGGTGAACTCGTGGGCCTGCCGGCGGTCGAGATCGCGCACCTTCTCGGAGATCCCTTGGAGCACCTGCGTCGGCGACAGGCCGTCTGGTCCGCGGGCGTCGACGCGCGCATCGAGCTGGTCGTGGACGCCGGCGACGCGGACCATGAAGTACTCGTCGAGGTTCGTGGTGAAGATCGCGAGGAACTTCACCCGCTCCATCAGCGGCAGCGATTCGTCCTCGGCGAGCTGGAGCACGCGGTCGTTGAAATCCAGCCACGACAGCTCGCGGTTGATGTAGACCGCGGGGTCGGCGATCGCGTGGAGAGCCGCGTCCGCCTCCGGGCGCCCATCCGCCGGCGCGTCCGTCGTCGTGGCCTGCCCCGTCTCCAGCTGTGTGTCGCTCATGTCACTCCTACGTTCGCCTTGGCAATCGCGCTCAGCTCGGACGGCCGCAGCAGCGTGACCAGTTCGCCCTTCGAGATTCCCGCGAGACCGCCCTTCTTCATCCTGGCCTGCGCCCCTGTCAGATCATGGAGCAGCAGCGAGAACGACGGGTCGTGTCCGACCAGCAACACGTCGACGAGCCCGGCGGTCAGCGCCTCCACGTCAAACGGCTCGCCCGACAGCGCCCGCTCGATGGTGACCGGCACGCCCAATGGCTCGCATGCTCGCTCCGCGGTCTGAACCGCGCGAAGCTTCGGACTGCTCAGGCAGGCGTCGAGATGCACGCCGAGCACCGCCAGCGTCCGGCCCGCGGCGTCGGCATGCATCGCGCCGCGCTCGGTCAGCGGGCGCTCGTCATCCGGCAAGCCGTCTTCCGCTTCGGCGTGTCGCAGAAGCCAGAGCATGCAGACAACTCTAGTGGGAGTGGCAACTTCCTGGTGAACGGCCGAGGACCCGTCAGCCCCCCGGCTAACCGATCAGCAGGCGCCGGCCGAACACCCGCTGGAACGCCTCGCCGTCCCCGTAGCGCTCGACGCTCCAGCGCGGCAGCGTAAGGTCACCGGCGGCCTCGAGGTGCAGGTCCACGCCGTGCCCGTTGGCGCGCAGCCGCGCTTCGCGGACCGACTGGTCGCGGCCGCGCTCGAGGTGCTCGGCCAGCCGCAGGATCACCGAGCAGCGATCGAGCAGCTCCTCGTCGCCTGGGCAGGTGAGGGCGGCGACCTCGCCGAGCTTGGCTGCCCCCTTGCGGTGGTAGCGCGTGATCTGGGCGATCAGTGCGCGCTCGCGCGGATCGAAGCCCGGCAGCTCGGCGCTGACGATCAGGTAGTACGAGTGCTTGTGATGGTCGTCGTAGGAGATCGTCATCCCGACATCGTGGAGCATCGCGGCCGCCCACAGCAGCTCACGCTCGCCCGGGCGGGGCTCGAACAGGCCGGCGCCGGACAGCGAGTCGAACATCTGTAGCGACAGCAGCGCGACGTGCTCGACATGGGGGAGGTCCGACTCGTACTGGATCGCGAGGTTGCGCACGCCGGCCACGCGGACGTCCTCGAACAGCGGCTCCGGGGAGTCCGCGAGCAGCTCTCGGGCGATGAACACGCCGTCGCGGAGGCTGGCCTCGGTGACCTCGATCCCGGCGAACGACCCTAGCTCCAAGACCGTCTCGATCACCAGCGCGGACGCGAGGATGATGTCCCCGCGCCCGACCTTGATGCCGGGCACGTCCCCGCGTTCGTCGACGGGAAGCGCCGCCAGCGTCTGGACGAGCTCGGCGAGCGTCTCGCGGGTGATCACAAACCCCTGCACGCCGATGTCCGGCTGGTCGACCATACGCTGGGCGGCGGCGGCGAGGTTGCGCACGGCGCCGCCCATGCCGACGATCCGGTTTCCGGCGCCGGCGAGCCCGGTCTCATCGGCCAGTACCTCCCGCACGTGCGCCCGAACCCGCTGCAGGTCCCGCTTCTTCGCCGGACCCGGCCCGGGGAGGAACTGCTCGGTGACCCGGACGGCGCCCAGCGGATACGAGTTCAGCGACACCGGGCGGCGGTCCGCCACCTCGATCAGTTGGATGCTGCCGCCACCGGTCTCGAGCACGACGCCGTCGGTCATCGTCGAGCTGTTGATCGCGGCCACGTAGCCGAAGCGCGCCTCGTCCTCGTCGGAGATCACTTCGATGGTCAGGCCGCTGGCGGCGCGCGCGGCCTTGAGGAACATCTCGCCATTGGTGGCGTCGCGGATGGCGCTGGTCGCGACCGCGTGGACCGCGTCCGGGCCAAGGCCGTGCGCGGCGCAGAAACGCTCGAACACGGCGAGCGTCTCCAGCCCCCGTCCCATCCCGGCGTCGCTGAGGCGGCCGGTCTGGGCCAGGCCGGCGCTGATCCGCACCGTCTCCCAGATCTCATCCGTGAGCTTCCACCAATCGCCCGGCGCGAACATGTACACGACCAGGCGCCACGAGTTTGAGCCGAGGTCGATAACGGCAACTTGACGGACGTCGTCGCCCCCCTGGCCCGTCGCCCGAGTCGATCTCCAGCTCACGTGGACACAATGATCGGTGCGGCGTCGGACGAAACCACCACCAACCGTGTCAGGATGGCCGCTTGGACCCAGAAAAAGACCGGATGTTGCGCGGTGAGCCGTATCTCGCCAACCACCCGGCGTTGCTCGAGGAGCGCAAACAGTGCCGCCTGGTGTGCGAGCGGTTCAACGCGACGAGCTTCGCCGAGACCGCCGAGCGGCGGTCGATCCTCGAGAAGCTACTCGGGGAGCTCGGCGACGACGCCGAGGTGATGTCACCGTTCGAGTGCGACTACGGTTACCACATCACGGTCGGCGCCCGGACGTTCATCAACTACGGCGCGGTCGTGCTCGACGGCGCCAAGGTGACGATCGGCGCCGACGTCCAGATCGGTCCCGGCGTGCAGCTGCTGACCGCGCTCCATCCTCTGGATCCGGTCGAGCGCCGCCGTGGCACGGAGACGGCCATGCCGGTCACGATCGGCGACGGCGCATGGCTCGCGAGCGGCGTGATCGTGCTCCCTGGCGTTAGCATCGGCGTGGACACCGCCATTGGGGCCGGGAGCGTCGTCACCAAGGACATGCCCGCCGGCCACCTCTGCTACGGCAACCCCTGTCGGGTGATCCGTGAAATCCGCGACTGAACGCGTCCTGGTGCTGTACGAGCACAGCCGTGCCGGCGCGGCCGCGATCGACACCGGGCGCGAGCTCGCGGAGCAGGCGAGCGCGGCGCTCACGGTCGTCGCCGTCGCGCCCCAGGCGCCATCTGGGCCGCGCTGCGGCAACTCGGCCGTCGAATACAACGAGGCGGTCGCAGACTCGGTGGCGCGGGACCTCGGCAAAGCCCGGGAGCGGCTCGGTCGGGCCGGCGAGCACGCAAAGTTCATGTTGCTGATCGAGGGCTCCGAGCCCTCGCTGGCGCAGTTCGCAGGTGACGGCGGGTTCGACCTCGTGCTACTGCCGGCCCACCGGCGACCGCTGCGAAGCGGCGCGCATCACCCCGAGGCCGCTCGCCTGAAGCTCACCGCCGGCGCCGAGATCCGGATTGTCGACGCGGCTTCGCGGCAGCGGCTGCCACGGCCCGCCGGCGCCGCTGGTTGATCCGGATCGCGGCTCCGATCGCCGCGCCGAAGAAGAGCGCGCCGATATAGAAAGGACTGACCAGCAGGATGGCCGCGATGCCGAGCATCGTCAGCCAGATCGCGGGTCTCCAGTCGCGCCAATCCCAGGTCATGGACGCCAATCTATCGTCCCTCATCGCACGCCCAGCTTCAGTTCCGCCGCGACCCGCTTCTGGACCGACGCGACCGCGCGGAACGCCTCGCGCAGATAACTCCGCGTGAGCCCGGTGAGCGTCGTCGGGTCGACGAAGTCATCGGGCTCCTCGCCGGCGCGCAATCGGTCCACCTGATGCTCCACTCGCAGATCCGTGATCAGCGTCAACGCGTCCTCGAGCGTCCGCGCGTGAGTCTCGGACAGGGTTCCGCCGGCGGCGGCCGCGCGCAGCCTCTCGACCGTGGAAGCGGTGGTCACGCCAGCGGCGATGCCGGCCCACCGGGCCAGGTCGACGATCGGGAGCACGCCGCGATGCTTGAGGTCGAGCTGGCCGCGGTGCTCGCCGGTCGGCTCGACCACGAGTCCGCGGAAGAAGCCGGTCGGCGGGCGGTGGGACAGCGCGAACCGCGCGAGCAAGCGAAGCAGGGCGGGGTTGCTCGGCGCGAAGCGGAGGGTGTCGGCGACCGGCGTCCCGGTGTGGACGCCCCACACCGGCCGGCTGTCGACGAGCACCGAGACGATGAGCAGCGCCTTGTCCTGCGTCGGGTCGTCGATACAGCTGAGAACCGCGCGCTGCCAGGACTCCAGCGAGCGCACGAACCGCGGATCGGATGCGGTCGCTCCGTGCTCGTCGGCATGCAGACCACATGCCTCGAGTTGCGACACCACCGTCGCGCCGACACCGATCAGTCGCGTCTTGACGGCAGGATCGTCCGGCGCGCCGAACCACACGATCGCGCTGTCGACGTCGGAGCTCGGGACCGCCTCCCGCCGTGCCTGACTACCCAGTGCCAGCCACGCGAACTCGACGCCCCCCTCACCGGACTCGACCACGGACAGCTCGAGCAGCCGGCGCGTCAGAGCGTCCACGACGACCGAGTAGACCGCCGACACGTTCGCAGCCCCGACGTGCGCGTCGTGCATCGCGATCACCGTCGGGCGCAACTCGCGCGCGGCCTCGATCAGCTCATCAACGGTCTGAGCGCGCGCGATCCGGCGTCGCAGGTAGAACGACGAGCGCGTCTGCGCGGCGACGAGGTCGATCTCCTCGATGACCCCGAGGATCGTCCCGGTCGCCGACACCACCGGGAAGTGTCGGAAGCCGCGGTCGAGCATGTCGAGCAGGACGTCGCCCCCTAGCCGATCCGGCGGGCACGTGTAGGCCGGCGCCGACATCGCCGCCGACACCGGCGCGTCCCCGGTGAGCCCGGACGCGACCACTCGCGTGCGCAGGTCGTGGTCGGTGAGGATCCCGAGCGAGCCGTCGCCAACGTTGACGACCGCGGACGTGACATGGGCGGCGGTCATCAGCTCCGCGACTTCGCGGATCGCGGTGTCGGGCTGGCACACCACTGGGTCGCCGCGCAGGAGCGACCCGACGGGCTGCAGTGGCGGATCGACGCCGGGCTCGGTGGCGACCGCCGCGCCGCCCTCGTAGCGAATGTCCAGGAGCGAACGAGCGACGAAGCGCAGCCCCGCCGGGCGCGACAGCGGCTCCTGCGCCACCTCGGCGGGGATCCGGTAGCAGACCGTGTCCTCGCCGGCGCGGGCCTCGAACCCGGTTGGAAGGCCCGACAGCATCGAGGCGTGGCCGAACAGCTCGCCCTCGCCGAGGAGATCGAGGACCCGGCCGTCGAAAACGATCTCGACTGCGCCCGCCCGGACGACCCTCAGGTGTTCAACGGGCTCGGCGCCCTGCGAGAAGATCGTCGCGCCGGCGCGGTGGAATTCGATCTCCGCCGCCGCGGCCACGCGTTCGATCTCGCCATCATCGAGCGCGTCGAACGGCGGATGCTCGTGGAGAAAGCGGGATACCTCGGGCGCCGTGGTGGCGCTCATGCTCGGGACCTTAGATGACGACGACCACTAACCGACTGCGGCCGGCGCTGCGGCCTCGGCTCCCCGCGCCGCGTCCTCCTTCAGCATGTCGGAGCACTTCTCGCCGATCATCATCGTCGTGATGCACGGATTGATCGCCGGCAGGAACGGGAGTATCGAGCCGTCCGCGATCCGCAGCGAGCGCACTCCTCGCACTCGGAGGCGCGAGTCGACGACCGCCAACGGGTCCGAGTCCGGCCCCATGTGGCAGCTGCACGCCGGGTGGTAGACCGTGTTGTGGGTCTTGTGCATGTAGTCGACGAGCTCGTCGTCGGTCTGGGCGTCCGGACCGGGCGCGAGCTCGGCGCCGGCCCACTCGGCCATCGCCGGCTGCGAGACGATCTTCCGGGCCAGCCGCATCCCGTACGCCATCACGCGCTCGTCGTGCCCGTCGTGGTCTGTGAAGTAGCGGGGATCGACACGCGCGCGGTCGCGGTAATCGGACGACCGAAGGCGGACGGTTCCACGCGAGCGGCCGCGGCACACGTTCGGCGTCAGGCAGAAGCCGTTCTCGGTCGTCGGGTAGCCCCAGCGGGCGGTGTTCATGTCGAACGGCACCGACCCGTAGTGCATCATCAGGTCGGGCCGGTCGAGACCGGGCTCGGACGTCGAGAACAGCCCGATCTCCCACCACTGCGTCGAGGTGCGGATCATCGGCTTCTTCGCGTCCCACTGCACGATCCCTTCGACGTGGTCGTCGAGGTTCGCCCCGACGCCCGGCGAGTGGACGATCGTCTCGACTCCGAACTCGTGCAGGTGCTCGCCGGGGCCGACGCCCGACAGCATCAGCAGCTTCGGCGTGTCGATCGCCCCGGCGCTCAGGATCACCTCGCGCCGCGCGAGCACCGACGCCTGCGTCAGCAGATCGGGCGTGAGGTACTCGACCGCGGTCGCCCGCCCATGGTCGAGCGCCACCCGCTTGACCCAGCACGCCGTCCGGATCTCGAGGTTCGGACGCGAGCCCAGAATTGGGTGCAGGTACGCGTGCGATGACGACATCCGGGTGTTGTCCGCCGAGGAGTTGATCTGGAACCAGCCCGCCCCGTTGGTCACGGTGTGGCCCTCGTTGAACAGGCTCGTCGGCAGCCCGGCCCGCGCCGCCGCCTCGAGGATCGCGACGCCGCACGGGTCGTCGGGCGGCACCGTCCGGATGTTCACCGGGCCGTCGCGACCGTGGTGGTCGCCGGGCCCGTCGTTGGTCTCGAGGCGCTTGATCAGCGGCCAGCATTCGGCCGAGCTCCAGCCGTCGTTCCCCGTCGCGGCCCACTCGTCGAGGTCCTCCTTCGGCGTCCAGAACGCGATGCACGAGTTGTGCGATGAGCATCCGCCGAGCACCTTGGCCCGAGCGTGGCGTAGGAAGCTGTTGCCTCTGGCCTGGGGCTCGATCAGGTAATCCCAGTCGTAGCCCGAGTCGAGCAGGTACATCCAGTCCTCGAGCCGCAGGATCCGCGGGTCGTCGACGTCCGACGGGCCCGCCTCCAACAGGCACACGGTGACGTTCGGATCCTCGGACAGCCTGGCCGCCACGACACAGCCGGCGGTGCCGCCGCCGGCGATCACATAGTCGAACTCGCCGGCGTCGATCATGGCGCCATCTCACCCATCGCGGGCAGGTGTTCGAGATCCGGCACATTGGCCCGGTGTTCCTCCAGCACGTCGCTGCCCTTCTTGACCTGAACCGTGAAGTAGTAGATCGTGCCGATGATCACGATCGCACCGACGAACAGGAACGGCGACCACTGCCAGTACCAATGTCGCGTGCCGAGCGAGTTGTAGATCGCGTTGCGCGGCCAGGCGATGTTAATCGTCACGAGCGCGCCGTAGACGACCGCGCAGAAGTTGACCAACGTCCCCCAGCGACCCAGCGAGAAGTACGGGCCGTGATCGGGCCTCGGCCACTGGCCTCGCAGGCGCCTGACGAGCATCGGGCCCGTGACCCCGAGGTACGCGATGTAGAACATGATGATCGCGAGCGAGGTGAGCACGAGGAACGCGCTCTGGTTGCCGATGTTGATCAGCAGCAGCACCAGTGTCAGGCCGCCCGTCACGAGCGCCGGCACGATCGGCACCTTCCGACGGCCCGAGACGCGCGCGACCGCAGAGCCGGCCGGCAGCCGGTTGTCGCGCGCCATCGAGAACATCATCCGGATCGTCGCCGTCTGCACGGCGAGGCAGCAGACGAAGATCGCGATCGCGCAGTCGATCAGGAAGATGTTCCCGACGGTGTTCCCGAACGCCTGCTTCATGACGTAGGGAAGGCCGAGGAGTCCGATGTTCTTGTCGAGCACGTTCTTGTTCGCCATCGACGCGAGCAGGATCACGAGACCGCCGATGATCGCGGCCGCCGCGATCGCGCGGATGATCGCCGGCGGTGCGTGCTTGCGCGGGTTGTTGGTCTCCTCGGCGAGCGTCCCCGCGGTGTCGAACCCGTACATCACGTACGCGCTCAGCAGGCCGCCGACGAGCAGCGCCCCGAAGTAGCCCCACGGATGGCCGGCGCCGAAGCCGTAAGAGTGGACGATGATCTGCGGTCCGTGGTGCGCGTTGAACAGCAGCAGGATCACGAGGATCGTCGAGCCGATGAGCTCGCACGTCACGCCGATGTTGTTGATACGCGACATCAGCTTGACGCCGAGCATGTTGATCGTGGTCGTGATCGCGACCAGGATCGCGCCGAGCAGCAGCGCATTCTGGGCCCCATGCTTGGTCAGGTACGTGCCGGCGTCAGCCGACGTTCCGAAGAACTGGAGCTTGGTCGTGACCTGGGGCAGGACGATCTGCCAGTCGACCGCCACGGCGGCGATCGTGACGATCGCGCCGACGATGTAGATCCAGCCCGTCATCCACGACGTGTAACCGCTCGAGATCTGCTTGGACCACTGGTACACGGACCCGGCGATCGGATACTGGCCGGCCATCTCCATGAAGCACAGCGCGACCAGGATCTGGCCGAAGACGACCACGGGCCACGTCCACCAGACGCCCGGCCCGGCGTTCAGGTAGCCGAACCCATACAGGGCTGTGACGCCGGTCAGGATCGAGATGTAGCTGAAGCCCGCCGCGAACGCGGAGAAGCTTCCGAGCGAACGATCCAGTTCCTGCTTGTAGCCGAAGCCTGCAAGCTCGTTGCTGTCCGACGAAACGCCGCTGGTCTGCGGAGCTTCTCCTACGGCTGCCATCGTCAACCTCCCCGGTCCGCGCGGTGTCGCGCGGACATCGAACACACCGGCCTTCGCCCGCGTCTGGCGGCCTCTGAGCGCACCCTCGAATCCATTGACCCAGGCCTGATCGGGCGGTTATATATCAGTTGTCGAATTGTGTCAACGCGACCGGGACCCGGGACCCAAGGGGATTCATGGCGACTCAAACCGCGCAAAAGATGTTCGTCGGCGGCAGCTGGCAGCCAAGCGCCAGCGGCGAGACCTTCGACGCCACCAGTCCGGCAACCGGTGAGCTGATCGCCACCGTTCCGCAGGGCGATCGCACAGACGCCACGCGCGCGATCGAATCGGCGCGCGCCGCCGCCGACGGCTGGGCACGACTGACCGCGTTTGAGCGCGCGGCGAAGATGCACGCGGTCGGTGACGTGATCGAGGCGCGGCGCGACCGACTCGCCCGCACGCTGACGCTCGATCAGGGCAAGCCGCTGCGCGCCGAGGCGTTCGGCGAGGTCGACGAGCTCGTCGAGTACTGGCGGATGGCGGCCGAGGACGCCAAGCGCCTTGGCGGGGAGCTGCCGAACTCGTTCTCCCCGGGCAAGCGCGTGATGCTGGCGCGCCGGCCGCGCGGCGTCGTTGGTGTGATCAGCCCGTGGAACTGGCCGTACACGATGCCGGCCGAATTGATCGCGCCCGCGCTCGCGTGCGGCAACGCGGTCGTGTGGACGCCGGCGCCGTCTACCGCGGTGTCCGCGGTCGCGCTCGCGGAGTGCATCGTCGAAGCCGACCTTCCGCCGGGAGTGTTCAACCTCGTGACCGGCCCCGGCCCGGTGGTCGGCGACGAGATCGCCCGCAACCCCGGGACGAACGGCGTCGCGTTCATTGGCTCGACCGCGACCGGGCGGCTCGTCGCGCAGGCGGCCGCCGGTAAGGCGGCGCTGCTCGAGATGGGCGGCAACGGCCCACTGGTCGTGATGGAGGACGCCGACATCGACGCGGCGGTCGACGCAACGCTCACCGCGTGCTACCTGTGCGCCGGTCAGAGCTGCACCGCGGGCGAACGGATCCTCGTTCACCGCGCGGTGCGCGACGAGTTCGTCGAGCTGCTGGCGCGACGCGTGACCGAGCGGATCCTGCTCGGGGACCCGTTCGACGACGCGACGACGATGGGCCCGGTCAACAACGAGCCGGTCGCGGTCAAGATGGATGAACACGTGGACGATGCCGTCGCGCGGGGAGCAAGCGTGATCAGCGGCGGCGCGCGGGCGGACGGCTTCGCCACGTCGCTGTACTGGCAGCCGACGATCCTCACCGACGTGCCGGCCGACGCCCGCGTCGCGGTCGAGGAGACTTTCGGTCCAATCGCCCCGGTCGTCGCGGTCGACTCGCTGCAGCACGCGATCGACCTCACTAACGCCTCGCCCTACGGGCTGCTCGCGGCGATCTTCACCGCCAACCTCCAGGACGGACTCGAGTTCGCCGATCGCGTGCACACCGGCTGGGTCAACATCAACGAGTCGAGCAACTACTGGGAGGCGCACCTCCCGTTCGGCGGCCGGGCCGGCACCGACAGCGGGATCGGCCGCGTCGGGGGCTCGCACGTGATGCAGTCGTTCACCGAGTTGCAGACGGTGGTGCTGAGCCCGCACGCGCGCGGGTGATCAAGCGGGACGTCCTCTGACTATCGGCGGCGCGGGCTGAGTCAGGATTCGGACGGCCGTTACTCCGTAATCCGTCCAGACGACTCCAGGGGCGCATGAGCGGGGTCGATGCAAACGCGCATGGAAGCGCCCAAGAAGTTCGAGGACGTCCTGCGGCGCAGCCCGGAACCCCTGCGTGGAGAAGTCCCGACGCCGGTCGCGGAGAACCCGCTCCGGATCCTGTTCGTGACGTCCGCGCACAACAGCCTCAGCCAGCGCTGCTACATCGCCGTCACCGAGATGGGGCACGACGTCACCGTCCAGCACCTGCGCCGTTACGTGGGCGCGTCGCCGCGCGCGGCGTTCGGACCGCAACAAGCTCAGTCTCCGGCGTCGACTCTCCCCGCGCGTCGTGTCCCCGCGGTGAACATGCAGGGCGACCGGATTCAGTGGCCGACGTCGGTCGAGTAGCGGCCGTCCCCGCTCAAAGGACCGACCGGATCTCGCTCTCGAACGTCGCGATGTGCGCCGCGAGGATGTCCCGGGCCCGCTCTGGCTGGCCGGCGGAGATCGCGAGCAGCACGTCCTGATGCTCATGGACGCGTGCGAACAGGTGCGGCAGCCGGTCGATCACCAGGTACCAGATCCTTAGCGACAGGTTGAAGTAGCGCCCGAGCGTCTCCTCGAGGAACGGGTTGGCGGCGCACCGGTAGATGAACCGATGGACGCGCGCGTCGAGCTCCATCAGCGACTCGAGATCGTCGGTGCCGCGGCTCGCTTGAAGCTCGTCGAGCAGCCCTGTCAGCTCCTCGCGCTGGGCATCCGTGATCCGCTCCGCCGCTCGGTAGGCGGCGTGGCTTTCGAGGTGGGCCCGCACGTCGGAGATGTGGGCGAGATCGGTGATGTTGATCTCGGAGGCGAACGTCCCACGTCGTGGGAACACCGTGACGAGGTTCTCCAGGGCGAGCCGCTTGATCGCCTCGCGCACCGGGGTGCGGCCCATCTTCAGCTCGCGGCCGATCAGGTCCTCGTCGATCGGGGCGCCCGGCGCGATCCGCAGCGTCACGAGGCGATCGCGCAGCTCGCGATAGGCGCGGTCGGCGAGCAGACCGCGCGGCGCGTCGCGGCGCCGGCCGGGGACGACTGATATATCAGTCATCGGTTAGCGGAGTCTATATCGGCGCCCGCGTGGCGTCGAGGCCTAACGTGGCAGCGCCACGCGGACTGGACGGATCACCATCAGCCCGAGCGTGGCCGCGCACAGGACCGCCGAGATCACGAACGGGACGGCGTCGCCGCTCGCCTTGGCGAGGGCGCCGCCGCCGCCGGCGCCGACGACCTGGCCGGCCGCCCAGGCGAGGTTGATCAGCGCCATCGCATAGCCCTGGCTGACGCCGTACGAGTCGGCGGCATCGGACAACATCGCCATCGCCGGCGCCCAGAACGTGCCCAAGCCGACCGTCTCGAGGACGATCACCACGGCCAGCAGGGCCGCCGTCTGAGGAACCGTGAAGAAAAGGAGTGCGATCGAGGTCGCGCCGAGACCCACGCGGAGCGGGAGCATCCGGCCGCGCCCGTCCGACACGTGTCCCACGGCCGGGCTCATCGCGGCCTCGACCGCGGCCGCGATGAGGAACGTGGCGCCGATCCCGGCCGCGCCCGCGCCCAGTTGCCCGAGCCGGAGCGGTCCGAGCACGTTCATCGTCCCCGACGCGATCGCGGGCAGCGCGACCAGCCACATGCTCAGCGCGATCACCGGCCGGCGCAGCTGATCGAGCAGCCGCGTCCGTCCGTATTCACGCGGAAGCGGGGAGGGCGAGGGCAGGCTCGCGACCGCGATCATCAGGGCCGCCGCGACCACCACGACCGCGGAGAACACGGTGGCGCGTCCCAGCGCGTGCGCCAGCGTCCCGATCACCGGGCCGAACAGGGCGCCGCCGATTCCGGCCGCGAGCGCCCCGCCGATCACGCTCCCACGCCGCCGTGCCGGGACTTCGGCGACCAGCCACGCCAGGGACCCCGCCCACGTGCAGGCGCCGCCGAATCCCTGGACGACGCGCGCGGCGTCGAGCAGGACGATGTTGTCCACGAGGCCGAAGGCCAGGCTCGATGCGCCCATCAGCGCGAGGCCCGTGTACAGCGTGATGCGCGGGCCGGCCCGCTCGGCGAGCAGGCCGCCCGGGATCGCGCCGATCAAGGTCCCGATCGCGTACCCGGCGGTGAGCACGCCCGCGGACGCCTTGGAGAGGTGAAGCTCGCGCGATAGCGACGGCAGCAGCGGCGCCACCGCGGCGTAGAACATCGTGTCGACGAAGACGATCGCGCCGGCTACCAGGAACAGCAACCGGAGCTCGCGCGGGTTCAAGCCGCTGAAGGTACTAGTCGCCGAGCTCGACCCGCCGGCGCACGACGAACTCATCGAGCTCGGCGCGGATCGCGTCGTCGAGCGGCGGCAGCTCGTAGGCCTCGAGCATCGCGCGCCAGATCTCGGCCGCGCGCGCCGCGGTGTCCTTGGCGCCGCGCTTGGACCAACGGTCGAAGTTCTCGGTCGAGGACAACAACGGCCGGTAGAAGCACTCGCGGAACCGCTCCAGCGTGTGGGCGGCACCGAGGAAGTGCCCGCCCGGCCCGACCTCGGTGTGCGCGTCGAACGCGAGCGACGCCTCGTCGATCTCGAGTGGCGTGAACTCGTGGCGTAGCTCGCGCAGGAGCTCGACGTCGACGATGAACTTCTCGTAGCAGGACACGAGCCCGCCCTCGAGCCAGCCGGCCGAGTGCATGACGAAGTTCGTGCCGGCGAGGAACGTCGGCAGCAGCGTCATCAGCGACTCGTACGCGGCCTGGGCGTCGACGGTCTGCGACGCGTTGAGGCCGCCGCCTCCGCGCCAGGGGAGGTTGAAGCGCCGGGCGATCTGGCCGGTGCACAGCACGCCGATGCCTGACTCGGGCGTGCCAAACGAGGGCGATCCCGACTGCATGTCGGTATTGGATAGGAAGCTCCCGAACACCACGGGCGCGCCGGGGCGAATCAGCTGCGCGAGCGCGATACCGGCGAGTGCCTCGGCGACCTGTTGCACGAGCGTCGCCGGCAGCGACACCGGAGACATGGCGCCCATCAGCAGGAACGGAGTGATGACGACGGCCTGGTTGGCCTGCACGTACTCGAACATCGCCGCCAGCATGCGGTCGTCGTACCGGAGCGGCGAGTTCACGTTGATCAGGCTGATCGAGACCGGCGCGCGCTCGATTTGTTCGCGGCCCCCGAACAGGATCTCGCCCATCCTGATCGTGTCGGCGGCGTTGGGACCGGATGTGACCGACCCCATGTACGGCTTGTCGGAAAGTGTCTGGAGCGCGAACACCATGTCGAGGTGGCGCGAGTCGAGTGGCCGGTCCTCGGGCTCGCAGATCGTGCCGCCGGGGGAGTCGAGCTCGGGGAACGCCTGCGAGAGCTTCACGAGGTTCTCGAAGTCGGCCATCTTGGCGTCGCGTCTGGTGTCGCCCTCCCGGATGAACGGGCAGCCGTACACCGGCGCGAACACCATGTGGTCCCCGCCGATGTGCGCGGTGTTGGCCGGGTTCCGGGCTTGGAGCTCGAACTCGCGGGGAGCCTTGGCGACCTGCTCGAGGATGAACTCGGGGTCGAACCTGATCCGGTTCTCGTCCTCGAGCGTCTGGCCGGCGCTCGTTAGTAGCTCGACCGCCTCGGGGAGCAGAAACTCGATCCCGATCTCGGACACGAGCCGCCTCCAGCCGCGATCGATCACGGCCATCGCGTCTTCGCTGAGGATCTCGTAGCGGGGCATGGTGTTGACGAACACGGCGGGCTCCTCAGTAGTTTGAAGTTTTGTCGGCGGCGCCTGACGGCGGCGGCTTGGGGTGGGATCTGGGTCGACGGCCCCCAGCCGGGGGGTTGACCTGACGACTTCAATCCGTAATCTATACCGCGTGGAACAACAGTTCCAAGTTGGCGCGCCACCGGCTCACGGCACCGCCGCGATCGATCGCGGCGCCGATCTGCTCGTGCGTGTGCTCGAAAGCGAGGAGCCGGTCGCGCTGACCGACCTCGCGTCGGCCGCCGGGCTTCCCAAGAGCACCGCCTCACGGCTCGTCAGCGCGCTCGAGCGGCGCGGGCTAATCGAGCAGGACGGCGAGCGCGGGCGTCTGCGACCGGGACCCGCGATCCTGCGAGTCGCCGAGCGGGGCATGCTCGAGCGCAACGTCGTCGAGTTGTCCAAGCCGGCGCTCGACGCGCTGTCCGAAGCAACCGGAGAGACGATCAACCTGGCCGTGCCCGGGCTCGAGGGAGTCGAGCATATCGCCCAGGTGGACAGCCGGCACTTCCTCGGGGCCGGACAGTGGCTAGGGCGCTCGGTGGGTTATGCGCATTCGGCCAACGGCAAGGTGTTCGCGGCGTTCGGCCGCGCGCCGGGGGACGCGGCCGTGGCGACGAACGGCGAGCTCCAGGCGGTTCGACGGGATGACGTCGCGACCTCGATCGACGAACTCGAGATCGGGCTGGCCGCGATGGCGGCGCCGGTACGCGGTGCCCGGGGCGAGGTGATCGCGGCGCTCAGCATCTCAGGCCCGACGCTGCGAATGACGCCGGCGCGGATCGACGAGCTGAATCCGATTTTGACCAGCGAGGCGCGGGGGCTAAGCCGGCGCCTCGGCCATCGCGACCAAGGAGAACGAGCGGCGTGACAGACGAAGAGATCCTCCAGCTTTTGTATGACGAGACGCTGGTCGGGAATGCGCCGGTGGTCAGGCAGGGCGTGGAGGATGGGCTGGAACAGGGGATGGCACCCGACCGGATGCTGTACGACGCGCTGATCCCGTCGCTCGAGGAGGTGGGCGCGCGGTTCGAGCGCGGCGACTTCTTCGTTCCGGAGATGCTGATCGCGGCCCGCGCGATGCAGGGCGCGCTCGACATCCTGCGACCGCTGCTCGCCGACACCGGCGCAGCGCAGGTGGGGAAGTTCCTGATGGGCACGGTCAAGGGCGACGTCCATGACATCGGCAAGAACCTCTGCAACATCATGCTCGAGGGCGCGGGCTTCGAGGTGATCGACCTCGGCGTCAACGTCCCGCCCGAGAAGTTCATCGAGCAGATCGAGGAGCACAACCCGGACGTCGTCGGGTTCTCGGCGTTTCTGACCACGACGATGCCGATGTTCAAGGCGAACATCAACGCGCTCGAGAAGGCGGGGATCCGCGACCAGGTCATCGTGATGGTCGGCGGCGCTCCGGTCACCCAGGAGTACGCAGACGCGGTCGGAGCCGACGGCTACTCGGCCGACGCGTCCTCCGCCGTCAAGAAGGCGAAAGAACTGATCGGACTCCGGCGCGAAAAGGTGCTCGCGTGAGCTCGGTCACGGTTCTGCGGTCGCAGTCGAAGACCGTGGAGATCGGGGCGGATCGCCCGTTCTGCGTCATCGGCGAGCGGATCAACCCGACTGGGCGCAAGAGGTTCGCCGAGGAGTTGCGGGGCGGCGAGCTGTCGACTGTGACCCACGACGCGGTGGCCCAGGTCGAGACCGGCGCGGACATGCTCGACGTCAATGCCGGCATCCCGCTTGTCGACGAGGCCGAGCTGCTGGCGAGCATGCTGAGGACCGTCCAGGCCGCGGTCGACGTGCCGATCTGCATCGACTCGTCGGTGATCGAGGCGCTCGAGGCCGGCCTGTCGGTGTACGAGGGCCGGGCGCTGGTGAACTCGGTCACGGCCGAGGACGATCGGCTATCCGAAATCCTCCCGCTGGTCGCGCGCCACGGGGCCGCCGTGATCGGGCTCGCCAATGACGAGACCGGGATCCCGGAGACCCCGGAGAAGCGGCTCGAGTGCGCGCGGAAGATCGTCTCGGTGGCGGCCGACTACGGGATCGCGCGCGACGACGTCCTGATCGACCCGCTGGCGATGACAGTCGGCGCCGACCCGACGGCAGTGCGGACGACTCTTGCGACGATCAGCCTGATCCGCGACGAGCTCGGCGTGAATATGTGCCTCGGCGCCTCGAACGTGTCGTTCGGGCTGCCCCAGCGGCTCGTGCTGAACGCGGCGTTCCTGCCGATGGCGATGGCGGCGGGATTGACCAGCGCGATCATGTCGGCGTCGGCGGTGTGCGTCGACGCCGTCCGAGCGTCCGATCTGCTGCTCGGCCACGACGAGTGGGGTGCCAACTGGATCGCAGCGCATCGCGCGCGTCAGGCGACGGTGGCCCAGGGGGCGCCCGTGTCGTGAGCGGGGTGTCGCCGCAGCGCAGGAGGCTCGAGCTCGCGCAGGAGATGGCGCCGGCGCCCGACGACGGCTCGCAGCGCGTCCGCCTGCGCTTCCTGCCCGAAGGCGCGGAGGTCCGTGTCCCGAGCGGCACGCCCGTGTTCGACGCGGCGAGCTGGAACGGGATCGCGATCGACTCGACCTGCGGCGGGCACGGAACTTGCAAGAAGTGTCGCGTGCGGATCGTCTCGGGGGACGTGCCAGTAGGGCCCTTGGACCCTCGCGCGTTTACGGCCGACGAGCTGCGCGACGGGTGGCGGCTGGCTTGTCGGGCCTCGGCGCGCGGCGACCTGGTCGTCGAGGTGCCGCCTTTGCAGACGCGGCCCAAGGCGGCTTTGGCGGGCGTCGGGCGCCACGTGATCCTGCGCCCGGCGGTGCAGAAGCGCCACCTGGTGCTCGACGAGCCGTCGATGGAGGACCAGCGCTCGGATCTCCAGCGCGTGCTTGACGAGCTCGACGACCTCGAGCCGCACGCTTCGATCGAGGTGCTGCGCTCGTTGGGATCGGTGTTGCGTCAGTCCGGCTTCGAAGTCACCGCGGTCGTCGCGGATCAGGAGCTGGTCGGGTTGGAGCCCGGGGACACGACCGCGCGTCGGTTCGCGATCGCGTTCGACCTCGGTACGACGACGGTCGTGGCCACGCTGCTCGACCTCGAGAGCGGCCAGCCCGTCGCGGTGCGCTCGATGCTGAACCGACAGCAGCCCTACGGCGCGGACGTGATCACGCGCATCTCCGCGACGATGATGGATTCCGACGCGCTCGAGGCGCTGCGGCTGCGGGCGCACGAGACTCTCGCCTCGCTCGTCGATGAGGTCTGCGCCGAGGGGGCGGTCGAGCCGCGCGAGGTGTACGAGATCACCGTGTGCGGCAACGTCACGATGATGCACCTGGCGCTCGGGATCGACCCGGAGCCGCTTTCGATGGCGCCGTTCGTGGTCTCGACCCACTCGTTCGGCGACGTGCTCGCACGCGACTTCGGGATTTCCGTGCATCCGAGGGCCCCGGCGTTCGTGTTCCCGTCGCTCGGCGCGTACGTCGGAGGGGACATCGTCGCGGGGATGCTGGCAACCGGTCTGACGCGGGACCGTCGTTTGAGGTTGTTCATCGACGTCGGCACGAACAGCGAGATTGCGCTCGGCTCGCACGAGCGGGTGGTCGCGACCGCGGCGCCGGCCGGGCCGGCGTTCGAGGCGGCGCAGATTAGGTGCGGGATGCGGGCGTCTGAGGGTGCGATCGAAGGCGTCAAGATCTCTTCCGATGATGGCGTCACGCTGGACGTGATCGGGGACATCGAGCCGGTAGGGATCTGCGGGTCGGGGTTGGTCGACGCGGTCGCCGAGCTCGTCCATTGCGGCCTGCTCGACCACTCGGGTCGGTTCATGCCGGACGACGAGGCGGCCGTGTTGCACCCGGGTCTTGCCGATCGGCTGACGAAGATCGACAAGGAGCGGGTGTTCGTGCTCGACTGGCGCGGCGGCTCCGATCCCGAGTCGTCGGTGTTCCTCTCGCAGCGCGACGTGCGCGAGCTCCAGTTCGCCAAGGCGTCGATCGCCACCGGGTGGAGCATCCTGATGGGCGAGCTCGGTGTTTCGGTCGCCGATGTGACCCAGGTACTGCTCGCGGGGAGCTTCGGCGCCTATCTGACGCCTCTGAGTGCGGTGCGCATAGGGCTTGTTCCGAAGATCGCGTTGCCGCGGATCGTGTCCGCCGGCAATGTCGCGGGGGAGGGGGCGAAGATCGCAGCGCTGTCGGTGCGCGAGCGGGCCGAGGCGCACTCGATCCTGCGCGAGGTCGAGTACGTCGAGCTGTCCGGGCGGGCGGATTTCAACGACATGTTTGTCGACCAGCTCTCGTTCCCGGGATGAAAACGGTCGTCGCATGTGGGGCGCTCGCGGTCGACGTCCGCCGGATCGCGCGACGTCGGGGCTGGGACCTGAAGGTGATTCCCGTGCCGGCGCTGCTGCACAACCATCCGGAGCGCATCCCGCCCGCGGTCTCCGCGGCGTCCGCCGGGCACGAGGTCGTGGCCCTCGCGTACGGCGACTGCGGCACGTACGGGGCGCTCGACGCGCTGGGTGTCCCGCGCCTTCGAGGCGAGCACTGCTACGACGTGTTCGCGCGTGTCGAGGTCCGCGACGCTCTGGAGGAGGAGCCCGGCACGTACGTCCTGACCGACTTCCTGGCGCGGACGTTCGAGCACACGGTGTGGCGGGAGCTCGGCCTGGATCGGTACCCGGAGCTGCGCGATGACTACTTCGGGAACTACACGCGCGTGATGTGGCTGGCGCAGCGGCCGACCCCCGCCACGCGCTCTGCGGCCGAACGCGCCGCGGCGCGGATCGGGTTGCCGCTGGAGATTCGTGAGGCCGGCGACGAGGGCCTCGAGCGACAACTCGAGGCCCTCGTCGGTCACGATTGCTGACTACGGCGCCGCCGGGACGTCCGACGTCGCGACGTTCCAGCCGAACACGCTGACGACCGGCGAGGCGCCGCCGAGCGCGCTTCGCTTGTACGTCGCGCGGAGCGTCTCGGACTCGCCCGGCCACAGCGTGACGTCGTTGTCGCTCCAAGTGATCGGCAGGACCTCGTTGTCGCCCAGTGCCGGAGCGCCCGAGGTTGAGCCGCGGCGGACGTCGGCGCGCAGGAAGAACGCGACGGCAGGCGTCCTCGACGTGTTCGTGATCGTCACGTCGGTCTCGGTGTCGTTGCCGTCGCCGGCGACGTCCGGGTGGGTGACCGCGGTCGCGCTCACGGTCGCGGGGGACAATGACCGGAGCTGCGTGAGGTTGCCGTACTGGGTCATGGTCGCCTGCGGGTTGCCCTTCGTCTTCGCCCAGTCGACGACGTCCTGCTGGGTCGAGAGCCAGTAGACGTTGCGGTCGACGACCTGACCGCCGCGCGTCAGCAGCAGCTCGACGACAGTCTGATCGCCCAGCAGCTGTCCGCCGACGGAATAGACCTTCGCCTCGACCGATAGCCCGCTCTGCTGCACGGCGCCGAGGTTGTCGACGGACACCGTCCCATCGTCATACGTGTAGATGGCGTGCAGCGGCTCGTTGGCCTGATGCAGGCCTCGAACTCGGCGCGCTGGGTCTCGTAGTTCTGGACCTGAGCCTCCTCCACGTACTGATCGAGGCTCGACCACTGGCCTTAGCGAGCCTTAACCGCGGCGTCGAGATCGTGCAGCGTCCCGAACGAGTAGCCGCCGTTCTGCTTGATATTGAGGAGGCCGGCCTCGTAGTTCGCGTGGGACTGGTTGTAGTCCGGGTTCTTCCACAGCTCGGTCCGCTCGAACGGGGACATGAACCGCTTGATCGAGTCGAGCGTCGGAACGGTCTGACCGGCGCTCGCCTCGCTGTCGAACGCCCATGCCCCACCCACGTTCGTGCGGGTCGGATCGGTCGGGTCGTAGTGCGTGGTGTCGTACCAGTAGCTCGGCGGCACCCAGTCGTATGGCCCCTCCTTCTCGCCCGACCGTCCGAGCTTCTTGGTGCTCTTGTACTCGGCCGACGCGATCAGCGGGTCCTGGAAGTCCGCCTTACGGAAGCCTCGTAGCGAGACCCGCTGCTGCTTGGGAGTCGGGTTGTTGTCGCTCCAGCTGAAGTTCATGACACTCGGGTGGTTTCGGAGGTTCTCGCCAATCGTGAGCGCAGAGTTGCCGAGCACCGCCAGATCCTGGGGCGTGTTTAGATGCGAGCCCGCGCTCGAGCGGAGCTCGACGCCGCCGTCACGGAGCGATCAGCCGGCGGTGTCGATGCCGCGGCGGCGGAGCGATCAGCCGGGGTTGTCGATCGCCTCGGATAGCAGCGTCGCCACGTCGACGACGCGCAGGTCCGCGCCGGCACTCTGGACGCCGTCGTCGAGCATCACCGTGCAGAACGGGCACGCCACCGCGAGCGTTCCGGCACCCGTGGCGGCGGCCTCGCGAACCCGTTCCTCGTTGATCGGCTTGGCCCGCTCCTCCATCCACATGTGCGCGCCGCCGGCGCCGCAGCAGAAAGTGGTCTTGCGCGACCGGCGCATTTCTACGGGATTTCCGACTGCCTCGACGATTTGCCTCGGTGCCTCGAGCACGTCGTTGTGCCGCGCGAGGTAGCACGAGTCGTGGTATGTGATCGGGAGGTCACTTTGCGCTTTTTTCGGTTTGATGCGGCCGTCGCGGACGAGCTCCGAGAGGAGCTCCGAATGGTGGATCACCTCGTAGGTGCCGCCGAAGTCCGGGTACTCCTTGCCGATCGTGTTGAAGCAGTGGGGGCAGCCGGTGACGATCTTTCGTACGCCGGCGTCGTTGAGCGTCTCGACGTTCTGTTCGGCGAATGCCTGGAATACGTATTCGTTGCCGATCCGGCGCGCGGGGTCGCCGGTGCAGCTCTCGCGGGGGCCGAGGATCGCGAAGTCGATGCCCGCGTTCTGAAGCAGCTTGGCGGTGGCGCTGGCGGTCGTGCGCGCT
This sequence comes from uncultured Solirubrobacterales bacterium, assembly GCA_963783415.1. Lineage (GTDB taxonomy): Bacteria > Actinomycetota > Thermoleophilia > Solirubrobacterales > Solirubrobacteraceae > Palsa-465. Next base: position 460,269 of record CAWANN010000002.1, read on the forward strand.
CGCTCGTCGAACGAAGCAGCGCATCCGACCCAATACAGGTACTCGGGGGCGGGGTCGCCGGGTTCAAGAACCTTGACCCCCAGCTCGGCAGCCCAGTCGGCGCGCTCCGACTGTGCTTTGCCCCACGGGTTCGAGGCGCGCTCCACGTCGCGGAGCATCGGCTCAGCCTCGGCGGGAAAGCTCGACTCGACCATCACCAGGTGGCGGCGCAAGTCGACGATGTGATCGATGTGCTCGATCGAGACCGGGCACGCCTGCACGCACGCGCCGCAGGTCACGCAGTCCCAGACCATGTCGGCCGGAACCGCCTTTGGCACGAGCGGCGTCTCCGTGTCCTGCGCGAGAACCAGGTCGCGCAGCCCCATGATGACGAGCTTGGGGCTGAGGGCCTTGCCGGTCGCGAACGCGGGGCACGCGTCCTGGCAGCGGCCGCACTCGGTGCAGGAGAAGGTGTCGAGCACCTGCTTCCAGGTCAGGTCTTTCGCTAGGCCCGCCCCGAAGCGGAGCTCGTCCTCGGGAACGTCAGGGTCATCGAACTTGAGTGGTTCCAACCGCCCCTTGGCACGGGTGCGCCCGAACCAGACGTTGACCGCTGCGACGAAGATATGCAGGTGCTTGGAGCGGGGGAGGTAGGCGAGGAAGCCGAGGATCGTGAGCACGTGGATCCACACGAACACGCGCTCGAGCACCTTTGTGGCCTGGTTGTCTCCGAACAGGTGCGAGAGCGCGTTGGAGACGGGCGACCACTTTGCGGGCCATTCGTTGAGGTGGAGCGCGATTCGGGTCGCATGCCACAGCAGCAAGCTGATCACGATCGTCGCGATCAGCGCGAGGATCAGATCGGCCTCGCCGAGGTGACTTCCCTCGAACCGCCGGGGTTGTTGCACCTTGCGGATCCACAGCGCCCCGACCACGCCAACCAGCACGAGCACGCAGAAGATGTCGACGAGCAGCGCGTACCAGCCCTGGTGACCGAGCCAGGGCAGCGTGTCGTGCTTGTCGACGATGCCGATCAGCGCGATCAGGATCGTCGGGAGCAGCACCGTGAAGCCCCAGAAGATGAACGCGTGCAACAACCCCGGCCCGAGTCGCTGGAGCAGCTTGCTCTGACCGAGCACGATCTGCGCCTCGTTGCGAGCGCGGCGGGGTATGTCGCCCTCGCGATTGGTCGGGGCCGCCCTTTGAACGAGTCCGGCGAGGAGGCGAACGCGGGTCGCGAACAGCGTGCCGCTCACCCCTAGGGCGACGGCGAGCGCGAGCGCGGAAATCAGCGAGGTTATCCGCCGCCTCCTGAGGCGCCGCCGACACTTCGCGTCCTACGGATCTCGGCCGAGATCGCGGGGACGACCTCGTGGAGGTCGCCGATCACCGCGTAATCGGCGCTCGCGAAGATCGAGGCCTCGTTGTCGGGGTTGATCGCCATCAGCTTCTTGGCTCCCTTGCAGCCGGCCATGTGCTGTGTGGCGCCGCTGATCCCGCAAGCGATGTAGAGCGAGGGCGAGATCTTGGTCCCGGTCTGACCGACCTGGTCGGTGTGGGGGCGCCACCCGGCGCTCGTCACCGCGCGCGAGCAGCCGACCGCGGCGCCGAGCAGCGCCGCCAGCTCCTCGATCACCGCGAACCCGTCCGCAGACCCGACGCCGCGCCCACCCGACACGACCACGTCGGCGTCGGCCAGCGCTACGCCGGCCGCGACCGTGGCGGTGTGTTCCGATACGCGGACGCGGGCGTCGCCCGCTGGCGGGATGAGCTCAGCGTCGACGCTTTCCTCGGCCGCGGCGACCGCGTGCGGAGCGACGGTCAGGATTGCCGGCGAGGCGTGCAGTCGAGCTTCCTCGAGCAGGCTCCCGCCCCACCGCACGCGGGTCAGCGTGAGCGGTTCTCCGGGCGTCGCGCTAGTGCAGTTCGCGGCCATCGGCAGGTCGAGCATCGCCGCGACGTGGGCGAGCACCTCGTTGCCGCGCTCGGTTCCGGGTGCGATGACGACGGCTGGAGCGCGCTCCTGGGTCGCGCCGGCGAGCGCCGTGGCCCATCCGTCGGGGGAATAGCCCGCGGGATCGTCGATGCCGACCACCTGCACGTTGTCGTCCGCGAGCGTTCGAGCGAAGGTCAGGGCCTGGCGGTAGAGCTCGTCGTCAGAGCGCTCGGCGAAGACCAGGATCATGGGTTTACAGCAGCCCTAGGCTGTCGAGGACTGTGACGACCGCCGGTGCCGCGTCGGCGCCGTTGCCGAGCACCTCGGTTTGCTTGCCCGAACCGGGCGGGAGGGTGAGTTTGACCATTTCGAGGCTCGGTTCGGGGCGGGCGGGGGTCGAGGCCTCGAGCGGCTTGCGCTTGGCGCGGAGGCGGCCGGGGACCGATGGATAGCGCGGCAGGTTGAGCCCTTCCTTGACGGTGACGACCGCGGGCGTTGGGACCACGTAGATGTCGCGCCCGCCCGGGACCTCCTGCTCGAGGCGGAGCTGGCCATCTTCGTTCGTGATCCCCTTCACTCCGGTGACGGCCGGGAGCCCGAGCTTGTGCGCGACGCGGATCGCGACCTGGTAGTTGCCGGCGTCGGCAGACTCGTTGCCGAACAGAATCAGGTCTGGTGGTTCGGGCTCGTTCTTGATCGCGTCCACGATTGCTTGTGCGGTCGCCTGTGGATCCCACTCCTCGCCGTTTGTCACGAGGTGGACGGCGCGATCGATGCCGAGCGCCATCATGTCGCGGAGCTGCTCCTCGGCCTCGGGGGGGCCGAGCGTGAGCACGGTCGACGAGCCGCCGTGCTGCTCGATCAGGCGGACGGCCTCCTCGGCGCCGCACTCCTCGTGCGGGCTGACCGTGAAGCCGAGGTGGCGTGTGGAGATCGCGCGCTCATCGTCGGTCAGGACGATCTTTCCGCCCGTCAGCGGGACGCGCTTGACACACACGAGGACGTTCATTGGTTCAGGAGCGGACGCGGGCATTCTCGGGATCGAACACGGGGGTCGAGTCGTTCGTGACGACCGTAACCGGATAGCGCTCGCCCATGTACTCCACCGCGAGTTCGTTACCTGTGACTGCGTGCTCGGGCGGGAGGTAGCCCATGAGGATGTACTTCCCGAGAGACGGCCCGCTTCCGGCGCTCGTGACGTACGAGCGGCGGCCTTTGCCGTCCGTAATGACTTCGCCTGCGCGGGTGAGGATCGGCTCGTGCCCGAGCATGTATCGCTTGACGCCGGACTTCGACGTGTGGTCGTCGACGGTGAGGGTGCACATGACCGCGGCCGGCTCCTCGTCGCGATGGCGCAGGTGCGCCTCCTTGCCGACGAAGTCCTGGTCCTTGACCTTGCCCCAGGCCATGCCTGCCTCGACCACGTTGAAGTCGCCCTCGAGCTCGGCGCCGTACGCGCGGTAGCACTTCTCTAGGCGGCCGGTGGTCCCGTACACGCCGATCCCGGCGGGGATGATTCCGTGAGGCGCGCCGGCTTCGGCCACGATGTCCCACAGCCTGGCGCCCTGCTCGATCGGGACGTACAGCTCCCAGCCGAGGTCGCCGACGTAGGAGATGCGCGAGGCCAGTGTCTCGAGCGGTCCGATCTCGATCTGCCTGCAGCGGGCGAACGGCATGCCTTCGTGCGAGACATCGTCGTTGGTGACGCTTTGCAGGATGTCTCTCGCGCGCGGGCCCCACAGGCCGAGCGTCGTCCATGCGTTCGTCTGGTCATGGATCTGCGCGGAGCCGTCGTCCGGGAGGTGGTCGGCGAACCACTTCTTGTCGGACATCCCGTACGCGCCGCCGGTCACGACGCGGAACACGTCGTCGGCGATGCGCATGATCGTGAGGTCCTGCTTGAAGCCTCCGCTCGGGGTGAGCAGCGGGGTGTAGACGACCCGGCCGATCGGCACATCCATCTGGCGCATGGCGACGTTCTGGACGACGTCGAGGGCGGCCGGGCCGGTGACGTCGAAAATCGCGAACGCGCTCAGGTCGATCATCGCCGCGCGGTCACGCATCGCGAGGTGCTCGGCGTTGATGATCGGCGACCACCAGCGTGACTCCCACTCGGCCTCGCGCCTCGTGACTTTGTCGCCGAACTCATCGAGCAATCCGGCGTTGGACTCGTACCAGTTCGGCCGCTCCCAGCCGGCGCCCTCGACGAACACGGCTTTGAGTTGTTTTTCGCGCTCGTAGAAGGGGGAGAGGCGAACGCGCCGGTCGGACTCCCACTGTTCGCCGGGGTGGACGATCCCGTACATCTTGTTGAAGCCCTCGGAGGCTCTCGCGACGATGTGGGTCCTCGTCTTCTGGCAGGAGTAGGCCCGCGCGATGTTCGACTCGAACACGTCGATCTCGGACTCGCCGTGGACGATCAGCTCGGCGACGGTCTTGCCGGCGCCCGGCCCCTCCTTGATCCAGATGGCGGCGGCGGACCACAGGCCGCGGGTTTCCGGAGTCTCGCCGAGCAGCGGCATGCCGTCGTAGGTGACCGACAGCACGCCGTTGATCGCGTACTTCACACCGACGCTCTCGTCGCCGACGATCTCCGGCATCAGGTCGAGCGCGATCTCCATCTGCGGGTCGAAGTCGTCTTGCGTGAACGGAAGCTCCGTCGGGGTGAGCGCCGACTCTTCGATGGATGGGATCTCGTCGGCCTCGAGCATGATCGGGCGGTGGGCGTAGGACCCGATCTCGAGGCCGGTGCCCTCCTGGCGCTCGTACATGTTCGTATCGACGTCGCGGACGATCGGGTACTCGATCATGCCCGTCGTGTTCGCGAACCGCGGCACCGGCCCGATGTCGATCATCTGATGGACCATCGGCGTGAGCGGGATCGAGGCGCCCGCCATGCGGGCGATGCGGGGGCTCCACGCGCCACAGGCGATGACGATGATGTCGGCGTCGAAGTCGCCCCTGGTGGTCTTGACTCGAGTCGCACGGCCGTGCTCGACGTCGATTCCGAGGACCTCGGTGTTGGCCGATACCTTCATGCCCGCTTCCTGGGCGCGTTCGCGCATGATCGTGCCGGCGCGGAGCGAGTCGACTACGCCAGCGCCGGGGGTGAAGAACCCGCCGAGGATCAGCGACTCGTTGATGTACGGGACTTTGTCCTTGACCTCGTCCGGGGTCAGCAGCTCGACCGGCTCGATCCCCCAGGATTTCGCGGAGACGATTCGGCGCGTGAGCTCCTGAATCCGCTCCTCGTTGCGCGCGATTTCGACCCCGCCGCTCTCGATGAACACCCCGAGGTCCTTGTACTGGCGCATGCTCTCGAGCGTCAGCGACGTCATCTCCTTCGAATGATCGACCGGGAAGATGAAGTTCGACGCGTGCCCGGTCGAGCCGCCGGGATTCGGCAGCGGTCCCTTGTCGATCATCCTGATGTCGGTGACGCCGAGGCGCGTCAGGTGGTACGCGAGGCTGTTGCCCACGATCCCCGCGCCGATGATGACGATCCTCTTGTTGTTTCCCGCGCCCGCCATGTCGCTCGTTCGGCTCCTGATATATCAGATGGATGCCAGGTGTGGGAAGTAAGTCGCTGGGGTGGTCGCGTTGGCTCGAACGTTTCGGAAGGCCGGGCGGGTTTCCAACGGCGGGCATCTGGACTGGGGCGAGTGCGCTCGCCCGCGCGAGACCTTGAGCTGTGCCGCCCGGCCCGGGGGGGCTCTGCGGTTCGGCCCGTGGGGAGCAGTGCGGCCGGGCCCGAGCCGGGAGCTGTGCCGCCTGTCGGAGGCGCGGCGGTGCGGCCGGCCGGGGCCCGGAACCCGCCGGCGCCGGAGGACCAACAACTGCGCACTCGACGAGCCGCGCGGCTCGACTGTGCCGAAATGCGCGCTATAGCGGGCCTTTCCGCACACTCGCCGGTCGGGTCGTATCGAGTGAGGCATTATCGGCCCTAATTTCCGGTGTATTGGGTCCGGGAGGGGCGTGGTGACGGGCTGGGGTGGCGTCAGCGTGCGACCGCGGTGCGCGGGGTGCGACCGCGGTGCGCGGGGTGCGACCGCGGTGCGCGGGGTGCGACCGCGGTGCGCGGGGGGCGGCCGCGGTGCGCGGGGTGCGGCCGCGGTGCGCGGGGTGCGCCGGGGTGCGACTGCGGTGCGCCGGCGTGCCGGTGGGTCTGGCGTGGGCGCCGGCGACTAGCGCCGGGCCGCCATCTGGCGCCGGCGCTCGGCCCGATCCACGGTCTTACGCCTTGGTGCTGGAGGCGTCCCGCCGGGGTCGGTACGAAGCATTCGGATCGTGGTGAGGATCGCCAGCAGCGTCATGATGACCGCGCTGCCGAGGCACCACTGGCAGTAGGCGTGGATCGTGAACGCCTCGCGATAGGTCAGGTACATGCTGAACAGGAACCCGACCAGCGCGAGCCCGAACCCGATCGCGCGTCCGAGTTCGCCACGGATCCAGATCGAGATGAAGATCCCGATGTAGCCGGCGAGACCGAGCGTCGCCACCGGGATGCCGGCGAGCTTCGACCACTGAGAGTGCTGGACGGTCTCGCAGCCGCCGCTGGAGAGGCACAGCACGTTCAGCTTGGCGTAATGCGTGTAGGTCAGGTACGTCCCGATCCCGATCCCGATCAGGGACAGGATGCCGATCGCGATCCGCAGCTTGCCGTCGACGCTCATGCGCCGGGGCGTCGCCGTGGTGACCGCGGTGGTCATGAGACCTGTTTTATCGCCTGCTGGAGCTGGGCGTAGGTGGGCACGGACGCGCTGGGCGCCGCCTGGCCCTTCGGTCCCTGGAAGATCAGCGTCGGGGTGCCGCTGACGCCGATGTTCTTGGCGTCGGTCTGATCGCTGTTGACCTGGTCGGTCAGCGTCGAGTTGTTGCGGTCCGACTGCCACGTGGCCAGGTTGAGTCCCGTTACTTGTCGCGCGAGCGAGGTCAGGTAGTTCTCGTTCACGTAGCCCGTGTCCTCCTGGCCCTGCTGGCGGTAGAAGAGCTCGGTGTACTGCCAGAACCTGTTCTGCTCGCCGGCGGCAAGCCCCGCGACCTGCTGGGTCGGGAAGATGTTCGGATTCGGGCCGTTGCACGTCGCGGTGCAGAACGACTTGTAGACGACCTTCACCTTGCCCTGGCGGACCTCGTTGGCGACCAGCTGGGGGAAGCCGCCCTGCAGCGTGAACGCCTGGCAGACCGGGCACTCGTAGTCGCCGAAGTAGGTCATCGTCACCGGGGCCTTGGCGTTACCGAGCGTGGCGCCGGATTGCGGGATTCCCGCGAACATCTGGTCGACCTGGTTCACGGTGGCGGTCGCTTCCGTGCCCGTCTTGATGCCGCCCTTCTTGCCGCCGCTGTTGATGATGACCAAGGCGGCGACCACGATGATCGCCCCGACCACGATCCCGCCGACGGTGCGCAACCGGCGGTCGCGGCGGGCCTTTTCGGCGCGAGCCTGCTCTTCGGCGAGGCGACGGGCGCGCGCCTCTTCCTTCTGCTTGGTTCGAGAAGCCATCTTCGTAAGGGAGCGCCCGGGGCGCGTTCGACGTGAGGATAGCGGCCCAAATACGCCGCTACCCCTGTTGTCGGCAGGTCTTCATCACCTCTTCAACTTCGCCGCCAGCCTCTCGGAAGTGGACCGCGTTGGGGGGCGGCCCGCCGCCACCGGGCCGGCCCCCGTGGGTGGTCGGCCGCCCCTGGTCCCGCCGGACCGAATGGGCCCTGCCGGGGATGCCGGCGCGCCCGGTCCCGCTGGACCGAATGGGCCCTGCCGGGGATGCCGGCGCGCCCGGTCCCGCCCCACCGCGGGGGTCCTGCCGGGGATGCCGGCGCACCTCCGGTTCGCCGGCCGCCGACGTCCGCGTTCAGTCCGGGGGGGTTGGATACACGGTCTTTGCATGTAAAGATGTTGTGACCAGCCTCTTTAGCGACCGTTCGCCCGTGGTCCCGTCCATTACAGTGCGCCTCAATGTCGCGTGACAACAGCGACGCGCAGGGCGGCGGACAGGCTCCGCCACAGCGCGCCCCAGCCAGGCTCCGCGTAGCGGTAATCGACCGCGACCCGGGCTTCATGCAGGTCCTCGCGAACCGTCTCGGGGCGCTCGGTTGCGATCACCGCGCCCTGTCGAGCCCGGCGACGGTCGAGACGCTCGTCGCGATGCGGCTCAACGCGCTCGTGCTCGACCTTTCGGTCATCGGCCCGGACAGTTGGGACTACCTCGAGCGCGTGTGCGGCCGCCTGCCCGGTCTGGCGGTGATCGTTTGCACCGGGCCGTCGTCGGTGGCGCAGCGGGTCCGAGGCCTGCGGCTCGGCGCCGATGCCTGGATGACCAAACCGTGTCATCCGGAGGAGCTGATCTGCGTGATCGAGGCAGCCGTCCGCCGGCATCGCCGGCAGGAGCTACCCCAGATCGACGTCGCGGCGACGATCGGGGAGATCACGATCCGGCCAGACCTCTACCAGGCCTACGTCGGCGATCAGAGCCTCGAGCTCACCGCGCGTGAGTTCGAGATCCTGCAACTGCTCGCCCAGTCCGATCGCGTACTCCGTCGCGAGGAGATCTACGAACGGGTGTGGGGCTACGCGATGGCCCACGGCGACCGTTCAGTCGACGTGTTCGTCCGCAAGCTCCGCCAGAAGCTTCGTGCCATATCGCCATCCTGGAGCTATATCCACACGCACTTTGGGGTTGGCTACAGATTCGCTCCCGAGCTCGAAGTGGACGAGATCGAGGTGAGTCGCGGTGCCCTCGAGGCGCCCCCCGAGCCGGCCGCGCTGAGCCGCTGATCCGCCCCCGCCCCGCGGGCTCCCGCGGCGGTTGACGACCCCCCGAAACCGGGGGCCGCAGAGGGGTTCGGTCACAACTTATTCACATCGTCGTTACGACTCGATAACGCAATTGCCGATGTCGGCCGCGAGCATCGGGCCCATGACGGCGATGGCGAAGTCCGGGAGCGAGGTGATCGAGGTGGGTCCGCTCGAGATCCTCCCGGAGGAGCACCTCGCGCGCGCAAACGGCCGCGCGCTGGTCCTCTCGATCCGGGAGCTACGTCTTCTGACCGAGCTCGGGCGGCGTGCGGACCGGATAATGCCGCGCGAGGAGCTGTTTCGCCTCGTCTGGGGTCGCGAGATGCGGCCGGGCGACCGATCCGTCGACGTCTACGTGCGGAAGCTGCGAGTGAAGCTCGAGCAAGCGCTTCCGGGATGGCGTTTCATCCACACGCACTTCGGCTTCGGCTACCGGCTCTCGGCCGAGCCGGCACAGAAGGCACAGAACACCAACGATCGGTTCACATCTGGATAACACCTGATCCGATCGTTCCGCCGAGACTTGGCGCACACCTAGTGAAGGAGAAGTGACCTTGAAACTTAGACGTATGGCAATGATCGTGACGGCGCTCGCGTCCGCGCTGGCGGTCGCCGCGTGCGGGTCGAGCAGCTCGAAAACGACCGGCTCGTCGGGCGGCTCCGGCGGCTCGAGCAGCAGCAGCGGTTCCGGCACGATCAACGGCGCCGGATCCACACTGGCGGCTCCGATCTACCAGCAGTGGGGATCGACGCTCAAAGGCCAGGGGTTGACCGTGAACTTCAACCCAGTCGGCTCGGGCGCGGGTCAGACCGAGCTGGCCTCGGCGACCGTGGCCTTCGCGGGCAGCGACCCGTCGCTTAAGCCCTCCGACAAGGCCAAGATGAAGGGCGCGGTCCTCCAGTTCCCGGTCGCGGCGGGCGCGATCACCGTGTCCTACAACCTGTCCGGCGTCAAGAGCGGGCTGAAGTTGGACGGGCCCACGGTGGCGAAGATCTTCATGGGTCAGATCAAGACCTGGAGCGATCCCGCGATCAAGGCGCTCAACCCAGGCATCAGCCTGCCGAGCACCAACATCACGGTCGCCCACCGCTCCGATTCCTCCGGCACGACCGAGGGGTTCACGACTTGGCTGTCCGACGTCGATCCGGCTTGGAAGTCGTCGGTGGGCGAGGGCAAGGACGTGAACTGGCCAACGGGGACGGGCGGCAAGGGCAACTCGGGTGTCGCCGCCGTGGTCAAGCAGACGGCCGGCGCCATCGGCTACGTCGAGCAGGCCTACGCGCTCGAGAACGGTTTCACGTACGCGGCGGTCAAGAACTCGGCCGGCTCGTATGTCCTGCCGTCAATCCCCAACACCTCGGCGGCATTCCTCGGCATCACGGTTCCGCCGGACCTCGGTATCTCGACGATCAACTCGTCGAACGCGGGTGCGTACCCGATCGTCTCGCAGACGTTCCTCGACGCCTACAAGGACCCATGCAAGGACGGTGGGGTCAGCTCCGGCACCGCCGCCGCGCTGAAGAAGTTCCTCACCTACGCGTTCGGAGCCGGCCAGCAGACGCTCGGTGCGGGCTCCAACCAGCTTCCGTACGCGCCGGTGCCTGCGTCGATCGCCGACAAGGACAACACGCAACTGGCGACGATGGTCTGCAACGGATCGGCCATCTCGTAGAGGCATAGGTGGAAGCAAGCGCCACCACCGTCACCGGCGGCCGCTCGGTTCTCGAGCGGTCGCCGGCGTCGCGTCTTCCCGATCGGATCCTGAAGTGGGGGCTAACCGGCCTCGCTGCGCTGATCCTGATCCTGATCGTCTACTTCTTCATCCGCCTGGTCGGCCAGTCCGGCCACGTGTTCAGCACATACGGGATCAACTTCGTCTTCGGCAACAACTGGGACGTCTCGCGCAGCATCTACCACGGCGGGGCGCTGCTGTTCGGCACGATCGTCACGTCGATCATCGCGCTGATCATCGGCGTGCCGGTCGCGGTCTCCGGCGCCGTGTACATCAACGAGCTGTGTCCGCGCCGGCTTCGCGGCTCACTCACGATCCTCATCGATCTGCTCGCCGCGGTTCCGTCGGTCGTGTACGGACTTTGGGGCGTGTTCGTGCTCGCGCCGCGTCTGCTCCCGGCCGAGAAGTGGTTCGCGAGCACGTTCTCGTTCATCCCGTGGATCGGGGGCGGGATCCCGACCCTCTACAACTACTTCATCGCCGGCCTGATCCTCGCGATCATGATCCTTCCGATCGTCTCGGCGATCTCACGCGAGGTAATTGCGACCGTTCCTGCCGAGCACAAGGAGGCGGCGCTGGCGCTCGGGGCCACGCGGTGGGAGATGATCCGCATGGCGGTCCTTCCATACTCGCGTCCCGGGATCACCGGCGGGGCGATGCTCGGCATGGGGCGGGCCATCGGCGAGACGATCGCCGTCGTGCTCGTGATCGGCAGCGCCCCGAAGATCGGGGGCCACCTGTTCAGTCAGGGCTACACACTGGCAGCGGTGATCGCCAATGAGTTCGGCGAGGCCACCGGAATCCACACATCCGCGCTGTTTGCGGCCGGCCTGGTGTTGTTCGTGCTCACGCTGGTCGTGAACATCATCGCCCGTTGGTTCATCTCTCGCGGCTCGCACGGGACGCGAGGGACCGGCGCGACCGGCATGACGCTCTCCTCCGGCCCCGCGAGCGACAAATGAGCGCCCTGACCGCGCGTCCACAGATCTCGGCCCGCCGCCGACGCACCGACAAGATCATGCGCGGCGCGATGCTCGCCGCGACGATCATCGCGCTGATCCCGTTGATCTTGATCATCTACTACCTGCTCCACAAAGGTCTGAGCGTGTGGACCAGCAGCGGCTTCTTCACGACGGATCCCACCGGCAGCTTCTTCGGCAGCCCGGGTGGGATCCGCAGCGCGATCATCGGCTCGCTCCTGATCGTCGCGCTCGCCACGCTGATTTCGATCCCGGCCGGGATTGGCGTGGCCCTTTACCTGACCGAGTACGGCAAGGATGGTTGGTTCGCCAACACTGTCCGCTATTTCGTCGACGTGATGACGGGCGTACCCTCGATCATGTTCGGGCTGTTCGTGTACATCGTGCTGGTAGTCGCTCGCGTCGGCGGGAGCGGTTTCGCGGCGTGGAAGGGCGCGGTGGCGCTGGCGCTGCTGATGCTTCCGATCGTCATCCGCTCCTCAGAGGTCGTGCTGCTGCTCGTGCCGAGCAGCCTCCGCGAGGCCGCGCTCGCGCTCGGCGCCCCCCGGTGGCGAGTGGTGTCCCGGGTCGTGCTCCCGACGGCGGCGCCCGGTCTGCTCACCGGCTCGCTGCTGGCTGTCGCCCGCGGCATGGGCGAGACCGCCCCGCTGCTGTTCACCGTGTCGACTGCGTTTGCGTTGACGTACGACCTCAGTGCGCAGATGAACACGATGCCGTTCCTGATCTACACGGACATCACGTCACCGCGGGCAGCGATTCAGAACATCGCGTGGGGAACGGCGCTGACGCTGGTGGCGATCGTCCTGATCCTGAACCTCGTCGCGCGATTGATAGCTTCAAGGAGCCGCATGGCATGAACCCGCCGGACACGAAAAACAAGGAACAATCGGATATGTCCACCGCCGGAGGGCTGCCGCCGGAGCGGGCGCAGGCAACGCCTGGGGCCACCGCGGCGGCCTCTGAAAGGAAGACAGGTCACGCGGTCAACGTGAAGGACCTGAACGCCTATTACGGCGCTCAGCACGCGATCAAGGGGATCACGATCGACTTCCCCGCCAACGAGGTGACCGCGCTGATCGGTCCCTCGGGGTCGGGAAAATCAACGGTGGTCCGCTGCATCAATCGGATGCACGAGGAGATCCCCGGGGCGCGCGCCGAGGGCAGCGTGAAGCTCGATGAGCTGAACATCTACGACCCGGACGTCGACGTCACGGCGGTGCGGCGGTTGATCGGGATGGTGTTCCAGAAACCGAATCCGTTCCCGACGATGTCGATCTTCGACAACGTCGCCGCCGGGCTGCGTTTGACCGGTACAAAGAGCCACGACCTCAAGGAGCTGGTGAACCACTCGCTCCAGGCGGTGGGTCTCTGGGATGAGGTGAAGGACCGCCTGAGCGAGCCCGGGATCGGGTTATCGGGCGGGCAGCAGCAGCGTCTGTGCATCGCGCGCACGGTCGCCGTAGAGCCGGAGGTGATCCTGATGGACGAGCCTGCTTCAGCGCTCGATCCGATCTCGACGCTGAAGATCGAGGAGCTGATCGACGAGCTCAAGGAGCGCTACACGATCGTGATCGTCACCCACAACATGCAGCAGGCTGCGCGCATCGCGAACTCGACCGTGTTCATGCTCGAGGGCGAGGTGATCGAGCATGACGAGACGAACAAGATCTTCACGAACCCGAGCGACGAACGGACCGAGCGGTACGTGACTGGGAAGTTCGGGTAAGGGTCGCTCATGCAGGAGACACGGCACCAGTTCCACGAACAGCTCCGGACGCTCGAGGCCCAGGCGCTCGACGGGCTCGACATCGTCATCCAGCAGCTCGACCGCGCGCTCGAATCGATCTCCTACCAGGACGTCGAGCTAGCAGGGATGGTCGTCGCCGACGACGACCGGATCGACGGCCGCTACCTCGAGGTCCATCAGGGGATCCTGTCGCTGCTGGCCCGGCAGGCGCCGGTGGCGGGCGACTTGCGAATCGTCGCGGCGCTGTTGCACGTAATCCGCTGTGTAGAGCGGATGGGCGATCAGTGCGTGAACATCGCCAAGCTCGTGCCGCTGTCCGGCTACGAGGCGCCGAAGGACAAGGACATCCTCGATGCGATCGAGCGGATGGGCCGCCTCGCGCGCTCGCAGGTCTCGCAGGCGAAGCAGGCGTTCGCGGGCCGCAACGTTGAGCTCGCGCAGGACCTGGTCCGCCAGGACATGGAGATCAACCGGCTCAACCGCGAGATCTTCAGGCGCGCGGTCGAGGTTGGAGACAACCTCGACCTGCGTGAATGGGCGATGTTCATGATCCTCGTGGCCCGCTGTCTGGAGCGGGTCGGCGACAACACGGTCGACATCGCCGAACAGACGGTGTTCGTCGTCACCGGGTTGTTCCGCGAGTTCGCCGACGCGTCGAGCCCGCCCGAGGTCGCTCAGCGACCGTAGCTCCGCTGACGGCGCAGGCTTTATCCTCGCGCGAAGGTGGCGAGTCCAAGGTCCAAGCGGCGGTCGCGCAAGCGGCGAACGCACGGGGCGGCACATGCGCCGCCGACTCCGCGGCCGTCGGCCACGCCAACGTCGGCGCGCCGTGCGGCGACTCAGCAGTCCCAGCCCGGGCGCCGTCGCGCCAGCCCGCTCGGCGCCTACGGCGAGCGGCCGCCCAGTCCGTTCGGTGGGCTTCCCGTCGCCGAGATCGCGATCTTCGTCGGCGCGGTGGTGCTCGTCGTCGGCGTGCTCAATCACGGCGGACTCGCCCTGATCGGTGGCGTGGTCATCTGCCTGTTCGGCGTGCTCGAGGTGACGACGCGCGAGCATTTCTCGGGCTATCGCTCGCACACGGTCCTGCTCGCGGCGATCCCGGCGGTGGCGGTGGAGTTCCTGATCGCGCTGACGGTCGGGCCGCCGGCGGTTCGGGCGCTGCTGCTCGTTCCGGTCGCCGCCGTATTCGCGACGTGTGCCTGGTTTTTGCGCAAGCGCTTTTCGATCGCGCGCCAGGCGCGGATCGCCAAGCCCGCCAAGACCGGCCCGGTAGCTACCTGAGCGGCAGCTACCTGAGCGGGAGCGGATCGCCGGCGACCGGGTACTGGTCGTCGGCGTGATCGGGATGATCCTCGGCGACGGTCGGCAGCCGCAGGCTGAACACGGCGCCTCCATCGGGGGCGTTGGCCGCCTCCACGGATCCGCCGTGCTGGAGCGCGACCTGGCGGACGATCGCGAGCCCGAGGCCGCTGCCCTGTCTTTGGCGCGAGTTGGCGCCCCGGAAGAACCGGTCGAACACGTACGGAAGGTCCGCCGGGTCGATGCCGGTGCCGTGGTCGCGCACCTGGACGCCTCGGTGGTCGACGATCACCTCTATGACCCCGCCGACCGCGGAATGATGCGCCGCGTTGTCGAGCAGGTTCTTGATCGCTCGGGCCAGACGCTCAGGGATCCCGTCGACGACCGCAGGCTCGAACGAGCTCTCGAATCGGACGTCGGGGAAGTCGCGGCGCGCGCGCGTCATGCAATCGGCGACGACGCGATCGAGACGCACGTCCTCGGCCGAGGTGATCGGAAGGTCGCCGCGGGCAAGCTCGATCACGTCTCCGATCAGCGTGCTGAGCTCCTCGCTCTGCTCGAGGACGTCGGCGAGCAGCCGGTGGCGGTCGTCCTCCGAGAGCGCGTCGCCGGCCATCAGCACCTCGATGTTGGTGCGCAGGCTCGTGATCGGAGTACGCAGCTCATGGGAGGCGTCGGCAACGAGCTGCCGCTGCGCCTGGACGGACTCGTCGAGGGCGGCTCGGGAGCCCTGCAATCGCTCGATCATCGCGTTGAAACGCGTCGCGAGCTGGCCGACCTCGTCATCGGCGTGGTACTGAATACGGCTGGTCAGGTCCTCGGTGTCGGTGATGTGCTCTGCGGTCTGGGCGACCTCGGCCAGCGGCGCGAGGACGCGTCCGGCCGCCAGGCGGCCGAGGCACGCGGCGAGCGCGATCCCACCAGCGCACAGCAGGAACAGGACGACGCGCAGCTCGGACAGCACGTTGTTGACGGGAGCGAGCGGCCGGGCGAGCTGCAAGGCCGCCGCCTCGCTGGCGAACCCGCCCATGACGTTGACCGGCACCGTCAGCTCGCGCAGGACCGTCCCTCCGACGGTCACGTCCTGGAGATATCCGCCGACGTTGCCTGACGCCACCGATTGCACGTGGTTGTCGAACGGAAGCGAGACACTGCCGTCGCTGCACAGGATCTGGCCATCGGCGTTCACGACCTGCCAGATCGGGGCGCCCCCACCGGTGCTCGCCGGCAGCTGTGGGCCTTCCTGGTCTTGGTTGCAGCGGAGCTGCGGAACAAGCGCTGCCTGCGAGTGGAGCTCGTTGTCGACCTGCCCGAGCAGCTGCTCTCGGACCACGACGTACACGATGAGCGACGCCAGCAGAATCGCCAGCGCGACCGCTGAGGCGCACGCTATGGCAAGTCTGCGGCGCAGTGGCACTCGGGACCCCCGTCAGTCGCGGAGCACGTAGCCGACTCCCCTGACCGTGTGCAGGAGCCGCGGCTCGTCGTCCGCTTCGGTCTTGCGTCGCAGGTAGCCCATGTACACGCCGAGCGCGTTGGACGTCGGTCCGAAGTCGTAGCCCCACACGTTCTCGAAGATCGTGGAGCGAGTCAGCACCTGGCGAGGGTGGCGCATGAACAGCTCGAGCAGCAGGAACTCCGTCTTCGACAGCTCGATCACGCGGTCGCCGCGACGCACCTCGTGGGCGACCGGGTCGAGCACGAGGTCGGAGTATCTGAGGATCTCGCCGTCGGCGCCCTCACCGGAGCGGCGCAGCAGCGCTCGCAACCGGGCTTGGAGCTCCCTGAGCGCAAACGGCTTGACCAGGTAATCGTCGGCGCCGACGTCGAGGCCCTCGACTCGGTCGTCGATCGCGTCGCGCGCGGTCAGCATTAAGATCGGGGTCCGGTCGCCCGCCTGGCGCATCCGCCGGCACACCTCGAGGCCGTCGAGCTTGGGCATCCCGATGTCGAGGATCACCGCGTCGGGCGGTGCCTTGGCGAGGGCGTCGAGCGCCTCCTCGCCGTCGCCGGCGAGCTCGACGTCATAGCGATCAAGCCTCAGGGCACGTTCCAGGGCCCGCCGGACGGCAGGCTCGTCGTCCACCACCAGTACGCGCGCCATCCGGCAATTGTGGCGCGCGGACGTAAAAGAATGTGAAGACTCGGGGGTGGGCACCCTCGAGCCTCATTGATTCACGCGAGCGTGGGCGTCAGGCGCTCGGCGTCGCGAGTACGCGCAGCGCTCGCGACGAGGGCGGCTGCGAGCACGATCGCGGCCCAGAACCCGAAGCCGAACAAGTCGAAGTGGATGTGGAACAGGAACTTCAGCGCGACGAACCCCGCGGCGACGCAAGCCAGCACAAACCTCGTGGCGGCGCGCCCGCCGTTGATCGCCGGCAGGTCGACGTTGCCGAGCCGTTCGAGCGCGAGGTCGGCGATCACCGCCAACGCCGCCAGCACCGCGAGTACACCGAGCCAGCCATCAGGTGGTCTTGGTTCCAGCTACAAGATGCGGCTTTCGGCGTCGGTCTTTCTGACGATTCGCGAAACTCACCTTAGGTGCCACGAACCAAGGACAAGGACCAGCTCGCGAGCTATCGCGCCAAGCGCGACTTCGATACGACGTCTGAGCCGGCCGGCGCGCGAGACGCCGCGGACGATGGGCATCGGTTCGTCGTCCAGGAGCATCACGCCACGCGGCTGCATTGGGATCTGCGCCTCGAGCACGACGGGGTGCTCGCGTCGTGGGCGATCCCGAACGGCATCCCGTCCGATCCGAAAGACAACCGCCTGGCGGTCCGCACCGAGGATCACCCGCTCGAGTACCTCGAGTTCCACGGCGAGATCCCCAGGGGTGAGTACGGCGCGGGCACGATGACGATCTGGGATCACGGCACATTCGACATCCACAAGTGGGAGGACCGGAAGGTCGAGGTCACGTTCCACGGCGAGCGGCTGAGTGGCCGCTACGGCCTGTTCCCGATCAGCAAGCCCGGTGAGGCAAAGAACGATTGGATGATCCATCGGATGGATCCGCCGGCCGATCCCGACCGGGAGCCGATGCCCGAGCGGATCGTGCCGATGATGGCCAGGTCGGCCACCGAGCTCCCGCCCAACGAGCGACGGTGGTCGTTCGAGGTCAAGTGGGACGGCGTGCGCGCGATTGCCTACGTGCAGCCCGGTCGCCTTCGTCTCGAGAGCCGCAACCTCAACGACATCACGGACACATACCCGGAGGTTCGGGGGCTGGTGGGTGCGCTGGGGATGCACGAGGCGGTGCTCGACGGGGAGATCGTCGCCTTCGATGAATCAGGCGCCGCCCGCCCTCGCCCTAGCTTCGAGCGGCTCCAGAGCCGGATGAACGTGACCGCCCCGGCCGCGGTCCGCCGCCTGATGCGAAGCACGCCGGTCGTCTACGCGATCTTCGACCTGCTGTATCTCGACGGCCGGTCGCTGATGGACCTGCCGTACTCCGAGCGGCGGGCGCGTCTCGAGTTGCTTGATCTCAAAGGCTCGGCATGGAGGATCCCGGCCGCCCACCGCGGCGAGGGCACGGCGCTGCTCGAGGCGACCGCGAAGCAGGGGCTCGAGGGTGTCGTGGCCAAGCGGCTCGACACGCGCTACGAGCCGGGCCGGCGCAGCGGCGCGTGGCTGAAGATCAAGAACACGCTCCGGCAGGAGCTGGTGATCGCGGGCTGGATTCCGGGGGAGGGCCGGCGCACCGCCAGGATCGGCGCGCTGCTGATGGGCTTCTACGAGGGCGGGAAGTTCCGGTACGCGGGGCGCGTCGGGACCGGCTTCACCGAGAAGACGCTCGATGACCTTCGGAAGCGCCTTACGCCGCTCAAACGCGACACGAGCCCGTTCGACGTGGGGGGTGGGCGGGTTCCAATTCCACGCGAGGCGGTGTTCGTCGAGCCGCGGCTCGTGGCGGAGGTCGAGTTCCGGGAGTGGACGACCGAGCGGGTGATGCGCGCGCCGTCGTTCAAGGGCCTCCGCGAGGACAAGCCGGCCGGCGAAGTGGTGCTCGAGGTGGCGCCGCACGGAGGCCAGGAATCCGCCGCACACGCCGACGCCGGCGCGCAAAACGATTCGCCCGAGGCGCTGTTCGACGAGGTCGAGCGCCTTCCCGAAGGCGCGCTCGCCGTGGTCACCGAAGGTCGGCAGCTGAGGATCACGAACTGGGACAAGGTCCTGTACCCCGAGACCGGCTTCACCAAGGGCGACCTGGTGGCCTATTACGCGCGGGTCGCGCCGGTCGTGCTCCCGCACCTGCACGACCGGCCGCTGACGCTCAAGCGGTATCCCAACGGCGTCGACGCGCCGTATTTCTACGAGAAGCAGTCGCCCTCTCACCGCCCGGAATGGGTGCAGACGGTCCGCATCGGCGACGTCAACTACACGCTGGCGCAGGACCGGCCGACGCTCATCTGGCTGGCCAACCTCGCCGACGTCGAGCTGCATACCTCGCTGTCGCTGGCGCCGAAGCCCGAGCAGCCGACGATGATGGTGTTCGACCTTGACCCCGGCGCGCCGGCCGGCCTCGTCGAATGCTGCGAGGTCGCCCTGGTCCTTCGGGGTTTGTTCGATCAGCTTGGGCTGGCCAGCGTCGCCAAGACTTCCGGCTCGAAGGGGCTGCAGGTGTACGTGCCACTGAACACACCGATCGACTACCGGGTGACCAAGCCGTTTGCGCGTCGCGTCGCTGAGCTGCTCGAGCAGCGAATGCCAGAGCTGGTCGTCTCGCGGATGACCAAGCGCCTGCGGCCCGGGAAAGTGCTCGTCGACTGGAGTCAGAACGACGCGCACAAGACGACCGTCACCGTGTATTCGTTACGCGCGCGCGAGAGCCCAACGGCGTCCACGCCGGTCACCTGGGACGAGGTCGCGCTCTGTCGTGAACGCGGCGACGAGGCCGAGCTGACGTTCGAAGCCGATGAGCTGCTCACACGCGCGCGCGCACACGGAGACCTGTTCGCTTCCGCCGTGAGCGTCAAGCAGGAACTGCCCGCGCTGAGCTGACAAATGGCGTGTCGGATCGCCGGGGACGGGGTGGCGGATCCGTTAGGCTGGCGCTGTGTCGCCGATCGATCAGATCACGCTTCGCAATCGACTTCTGGTCGCCACCGCGATGTGGAAGGAGACGATCGCGGAGCCGCTGCCGAGAATGCCTCCCGGCGATCCCGCTGACCAGATCCAGAGCTTCGAGATCACGCTTGTCGATCGCCTCTGGCAGAGCGCCACGCCCGAGTCCGCGCGCGAGATCGCCGACCGCACCTGGGACCTCGTCCACGACCGTCCCGAGGACGATGCGGTCAAGCGCCGGGTCGTCGAGTGCCACGAGGCGCTCGCCCGCATGACCCGCCTCGGCGACTAAGGACCCGTCAGCGCAGCGGCCGCTCGGGGGCGGCGTCCGAGTGGAGCGCGTCGAGCGTCACGTGCTGCTCGGGCTCGGCCAGCGCGTTGCGCGGGAGCCCGGCAGCCGCGTACGCGTCGACCTCGTCGAGTGTCTCGTGCTCGAGCAGGCCCGCGACGAGCGAGTCGAGGTTCCCGCGACGCTCGCGGAGGAGCGCGCTGACCTCGGCGTGGGCCGACTCGACGATCCTCCTCACTTCTTCGTCGACGAGCCGCTGGGTCGACTCCGACGTCTCGGAGGCGCCCGGGAGAAACGGTCCCATCCCGTCCGCCGGGATCACCGCGATCGGGCCGATCGCGCGGCTCATTCCCCACCGCCCGACCATGTGGCGGGCGATCCGGGTCAGCTGCTGGATGTCGGACTCGGCGCCGGTGGTGATGTCACTGAACACGAGCTCCTCGGCCACGCGTCCGCCGAGCGCGACCTTGATCTGGGCGAGCAGGTGCTGCTGCTCGAAGTTGAACCGGTCGGCGTCGGGCGCCGAGAACGTGACCCCGAGCGCCTGGCCGCGCGGGATGATCGAGACCTTGCGGACCGGGTCCGCGCCGGGGGTGAGCATCCCGACGATCGCGTGCCCGGCCTCGTGGTAGGCGGTGCGCCGGCGGTCCTCCTCGGAGATCATCACCTTGCGCTCGGCCCCCAGCACGATCCGCTCGAGCGCGTCCGTTAGGTCCTCCCGGTTGACCTTCTCGTGCTCTCGCCGGGCGGCGAGCAGTGCCGCCTCGTTGACGAGGTTCTCGAGGTCGGCGCCGACCATGCCCGGGGTGGTGGAGGCGAGGGCGCCGAGGTTGACGTCGGCGGCGAGCGGAACCCCGCGGGTGTGGACGCGCAGGATCGCTTCGCGGCCGACGCGGTCCGGAGAGGAGACCACGACCCGGCGGTCGAAGCGTCCGGGGCGGAGCAGCGCCGGGTCGAGGATTTCGGGCCGGTTCGTGGCGCCGAGCACGATCACGCCGAGCCGCGGGTCGAACCCGTCCATCTCTGTGAGGATCTGGTTAAGGGTCTGCTCGCGCTCGTCATGACCGCCGGAGATGTTCGGCCCGCCGGAGGCGCGCGACCGGCCGATCGCGTCGAGCTCGTCGATGAAGATGATCGCGGGAGCCGCCTCCTTCGCCTGGGCGAACAGATCCCGCACGCGCGAGGCGCCCACGCCGACGATCATCTCGACGAACTCCGACGCCGACATCTGGAAGAACGGCACGCCGGCCTCGCCGGCCACCGCCCGCGCCAGCAGCGTCTTGCCGGTGCCGGGCTGGCCGCTGAGAAGGACGCCGCGTGGGATGCGCCCGCCGAGCTTCAGGTACTTGTCCGGGTTCTTCAGGAAGTCGACGATCTCGGTCAGCTCAGACTTCGCCTCGTCGATGCCCGCGACGTCGTTGAAAGTGACCCGCTGATCCTGAGCTTCGACGCGGCGGGCGCGCGAGCGGCCGAACGACATCAGCCCGCCGGCGCCGCCGCCGGCCGACGCCGCGCGGCGGAACACCCATACGAGCAGCAGCAGGAACAGGAGCGTCGGGCCAAAGCCGAGGATCACGCTGGTCAGGAACGACGGCCCCGTGTTCGTCGGCTGGGCATTGATCTCGACGTTG
This sequence comes from uncultured Solirubrobacterales bacterium, assembly GCA_963783415.1. GTDB lineage: Bacteria > Actinomycetota > Thermoleophilia > Solirubrobacterales > Solirubrobacteraceae > Palsa-465. The sequence goes on from CAWANN010000002.1 coordinate 481,726, forward strand.
TTCTTCTGGAGCGTCGCGAACAGCTCCTGGTCGTTCGCGAACGACGGGATCTGCGTGGAGAAATACGTGTAGCTGGTGCCGCCGGAGGGGTATTTGATCGCCTTCTTGAACGTTCCCTCGATCGATGCACCCGTCGACGAGATCGACTGGATGTTGTTGTCGCTGGCCTGAGTCAGGAACGTCGGGCTGTACGGGACCCGGACCCGCGGGCTCGGGCTGAGCGCCTCAGAGGAAATCCAGAAATTCAGCGCGATCAGCCCGACGACCAGCAAGACTGCGATCCAGCGTATGTTCGGCCCAGACGGCGGCTTGGCGGGCTTGCCACGACCGTCCGGCGCCGGGGTCACTCGCCAGCCGGGTGGCTGCGGCTGGGAAGGGCTGCCCGGCGGCCGCAGCCGGGGGCTGCTTTGGGGTCGCCGCGGTTGGTCGGCCATGAGCTGATTGTGGCAGTGCGCCGTAGTCGGGCAAGCAACTCTTCGGGCGTTATTCGATACGGATTCGGAATGAGTCCGCGCCCTCGACGCTCGCGCCGGCCGCCCAGGCGCGGTCGGCCAGCCACCGGTCTGAGGTCACCACCCGCACGGCGGCCGGATCAGGGTCGGCGCGCAGTCGCCGGACAATCTCGTCGTCGGCCGAGTTCGGACGCGGCTTAGGGGCGTGGGCGACCTCGATCACGGTCGATCGGATCGGCGGCCGCGGAGGCCGCTCGAACACGACCGTTACGTCCTCGCCGCCGACGGCGGCCCAGCGCTCGAGCATGTCGACGAGCCTCAGCATCGCCGCGTCGCGGTCTCTCCACCACCCGTCGGGCCGGGCGCCGATCACGTTCATGCCGTCGACGAGCCATCGCATCATGAGAGTGAGGCTAGTCGTCGCTCGTGGGCCGCTGCCGGTCACGCTTGCGGGCGGCCTGGCGCCGCTTGCGCTCGAGCCTGCGGTGTACCGAGGCGGCCGTCGGACGGGTCGCGTGCCGATGGCGCGGCGTGGCGAGCGCCTGGGTCAGGCGCCGGCGCAGCCGCTCGAGCGCGAGCTCTCGATTTCGGGCCTGGCTGCGCGCGTCCTGGGCGACCGCGGTCACGCGCGGGCCGGCGCGGGCGATCACGCGCCGCTTCTGCTCATCGGTCAGCGCCGAGGAGGCCTCGACGTCGAAGATCGCCTCCACGCGGGACGCGGTGACGTTGGCGTGCTGGCCGCCGGGACCTGAGGAGCGGGACGTCCTGAACGTGATCTCCCTCAAAGGCACCCGGATATCACGACCGATTGACATTGGATCGTCCATGTCCTGTACCTTCCCAGGTCGTAAGGCCGTCCGATTGAGCGGGCGGCGTCAAGTACGTGCAGGCGCCGGGAAATCTCCTCCGCGGTAGCAGCACTTCAAGCGGAGGAGCACTCCAGATGCCAACTGGCACAGTCAAGTGGTTCAGCGACGAGAAGGGGTTCGGCTTCATCACCCCGGATGACGGTGGTCGCGACCTGTTCGTCCACCATTCGAGCATCACCGCCGACGGCTATCGCTCGCTCGCCGAGGGCAGCAAGGTCTCCTATGAGGAGGAGGCCGCGCCGAAGGGCCCCAAGGCGGTCAACGTCAACAAAATCTAAGGGCCTCGCTTCGCTCGGCATCCGTCGGATGTGGCGCGGCAGCCCACGTCTGCGAGGCACGGATGCCGAGCGTGGGCGTCGCCGCGACCGCCGTTCCGCCGGGCGTCCGTGCCCGGCGGTCGGGATCCCCTGACCGGACGGGGCACATGGTCCCACGGACGCCGCCGAAGGCGGCCCAATCCACCCATTCGGGGGGCGAGTTCCACCGAGGGCGAAACTTCGTCCCTCCTCGCGCGTACTATGGGGTAGAGCGGTTTGACTTTGGGCGCACAGCTTTCGAGCAATGAGTAAGACGGTCGAGGAGCGCGAGCGGGTAGTAATTCGCTTCGCGGGAGACTCGGGCGACGGGATGCAGCTGGCGGGCAGCCGGTTCACGGATGCGACCGCGATGGTGGGCAACGACCTGGCGACGCTGCCGAACTTCCCTGCGGAGATCCGCGCGCCGGCGGGCACGCTGGCGGGCGTGTCGGCGTTCCAGATCCATTTCGCCTCGCGGGACATCCTGACTCCCGGCGACCAGCCGAACGTGCTGGTCGCAATGAATCCGGCGGCGCTGAAGGCGAACCTGGCCGAGGTGCCGCGCGGCGCGACCGTGATCGTCAACGAGGACGCGTTCAGCAAGCGCAACCTCGAGAAGGCCGGCTATACCTCGAACCCGCTCGAGGACGGGTCGTTGAGCGCGTACCGCGTGCACCGGATTCCAATGACGTCGTTGACGGTCGCGGCGGTCGACGAGATCGAGGATTCCTCGACTCGCGACGCGGGCCGAGCGAAGAACCTGTTCGCGCTTGGGGTCCTGTCGTGGTTGTACGGCCGGCCGACGGACGTGACCAAGAAGTGGATCGAGCAGAAGTTCGCCCGGAATCCGGGGGCGTTGCTCGCGAACCTGGCGGCGTTCAACGCGGGCTGGTCGTTCGGCGAGACAACCGAGTTGCTCGACGTCCAGTACAAGGTCAAGCCTGCGACCGATGTGCCGCCGGGTACGTACCGGAATGTCAACGGTACGACCGCTCTGTCGCTGGGGCTGATCGCGGCGAGCGCCCGGAGCGGGCTGCCTTTGCTACTCGCGAGCTATCCGATCACTCCGGCGTCCGAGATCTTGCACGAGCTCTCACGCCACGCGACCTTGGGCGTGAAGACGATTCAGGCCGAAGACGAGATCGCGGCGGCGGGGATGGCTTTGGGTGCCGCGTTCGGCGGACGGCTCGGGGTGACCGCGACGAGCGGACCGGGGATGGACCTGAAGGCCGAGACGATCGGCCTGGCGGCCGCGCTCGAGCTGCCGATGATCGTGGTTGACGTGCAGCGGGCGGGCCCCTCGACCGGGATGCCGACGAAGACCGAGCAGTCTGACCTGTTGATGGCGGTGCACGGCCGCCACGGCGAGTCGCCGCTCCCGGTGATCGCCCCATCGACGCCTGGTGGGTGCTTTGATGCGGCGTTCGAGGCGGTGCGGCTCGCGATCCGCTATCGGACGCCGGTGATCCTTCTGTCGGACACGTTCCTGGCGTCCTCCTCGGAGCCGTGGCGGGTGCCGGTCGTGGGCGACCTGCCGTCGATCGACCCCGCGTTCGCGGTGGCGGTCGAGGGCGAGGAGTTCATGCCCTATGCCCGTGATGAACGTCTCGCGCGCCCGTGGGCGATCCCGGGAACGCCGGGGCTGGCGCATCGGATCGGCGGTCTCGAGAAGGCCGACGTGACCGGCAACATCTCCTACGACGGTGCCAATCACGCGCGGATGACCGAGCTGCGGGCGGCGAAGATCGACGGGATCGCGCGCGATATCCCGCCGCTCACGGTCGATATTGAGCCGAATCCCGCCCGCCCCACGACGTTGCTGGTGCTCGGCTGGGGGTCGAGCGAGGGCGCGATCCGCGCCGGCGTCCGCCGCGCGCGCGAGGCCGGCCACACGGTCGCGTGCGCGCACCTGCGCCACCTCAACCCGTTCCCTGAGAACACCGGCGATGTGCTGCGCTCGTTCGACCGCGTGCTCGTTCCCGAGATGAACACCGGCCAGCTCGCGCAGCTGTTGCGTGCCAAGTACCTGGTCGACGTCGAGTCGTTCTGCAAGGTGCAGGGGCAGCCGTTGTTCGCCTCCGAGATCGAAGAGCAGATCGCGGAGCGCCAATGAGCGCGGTCGTCACGAACGGCAACGGAAATGGAAGCCCGCCCACCCCGCCGGAGGCGCTGACCAAGGCCGATTTCCAGTCAGACCAGGAGACGCGGTGGTGCCCCGGGTGCGGCGACTACGCGGTTCTGTCGGCGGTGCAGCAGTTCATGCCGGAGCTCGGCATCGCTCCCGAGAAGATCGTGTTCGTCACCGGCATCGGCTGCGCCGGGCGGTTCGCCTATTACATGAACACGTACGGGATGCACGGCATCCACGGTCGCGCCCCGGCGCTCGCCACGGGGCTCGCGTCGGCGCGGGCGGACCTGTCGATCTGGATCGTGACCGGTGACGGTGACTCGCTGTCGATCGGCGGCAACCATCTGATCCATTCACTTCGTCGGAACGTGCCGATCAAGATCCTGCTGTTCAACAACCAGATCTACGGCCTGACCAAGGGCCAGGCGTCGCCGACCTCGGAGGTCGGCAAGATCACGAAGTCGACCCCGTTCGGCGTCGCGGACCACCCGTTCAACCCGGTGTCGCTCGCGCTGGGCGCCGAGGCCACGTTCGTGGCGCGAACAATTGACCGAGACCGCCGTCACCTGACCGAGGTGCTACGCGCGGCGGCGACGCACGACGGCGCGGCGCTGGTCGAGATCTACCAGAACTGCCCGGTGTTCAACGACGGCGCGTTCGCGGCGCTGACCGAGAAGGACACCAAGGACGCCAACCAGATCCGTCTCCAGGCGGGTCAGCCGATCCGGTTCGGAGCCGAGAACGAACGAGGCGTCGCGCGCGCCGCGGACGGCGGCCTCGAGATCGTCGACGTCGCCGACGCGGGCGAGGACAAGCTGATCGTGCACGACCCCGGACGCTCCGATCCCGGCCTGGCGTTCTCGCTGGCGCGGCTCGCCGACGACCCGACCGTGCCGACGCCGATCGGGATCTTCCGCCAGGTCGAGCGCCACGTGTATGGTCGCGGCGGCCCGGACCGGACGACGCCCGCCACCGACGTCGAGCTGTCGGACCTGCTGCTCGGCGCCGACAGCTGGACCGTCGGCTAGCGGCCGGCGCCTGACGCCCGTCGGCGCTCGCTACGCTCGATATGTGAACGTAGAGCTGCTGTGGTGGGAGGGATGTCCCTCGACCGAGCGGGCGTTGACGGCCGTGCGCGAGGCGCTGACTGACCTCGGACTCGATGGCGTCGAGGTCCGGATGCGGGAGATCAAGCACGACGGGGACGCCGCGGAGGCGGGATTCGTCGGGTCGCCGACGATCCTGCTTGACGGCATCGACCTCGTCCCGGCCGCCGCCGATGAGCAGATCGGCCTGAGCTGCCGCGTTTATCGCCGGCGCGACGGCCGCGTGAGCCCGATTCCCGATCCAGACGATCTGCGCGAGGCGCTCCGACTTGCTGCCGAGCGCCCGGAGGTGAAGCGATGAGCCTAACGATTGGTCAGGTGGCGCCTGATTTCGCCCTCGTCGACACGGAGGGGAGGAGGTGGTCGGTGGCCCAGTACGACGGTGCCCCGGCGACCGTGGTGGTGTTCACGTGCAACCACTGCCCGTATGCTCTCGCCTGGCAGGACCGAATCGCCCAGGTGGCCAACGACTACGCGGCCCGCGGGGTGCGCGTGCTGGCGGTGAACGCCAACGACTCGGACCGCTACCCGCGCGACTCGTTGGACGCGATGAAGGATCGGGTCTCGCGCGAGCAGTGGACGATCCCCTACCTGCACGACGCCACCCAACAGGTGGCGCGGGAGTACGGCGCCAAGGTGACGCCGGACGTGTTCGTGCTCGACGCCGAGGGCCGGCTGCGCTATCGCGGCGCGCCCGACGCGGACTACGACAACCCGGGGGAGCGGGCCGAATGGTTGCGGGAGGCACTCGACGCGGTGCTGTCCGGGTCGATCCTGGAGCGCCCCGAGACCAAGCCCGTGGGCTGCTCCATCAAGTGGAAGGCGTGATGGCGGACTACACGCCCCAGCAGGTGGCCGAGCTGATTGCGCAGGGCGAGATCCAGTTGATCGACGTCCGCCAACCCGAGGAACACGACGCCGGGCGCATCGCCGGCGACCGTCTCGTGGTGCTCTCGGACCTTGCGGGCGAGGTCGAGAGCATCGACCGCGAGCGGCCCGTGGTGTTCTACTGCCGCAGCGGAGCTCGCTCGGCGATGGCGACCGAGGCGTTCGTCGGCGCAGGGTTCGACGCGCACAACATGCTCGGCGGGCTGCTCGACTGGAACGCGGCCGGTTTGCCGCTCGAGCCTGCCGACGGCTACGTGGCCTGACGCGCTACTCCGATCTGAGAACGTCAGCCACCGCTCGGTTCGCGCCGATGCGGGCCGGGATCGCGGTCAGCACGGCCACCGCGATGAGCGTGCTCGGGATCACGGCGCCGAGCCACAGTGTGGGCGGACTGGCCTGGTCGAGGTTGCCGCCGGCGAACTTGTAGAGGGCGAGACCGATCGGTATCCCGAGAACCGCCGCGAGCAGCGCGGGGCCGAGCTGGGCGCTGGCAAGGCCGGCCGTGATCTGCCGCGGGGTAGCGCCGAGCGCCTTGGCCAGCGCGGTCGGCCGCTGGGCGTCGATCACGGTGGCCCAGGTGGTGAAGACCGCGTTGATCGCGGCGAGGACGACGAGGATCGCGCTTAGGAGGAACACAAGGTGGGTGACACGATCGGCTACGGTGGCGCCACCGACCGCGGCCACCCGCTGCTGGTTGGTCAGCTGGACCTTGTGTTCGAGCGTCAGGGCCGCGACGACCATGGCGACCGCGATCGTCATGCTGGCGGCGGTCAGCAGGGAGCGGCGGATCCGGCGGGCGACCAGCCGGACGGCGAGCAGCAAGGGAACGGGCAGTCGCGCTGACAGAGCGATCAGCCACGGCCGCCGGCGCGGCGGGTGCGCGGGACCGTTGAGCGCGCGGATCGTGCTCGTGCGGGCGCCGCGGATCGCTGGAACGATCGTCGCACACGCGGCCACCACGATCGCCACGATCAGGACCTCTGCCGCCGAGGTCAGCGTCAGCGGTGGGGTTGGGGGGCTACCGAGCAGGCCGTTGCCTAGGTTCGTGAGCACCGGCGCTATCAGTTGGCCGACGATGACGCCGACCGCCGCCGCCGTCAGCGCGAGCAGGAGGTTCTCGGCCAGCAGCACGACGGCGACCATCCTCGGGGTCGCACCCACGGCCTTGAGCAAGCCGACGCGCCGCGTCTGCTCGGCCATCCGGCTCCCGACGGCGACCGCGATGCTCGCGATCGCGAGCAGCGCCAGGAGCGTGCTGACGATCACGAGGACCCTCTGATCGACCGAGACGACCTTGAAGTCTTGCCGCTGGATGTCCTCCCAGGACGACAGGAACGACTTGGCCTGGTTGCTGGTGAGGTTGTAGAACGCGTTGGCGGCGTTGCCGTTCTCGAACGCCGCCGCGGACGCCGGATCGGTCAGCCTCAGGTTGAGGATGTACCCGACAGGCTGCTGCCCGGGGGCATGGGAGTCTGCGTCTGACCGTGTGAGCCAGATCAGCCCGGGGGCGGTGATCGGGTAAAAGCACTGGGCGGTGCTGACCGCGATCCCGGCGACGCGGAACCGCCGCCCGCCGAGGCGGATCCTGTCGCCGACGCCGAGGCCGAGCGCATCGGCGAACCCGCGCTCGATCACGGCCTGGCCGGGCGCGACCCACCGTCCGGCAGTGAGCGCCGGCTGGTCGATCGCCGCCGCGGCGACGTCTCGGCCCTCGACCTCGGCCTGCACGTCAACCCCTCGTGAGCTCAGCCTGGCGAACGCGATCGGATACGGACCGGACGTGCCGGCGACGCCGCCGGCCTGGACGAGCGGAGCGAACCCATGCGTCACCGCGGAGCGCGTGGCGGACGGCGGGTTGATCTCCGCGACGATGTCAGGCCCGCGCGTAGCGGCGCGGGTCCGTGCGAACGGGCTGTCGGTGACCTTGTGCAGCGCCAGGCCGATCGTCAGCGTCGTGGTGGTCGTGAGGATCATCATCAGCAGCAGCGCCGACTGCACCCGCCGGCGCTTGATGTCGCCGATCACGAGGCGCGAAACGAGCAGGAGCCGGCCCATGAGGCCCCTAGCCCTCGAGGCCGGCCATCTCGGTGAGGCTGCGGGCGGTCCCGCCGGTCAGCTTCGTCTCGTCGACGAACCGTCCGTCCCGCATCGAGATCAGCCGGTCCGAAGTCGCCGCGATCCTCGAGTCGTGAGTCACGGTCACAAGGGTCTGGCCGCCCGAGTGGAGCTGTTCGAACAGGCGCAGGACATCGGTCGTGGCGGTGCTGTCGAGATTCCCGGTCGGTTCGTCGGCGAGCACGACGAGCGGCTCGTTGGCGAGCGCGCGGGCGATCGCGACCCGCTGGCACTGGCCGCCCGACAAAGCTGACGGAAGGTGCTCGGCCCGGTCCTCGAGGCCGACCTGCCCCAGAAGCTCGGTCGCCCGTGCTCGCGCGGCGCGGGGAGAGGCGCCCGCGAGCAGCGCCGGAAGCTCGATGTTCTCGAGCGCGGTCAGCTCGTCGACCAGGTGATAGGACTGGAAAACGAACCCGAGCGCGCGGCGGCGCAGGCGCGCGAGGCCTGCCTCGGGCATCTGCTCGAGCCGCTCGCCGGCCAGCTGTAGGGTGCCGCCGCTCGGCCGTTCTAGGCCGCCGAGAAGGTACAGGAGCGTTGACTTGCCGCAGCCGCTCGGACCGACGATCGCCACCGACTCGCCGCGGGCGACGTCGAGGCTTACCTCACGCACCGCGCGCACCAACGCGGCTCCCTTGCCGTATTCCTTGCGCAGCCCGCGCGTGGACAGGACCGGTCGCGCTGGGTCCATCATCGCTCCTTCGCCGAGTTCCAGTAGCGCGCGCAGGCCTCGAGCCAGCGCAGATCCGCCTGCAGACGGAGCACGACGCCCTCGAGCAGGAGCGCCGCGACCGACCCGTCCGGCTCGGCCAAGGCGGCACGCTGAGCCTGGCCCAGCCCGACGAGCAACTCGCGCCGCTGCCGGTCGACGATCCCAACCGGGTCGGCCAGCCCCGCGGCGGCCGCGGCGACGAGCTTCAGATGAAATTCCGCCGGCGCCGGCTTGGGCCAGCTCGTGTCATCCAGCCACTCCGTCACCCGCTCGCGTCCCGCCGGCGTCAGCTCGTAGACCTTGCGATCGGGGCGGTCGGTCTGCCCGACTCGACGCGAGCTCAGCAGGCCGGCCTTCTCGAGCCGGCCCAGCGTGACGTACACCTGCCCGTCGTTCAGCGCCTCGGCCAGTGGCCCGAGCGCGAGCGCGAGGCGAGCCCGCAGCTGGTAGCCGTGCGAGGCCTCGCCCGCGAGCAGCGCCAGCAGCACCTCGCGGACGACGCGCAGCTGGTACCCGTTGAGCGGCTGTCGGTCTGGAAGCTGAGCGGGCGGCGGCATCGACGCGTAGCTAACGGTTAGAGATACTGGAAGATAACTGTTAGCTAGCGGGGTGTCAAGGCGACCGGATGCAAGATCTCGGTCGCACTAAAGGACTCCGCCCAAAAAGCCCGATACGAGTTATGTGACATTTGTCGGGCCGGTCGTGTAGTGTGCCGCGCCGACATAGAAGCCCAGCCGAGTCCCCGGTAGCCACGGCGCCGGGGAGCGGGGAACCCGATGGAGCCGAGAGGCTCCGGGGGGCGAATCGCCGGACTTCCGGCGTAGCGCACTCTTTCAGCGCGAGCCCGACAGCTAACCCCGTAGGCGCAAGAAAGAGAAGGGGTTGTACTTGTCGAGCCTGGATTTTCAACGCGTCGCCCGTAGGGCGGGTGCGTCTGCGCTCGTTACGACGGCGATCTTCGCTGGTGCGTCAGCCAGCGCGGCCACCTCGAAGACCCAACCTGCGTCAGGTGGCGCGGCGATGGCGGCCACCGTCAGGACGGTGGGCACGCTCACGAAGCCGAGCACGGCCAAGCAGCTCGGCGTTCGACTCCTGCGCCAGGGGTTGCACGGCAACGACGTGACGATCCTCCAGGGCTATTTGACGATCGCCGGTTACCCCACGTCGGTCGACGGCCAGTACGGGCCGGAGACGGCGGCGAGCGTGGCCGCGTTCAAGACGGCGCACAGCTTGACCCCGGCCAACGGGGTCGCCGGCGCCTCGTTTGACAAGGCGCTCGAGGCGGCGATCAGCGCCAACGAGAGCGACGTGCCCACCGGGACGACGACGATCAACCCCGACGGCACCGCGACGGCGCCCGCCGGCGCGCCGGCTGTGGTCCAGGCGGCCATTACCGCGGCCAACCAGATCATCGACACCTCCTACTGCGTCGGCGGCGGTCACGGGCAGTGGAAGTCCAGCTGCTACGACTGCTCCGGTTCGGTCAGCTACGTGCTCCACGGCGCCGGCTTGCTCTCGAGCTCGGAGGACTCCTCAGGGTTCGAGTCCTACGGTCAGGCCGGCCCCGGGAAGTGGATCACGATCTACACCGACCCCAGCCACGCGTTCATCGTGATCGGCGGGCGAGCCTTCGACACGGCCGACTACGGCGGACCCAACATCCCGTCGGGCACAGGGCCAAGATGGCGCTCGAACCCGCTCGGGAACCTCGCCGACGGCGGCGACTACGTAGTTCGCCACCCGCCCGGTATGTAGGAGGAGGGTTGGCAGGGGCATCCGGCGGCGGCGGTCGGATGCCCTGCTCTCGTGGGGCCGGTCGGTCCGCTGACGGGGCTCGCCGCGTCCTGTGACGTGGTCTCGGAGCGGCGCTTGGTCGCCTGCCACCTAACGCCTGCCGCTCTGTCGTAGCATGGGTAGGGCTATGAGGGTTCGAGCGCGATCGAGCAGCCGATGAGCGCGGGGACGAGATGAACCCCAACCCGCCCACGGCACGCCGCGTCCTCCTGTCAGCGCTGGCCGCGCTGACCGTTGGTCTGGGCGCGGTGAGCCTGATCGCCGGGTTCAGCGAATCGCCACCGGTCCGCTTGCTCCAGGGGATCGCGGTCTTCGGAGCCGGCGCGGTGATCGTCGGTGGCGCGGTCGTGCTGGTCATGATCCGCCTGGCCGGATGGCACGACCCCGAGTCCGAGATCGACTTCGAGGCGCTCGTCCAGCGCACCGAGCGGCTCGCGGCCGAAGGCTCCTGGGGCGAGGAGGAGGACGAGGACGAGGACGACGACCTGTTCGATCCTTACAACGAGGATGACTTCAGGGCGCTCGTGCGCGGAGCGATCGACGATCTGCCGCTGGAGTTCCACCGCGCGCTCGAGCACGTCGCGGTCGTCATCTCCGACAGCGGCCGGCGCCACCGCGCCTACGGCCTATACCAAGGCGACACGGTCGCCCAGGACTACTTCCACGACCGGATCGTGATCTTCCGCGACACGCTGCTACGCGACTTCGGCCACGATCCCGACCTGCTGAGGGCGCAGGTGACCCGCACGCTTCGCCATGAGCTCGCTCACCATCTGGGGTGGGACGAGAAGGGCGTGCGGGGCCTGGGGTTGTAGGCGAACTGGCCGGCCGCGGCGGTCGGTCCGCCGGTGCCTGCGGGCCGTGAGCGTCTGAGACGCTGCCGCCGCCCGCGCTTCACACCACGTGCGTAACGTGACATAGCTCTCCCCGCACGGACGTCGGGTGCACATAAGCACCTGGGAGGTGCTTATGTGCACAATGTTCGGCCGGGCGAGGCGCCGTGTCACGTTTTGCATGTGTGATGTATGCGGGGCGAAGGAGCGTGCGGACCGGGGTCGGCAAGAGCCACGGGCAACTACGCTTGAAACGGGTGGTCGGGCCGCCCGGCCGTTGACACCTCTTGACACCGACACCAGGAGCGAACAGATGCCAGAAGCCGTGATCGTCGACGCCATACGAACCCCGATCGGGCGCGCCGGCAAGGGGTCGCTCAAGACCGTGCGCGCCGATGATCTGGCCGCGATCCCGATCCGGGCGTTGATCGAGCGCAATCCCGAGGTCGACTTCGCGCAGACCAACGACGTGATGATGGGCGCGGCGTCGGGGGTGGGCGAGCAGGGCTACAACGTCGGCCGCAACGCCGCGCTGCTCGCCGGGATCGACCACCACGTCCCGGCCTGTACGGTCAACCGCTTCTGCGCCTCGTCGCTGCAGACGATCCGGATGGCGTTCCACGCGATCAAGGCGGGCGAGGGCGACCAGTACGTCGCCGCCGGGGTCGAAGCGGTGTCCCGGGCGGGGCTGGGCGCGGGGATGATGGAGGAGGCCAAGAACTCGTACCTGAACGGGTCGAACGGGTCCGCGTACGACGTCTACATCCCGATGGGCATGACCGCCGAGAACGTCGCCGAGCGCTGCCACGTCACGCGCGAGAGCCAGGACGAATGGGCCGTGATCTCGCAGACCCGGGCGGTCGACGCTCGGGACTCCGGCCATTTCGACCCGGAGATCGTGCCGGTGCCGGTGCCCGCGCACAAGGACACCGATAAGGACGGGCACGAGGTCGACGTACCGGACACGGTCGTCGCCAAGGACGACGGTCCGCGGGCCGGGACGACGATCGAGGTGCTGGCCAAGCTCAAGCCCGCGTTTCGGCCGGACGGCACCGTCACCGCCGGCAACGCCTGTCCGCTCAACGACGGCGCCGCGGCCGTGCTCGTGATGTCGGACGAGAAGGCCGCTCGGCTCGGACTCAATCCCAAGGCGCGGATCATCGCCTCGACCGTCGCCGCGGTCCGGCCCGAGATCATGGGCCTCGGCCCGATCCCCGCGATCCAGGCACTGCTCGAGCAGACCGGCGTAAAGATCGATGACGTCGACGTGGTCGAGATCAACGAGGCGTTCGCGGCGCAGATCGTTCCCTGCAAGGAGGAGCTAGGGATTCCGGACGAGAAGCTCAATCCGTTCGGCGGCGCGATCGCCCTCGGGCACCCGTTCGGGATGACCGGCGCGCGCATCATGACCACGCTGATCAACGGTCTGCGCGCGCTCGACGGCACGCTGGGGATCGAATCGATGTGCGTCGCCGGCGGAATGGGCCAGGCGATGCTGATCGAGCGGCTGAGCTAGGCGCTACGCGGTCAACGGCGGGGCGCTCGACAGCCACCCGCCGTCCGCGAGCGCGATGCTCAGCGGGGCCGGCTTCCCGACGAAGTAACCCTGCGCGTAGTCGACCTGGTGCTTCTGGAGCAGGCTGATCGTCTCCGCGTCGGCGACCGACTCCGCGACGGTCTTGATCCCGAGCGCTCGGGAGACGCCGACGATCGCCTTGACCATGTGCTCGTCGACCTCGCTGCGGGGCAGGTTCTGGATGAACTCGCCGTCGAGCTTCACGTAGCTCACCGGGAGGTGCTTGAGGTAGTAGAAGGATCCGAAGCCGGTGCCGAAGTCGTCGAGCGCGAGGCTGCAGCCCAGGTCGGTCAGGCCGCGGGCGAACTCAGTGGCCTCGGGCATATTCGCGATCGCTGCCGTCTCGGTCACCTCGAAGATCAGCTTGGCCGGATCCACGGACGAGCGCTCGAGCTCGCGCTCGATCATCCGGAGCAGCTCAGGGTTGCCGACCACGGACTCGCCGCTGAGGTTGATCCCGATCTGCGGGATCGGTCCCATCGACTCGGCCATCAGCTGGATCGCCCGGGCCACCACCCAACGGTCGATCGCGTGAATCAGGCCGAAGCGCTCGGCGGCCGGCAGGAACGCGCCCGGGGCGATCAGCTTGCCGCGCTCGCCCTTCATGCGCAGCAGCAGCTCCCCGTGCTTGATCTGGCCCGTGGCGAGCTCCAGGATCGGCTGGAGGTGCAGAACGAAGCGGTCGCGGTCGAGCGCGTCCTGGATGCGTTGGGACCACGTCAGCTTCGCCATCGCGCGCGCCCTGCGCGCCTCGGGCGCGGTGTAGACGACGACCCGGTCGCGGCCGGAGGTCTTGGCCGCGTACATCGCGAGGTCGGCGTTGACCAGGACCTCGCCGGCGGTGGCGTCGTCTGACTCGAACGCGTTCACGCCAATGCTGGCGCTGATCCGGAACGGCCTGCCGCCGTAGCTCGCCGGGCTGTTGCGGATCTCAGTGAGCAGGTCCTCGGCTGCGGCTTTGGCCTCGTCGACCTCGACCGCCGACAGCAGCACCGCGAACTCGTCGCCGCCGAGCCTGGCCACCACGTCCGTCGAGCGGAACCGGTTCGCGAGCACCCGGGCGACTTGAACCAGCACCGCGTCGCCGGCGGCGTGGCCGGCGGAGTCGTTGATCCCCTTGAAGTTGTCGATGTCGATGCTGAGCACCGCGCTGTGAGACGCGTAGCGTCCGGCCCGGGCGAGTTCCCGCTTGAGCTGTTCGTCGAACCGGCGGCGGTTGAACAGGCCGGTGAGCTGGTCGTGGTCGGCCATGTGCCGCAGCCGCTCCTCGTACCGCACGCGCTCGGTTGTGTCTCGGGCGATGATCGCGGTCGAGACGATCCTGCCGTTTGCGTCGGTGACCGGTGAGACGGTGAGCGAGACCGCGATCACGGTTCCGTCCGCGCGGACGCCCTCGGTCTCGAAGTTCTCGATCGACTCGCCGGACAGCAACGTCTCGAGGATCTTCTGCTGCTCGCCGGCGCGGTGAGCCGGCTCGATCAACGCGATCGGCTGTCCGATCGCCTCTGCCGCCTGAAACCCGTACAGCTGCTCGGCGCCCTGATTCCAGCTCGTGATCGTGCCGTCGTAAGACTTGGTCACGATCGCATCCCGGGTCGACTGGACGACGTAGCTGAGGAGGTCGCGCGCCGAACGAGCCGCGGCTTCCTCGGTGACGTCCTGCATCGTCCCGACGACCTTGACCGCTCCGCCCTTCGCTTCCACGACCGCCTCGCCGCGGGCGCGCACGACTCGCTCGGCGCCGTCGAATCGCATCACTCGGAACTCGAACTGAAGCGGCTCCTGCGTGCGGCGGGCGTGCTCGAACGACTTCTCGACGAGCTCGCGGTCGTCGGGATGGACGCGTTCGAGCACGAGCTCACGCGTCAGCTCGAGCTCTGGGGGTGCGGCGAAGATCCGACGCAGGCCGGCGGAGAAATGGCCGGCGCCGCTGTCGAGCTCGAGCTCGAAGCTCCCGGTGTCGGCCGCCTGCTCGGCTTCGGTGAGCAACCGCTCGCTGCGGGCGCGCTCCTGGGCGCGAGCAAGCGCCTCGAGGATCAGCGGTCCGGCCTCGGTCAGCGACTGGGATCGCTCGAGCGCGTCGATGACCGCGCGCTGGAGGTCAAGCCACTCGCCGTCCCCGTGACGTCGTTTGGGGGGCGGCTTCATCACGACTATTTTGGCGAGGTCCCCGACGGCAAAGTGGGGCGCCGCTCACCACCCTGCATGGTGAACGCCAACTCGGGTACTCCCTTCCTGGATGGCGGGGATTTTACCCCTGCAAACGTCGGAAGAATCGCGCTTCGAACAAATGGCCACGGAGGGTTGGTGGAGGTTCGCGCCGCTAGCGAGGCGGCATTCGAAGCGCGCCGTCGAGCCGGATCACCTCGCCGTTGAGCATCTCGTTCTCGACGATGTGGGCGACGAGCGCACCGAACTCGTCGGGGCGTCCGAGACGCGACGGGAACGGGACCGCCTCGCCGAGCGCCTCGCGGGTCTCGGGGGAGAGTCCGGCGAGCAGCGGCGTGTCGAACGTGCCCGGCGCGATCGCGCAGACGCGGATCCCGACGGACGCGAGATCACGCGCCGCCGGAAGCGTCATGCCGACGATCGCGCCCTTCGAGGCCGAGTAGGCGATCTGGCCGATCTGTCCGTCGAACGCCGCGATCGAGGCGGTGTTCACACACACGCCCCGCTCGCCTGACTCGGTCGGCTCGGTCTGCAGCATCGCCGCGGAGGCGAGCCGCAGCACGTTGAAGGTGCCGATCAGGTTGACCCGGATGACGGTCTCGAACGGCTCGAACGGGTGGGGCCCGCGCTTGCCGGCCACCCGCGCGGCCCAGCCGATCCCGGCGCACGACACCGCGATTCGGAACGTGACCGGTTGTGCGGTGGCGGCGCGCACGGCCTCGTGTACCGCGCCTTCGTCGGTGACGTCGGTCGCCACGAACGTGGCTCGCTCGCCCAGCGCACCGGCGAGCGCTCGGCCGCGCTCCTCGTTCAGGTCCGCGATCACGACGTGAGCGCCGCCGGCGTGGAGCCGCCGCACTGTGGCCTCGCCGAGACCGGAGGCGCCCCCGGCGACGAGCGCGCCGCTCCCTTCGATGTTCATGGACCGAACCCTATCGGCGGCCGGCCAGCGACAGCGCGAACAGCTCGTCGGGGTCCGTGTACCAGCCGTCGAGCTCGAGGCCGGCGGCGTCGAAGTCCGCCTCCACGCGCGCGCGAGTGAACTTCGCGCTGATCTCGGTCCGCAGCTCCTCGCCGGCGGCGAAGTCGACCCGCAGGCCGAGGTCCCCCACCAGCACGGTGCACGGGCGCCGGGAGCGCAAACGCATCTCGACCCATTCGTGCTTGCGATCGAAGAACGCGATGTGGTCGAACGCCTCGGGGGAGAAGTCGGCATCCAGCTCCCGGTTGATCACGCGCAGGACGTTGCGGTTGAACTCGGCGGTGACACCCTCGGCGTCGTCGTAGGCGGCTTCGATCACGGACGGGTCCTTGACCAGGTCGGTGCCGAGCAGCAGCCGGTCGTGCGGGCCGAGCAGCTTCCCGATCTCGCGCAGCATGCGCCGGCGCGTGCCCGGCAGGAAGTTTCCGATCGTGCCGCCGAGCAGCGCGACTATCCGTGGCGTTCTTCCGGGCTCGGGAACGTGGCCGAGATGCCGCTCGAAGTCGCCGATCATGCCGTGGACCTCGAGCTCATCAAACTCCTCGACGAGCTCGTCGGCCGCCGACTCGAGCGCGCTCTCGGAGACGTCGAGGGGGACGTACCGCCGCAGCGTCCCCGCCCTCGCCATCGCGCCCAGCAGGATCCGCGCCTTCTCGGCGGAGCCCGAGCCGAGCTCGACCAGTTCGCCGGCGCGGGTTCGCCGCACGATTCCGTCGGCGCGCGCGAGCAGGATCGCCCGCTCGGCCCGGGTGGGGTAATACTCGGGTAGCTCGCAGATCTGCTCGAACAGCTCCGAGCCGCGGGCGTCGTAGAAGTGCTTGGGCGGAATCTCCTTGAACGGGCGGGTCAGCCCGTCCAGCACATCGTTGGCGAGCGAGCGCTCGTCCGTCTCCGACAAGAACGACTCGATCCTGACGTCAGGGCTCTGAGTCAGGGGCCTCATGCGTCTCTCGCGATCCGGAAGCCGGAGAAGATCTGGCGCCGCTCTGGGTAGTCCCAGTTACGGAAGCTCGCGGTCGCGACACGCGTGCGCGTCGCCCAGGAGCCACCGCGGAGCACGCGGTAGTCGGTCCCGAAGAACACTTGCGAGTACTCCTTGTAGGGGTAAGCGACGAACCCTGGGTAGCCGCCGAACGCGGTGCTCGTCCACTCCCAGACGTCGCCGATCATCCCGAGGCATCCGTACGGGGAGCGGCCGTCGGGGTACGCGTCCACGGGGGTCGTGCCGCACCCACGGTGGTCGAGGTTGGCATGCTGGCCCGCCACCGGTCGTCGGTTGCCCCACGGGTAGCGCCGCGCGATTTCTTTCTCCTGGTCCCAGGTCGCCGCCTTCTCCCATTCCACTTCGGTCGGGAGGCGGGCACCGTGAGCGCGGGCAAAGGCGTCGGCCTCGAACCAGGACACGTGCACGACCGGCCTGTCCGGGTGAAGTGGCTCGAGCCCGCCGAGCCGCCACTCGGTGTCGAGGTCAGCCGTCCACGCACCGGGTCTTGAGATGTCGTGCTGCGTCTTCCAGGCCCAGCCTTCGTCCGACCACCATTCGCGACGCTCGTAGCCGCCGCCCTCGACAAACGTCAGGTAGCTCGCGTTGGTGACAGGGGTCCGCCCGATCAGATAACCGCGCACGTCCGTGCGGTGGCGCGGGCGCTCGTTGTCGTAGGCGAAGCCCTCGGAGCCGGCGCCGATCGTGCACTCGCCCGCGGGGATTTCGATCGTGTCCAGTCCAGTCGCGGCCGGCTGCCTTGAATCCGGGATCCGACGCCGTCCCGCGAGCTCGTAGCCGTCCAGGCGCGCCAGCATCAAGGTCTGCACCATCGTCTCGTCGTGCTGGTGCTCGTGGCGCAGCACCATCTCATGCAGCAGGCCGTCGCCGACACCGCGTTCGTCGATGACCTCGAGGGTTCGGGAGCGAACCTCCTCGAGGTACTCGCGCGCCTCCGCCGGTCCCAGCAACGGGAGGTCACCTCTCACCGCGCGCGGCGTCTCGAACGCGTCGTACATCGCGGCCAGGTCTTCACGCAGCAACGGGCGCTCGCCGTAACGGTGCACGAGCCACAGATCCTCGTAAGCGGCAATGTGCGCGAGGTCCCAGACGAGTGGGCTCATCAACGAGGAGTGGACGCGCTCGAGATCGTCGTCCGACACCGAAGCGATCAACGCAAACGTCCGACGGCGTGCCTCTCGCAGCGCCTCGACGATCCGCGTCGCAGTCGGGGTCGCCGTGGCTGCGATCGAGCTGGTCACTGGGTTTCATTGTAGGCACCCGGTTCATTAACTTCGGGCGAATTCGAGTGACTGTGTGAAAGTAACTCAAAGTTAACCGGTTCACCCACGGAGGTGAACCGGTTCACCATTTAAGGTGAAACGGTTCAGTGAATCGAGTAGCGCAGGTACAGACCGCTGTTGCTCTCGATCGCCCACACGAGCGTGAGCTTGCGCAGCTCTGCGAGCGCCTGTCCTCGGGTGATCCCCGGGGCCATGCCGCCTCCGGCCAGCTTGGGCGCGAGCGACAGGAACAGTTCGTCGACGAGGTCCTCCTGGAGGAGCGCCCCGAACAACGTGGGGCCGCCCTCGCACAGGATCGAGCGGACGTCGAAGGCCGACCGCAGCCGCCGCATCATCGTGGTCAGCGTGAACTCGCCCGGGTCGAGGTGAATCACCTCGACCTCGGCGGCTAGCCCGGAGGTGTCGAGCGCCGCCGGCGTGAACACCGCGACGCGGGCGGCGGGCTCGGAGAACAGGGGGATGTCGGTCGGGATGTCGCCGCGACTGAAGATGCAGGCGAGCGGCTCGGGGTTGAGGCCGGAGGCGGCCCGGCGGTGCCGGCGTTCGGGGTCGCGGACGAGCCTCCCGTAGCGCTCGGCGCGGAGCGTCCCGGTGCCGACCAGGATCGCGTCGACGCGCTCGCGCAGGCCGTGGAACATCTGCCGGTCGCCCGGGTCGCTGAGCCCGCGCGAGACCCCCTGGAAGGACGCCCGGCCGTCGGCGCTCGAGACGAAGTTGGCGATCAGGTACGGACGGTCGGTGTGCGCACGGCCGGCGAGGTTAAGCGAGGCGAGCAGCTCCGCGAGATGAACCGGGGCGGCCTCGGGCACGAGCCGGCGGAGCTCCGGGCCCGGCCCGGGCGACGAGGCGGCGGTCACGAAGCCGAACCTATCAGCAGGGTGATAAACAAACAGCCTTGAGGCCAAGGCCGGTTTGAGGGAGGGAGCATGCTCGACTGCACCTATCGCGTCCAGATTCGGCATCACGCCGGACAGCTCGCACGCGTCGCCCAGGCGATCGCCGATGGCCAGGGCTTGATCGGCGACGTTGTGACGGTCTCACTGGGCCGCGAGAATTCGGTCAGGGACATCACGGTCGAGGTGCGGGATATCCCACAGTCCGACCACATCTCAGAGCTCGTAGGCGGGCTCGACGGCGTGAGGGTGCTGTGGCACCAGGACCGGGCGCTGCTTCGGCACGTGGGCGGGAAGCTCCGAATCGACGCCTTGCGGCAGGTACGGACCGTTCAGGAGATGCGAGACGTGTACACGCCCGGGGTCGCGCGCGTGTGCACCGCGATCGCGGAGCAGCCCGCGCTCGCCGCTCGCTACACGATGATCTCGCGGAGCGTCGCGATCTGCACGAACGGCACGCGGGTGCTGGGCCTCGGCAACATCGGGCCGGTCGCCTCGATGCCGGTGATGGAGGGCAAGGCGGTGTTCTACGACCAGTTCGTCGGAATCTCCGCGATGCCGATCCTGATCGACGCCACCGACGTCGACACGTTCGTCAACACCGTCCTGCAGATCGCGCGGACGTTCGGCGGGATCCACCTCGAGGACATCTCGGCGCCCGAGTGCTTCGATATCGAGCGGCGGCTGAAGGAGGGGCTGCCGCAGCCGGTCATGCACGACGACGTCCACGGTACGGCCGTGGTCTCGCTCGCCGCCGCGATCGTGGCGTGTCGATACGCGGGACTCGAGCTCCGCTCGACGACGGTCGGCCAGCTCGGACTGGGCGCGGCCGGGTACGGAATCGCATCGCTGATGGTCGACGCGGGAGTGCGCCGCGTGATGGCGTTCGACCCGCTCGAGGCGTCCCACGCCCGCGCCCTCGAGCACGGGGTCGAGATCAGCTCGATGGAGCAGGTGATGGCGGAGGCGGACGTGGTCGTCGCGACGACCGGTCGCCCCGGTCTGATCCAGCCCGAGATGATCCGCCCCGGCCAGGTGATCCTCGCCCTGACCAACCCCGACCCCGAGATCGAGCCCGAGCAGGCCGAGGCCGCGGGCGCCGCGTTCGCGGCGGACGGCCGCAGCGTCAACAACGTGCTCGGCTACCCCGGCATCTTCCGCGGCGCGCTCGTCGCCGGGGCGGCGGGGATCAACGTCGAGATGAAGCTCGCGGCCGCCGACGCGATCGCCGAGCTCGCCAGCGACGGAGAGCTCGTCCCCAACGCGCTCGACAAGCGCGTCCACGAGGCGGTCGCCGAAGCGGTCAAGGCCGCGGCCGAGCGAAGCGGAATCGCTCGCCCCGAGCGGGCCAACACCGAGCTCTGAGTTGCCGGAGCGACCGACGCCCACGGCTCGGGAAACCGGTTAGGCTGCGCGCCGATGGACTTCAGGCAGCTCGACCGCGGGGAACTGATCGCGGTGCTCGGCGGGGTCATCTTGGGCTTATCGGTGTTCCTCGCGTGGTACACGCTTGGCGATCAGTACACGGTGCTCGGCAACTGCCGGGGCCCCGACAGCTCGTGCACCGCGTGGAACTCGCTGGTGATCCTGCGCTTCCTGCTGCTGGTCGCGGCGTTCGCGCCGGCGGTCCTCGCCTGGATCATCCTGCGAGGTCATGCGCTGTCCTGGCCGCGCGGCGAGATGACGGCGATCATCGCGATTGCCGCGCTGACGTTCACGGTGTTTCGCGGGGTGATCGACAAACCGGGAACGCCGCCCGGTGAGATCGGCATCACCTTCGGCTGGTGGGTCGGCCTCGCGGGCGGCCTGCTGATCCTGATCGGGTCCGTCGCCCGGACGAAGGAGAGCATCACTACCCGCAAGCCTCCGGGGCTGCCATGAGTGCGGGACCCACCCGTCCGGACCGGAACCTGGCGCTCGAGCTCGTCCGCGTGACCGAGGCGGCGGCGCTGGCGGCTGCACGGATGGTCGGGCGCGGCGACAAGGAGGGAGCCGACCAGGCCGCGGTCGACGCAATGCGCCACGTACTCGACTCGGTGTCGATGGACGGCGTGGTCGTGATCGGCGAGGGCGAGAAGGACAAGGCGCCGATGCTGTTCAACGGCGAGCAGATCGGCGACGGCACCCCGCCGCTCGTGGACGTTGCGGTCGATCCGCTCGAAGGAACACGCCTGACGGCGCTCGGGATGCCGAGCGCGATCTCGGTGATCGCGCTGGCCGAGCGGGGGTCGATGTTCGACCCCGGCCCGATCGTGTACATGGAGAAGATCGCCGGCGGCCCGGAGATCGCCGACCTGCTCGACCTCGACCGGCCGCTCCCCGAGACGCTGGCGCTGATCGCCGAGCGCAAGAAGATCGACATCCGCGACGTGATGGTCGTGATGCTCGACCGCGAGCGCCACCACGAGGCGATGGCGCAGATCCGCGACGCCGGCGCGCGCGTCCGGCTGATCCTCGACGGGGACGTGTCGGCCGCGCTTCTCGCGGTCAGCGACAACACCCCGGTCGACATCCTGTGGGGTATCGGTGGCACGCCGGAGGGGGTGATCACAGCGGCCGCGATCAAGTGCATCGGTGGCGAGATGAGCGGGCGGCTGTGGCCTCGGAACGACGAAGAGCGGACCGCCGCGATCGAGGCCGGCTACGACCTCTCGAAGGTGTTGACCTGCGATGACCTGGTGGCGGGCGAGGACGTGTTCTTCTCGGCCACCGGGGTCACCGACGGCGACGTGCTCCAGGGCGTTCGCTACCAGGGCGACCGGGGCGCGACGACCGAGTCATTGGTCATGCGGTCACGGTCGGGCACCGTCCGGCGGGTGTCGGCCCGGCATGACCGCGCGAAGTTGCGGGCGTTGACCGGCGTCCGCTACGGATAACGCGCCGGCGAAGCCTCAGTGGTGGTCCCGGATCTGGCGGGCGCGCTCGATCGCGGCGCGTCCGGCGGCGCGCACATCCGGCCGCGGCACGGCGAAGCGACCCACCTTCGACGGGGCGAGATCGAGCCTAGCCAGCGAGCGCAGGAACGCGTGCGTGACCAGCACGTGGATCGCGGACTGGGTCGCCTCGTACACCGGCGTGCTGAACCCGGCCGCGATCGCGGGATAGAAGTTCGCGACCTCGACCTCGATGCGGACCTTCACGCGGCCGTCGGGCTCGTCGCCGAGATGCCTCACATCGAGCGACAGAAAGCCGCAGCCTCGGCCGGCGCGGGCGACCAGCAGACCGTCGCGGATCCGCCAGCTGACCTTGCCGTGGTCGCGCTCGAGCTCATACTCGGGCGCGCCGAACCGGAGCAGCGTCAGCGGCCGGCCGAGGAACACAACGGACCGCTGGTCCTCGCCGTAAACGACGCGGATCAGCCACCCGGTGACGCGCGAAAGAAACAGCCAATAGGTCCGAGCGAGGTTCTCGAGGTGGGTCGCGTTCCACATGCGCGCGAAGTCCTCTCGGGCCAGCGTCAGCTCGGCCGACTGCACCGAGCGCACGGCGCCGTCGCGCGCGATCGCCGTCGACTTCGGCGGGGAGACGATCTCTGCGACCGCGGGCAGACGCTCGGTCCGCCGCCGCCAGCGGCGCGAAGCGACGAACGCGGTGAGCGCAGCGACGACCGCGGCGAACAGAGGCACGGCGGAATTGTCTCAGCGCGGAAGGGGCTCGAGGGCCACCGCCACGCCGGCCTCCAGCTCACCCTCGCCGGCGGGGACGAACGCGAGCGCGTCCGCGCCGAGCAGCGAGGTCACGATGTGGGACCCCTGCGGCCCGTTGGGCGTCGCCACCAGCTTGCCGTTGCGGCGCTCGAGGCGCACGCGCACGGCCTGCTCGCGGTCGGGATTCCGCCTGATCGCGGCCCCGAGCACGGCCTCGGACTCGAGCGGGGGTGCGTCGGTCCGCCCTTGGAGTGCGGCCAGCGCCGGCCGGACAAACAGCGAGAACGTCACGACGGCCGAGACCGGATTGCCCGGCAGACCGAACACGAGAACCGCGCCGCGGCGGCCGAACCACGTCGGCTTGCCGGGCTGGAGCGCGACCCGCCAGAACACCTCCTCGACGCCGAGGTTGGCGAGTGCCGGCTTAACGTGATCGTGCGGGCCGACCGATACCCCGCCGGTGACGATCACGACGTCGGCGTAGTCGAGCGCCGAGGCGAGCCCGGCCTCGGTCGCCGCGCGATCGTCGGGCAGCCGGCTCGCGGACCCGGCGATCGCGCCCTCAGCGGCCGCGAGCGCATCGAGCATCGGCGCGTTCGAGTTGTGGATCTCGCCCGGGCCGAGCGGCTCCCCGGGACCGCGTAGCTCGTCCCCGGTGCATAGCACCTGAACTCTCGGGCTCCGGTACACGGTCAGCTCGGCCGCCCCGGCGGAGACCGCGGCGCCGAGCTCGGCGGCCCCAAGGCTGGTGCCGGCGCGGAGCACCGTATCGCCCGAGCGCATGTCCTCACCGGCCCCGCGGAGATGGTCGCCGGCCGTGACCGCGGCCTGGGTGATGATCGTGCCGTCGCGAACCTCGACGTTCTCCTGAGGGATCACCGCGGTGGCGCCGTCGGGGATCGCGCCGCCGGTGGAGATCCTGATCGCGCTGCCGGCGGCTAACGCCGTCCCCGACGGCGTTCCGGCGCGCGATTCGCCGACGACGGTGAGGGTTCGGCCGGCCTCGCCGTCGACGACCGCGTAACCGTCCATCGCCGAGCATGGGAACGGAGGCACGTCCCCGGCCGCCGTCACGTCCGAGGCGAGCACCCGATCGTGGGCGTCGGCAATCGCGACCCGCTCGGTTCCAAGCGGCTGAGCCGCTTCGAGCACCCGCTTGCGGGCCTCCGAGATCGTGATCAGAGCGGCGCTCATCACCTCATTCTTGCGAACCCGGCCGGTGACTTGCCGGCGATGCGCGTGGACCGGGTCAATGCGTGGTAAAAGACGCGGGATGGAGCGGGGTGTGCCAAGGCGCCGCCGACCGAGGCCGGTCGTGACTGAAGGAGTCGAAGCGCTCTTGGTGCGCGGCAACGAGCTGGCCAAGGGCTGGCTGCTGGCGCTGGTTGAGGATGCGCCGCTCGAGTCGGCGGCGGCGATCATGGCCGGCGACGTCGCACGCGACGGCCCGCGCATCTGCGACGCAGTGGTCCGGGCAATCTACGACGAGGCTGACCTTCGGCGAATTGAGGCCGGCGGCGTACTCGAGCCGCTCGTGTCCCGCGCGGGCGAGCTCGCCGGCGTGCGCACCTCCGAAGACGCCGCCCATTCGGTTGAGGCGCTCCGGACGGTCATCTGGAGTGCCCTGCGAACCGAGCTTGCGCCAATTGACTCCGACCTGTTGGCCGACGCCGGCGAGCGGTTATCGCTCGTGGCCGAGCTAGTGCGCGCCGCCGTTCTGCGCCGTGGTGCCGAGAGAGAGCCCGGCGGAGCCCCGCGACGGCACGTCCCGCCGCTTCGGGTCGCCTCGGAGAGCCGGAGCGAGAAAGGTGCTACTCCGGGGAATGAAGGCACAGGGGGACCGGTCGGGGTCGAACGTGACCGGGGGAGGGGGTTCGAGAACGGCGAGGTCATGGAAGCCGAGGAGGCATCGCGCCGCGTCGGCGACGCGATGGGCCGGGACGTCGGCGATGCGCTCTGGATCGGCGCGCTCCGCGACGAGATCGTTCGGGCCGCCCGTGCCCAGCTCCCGCTGTCGCTGCTCCTCGTCGAGCTCGACGAGGCGGAGCGGCTCCTCGCCGCCGGGCCTGGCACCGACGCGAGCGCAACGTTCGGCCGGTTCGCCCAGGCGGTCCGGACCGCGCTCCGGCACCGGGACGTGCTCGCGTGCGAGACCGAGAGCCGGGCCTGGATCATCGCGCGCGACACCGGCCGGCCGGGCGCCCAGGCGCTCGGGTCACGGATCGTGACCACGGTGCCGAGCGGGGAGTATTGGAGCGGCGCGCCGCTGACCGTGAGCGTCGGACTCGCCGTGCTGGGCGAGGACGGGAACAACGCCGCCGCCCTGATCGACGCGGCTGAGCAGATGAGGTTCGCGGCCGAAGCGAGCGGAATCGGAATCGTCGCCGACGACCCCGGCAGGGGTGGCTCCGAGCCGCCCACGCTCGGGCCGACGCTCGCGAGCTGACGGGCGCTACTGCGCGGCCGGGGCGGGATTCGACGGCGCCGGGGCGCTGCTCGTGGTCGCGGCCGGGACCGCGGCGGCGCCGATCACGACCGTCGTGAGCGCGCCGATCGCGCGACCGGTGGCCATCGTGAGGTCCCAGTTGGCGCCGTGGGCGTAGGGTCCGCGGTCGATCACCGGGACGGTGATCACGCGGCCCTTGTAATAGAGCTGGACCAGCGTCCCGCACGGAAGCGTCCGGTTCGCGACCCCGATCGTGTTGCGCCTGAGGATCTTCCCGCACGCGGTTCGTTGGCCCCAGAAGCCGGGGCCGTAAAGCGTGGCGGTTGAGCGGCGGTAGACCGTGACCGATAGTGTCGGGGCGGCGGCGGCGCTCGAGGCCTGGGAGCCGTTGATCACCGCGCGGATCGTCAGGGGCCCGGGCCGCTTCGGGTGCCAGGCTGCCGTGAACGAGCCCCCGGGCTGGGCGGTCGCATCCGCGACCGGCACCCATGTCGCCGTGGCGGCTGAGCTGAGCTGGTCGATCTCGACGACGTCGCCGGCGTCCGATGCCGGGACGGTGCCGGTCACCGACACGCCACCCCGGATGAACGCCGAGGCCTCGGAGGTGATCGTGATCCCGTCGCTGCTCGCCGTGACCGGGACGTTGCCGGCGGTGACCGGGACAGGTGGGTTCGGGCTCGAGCCCGGGCTGCCGGGGCCTGTCCCGGCGCCGCCCGAACCGGGGCTGCCGGACGCGAACGCGAGCCCTGGGATCACCATGGCGCAGACGGCGGCACCCACCAGGGGGGCCAAATAGCGATTGGCGCGAACTCTTGCGAGCAGCTTGGTCGGTCCTCTCGTATATGGGCCTACGGGGTGAGCTGACGGGCTCGCGCCTCTTCTGTGGCGCTACGACCCTGCAGGGCCGATTCGCCCCTGCGGATCCTTGGACCCGCAAGTGGTTCCCCCGCCGATCGTCCGCGGACGGATCGATCGCTCGGCGTAACGGCGCGAGATTCTAACCAGATGTGGCGATGACGTGCGCCGGTGCCGGCGGCGGGTGCGCGGCAGGGCGATTCGGTGGGTGGAGGTCATAGCGCAGCGGGGGCGTCACGGAGGCGCTGTCTGAACTTTGGCGATTACCCCTCCTCAAAAATGAGGGGTGGATTCATCCGGTCGGCGCAACACGATCGTGTTTTCGTGTTGATCGGAGGGTTCGTTGGCTGGGAAGCGTGGGCGGTATCGGTTGGTTTCGGTGTCGGAGCGGCGGGTGATCGTGGCGCGGTTCCGGGAGGGTGCTCGGGTGAAGGATGTGATGGCCGAGTTCGGGTTGGCGCACTCGTCGGCGTCTCGGATCAAGCATGAGGCGGCGTTGATGCGCCGGCGGGTGGCGCATTCGCCGCATCGGTTGTCGTTTGAGGAGCGGGAGCGGATCTCGCGGGGGATCGCGGTGGGCGAGTCGGCGCGGGCGATCGCTAGGGCGTTGGGGCGGGCGCCGTCGACGGTGTCTCGGGAGATCCGGGCTGCTGGGGGTCGGCGGCGGTATCGAGCGGTCGGGGCGGAGCGGCGGGCGCAGCGGTGCGCTCGGCGGCCGAAGGCGACGAAGCTGTCGTTGTGTCCTGCGCTGGTGGGCGAGATCGAGCGTGGCTTGGCGCTGGGCTGGTCACCACAGCAGATCTCGGCCAGACTGCGTCTCGAGTTCCCTGACGATCCCGGGATGCGCATCAGTCACGAGACGATCTATCTGTCGTTGTACGTGCAGTCGCGCGGCGAGTTGCGCCGGCAACTGACCGCGCAGTTGCGCACGGGACGCGGCACCCGTCGCCCGCGCGGGCGCCAGGAGCAGCGCGGTCGGATCCCGGACATGGTGAACATCAGCGAGCGTCCGCCCGAGGTCGAGGACCGGGCGGTCCCGGGTCACTGGGAGGGCGATCTGATCATGGGCGCGGATAACCGCTCGGCGGTCGCGACGCTCGTTGAGCGCCAAACCCGGTTCGTGATGCTCGCCTATCTGGGCACAGATCGCCGGACCGACTGGGTGATCGAAGCGCTCAAGGCCCGGATCAAGCTCTTCCCGGAGCATCTCGTGCGCTCGCTGACCTGGGACCAAGGACGCGAGCTCGCCGCGCACAAGCAGCTCTCGATCGACACCGGCGTGGAGGTCTACTTCTGCGATCCGCGCTCCCCGTGGCAGCGCGGCAGCAACGAGAACACGAACGGGCTGCTGCGCCAGTACCTCCCGAAAGGCACCGACCTCGCTGTTCACGACCAGGACACGCTGGACCGTATCGCGGCTCTGCTCAACGGCCGGCCCCGACAGACGCTCGGATGGATGAACCCGGCCGAGAAGATGGCCGAGCTGCTCGCTGGGGCCCCCACCCCCGGGGAGGGTGCCTAAGCGACCATCGCCGCTCCGCCTCGCCCTACGGGCTCGGCTCCGCAACGACGGTCGCTCGCCCGTCTACCCGGGCTGACAGACTCACGCCAGGTGTTGCGCTGACCGCCTGAGCCGGAGAGGGGTGGATCGCCAAAGATTCGCTTGGGCGGGCCGTAAGTTCAGCCACAGCCAGTCGCGGCTTGTGAGCCGACCACAACGCCCATCACTTATGCGACAGCCTGCATAGCCCGAAAAACTGGGCATTCGAGCCCGGGAGGTGGTCGAGTGTCGCGTTTGGCGGCTAGTTTGCGCCGCCGCGCTACGGCCGTGGGAGACGGGAGACCGCGTTCCGCAGTACGCGGGCGCTGACCGAGAGGCCGATCTCCGCCAGCTCGGCGGCCGCCTGCGCGGCGATCCCGAGGATGTCCTTACCGGTCGAGGATTCCGAGGGATCGGCTCGCGGCGGAGCCGGCGGGACACCGGCGGGCTGGGCGGGCTGGCGCAGGCGCTCGGGCCGTGGCGCCGACTCGCGCCGAGTCGCCGGCGCCTCGCGTCGTGCGGTCGGCGCGTCGCGTCGCGGCGCCGACGTCTTGCGGGCGCTGCGCGCTCGTCGTGCCGGAGTGCCGGCCGGTCGCTTCGTCGCGCCAGACGAGCCGTCGCTCTTGGACGAGCCTCCGTTCGTCGTCACTTCGGGCGACGAGGACGCCGACGGCTGCGCCGGGGCGGGGGAGGCGCGCTTATCGCTGCGGCGGTGCGGGCGGCTATGCGGCAGCGCGCCGAGGACGTCTGAGGGGCGTTCGTCGGTCAACCGGCCTCAATCATCGCGTAAGCCGTCGGTGGGGGCCGTTGGGAACGCGGTCTTAGCAAAATCCGAACAGGACTTGAAACCGCCCAGACCCTTACGCGTATACCTATAGCTGGGCAGCGCACCCCGGCCCTCGCGATTAATTGACTTCAAAAAGTATAGCGACTAGACTTGCGTCGTACGTTTAACTAGCGGGCGTGCGCCCTCCGGGCCTTCGTCCGTTTGTCATCCTCTCTAAGCCGGTGGTGTCCAGGGCCGGCGGGTACGACGAGAAACGGATTCAGATGTCAGTAGCGGATCTGCAGGAACTCGAAGAGATCAAAGGCCTCGTCACGCGCGGTCAGCAGCTTGGCGTCCTGACCTTCGCCGAGATCTCCGGCGCGGTCGCGGAACTAGACCTCGACGAGGCTGATGTCGAGGAGCTTCACGGCTTCCTCGAGCGCGCTGAGATCGAGCTCGTCGAGGAGCTCGACCCGGCTATAGCCGCGGCCGACCTCGAGCGCGCGCCCGATAAGCGCGGCCGGCGCAAGCCGAAGACGGCGCTGGACCTCAAGCCGGACATGACCACCGACTCCCTTCAGCTGTTCCTGAAGGACATCGGCAAGGTCCGGCTGCTCACCGCCCAAGAAGAAGTCGATCTCGCCAAGCGGATCGAGCGCGGCGACCTCGACGCCAAGCAGAAGATGGTCGAGTCGAACCTTCGGCTCGTCGTATCGATCGCCAAGAACTACCGCAACCAGGGCCTGCCGTTCCTGGACCTGATCCAGGAGGGGACGCTGGGCCTAGTGCGAGCGGCCGAGAAGTTCGATTACCGCAAGGGCTTCAAGTTCTCCACGTACGCCACCTGGTGGATCCGCCAGGCGATCGCTCGCGCGCTCGCCGACAAGGCGCGAACGATCCGTATCCCGGTGCACGTCGTCGAGAAGCTCAACAAGATCGGTCGGGCCGAGCGCAAGCTCGTGACCGAGCTCGGACGCGAGCCCACCGCGGAGGAGATCGCCGAGGTCACCGGAATCGAGCCCGAAGAGGTCGAGTCGATCAAGCGCTCGGCGCAGGCGCCGGTGTCGCTCGAGAAGCCGGTAGGCGACGAAGAGGAATCGGAGTTCGGGCAGTTCATCGCGGACGAGCGCGCCGAGTCGCCGTACGAGCGTGCGGCCGAGATCCTCACCAAGGAGGCTCTCCGCGAGGCACTCGAGAACCTCAGCTACCGGGAGCGCCGGGTGCTGGAGCTGCGCTACGGGCTCGGTGGCGAGCACCCGCGCACGCTCGACGAGGTTGGCCGGACGTTCAACGTGACCCGCGAACGGATCCGGCAGATCGAGAATCAATCGCTGAAGAAGCTTCAGTCGCTCGCTGAGGCACAGAAGCTGCGCGACGTGGCGTAGGTCTTCGAGTTCACTCGAAGGGGCAGGTCGTTTGACGGGACTCGCGCGAGCCCCGTCAAACGACCCGCCCCTCCGATTTCCGTGCTGCGAGCGGGCAGCTAGGGCACATCCAGCTCGCTCGCTCTGGCCGGAGGTCCAATCCGGCCGTCGTCCGCTCAAGCCATCAGGCGGATCAGTCGATTTGCGTAGGGATGTTTGATCTGCACGAGTCGCTGGCGTACGTTGTAAAGAACGAGGGCTCGGACCTTCATCTGAAGGTGCCCGCGCGGCCCATGGCGCGGTTCCGCGGTCAGCTCGAGCCGCTCGAGCACTATCTGAACCCGCTGGCGCCGGCGGACACCGACCGTGTCCTGCGCCAGATGCTCGCCGACCACTCCGACAAGATGGCAGCGTTCGATAGCGACAACGAGATCGACTTCTCGTACACCGTCGACGGGCTCGCGCGGTTCCGCGTCAACGCGTTCCGCCAGCGCGGGTCGGTGTCGATCGTCGCGCGCGTGATCCCCTTCACCGTTCGGACGATCCACGAGCTTGGCCTGCCCCACGCGATCGAGGAAATCGCGAACGAGGAGCGCGGGCTGATCCTGCTCACGGGCACCACCGGCTCGGGCAAGTCGACGACTCTGGCGGCGATCATCAACCAAATCAACGAGACGATGGCTCGGCACATCGTCACGATCGAAGACCCGATCGAGTATCTGCACCGCGACCGCCAGTCGATCATCAACCAGCGCGAGGTCGGGATGGACACCGAATCGTTCGGTCGCGCGATGCGCCGGGTGCTGCGCCAGGACCCCGACGTGATCCTGATCGGGGAGATGCGCGATGAGGAGACCGTGCGGACCGCGCTGTCGGCCGCCGAGACCGGCCACCTCGTGCTCTCGACCGTGCACACGCTCGACGCGGCGGAGAGCGTCAACCGCATCATCGACTTCTTCCAGCCCCACGAGCAGAGCCAGGCGCGCGCGATGCTCGCGGGCACGCTTCGGGCCGTGGTCTCTCAGCGGTTGGTGCGGACGGCAGACCACACCAGCCGGGTCGCCGTCTGCGAGATCCTCCGGATGACCGGCCGCGCGCGCGACATGATCCTCGATCCCGATCAGACGGACCGCCTGCGCGAGGTGATCGCCGAAGGCGAGTACTACGGGATGCAGACGTTCGACCAGGCGCTCCTGGGCCACTACCAGGCCGGGAGGGTGTCGATGGAGGACGCGCTGCGTGTCGCCTCGAGCCCGCACGACTTCAAGCTGCTGGTCGCCGGTGATGGCCGCACGGCGACGTCGATGGACGACCTCGCGGGCTCCGACCACGTCAGCGCCGTGACCTCGTCCTCGTCCTCGTCGTCGTCCTCGTCGTCGTCCTCGTCGTCGTCCTCGTCGTCGCCGGAGCCGGAGCCGACTCCCGTGCCGCACATCAGGCCGGCAGCGCCGATCGCCTCGGCGAACGGGCGGCCGTCCGCGCCGCCGCCGGGCATGGCCGCGTAGGCCGCACCCGCGCTTCCAATCGGCGCCCACGGGCCCGCCGAGTCCATGAGCCAGCTCACCTCTCTGACATCGGAGAGCGCTGATCTGGGTATAGGCTTCCGCGGCTGCAACCAGCAGCGTGTCGGTCAGGCGTGGGGAGAAGGAGCGAGTTTGGCTGCCGTCCCCCGGGGGCGCAGCCAAAACTTCAGTTGGTGAAGCATTGCGCTAGAATGGGCCTTAGATGGCTTCTTCTAACGAATCCTGCCCTGTCTGCCGTACCGCAGAAATCGTTTGTGGCAAGTGGACACTGCTGGTGATCCGCGATCTGGCCGAAGGTCGCTCGCGTTTCTGCGAGCTCGAACGGTCGTTGCACGGGATCAGTCCCCGGACGCTGTCGCTGCGGTTGCGCGCACTCGAGGAGGAGGGGATCGTCGAACGTCAGACGTTCCCCGAGGTGCCTCCGCGGGTCGAGTACGCGCTCACCGACAAGGGCCGCGCGCTGGTGCCGCTCATCGAGGACATGCGGACTTACGGGCTCCAGTGGCTGTTCGAGGATTGCGAGCAGCCCGACGCGGACAGCGCGCCGGACCAGGATCGCGAGCCCGCGATCGCCGCGGTCTGACGGCCGCGGCGCATGCGGATCGCGGTCGCCGCGGATGAGCTGACCGGCGTCGCGTCGAGGCTGCCCGAGGAGCTTCGGCGGCGCGGGCATGAGCCGCTGCCGCATGGCGTTTACGCGGATGCCGAGCGTCCCGACTGGGCGTGGGCGAGCGAGGCGGCGGCGCGCGACGTGGCCGACGGCAGGGCCGAGCAGGCGATCGTCGCGTGCTGGACCGGAACGGGGGCGTCGATCGCGGCTAACAAGGTGCCCGGCATCCGCGCCGCGCTGTGCGCCGACGCCCGAACCGCGGAGGGGGCGCGGCGGTGGAACGACGCGAACGTGCTCGCGCTCAGCCTGCGCGCCACATCTCAGGCCGAGCTCGAGGAGATCCTCGACGCGTGGTTCGCCGGCAGCGCGAGCGCCGAATCCGACGACGTCGAGAACGTCGCACACCTGAGCAAGATCGAGCGCTCGGCGTAGCCGCTCTCGTCGTCAGCGGACGACGACGAACGTGCCGGACCCGATCATGTGTCCGTACTGCGCCGCCTTCCGACGGCCGAAGCCCGGCCACACGTACCACTTGTACCGGCCCGGCTTGAGCCTGTACCGGCGCCCTTCGAAATTCCACGTGCGCCGAAGCTGGAGGCTTGCCTGCTTCGGCCACGTGCTCAGCACCTTGCCACCATTACCGCGGAACAACTGCACGTTGTAGTAGGTCGCGCTCGGAGCGGAGGTCCAACTCAGCATCGGCGGCGCGCTCAGGTGCGCATTCAGCGCCGGGCCGAGGAGCCGCGCTGCGGGAGTCGTCGCGATCGTCTTAACGGCCACGTTGCCGGCCAGGTCGCGGGCGGTGACCGTGTACGTATACCGCACGCCGTTCTTGAGGTGGCGGTCGTTGAATCCGGTTCCGTCGCCGGAGTACACGGTCTCGACGGCGGCGGCCTTAGTG
This sequence comes from uncultured Solirubrobacterales bacterium, assembly GCA_963783415.1. Classification (GTDB taxonomy): domain Bacteria; phylum Actinomycetota; class Thermoleophilia; order Solirubrobacterales; family Solirubrobacteraceae; genus Palsa-465. The sequence continues at coordinate 514,474 of CAWANN010000002.1, forward strand.
CCCCCGCTCCGGGTGACTTGGACCGACGAAATCGGGGCGACGTCACCGCCCGCCTGCCAGCTGAGCGCGACGGCCTGGTCGCCCGGGTTTGCGGTAGCGGTCAACGCGGGCGGCGTGGCGTCGTAGGCGAACGGCGCGCTAGCGACCGCGACGGTCTTCCCGGCGTTGTCGGTGCAGGTGCCAGACACGCTGGCGCCGGCCGTGTTCGGGCCAGCGTAGGTCGTCGATGGCGTGCACGACGCGATCTGTGAGAACGAGCTGCCCGCGAAGGTGAACGAGACGGGCGCGTTGTACCAACCGTTCACGTCGGGGGCGCGGGACGGTGTCGCGGTGGCGGTGGGGGAGGAGGTCTCGACATGGACCGTGTAGCTCTGGGTGCCGGTGAATCCATCGGTCCAGCTGACCGTGCACGAGACGGTCGCCACCGAGTCGGTCTGATACGACGATTCGTTGCAGTTGCTCGGCGTGCCGCCAGCTGTCCAGTCCCAGCTCAGCTCGAGGATCGGCGTCGTGTACCACCCGCCGGCGCACGGCTGTGTGGTCTGGCCTGTCGTACACATCGCGGTGATCGTGTCTCCCCAGGCCGCAGACGCTCCCATGAGCGGCACCGCCACGGCCGCCAGCGCCACCACCAACGCCAGCCGCCTCATCGCACCTCCAGCCTTCTGAGACGGCGGAACAGCGCGAAGCTCGCGACCGCGAGCACGGCCATCGCGATCGAGCTGAGCAGGAGCAGCACGCCGTCGCGGTGCCCGGTCCCACCGCCACCGAGCGCCTTATCGGGTAGCAGCAGCAGGTCCCTGGGCAGCGTGAGCGGGAAAGACAACTGCGTGGCTTGCGATCGCGCGTGATGCGGCGCTGCCGCGCGCGGGGCTCGAACCTGCGAGGGTGGGCTGCGCCGCGCCGGCTGCGTTGACGGCGGGCTCGAGTTGACGGTCTTCGTTGCCGGCGCGCTGACCGTCCTGGCCGGGGTGACGACAACGGTCCTCGCCGGCGTGGTGACGACCGGCACCTGAATCGCCGGCCTCGTGACCGTCGTCTGGTGGTGCTCGGGCGACGTGGAGGCAGCCCCTGGGGCGGGATCGGGCGAGGGCTGGCTCGACCCACCGGACGTCGGCGCCTTCTGTGGCGCCGGGTCGGAAGCGTGTCCCCCCGTGGCCGCGATCGCGCCGGCAGCGGCGGGCCAGCTCGAGGCAACGAACACGACAAGCATCGCCCCGCAAATGCGGGCGGTGATGCGAGCGGCCCAAGAACCAGCGTTCGTCTGCCCCCGGCGCCGCTGCCACGCTTCCCCTGAATGGGTCAGCAACGCGCCTTCCTTCCTCTACGTATTGCTAGCGAAAGCGGACCATACGCTTCTCCAGCCAGTAAATCAACGCTCCGACTTTGTCCTGACTTGCGTCCAGAATGCTGCCAGCGCGAGCAACGCTACCGTGACGGCGAGCATCAGCGGGACGACGGGAAGCTCACCGGGCACGCGGGGCCCGGCCGCGAGCGCCTCGGCGACCGGCACTGGACGGCTCCCGTGCCCTCGGGCCGACGAGTGCAGCGATCGCCGGGCTTGCGGGCGCGCGATCGCTCCGCCTGAGAGATGAACCGCCGCCGCTCCCGCCAGGAGGACCCTCACCGTTGCTTGGCGGACGTGCGTGGCCGTTACAACTGGCGCGATCCACGCCGGCATGCTCCGGCCCACGGAGCCCGCGGCCCTGAGCAGATGAACGCGCGGCGCCGGCGGGGTCATGGCCGTCGGGGGCCCATCAACCGGCGGCGACGCGGATGTGGTCGCGGTCGATTGCCCGGCCAGGGCCCCCGTCTGCTGTGCGGGCCCGGCGGGATCCGAGGTGGGGTTCGGCGGCGACGGGTTCGCTGGCGCCGGTGGCGTTGGAGGCGCCGGGCTCTCGTCCACGATTACTGTGCTCTGCCCGGCGACGACCTGCACTTGGGTCGTGTCGTAGCACCAGGCGACGCAGCCGATCTGCACCTGCCAGATGATCTGATCGGTCACGTCCACGGCGCCGGAGTTCGAGTCCGGAGCGCCGGCCTGCACGTTGATGATCGTGATCGACTGCGACGCCTGCTGGACCTGCTGCGTGTCGGCGCAATAGAACACGCACCCGATCTGAAGCTGCCACGTTCCCTGCTGAGCCTGGGCGACCGACGGAGGAGCCGGAGGTTGCGATGCCGGCGCGGCGTCCGTGGCCTGAACCGTGGTGGCGCTCTGCGAGGCGTTCTGTGTCTGCGAGGCGGCCGTCTGAGCGGCCTGAACCTGGCACGCCACCTGGTCCACGACGCTCTCCGACGTTGGCGGCGTCGGCTGCGTGGTAGAGGAGCCGCATCCCACCTCGAAGGAGATGAGGTACGAGAGGAACTGCTGGGTTAGCGCGCTCGTGGACGTGTTGGTGGTGGTCGTGCCGAAGCACTCGGTGATACAGCCGATCTGGATCTGCGTCACGCCGCTCGTCACCTGCGAGCCGGAGCTTGGCGACGGCCGCGTCTCGACGGTGGTTGCCGACTGTGCCGCAGTTCCTACCAACTGCACGGTCACGCTTTCCTGGACCGCCACCTGAACCTGGCTGACGTCCTGGCAGTGCGAACTACAGCCCGAAATCTGGACTTGCGAAATGGTCTGAGCGGTCGTGCTCGACTCGAGCGACGCCGGTTCGGTTCCGGCTCCCGCGCCACCGGGACTCTGCTCCGCCGGCGGTGTCTGCCCGGCACCGTCCGTGGGTGGGGGCGGCGCCGGCGTCGTCTGCCCCAGTGTGGTCGCCGGCGAGCCCGTGTTCGAAGATGACGCCGGCGTCTGGTCGGGTGGTACCGCCGGCATCTGGTCGGGTGGTACCGCCGGCGTTTGGCTGGGCGGTATCACCGGCGTCTGGCTGGACGGCGTCGTCGGCGCCTGGTCGGGCTGCGACGGCGACGTCTGCTCAGGTGCAGGCGCGGAGGTCGGCGTCGTCGTCGTCCCGGTCTGCGCCGGCGCCGTACTCGGGTCACTCCGCGCGGGCGGTGTCGCCGCCGATCCGCCGGCCGGGTCGGTGGGCGCGGAAGCCGCCGGCTGCGATCCGGCGGCGGTGTCGCTCGGCGAGGTCGGCTGAGTCGGGATGGTCGGCTGGCTCGGGGTGACCACCTGACCCGGGGTGCTCGTCGTCGCCGACGAGCTGCTCGCGGGTGGGACGGCGCTTTGATCGGCCCGTGCGTGACTCGCGGCGGCCAGCGTCACGAAGATCGTGATCAGGACCAGTCCGAGTCTTGCCGTGTTCAGGGATCGCATTCGCCGTGTGAGCGGGAGACCCGGCCGGCGCCGGTGAGCGCCGGCCGGGCCCGCGGTTTTCTGGCTCACAGTCAACGGGTGACCGTTGAGCCGCGGTCAGCTAGCCCGTCTGGGTTTGCGTTCCGTCCTGCGTCGTGCCCGCGTCGTTGCCGGCGCCGCTGAGTGCACCGTTGAGCGCGAACTGGTTGGCACTGTTATCGCCACCCCAGATGTCGCCGCCGGCGATGTTCACCGGGACGTTGGCATTGACCGCCGTCTGGCTGGCGTTGGCGCACGAGGCCGCCAACTGGCCAGTGAGCGCCTCCTGGTCGCTCAGTTGTGCTTGACCAGCGCCGCCGCAGCCGATCAGGCAGTTGGAGCCGGCGTTCTGGGTTTGGGTGTTGTCCTGGGTGGTGTCGGCGTTGTTGCCCGCGAAGCTGGCTGCTCCGTTGATCGCGCCCTGATTGGCGCTGTTGGAGCCGCCAGACACGTCGCCGCCGGCGATGTTCACCGGGACGTTGGCGTTTACCGCCGTCTGGTTGGCGTTCGCTGACGAGAACGCCCCCTGGAGCGTCGCCGCGCTCTGACCCGAGGCCTGGAATTGGCCCGCACCGCCGCAGCCGACGAGGCAGTTTGAGCCCGCCGTCTGCGTCTGGGTGTTGTCCTGGGTGGTGTCGGCGTTGTTGCCCGCGCCGCTGAGCGCACCGTTGGCGGCGAACTGGTTGGCGCTGTTGTCACCCCCGGAGACGTTCCCCGCGGCGATGTTGACCGGGACGTTGGCGTTGACGGCGGTCTGATCGGCGTTCGCCGAGGACCCCGCCAGCTGACCTGTCACTGCCTGCTGCCCGCTCAACTGGGCTTGACCAGCTCCACCGCAGCCGATCAGGCAGCTGGAGCCGGCGTTCTGGGTTTGGGTGTTGCTCTGGGTCGTGTCGGCGTTGTTGCCGGCGCCACTGGCCGCTCCATTGAGGGCGCCCTGATTGGCGCTGTTGGAGCCGCCCGAGACGCCGCCGCCGGCGATGTTCACCGGGACGTTGGCGTTGACCGCTGTCTGGTTGGCGTTCGCCGCCGACAGCGCTCCCTGCAGCGTCACGGCGCTTTGACCAGCCGCCTGGGCCTGACCAGCTCCGCCGCAGCCGACGCTGCAGTCGGAACCGGCGGTCTGGGTCTGGGTGTTGTCCTGGGTGGTGTTGGCGTTGTTGCCGGCGCCGCTCACTGCGCCGTTGGCGGCACCCTGGTTGGCGCTGTTGCCCGCGCCTGAGGGGTCGCCGCCCGCCGGATCGTTGCCCTTAGGGCCCGACGGGTTGCCGCCGGTGCTGCTCGGCGAGTTGCCGTTGACGGCATTCTGGTTGGCGTTCGCCGACGATCCGGCCAGCTGGCCGGTCACGGACTTCTGGCTGCTGCCTTGCGCCTGGCCAGGTCCGCCGCCACCGATCGCCGCGCCGGCGTTGGCGATCTGGGTCTGGGTGTTGCTCTGGGTCGTGTTGGCGTTGTTGCCCGCGCCACTCGCCGCCCCGTTGATCGCGCCCTGGTTGGCGCTGTTGGAGCCGCCCGTGGGCATGCCGCCCGTCGGCGGTCCACCCGTCGGCTCTCCGCCCATCGGCGTGCCGCAGCCACACGGCTTGCTGCCGCCCGAGGGCTGGCCGCCGGCGACGCTCACCGGCGCGTTCGAGTTGGTCGCGGTCTGCTGGGCGTTCGCGCTCGAGAGCGCACCCTGCAGCGTCACCGCAGCCTGACCCGCGAGCTGTGATTGACCGAGGCCACCGGCCCCAGCACTGCCCCCACCATCAGCCAGCGCCTGCGCCGGTACAGCCAGCGCGACGATGCTGACGGCGGCAGCAATCAATTTCGATCTCATGCTGCTTCGTCTCCTTGGGTTGATCTGGGTCGCCGCGCTCGCACTGCTCACTGAGCAACGGCGATTACCTGGCTGGGTCCGTTTAGTCGATCGCGGACCCGGGACGATCGCCCAACATCGGCGACCGTCGCTTGCACCGACCCAGCGGCGCTAGCCAGGCCGTTCCAACCTCGAGACGAGTAACGCCGACTGCACTGGGGTGAGCCCCAGGCCTAAGAGCCCCGGCAACAAGGCTCGAAGAATGCACATGCCGACAAGTGCCAGGAGGGCCGCGGCGGCTGCGCCGGCCGCTGCGCCTCCGGCGCCGGCAGCGCTGCCCTCCGCTCCACCTGGCGGTAGGGCGGCCGACAGCGGGAAGGTCAATGACGGCGACGTGGTCTCTGCGCCTCCAGGACGGGATCGGCGGACCGCGGCCGGACGTGCGTGGCGAGATTCATTTCGCGAGTGCGTTCGACGAGCCGACGCGGCTGGCTGCTTGCCGCGCCGGCTCGACGTCTCGAACACCCGTATCGGGGCCCACGGGCGGACTGCGGCGGCGCGGGCGATCGGAACCCCTCCCGTCGACGCAAGCTGCGCCGACGCGAGAGAGCTCCTGTGGCGGTGAACTCGCGGACGGTCGAGGCGATGAGCCGGCGTCCGCCCTCCGGGGGCCGGGGCAGACCGGGTGGACGTGCTCGACAGACTCGATCCCGTCTGGAGTGCCCGCGCCGCCGCGTCCGGTTGGGGCACGGATGCAATGGCACTGATCACTTGGGTGGCAGCAGTCACCGACTGTCCGCCCCCGCCGGCGGCCGCCGGCTGAGGCGTCGGCGGCTGCTGAAGCTGCGCGGGCGGAGTCACGACCGGGACGTGCGGCATCGCCGGCGGACTGACGACCGGCACGGACGTCTGCGGCTGCGGCACGGTCACTTCCGGCGCGCCGGTGCCGCCAGCCGACGGTGCCTGTGAAAGCGCCGCGGCGACGGCGCTCTGGGCGGGGGCGGGAACCACGGCACCAAGCTGGCTCAGCGCGCCGGAGGCGGTGCCGGCGGCCTGCGCGCCGGCCGGCACGGTGAGCGCCAGCGTGAAAAGCACCGCCGTAAGCGCCCCCGACAAGCCCCAGAGCTTTCCGATTAGATGATCAACCATGATCAGCTTTCTGCTTCTTAATCTCTCGCTGAAGCCCGGATCTGATCCAAGAAAACCTGGGTATCACTCGTTATCGCTGTATCGTTCGAGGTGATATCGGTCGCAAAAAGGGGCAAGGCGACATCGGGGAAAAGGCACATGTCCGGCGGGCGAAAGCGGCGCCAAAAGGCTCGAATCACTCGGGTCTAATCGATGCTGCGAGACAGGACCTGGTGCGCTCGCACCTGCCGCTCGTGCGTTCGATCGCGCGCCGATACGCGGGGCGAGGCGAGGAGTACGACGACCTAGTGCAGGCCGGCTCGGTCGGCCTGGTCAGGGCTTCGGCCCGCTTCGACCCGGGCCGCGGAGTGGCCTTCTCGACGTTCGTGACGCCCGCCGTCGAGGGCGCGATCCGCCGTCATTTGAGCGACCGCAGGCGCGGCGTGCAGTCATCGCCGGCGGTGCAGGGCGCGGGGACGGATCCGGCGTCGACGGTGGCGAGCGACGGCGCCGAGGACGGGTCGCGTGAGCCCCTATCTCTGGTCGAGAGCGAGCACCGACTTCTCCTCGACGGCGGTCTGCGCGCGCTCGATGAACGGGAACGGCGGATCGTGTTCTTGCGCTTCAACGCTGACATGACTGAGCGTCAGATTGCGCAGACGGTCGGCATCTCGCAGGCCCACGTGTCACGACTACTCGACGGCGCCTTGACCAAGCTCCGCGCCGAGCTCAGCACCGCAGAGTCCGCAGACGGCGGTGATACCACCAAATCTCAGGCGATATCACCCCGCAAAGCCCAAGAAATTGCGCGGCCGGAGACTAAAATTGGCGGCGTGGGCGTGGAGAAGAAGAGCGTGGGCGGGCAACCTGGCGACGCCGCGGACCAGGCCGACGGTCGGTCTGCAAAGACGAGCTACAGCGGCCGGTTCCTCGTTCGGATGCCAAGCGAGCTCCACGAGCAGCTCTCGCGTGCCGCCGAGCGCGACGAGATCAGCCTCAACCGGTACGTCACCGACGCGCTCTCAACTTCCGTCGGCATAAGCTCTCCGGGTCACCCGGATTCCCCTGCCGGAACACGTGCGGCCGGGGACACGACTAACGACCCCAGAGCGACTCGCAGACTTCGGATGGCCCTGGCGACGAACGTCGCGGTCGTCGTCCTCGCCGGCCTGGTCGCGGTCGTGCTGCTGGTGCTCGCGCTGCAGCGCGGGATCTAAACGCCCCACCTGCAATCCAGCGATCACGTTGCAGGATCATCGGCGGTCGGGGCGAACCGGCGGACGTGCGCAACAGCACGCTCCACGGGGTGATCGAGGCGTTCGCGACGGAGGCGGCGATGGTGCTGTGCGCGGAGACGGCCTCTGGCGCGGAGATCCCGTTCGAACTGGTCGACACCGCCGGCGGGCCCCGCGGCCGGGTCCCGCTGTACTGCTACCGCCCTCTCACGGGAGCGTTCATCCAGGACCGGCTCGATTTGCTATCGGGGCTCCCGACGTACGCGCCCGCGGTGCGCGCCGTGAGCGGCCTCGAGGGCGTCGACGCCTACCTCCGCCAGCGCGGTGAGTCGCGCGTTCCATCAGACCGCCGCGAGTGCGCGGACGCCGCGCTGCGCGCGTTCCTGTCTGTGCTATACGCCGATCGCAGCGAGTTCGCGTTCGACCCGGACCGGTTCGCGCCGGCCTACGACGAGCTCGAACAGGCGCTGTACGAGGGGCGCGCGGTGACCACGGTGATGGCGCCGTTGCTCGGGATCGCGCTCGATCGCGAGACCACCGAGGTCGCGCTCGGCGAGGGGCTCTCACTCGTCCGCGGGGACACGTTCGACGATGCGCCGCCAGACGCGGTCTGGGGAGATGCCGAGGAGCCCCAAGTCTTGATCGTCATGGCGGTGGCGCAGGATCGAGCCTCGCCGGCGCCCGTGTCGGTCGCGCGCGTCCGCTTTCGCCGGACGCTCACCGCGCTTCGGCTGTTCGAGCCCGGCGGTTTCGCGCTCGGACCGGTCGCTTGGACCCGAATCGATGCGGGCAGCTGGCGGTCAGTTCCGCTCGGCGGGAGCGGTCGGCCACGGCTCACCAGGCGGATTCCGGGCGAGCAGGAGGACGAGCTGCGAGCGTTCTGCAACCTCGTGGCGCGGCGCACGCCACGAGGCGGAGAGGCCGCTTGGGCGCTCTCCCGGTTCGAGATGGGGTGCGAGCGGCTCGCGCCCTTCGAGGCGCTGACCGATTACCTGCTCGCGCTGAGGGCCCTCCTCGAGCCCGAGGGGCCCGCCAGCGGGCGCCTCGCCGGCCGGCTGGCCGCGATCTGCGCCAAGCCGGAGGACCGCGCGGGAGTGGCAGAGCGGACGGCTCACGCGATCTCGCTCGAGCGCGCGGTGATCGCCGGACTGGCCCCGGCCGAGCCCGGCGTCGACGCGCTCGTCGACGAGCTGTCCGAGCAGCTGCGCGCGCTGCTCAGGGACGTGCTGTGCGGGCATCTCGACGCCGATCTGTGCGCGGTCGCGGACGAGCTGCTGGCCGAAGCGGCCGCCTGAGCAGCGACTCCCACCGGCTGCGCCGCCCGCGCTAGGCTTGAGCGCAGACCGCTCCCTACTCGGTCTCACATGTGGGGCCGGGAGTGTCCTGCCGCCAGGCTCGACATATAAGTCCTGGGGCTCTAATGCAGTTAGGGGGAGCGCGATCTCAGCTTCGAGCGGGCGTTCAGCCCGCTCGTGCTGTTTTTGGAGGCCGTCGCGATTCGGGGTTTTGATGGGGCGGGTAGGCGGTTATGCTCCGACACGTGCCAGCTGCTGCTGCCGGGCCCGCCGTCGCACCCAACGTTCACCCGAAATGCCTGAACACGCCGCGGATCAACGACGACGGCTTCGAGGAGCTCTGCCACCTCGTCACCGAGGAGGACCCGGACACCGCGCTGTGCGGCAAGGACGTGAGCGGCTACCCCTGGGATCCGCCCTGGCCTCGATGCGAGGCCTGCCTGTCGGTTGCCCGGGGAGAGATGAACTGACCCAGGCCTCCACCGACCCCCGCGCGGGGCGACCATGACCGACTACCGCTTGACCTGCATCGTCGAGATCCCGATGGGGAGCCGAAACAAGTACGAGTACGACCCCAGGCTCGGCGCGATCAAGCTCGACCGGTTCATATCGGCATCGGTCGTGTATCCGACCGACTACGGCTACATCCCAGAGACCCTGGCTCCCGACGGCGATGCCCTGGACGTGCTCGTGTGCGTCTCGGAGCCGACGTTCCCGGGCTGCTATGTACTGGCCAAGGCGGTCGGCCTGTTCAAGATGGCCGACGAGAAGGGGCCGGACGACCACGTCGTGTGCGTGCCGATCCACGACCCCGGGTGGAACGCCTACGAGGACGTCGACGACCTCCCTCGTCAGCTGCGCGCCGAGATCTCCCACTTCTTCACGGTCTACAAGGATCTCGACACGGATCGGCACTCCGAGGTGTTGGGGTGGGCGGGTCGCGACGACGCGCTTGAGGCGCTCGCGGAGGCGCGCCAGGCGTTCCTGACGGCCGAGGGGTAGAGCGCGGGCGGGCCCGCGGCTCGCCGACGTGCGGCACGCGACAATCTGGCGCGGTCGGTGCCAATTTGCCGTGTCGCGCACGCCCCGAGGGTGTCGCATGAAGCTGCGCCACCGGAAACTGGTTGTGATCCATTACCAAATACCGACGCACGACCCGTAGCCGGGGGGCCGAACTTTGGCGATGGAGCTACGTATGTGTCAGCTGAATCGCCAAAGTTCGCGCGGGGCGCTCCGGCTGGTTCGTGTGCCTCCAACAACGGCGATTGTTTATGCGACACACGCCCCACATGCATCCTGCGGCACGGTCCCGAAGCGCCGGCTCGTTTGTCGCGATTCGCAGGTGCGCGGCGCTCCAGGTGCCGGGCGATTCAGCCCGCCGGCGTCTCTTCTTCCTTCTCCTCGGCTTCCTCCACCCGTTTCTCCCGTTGTCTCGAGCGGTGTTTCCAGACCCGGTGGGCGATCCAGGCGATGATTACCACCCCGACCGCGATCCCGAAGAACGCCTCGTACTTCGTCGCCGTCCGGTAGATGCTGTCGATGTTGTTGCCCGAGAAGTAGCCGATCGAGACCCAGACCCCGACCCACAGCGCCGCGCCGAGCATGTTGAACAGAAAGAACTTCTTCCAGTGCATGCCGGTGATGCCCGCGATGATTCCGTTGGCCTGGCGGAGCCCCTCGACGAAGCGCGCGATCACGATCACCTTGCCGCCGTGGCGGTCGAAGAAATTGGCGGTCTTATCGAGCCGCTCGGGGGTCAGAAAGATGTATTTGCCGTAGCGCTCGGCGAGGGGGCGGCCGCCGAAGTGGCCGATCCCGAATCCGACGTTGTCCCCGAGGATCGCCGCGAGGAAGCCGATCAGTGCAACCAGCCAGATGCTCAACCGGCCAGTGCCGGCGTAGATGGCCGAGATGATCAGCACGGTCTCGCCGGGTACGGGGACGCCAAAGTCCTCGAGGAAGATCAGTCCGAGCGCGAGATAGCCGAAGCGATCAAGCGTCGGCTCGAGGCTGTGAAGGACCCCCGGTAGGTGCCCCGGGGGAGCCGAAGCCGCTAGCAACAGATGGAGCACGGTGAAGACCCTACCCGCGCGCTTTGCCATGATCGCCCTAGGCGCCGCCGCCAAAATCCGATTAGGCGCCGCCGTCAGGCGCCGCCGCCAAATCCGATAGGCGCCGCCGCCAAAATCCCATTCATGACAGCCGTCAAGCTCACCTCGCTCTCCCACGGCGCCGGCTGCGCCTGCAAGGTGCCCGCCGCGCTGCTTGCGCCGATCGTCCAGGCTCTTCCTCAGCCGTCCGATCCCAACCTGCTGGTAGGGACACAGACCAGCGACGACGCCGGCGTGTACCGCGTCCGCGACGACCTCGCGCTCGTACAGACCGTCGACTTCTTCACGCCGATCGTCGACGACCCATACGACTTCGGCCGGATCGCCGCCACCAACGCCCTGTCGGACGTCTATGCGATGGGGGGCCGGCCGCTCAGCGCGCTGAACCTGGTGGCGTGGTCGGTGCAGGAGCTCGGGGCCGAGATGCTCGGCGAGGTGCTCCGCGGCGGCGCCGACGTCGCGCGGGCGGCCGGCGTGGCGATCGTCGGCGGCCACACGATCGACGATCCCGAGCCGAAGTACGGGCTGGCCGTGACTGGCGTGATCCACCCTGAGGAGGTGGTCACCAACGCCGGGGGCCGCGCGGGCGACGCGCTCGTGTTGACCAAGCCGGTCGGCGCCGGCGCGGTTACCACCTCGCTGAAGAAGGGGCTCGTCAGCGACGCGGTGCTGGCCGGAGCGGTCGAGGTCATGACCGAGCTGAACGCCGCGGCGGCGGCGGCGGCCTGGACGGCCGGCGCCCACGCGATGACCGACGTGACCGGGTTTGGACTGCTTGGTCACCTGCACGAGCTGGCGCTTGCGAGCGGTCTATCCGCGGAGGTCGAGGCGGCCGCCGTGCCAGCGATCGCGGGCGCGCTCGAGCTGCTCGAGGACGATCGTGCGGTTGCCGGCGGGAGTCGGAATAACCGTCGTTACGCGGAGGAATTCGCGTCGTTCAGCGACGACGTCGACGAGGTCCACCGACGGCTCGTGACCGACGCCATGACCTCGGGCGGGCTGCTGGTGGCACTCAGACCGGCGCGCGCGGGCGAGGTCCCGGGAGCCGTGATCGGCCGGCTCGTCGACGGTGAGCCCGGCGTGATCAGAGTGCTTTAGCGGCTCGCTCCAGATCCTCGCGCGAGGCAACGCCCAACAGCTGTCCCTCGGGTGTGGTCACGATCGCCCACCGCAGATCCTTCTCGGCGAGCTGCCCGGCCACGGTCTTGGCGGACCGGTGCGGACGGAATGTCTTCGGCCCGGGCTCGGCGATTTCCCAGACGGGCTGCTCAGATCCGGCGTCCAGCGCGCTGGCCGGCAGCCGCCCGAGCAGCGTGCCGTCATCGCTCGTGACCAGCCCGAACGGGTACGGAGACCGCTCGATCGACTCGAGGACATCGCCCGCGCGATCGGTCGGGGCACAGCGCACCACGTCGTCGCGCATCAGGCCTCCCGCGGTCGGCGGATCGGGATCGTCACCCTCGACCTCGAGGTTGTGGGCGAGCCAGTCGACCTTCCCGGGCCAGTAGTCGTAGACGTCAGTGAACCCGAACGCTTCGAGCCGGCACGCGGCTCGTGGACTCAGATCTCAGAGGGAGTCCCAGCAGTACACGGCGACCGGCCGCGTCCGATCGAGCACGGCCACGCGCTGTTCGTCGAGCTGTCGCAGCGGCAGGTTGATCGCGCCGGGAAGATGCGCCGGGGCGTAGTCGTCCTCGGGCAGCACCTCGACCACCTGCGCGCCGTGATCGATCAGCTCCAGCAGTTCCTCGAGCCAGATTCGCGTCGCCATGCTCGGATCACGGTAGCTCAGCGATGGCGCGGGCGAGGATCGCCTGCGTCGCCTCGAGCGCCTGCGGGATCACATGCGTGTCCGCGAGCAGCGGCATGAAGTTCGTGTCGCCGTTCCAGCGCGGGACCACGTGCAGATGCAGGTGATCGGCGATCCCCGCCCCCGCGATCTTGCCGAGGTTGAGGCCGACGTTGAACCCATCCGGGCTCATCGCCTTTCCTATGGCGAGGATCGAACGGCGGGCCAGGCGCATCGTGTCGAGCATCTCCTGCTCGTCCAGGTCCTCGAACGCGGCGACGTGCCGCACCGGCGCGACCATGACGTGGCCGGGCGCGTACGGGTACGCGTTCAGGATCGTGATGCATCGCTCGGTGCGGTCGATCGGCGCGTGCGCGGGGTCGCTGTTATCCGAGGACGCGGCGGCGCAGAAGATGCACTCGCCGTCCTTGGGACCGGTGATGTATTCGATGCGCCACGGTGCCCACAACGGCCGCTCGGTCATCACGGGGCAGCGTACCGGCGCGCAGCGTGGGAGCCTTCGCTCGTGTTCCACGTCGAGCTCCGCCAGTTCCCGCATCAGACCCGCACCTTCAACCTCACGCGCGAGGAGCTCGACGAGCGCATCGTCACACCCTGGCTCGCCGGTGAGGTGATCGAGCTGAACGAATACCGGTGGCTGCCGGACCGGGCCACCCTGACCATCTACGAAGCGCCGGGGCTCGCGGTCGCCGACATGGGGCTCGGGAGGGGGTGGCAGAACGTGACTCGCAGCGGGAGGGACGTGACCCAAGAGGTGCTGATCGAGGCGCGCCACGACGACGGCCGGATGCCGACCGCCGATGACTTCAAGGCGGAGATCGCCGCGCGGTCCGCGGCCGGCGCGATCTCGATTTCGGGAGTGGTGGAGCTCGCCGGCGAGTGGTATCCGCAGTCGCGCGTGAGCGAACGGATCGCGCTGTGCGAGGGAGTCGTGTGGGAGCTGCTCCACTCGGTCCCGGTCACGCTGTCGCGGCGCGGCAAGCCCGTGCCGGCGTACGAGTGGCAGGAGCTGCTGCTCACCTGGCCGACGTGGACCGACGACGGCCCCGACACGGTCTCTCTCGAACCGCTGTAAAAACCCGCCCGTCCTAGGCGACCAGATCTTCGATCAACCGCTCGCGTTCGGCCTGCGACGCGAACAGGTACTGATGGACGCGCGCAAGGCCCTCGATGTCGTGGACGTCGTCGTCGAGTTGCGGCACGAGCAGCAGCCGGCGGGGATCGAGTTGCATCACGAGGCGAGAGAGGTTGTGGTCGTCACGGGTCGCGAGCACGTGGTAGTCGCGGAAGTTGTCGGCGACTCTGCCGGCCAGCGAGGGGGTGAGCGTTCTGGCCAGCGCGGCGCTGAGCTCGTGCGGCTCGCGGTCGCCGAGCAGATCGTGGTGCATCCGGTTGACGATCACGCCGGCGAACGGCAGCCCGTCGCTCGCGAGCCGCTCGCCGAACCAGATCGCCTCGTCGACCGACTCACGTGTGGCCGAGGTGACGAGCACGAACGCGGTGGTGTCGGCGCGCAGCAACTGCTCGACCTGGGCGGCGCGCTGGCTGAAGTCGTTGGTCATGTCGCCGAGCAGTCCGAAGAACACGGTCAGGTCGGTGATCAGGTCGAGCCCGGTGATCTTGCGAAGGCCCCCCAGCAGCGGCATAGCGCCCCGGCCGAGCGTGCGGAACCCGAGTCCGGTGGGCCTCAGGAACGCCTTCAAGGCGCGTCCCTCGAGGAACGAGTTGAGCCGTCCCGGCGCGTCGAGGAACTCGAGCGCGTTGCGCGACGGCGGCGTGTCGAGCACGAGTACGTCGAACTCGTGCTCCTGGTCGAGCTCGTACAGCTTCGCGATCGCGGTGAGCTCCTGGGACCCCGACACCGCGGTCGAGAGCTCGCGATACACGCGGTTGGCTTTGATCTCCTCGGCCCGCCCGGCATCCGGTGCGATCCGGTCGATCAGCTCGTCGAAGGTTCGCTTGGGGTCGAGCATCATCGCCCACAGTTCGCCCTTGACGTCGATCGGTCCCGCGTCCAGGCGAGCACGCGAGACCCGGCGCGGCTCGTTCTCCAGCCGCTCGAGGCCGAGTGCGTTGGCCAGGCGGTTGGCCGGGTCGATCGTCACGACCGCCACCTTGGCGCCGCGCGCCGCCATCCCGAGCGCGATCGCGGCAGACGTGGTCGTCTTGCCGACGCCGCCCGAGCCGGCGCACACGCACACGCGCTTGCCCTCGAGCATCTCGGCCACATTCACAGCGTGGCCTCCAGGGCGCCTACCAGCTGCTCGAGCTCCACCACGCCGAGGTGATCGGCGAACACGTAGGGAAGCTCGGCGAGACGGCCGCCTGAGCACTCGCGGAGCCGATCGCGCTGATCGCGCTGGGTGGCAGCGCGTGCGTGCTCGGACAGCGCCGCTCGCAGTGCCGAGCGGGCCAGCTTCGAGCGGGTCCTCGACAGCGCGGACGTGAGCTCGGCGATCTCGTCGGGCTCGAACCTGGCCGGGTAGAGCGCGTTGACGATCACCAGATCGAGCGTCAGCTCGTCCCGGGCCAGCTCGCCGGCAAGCGTCAGCGTCTCGTTCACAGGCATTTCCTCCGGCGTCGCGACGGCGACCACCCCAGTGAACTCGGGGTCGGCGATCGTGTCCGCGATCGTGCGGCCCTGATGCGCGATCGGGCCGACCCTGGCGATATCGGCGAACGTCTTCGGCGTGCGCAGCAGGCCGACTCCGTGTCCAGTCGCCGGGGCGTCGACGATCACCAGGTCATACGGAGCCGCGCCACGCGTTCGGCGGTCGAGCTGCGCGAGCTCCCACACCTTGCCGATGCTGAGGAGCTCGCGCATCCCCGGCGTCGCCATCGCGAACGCCTGGAACAGGCGACTCGAGCCGAGCGCCTGTCCAAGCGTCCCGGCCTTCACCCGCAGGTACTCCTCCATCGCCTGCTCGGGGTCGATCGAGATCGTGAACAGACCTGGAGCGAGCTCGACCTCGCGGAACCGCTCGCGCTCGCCGTCTTCCGAGAACAGGCCCTGGACCCGGTCCTGGCTCGCGAGCTCGGCGACGATTGTGCGCAGTCCCTGACGGGCGGCGAGCAGCCCCAGCGCGATCGCCACCGTCGATTTGCCGACCCCTCCCTTGCCCGTGACGAACACGAGGCGCTTGTCGAGCAGTGCGGCCACCGGACCCGAAAATAGCGGGGCGACACAAGAGGATTCCGCCTGGCTTCTACGAATACACGGGCGATATGAGCCACGTGATCGCGTTCGCCAACCAGAAAGGTGGCGTCGCCAAGACCACGACTACGCTCAACCTCGCGGTGGCGTTCGCCGAGGAAGGGCATCGGGTCCTGTGCGTCGACATGGATCCCCAGGGCAACCTGACGATGTCTCAGGGCATCGACCCGGACACGCTCGAGAAGTCGATGTACGACGTGCTCGTTCACCACATCTCGATCCGTGAGGTGATCCGCAAGCGCGAGGTCGACGTCGCTTGCTCGTCGATCGACCTGGCCGGGGCGGAGATCGCGATGTCGACGATGATCGGCCGTGAGCGCTCCCTGCAGAAGGCGCTCAAGCCGGTCGAGGACGACTACGACTACGTGTTCATCGATACGCCGCCGAGCCTCGGGCTGCTTACGATCAACGCGCTTACGGTCGCGAACAAGGTGATCGTCCCCGTCCAGTGCGAATATCTGTCGATGCGCGGACTGATCCAGCTGCAGAACACGCTGGCGATGATCCGTGAGAACCTGAACCCGGACGTCGACATCGAGGGAATCCTCCCGACGCTCGTCGATACTCGGACGTTGCACGCCAAGGAGGCGATCGAGCTGCTGGAAGAGAACTTCGGGGACCGAGTATTCGCTTCGCGGATTCGCAAGACGATCCGTTTTGCCGAGGCTCCTGTGAAAGGGATGTCGGTCCTGAAGTACGATCCGGACGGTTTGGCCGCACACGCCTATCGGCAGCTCGCGAAGGAGGTCCTGTCCCATGCCAAGCGGTAAGCGCGCGAGTATGCGCGAAGGACCACTCGCGGCCCTCTTCCGGAAGACCGCTCAGGACACCGAGGAGCACGGCCAGCAGCCGGCGCAGCCACCGGCGCCGGCCGAGCCGGAGTCCTCGGCGACGTCCGAGGAGCCACCGGCACCAAGCGCCCCACCAGAGCCTGAGGTCGAGGAACCGCGGATCCCGCTTCCGCACGAGCGCCTCCGCCACGCCTTCTCCGCAGACATACCCGAGAACGTGCTCGAGCGGCCGGTGCCTCCCGAGCCGGTGGCGAGCGAGCCCGAGCACGATGTGTACGCGCGGGTCACGCGCGACGAGCCGCTTGAAGAGCGTGGGGCCGGTGGTCCGGTCATCCGGGTGGTCGGCGTCGGCGGCGCCGGCGTGAACGCGATCAACCGGATGGTCGAGGCCGAGATCGAGGGCGTTGAGTTCTTGGCGGTCAACACCGATCTTCAGTCGCTCCAGCAGTCGGCGGCGCACGAGACGCTCCACATCGGCGACTCCATCACGCATGGACTAGGGTCGGGATCGAACCCCGAGCTCGGGCGCGCCGCGGCGCGCGAGGAGTACGACCGGATCAAGGCGATGTTGCGCGGCTCGGACATGGTGTTCATCGCCGCCGGGGCCGGCGGCGGAACTGGCACCGGCGCGGCGCCGATCGTTGCGCAGATCGCGCGCGAGCTGGGCGCGCTCACCGTCGGGATCGTCACGCGTCCGTTCCAGTTCGAAGGCACCCGTCGCCGCGACCAGGCCGAGGCGGGGATCGGCGATCTGGCCGAAGAGGTCGACACGCTCATCGTCGTGCCGAACAACCGGCTGCTGTCGGTGCTCGAGCGCAACGTGTCGATGGTCGAGGCATTCCGCGTCGCCGACGACGTGCTTCGGCAGGGCGTGCAGGGGATCTCCGATCTGGTCACGCTTCCCGGGTTGATCAACCTCGACTTCGCTGACGTACGGACGATCATGTCCAGCGCCGGCACCGCGCTGCTCGGGATCGGGATGGGCACCGGCGACCGGCGTGCGATCGAGGCGGCCGAGCGGGCCGTGTCCTCGCCGCTGCTCGAGACGAGCATGGAAGGCGCACGCTCGATCCTGCTGTCGATCACCGGCGGTCCGGACCTGTCGCTCTGGGAGGTCAACGAGTCGGCCAAGGCAGTGGCCGAGGCGGCCCATCCGGACGCGAACATCATCTTCGGGGCGATGCTCGACGAGAGGCTCCAGGACAGCGTCTGGGTGACGGTCGTGGCCACCGGCTACGGCGACTCGCGCCTCCGTCCCCGCGAGTTGGGCCGTGAGACGGGGGACCGGAACGCCGACCGTGGACCGGCGCTGCGCGAGCCGGCCGGCGAGCCGCGCGTCAGCCGAGTGCGGCAACGCTCCGGGACGCTCGACCTCGACGTGCCCGAATTCATTCCTCGTAGATAGGACCCGCCAGTCGTGACCGCCGAGCCGCTCGGCGTGATCGCCGCGGGCCATCCGCTGTCCGCGCAAGCCGGTGCCGACGCCATGCGGGAGGGCGGAAATGCGGTCGACTGTGCGATCGCAGCGATGCTCACGGCGTTTGCGTGCGAGCCGCTCCTGACCAGTCTCGGCGCGGGTGGCTACATGCTCGTGGTCGAGCCCGGCAACGACCCGGTGCTGCTCGACTTCTTCGTCGAGGCTCCGGGGCGAGGAGCGGACGTGACGGCGCGCGCGGAGTTGGTTCCGATCAGCGTCTCGTTCGGAGACGCGATCCAAGTATTCAACATCGGCCCCGCCTCGGTGGGGACATACGGGATGGCCGCCGGGGTGTGCGAGGCGTCGTCGCGGTTCGGGCGGATGCCGCTCGACGAGCTGGTCCGGACGGGAGTGGAGCTCGGGCGCGACGGTGTGGAGCTCAACGAGGCGCAGGCGTACGTGATCGAGATCTTGGAGGGGATCGTCACGTCGACGCCGGAGTGCGCGGCGCTGTTCGCGCCCGGCGGGCGCGTGGTGCGAGCCGGCGACATCATCCGCCAGCCCGAGCTGGCCGACGCACTCGAGCGGCTGGGAGGCGAGGGCGCTGCGCCGTTCTTCACGGGTGACATCGCGGCGGCGATCGTCGAATGGTTGGCGGAGCGCGGCGGGATCGTCACCGCCGAGGATCTGGCGTCGTACGAGGTCGTCGATCGCACGCCGATCCGGGTCTCGTACCGGGGCCGGGAGGTCGTCACCAATCCGCCGCCGTCCGCCGGCGGGATCCTCCTCGCCCACGCGCTGGCGCTGCTCGGCGACAGCCCGGGGACGCCCGAGTTGACACAGGTCGTGGACACCATGGAGCGAACCCAGGCCGAGCGCACGCCCGAGTTCATCGAAGGACTCGACGACCCGGAGTTCGTCAAGCGGTTCCTGGCGCGACGCTCGCCGCTCGGCTCGACCACGCACGTCGCGGTTCTCGACCGCGACGGCTGGGCGTGCTCGGTCACCTGCTCGAACGGGTCGTGCTCGGGAGTGGTCGTGCCCGGCACGGGCGTCCACCTGAACAACATGCTCGGCGAGCAGGATCTCAACCCGCTTGGCTTTCACCGGCATCCGCCCGGGCGCCGGATGCCGAGCATGATGTCGCCGACCGCGGTACTGCGGGAAGGCGCGCCCGAGCTGGTGCTCGGCAGCGCCGGCTCGAACCGGATCCGCTCGGCGATCCTGCAGACGATCATCCGCGTGATCGACGATGGCCTCGCGGCGGGCGACGCGGTGAGAGCGCCACGCGTCCACTTCGAGGACGGCGTCGTCTACGCCGAGCCCGGGATCGACACCGGCGCGCTCGAGCGCACCGGCCGGACGATTGGCCGCTTCAAGGAGCTCAACCTGTTCTTCGGCGGTGTTCAGGCCGTCGCGCGCGACCTGAACGGCCGATTCTCCGGCGGCGGGGATCCGCGGCGCGGCGGAGCCGCGCTGGTAGTTTCGGCTGGATGAAGCTTCGGGCAGCGGTCGTACTCCTGCTCGCTGCGCTCGTCACGGGCTGTGGCTTCGAGGTCGAGGAGCCCGATCTGTTCCTGGTTACGCGCACCGGCGCCCACGGTCAGAAGTTGTCTCTGCTCGTGAACGACGGCGGGACGATCTCGTGCGACGGGGGCAAGCCGAAGAACCTGCCCGACCCGCAGCTGCTGCAGGCGCGCGATCTGGCGAGCGAGCTCAACACGGACGTGAGTTCCAAATTGCGCTTCCCCAACAGCTCCCGAAGCGTTTACTCATACACCGTCAAAGTGCAAAACGGCACTATGTCTTTTCCAGATACCGCAGCGCTCTCGCGGAAGGAACTGTCAGATTTGGAGTTGTTTGTAGTACAGGCCGCCGCGAATCCCTGCGGCCTAAGTTCTTGAAGAACTTCTTAGGCTTACCCGCCGGTTAGAACGACCGCTACCGTCCACGCTCGTGATCAACGTCGCCGCAACCACCGCCCACATGACGACCTTCCAGGCGATCGTGCTTGGTTTGCTCCAGGGAGTCACCGAGCTGTTCCCGATCTCCAGCCTCGGTCACACCGTCATCTTCCCTCACCTGTTCGGCTGGAACAACATCGTCTCGTGGCAGTCCGAACCCGAATCGCCATGGCTGGCGTTCGTCGTGATGCTGCACGTCGGGAGCGCGGTCGGCCTGCTGATCTACTTCTGGAAGACGTGGGTCGAGGTGATCGGCGCGTTCTTCTCGACGCTGCGCAAGCGAAGGGTCGAGACCTCGACCGAGCGGCTGGCGTGGCTGATCATCTTTGCCACGATCCCGGTGGGGATCCTCGGGTTCTTCCTCGAGCATCCGATCCGGGTGGCGCTCGCCAAGCCCCTCGCGGCGTCGATCTTCCTGGTCGTCAACGGATTCATCCTGCTCGGCGCCGAGCGATACCGGCGGCGCGCCGAGGTACGGGCGCTCGCCGCCCGCGAGGGGATGAAACGCGACGGCGGCCGCCGGCTCGACACGCTCGAGTACAAGGAAGCAGGCGTAATCGGCTTCTTCCAGAGCTTTGCGCTGATCGCCGGACTCAGTCGTGACGGCATCTGCATGGCCACCGGCTTGGTGCGCGGCCTCGACAACGAGGACGCCGCCCGGTTCGCGTTCCTGCTCGCCACGCCCCCGATCCTTGCTGCCGGCCTGCTGAAATTCAGCGATCTGACTGGGTCACTGGGGGCGGGGATCCGCGGTGATGCGGTGATCGCGGCAGTCTCGGCCGCGATCGCGGCGGTTTTCACCGTGCACTTCCTGATGCGCTACTTCAAGACGCGCACGCTGACCCCATTCGGGATCTACTGCCTCGTGTTTGGCGCGGCGATGGTCATCTACAACGCCTGACGCGCCGGCGCTTGGGAAGAAACTCCGGTATAGACATAGTTTCTTCCCAAACGGTGTGACGCCCCCGCCGGTGAGCCGGGCTCAGCTGGCGCCGAAGCGGACCTTGCCGTTCGAGCGCGCGCGCTCCTGCACCTTGTCGACCAGCTCCAGCCGCTTGATCGCGGCCCGGAACAGCCGCGTCACCAGCCGCAGCCGGGCGTTCTCGGAACGCATGTCGAGCAGGCCCTGCTTGGCGTCGAGACCGAAGTCGACGGTGGCCGCCATCGCGTAGGCGGTCATCCCGGCCAGCTCCTCGGGATCTGGCTCGCGGTCGGTGGCGCGCTTGTACAGCTCGGCGTAGGCCTCATGCGCGCCCTTCGCGAGGTCGGCGTCGATCTCGTCCTCGCGGTCCTCGACGAACTCGATCACGCCGGCCGGGTACGGGAGGTGCCCCTGCCGCTCGAGTACGCGGAACGGCCGGGTGCCGCGGACGAGCAGGTTTATCTGGCCGTCTTCCATCCGCTCGAGCACCTGATCGATTGCACAGGCGCACCCGACCTCTCGCAGGCCGTCGTCGGACATCCACAGGATCCCGAACTCGCGCCCCTCCCCGATGCACTCGTCGATCATCGTCTTGTACCGCTCCTCGAAGATGTGGAGCGGGATCAGTTCTCCGGGCAGCGCCACGATCCCGAGCGGGAACAGCGGGAACTCACGCGAAGGAGGTCCAGGCACGGCCCCATCCAGTCTAGGGACGACGGGCCGTGACCAGCAGGTTGTAGAAGATTGCCGGCGGCAGCAGCGGCTCGAGTAGACGCTCATCTACCTGCTGAAGAAGCAGGTAGCCGCGGAACGCGTACTGCCGCCACAGCATCGGTACGTCGGCCGGATCGGCGCTCGCCTCGAGCGCGCGGTTGAACCAGCCAAACCAGTTTGCGAGCAGCTCCTCGCCGCGCACGCGCACATCGGCGAACCCGGCGGCGCGCGCGAGCGCCACCAGGTCCTCAGGCGAAAACGCGTGGATGTCGACTACCTGCTCGAGGCCGTGATCGTCGCCGTTGGCGGAGCCCGGGTTGTACGCCGGCGGCGGGGGCCCGGCTCGGACCGCGCGGCGCCAGGCGGGCGCCACCGCGACGGCGCCCCGCTTGGGAATCGCCGCGAGGCGATCGCCGACGCACGACGGCTCGCCGGCGAACACGATCCGGCCGCCCGGCTTCAGGACTCGATGGAACTCCGAGAACGCACGCTCGAGGTCGGGGAGGTGGTGCAGCACGGCGTGCCCAAGCACGAGGTCGAAGCTCTGATCTCGGAACGGGAGCGATTCCGCGTCGGCTCGCAACGCCCGGACGTCAAGCCCAAGACGCTCGGCGTTCGCGGCCAGCGTGCGCACCATCCCGGGTGAGATGTCGGTGCACGTCGCCTGGCGGACGATCCCGGCCCGCAGCAGGTTGAGGCTGAAGTAGCCGGTGCCGGCGCCGACCTCGAGCGAGAGGTCGAAGCCCCGCGTAAGCGCCGCCGCGCCAAGCAGCTTTCGGAGCTTGCCGACGACCTGGCCCTGACCCACCTGGCCGAAGTCGATCCCCCACTTGGAGTCGTAGCTCTCGGCGGCGACATCGTGGTAGCGCGTATTGACTTCGCGGATCTCGTCCGCCCGCCGCAGGGCCTCGCCGCGCATCGCCTCGCCTCGCAGTGCCTCCATGGCTCGGCCACATTACCCTAGGCCTCGCGCCGGTGAGCCTGTACGCACAGCAGAACCAACCCCCGGGAGTTCCTCCGCTCGAGCTGACCGGCGAGCGCACGCTTCCCGACGTTCCCGCCGAGAACTACTGGTATCGCCGCCATCTGGTGGTGTACGAATGGATCGCCGCGCGGGTTGGCGGCGGGGTCGTGCTCGACATGGCGTGCGGCGAGGGGTACGGATCGGAGGTGCTCGCTCGCTCCGCCGCGAACGTCGTCGGCGTCGACGGCAATCCCGAGGCGCACGAGCACGCCCGGCTCCGGTACACGAGCGCCAACTTGAGCTTTGAGTGGGGCGCGGTCGAGACGTTCGGCGAGCCGGACAGCTACGACGCCGTGGTGTTCCTCCAGACGATCGAGCACGTGATTGATCCGCCGGCGGTACTCGCCCACTTCAGAGGCATCCTCAAGCCGGGTGGGTTCGCCTATGTCTCCACTCCGAACGTGCTGAGGCTGGCGCCGGCGGGGCACGCCAAGTCCGACAACCCGTGGCACCTACGCGAGTACGGCGCAGGTGAGTTCACCGAGTTGTGCCGCGGGACGTTCGCAGACGTCGAGGTGCTCGGCCTGTTCCACGCTCGCAAGCTCCGCGTGCACGAGATCGCGCTCGCGCTCGGCTGGGATCGGGTGCACAGACGTCTCGGAGCGACCGACGCGTTCTATCGCCGCTTCACGCCAGCGATCGGGAGCAGCGACTTCGCGCTGCGGGCCGAGCGGCTGGATCGGGCCCTGGATTTCGTGGCGGTCTGCCGCAACGACTGAACCGGCGAGCCGCCCTATTCCCACCGAAAGGTTCGCGGCGCCTTTCGCATCCGGAGCAAACGCGCCGGCACCCCAGCCACGACGGCATTGGCAGGCACATCTCGTGTCACAACCGCCGACGTCCCTATGACCGCGTTGTTCCCAACGGACACACCACGCAGAAGACACGCCCCGTAGCCGATCCACACGTTGTGGCCGATGTCGACGTCGCGCTTGTAGATCCCCTGCTCGCGGATCGGCCGCTCCACCTCGACCATCCCGTGGTCGAAGTCGATCATCATCACGCGGTCCGCGATGATGCACTCTCGGCCGATCGAGATGTGCTGGTAGGCCGAGACTGTGACTTCCTGGCCCATGACGGATTTCGCGCCGAGCGAGAACTCGCCCTCGTGGACACGAATCTTGCAACCGTGCCCGATCCACGACCACCGGCCCAGCGAGACCGACGCATCGCGGCCGATCTCGAATTTGACCCCCGGGCAGACGAAGCAGAGCCCGTCCGTCCGCAGCCGTCCCCGCCACCGCAGCTTCAGCCACAGCCAGCGCACGATCAGCCGCAGGTATCCAACCTGGAGCATGTGGTTTGCCCAGGCGAAGCGCAGGAACGTCAGCGGGCCGCCGTGCAGCGGCGGGGGCCCCGAGCGGACAAGCGCCGGCCACGAATTTGGATCCCGCCCGTCCCGCGTCCGCTCGAGCTGCTCGGTGCTCACCGACTGCACCGCAGGATCGTACCCTTGACATGATTGCCGGGCGATGGCAGGCGCCGACGATTCACTCGCCCAACGCCTTCTCGCCGGCGACCGCCGGGCGCTTGCCCGTGGCATCTCGCTGGTCGAGAACGACGACCCCGAGGGGTGGGCGCTCGTGAAGGAGGTTTATCCCCGCACCGGACGCGCGGCGGTGATCGGGTTCACCGGCCCGCCCGGCGCCGGCAAGTCGACGCTGCTGGGTGCGCTGACCAAGCTCGAGCGAGCGCGCGACCGGACGGTCGCTGTGCTGTCGATCGATCCGACGTCGCCGTTCACCCACGGAGCGCTGCTCGGCGACCGGATCCGCCTATCCGACCACTTCCTCGACCCCGGCGTGTACATCCGCTCGATGGCGAGCCGCGGCGCGCTCGGGGGGCTGAGCGAGGCGTCGCTCCAAGCCGCGCTGCTGATGGACGCCTCGGGACGCGACGTGATCCTGCTCGAGACCGTCGGCGTCGGCCAGGCCGAGGTCGACATCATCGACCACGCCGATACGGTCGTTCTCGTGTTAATGCCGGGGTCGGGCGATTCGATCCAGGCGCTCAAGGCGGGCGTGATGGAGATCCCCGACGTGATCGTGATCAACAAGGCCGACCACCCGCTGACCGACACGATGGTGCGCGAGATCAAGAACGTGCTCGCGCTGGGGCCGCAGGATGGCTGGAAGGTCCCGATCATCAAGACCGAGGCGGTGCGGGGCGAGGGAGTGGAGGAGCTCGCCGAGACGCTCGCCGAGCACCACGCTTACGTGGAGGCACAGGGGACGCTGTCAGAGCGCCGGCGCCGCAACCTGATGAACGAGGTGCTCGCGCTCGCGACCTACCGGATGCGCCGAGAGCTCGAGGCGTCGCTCCGCGAGGATCCGGAGGTCCAGGAGCTGCTCGACCGGGTGGTGGCGCGCGAGATCGATCCGGCCAGCGCGGCCACGACCGTGCTCGAGCGGCGCGCCGAGGATCTGGCGCGATGAGCGCGGCGCTCGCGCCCCTGTTCGTCGTGGCCGCGCTCGTGCTGTGCGTGGCCGGCGTGATGAAGCTGCGCTCTCCCACAAGAACGATGCGCGTATTCGGGGTCGGCGAGGTAGCGCTCGGCGTCGCCTGCGCCGTGCATCCGACGCGGCCTTTAGCGGTCGCGCTGGCGGTCGTCTACACGTCCTTCGCCGCGGTGGCCGTCGTCCTCATGCGTCGACGCGCGGCGTGCGGGTGCTTTGGGGAGAACGACTTTCCGGTGTCGCTCGCCCACGTGATCGCCAGCGAGCTGCTGGGCCTGTTGGCGCTGGTCGCGACTGTGGCCGGCCCACGAGGGCTGGGCTGGGTGATGGACCAGCAGGCGCCGAACGCGGTGGCGTTGTTGATCGGGATCGCGGGCGCGGTCTATGCGGTCGTGCTCGTCTACACGCTGGCACCGCGGGCGTTTGCGGCCTGGAGCGCCGAATGAGCGTGGTTGAGCGGCTGGGTGGGCTACTGGAGCGGCGGACGTCCCGGCGCGGGGCGCTGGCAAAGGCCGCGGTCGCGGGCTCGGCGTTCGCGGTGGCGCCGGTCCGGTACCTGATCCGTTCCGGCACGGCGTGGGCGGTGCTGCGACCCGAGCAGTGCGCGAAGGACAGCAAGTGCAGGGACGGCTACACCGCGTTCTGCTGCGAGATCGAGAGCGGCAACAACGCGTGTCCGGCCGACACCTATATCGCCGGATGGTGGAAGTGCACGAGTTACCGCGGTCACGGCCTCTGCCACGAGGAGGGCGTTCGCTACTACATCGACTGCAACCGGATCCCGGGCACGGTGTTCCCGGGCGGCTGCCAGTGCGCCCACGGCGACTGCAGGCACCGCGCGGTCGACTGCAATCAGTTTCGTTACGGGCAGTGCAACACCCAGATCGCCGGCCAGACCGAGGTCGTCTGCCGGCTGGTCGTGTGCCGGAACCCCGCCACGGTGCCGTCGATGAACTGCAACGGCACCGAGATGGTCGACAACCGGACGTGCACTCACAACAACCCCTGCCTGGAAGGCCTGGGGAAGCAACTCCCGGGAGGAGGGGGGGCGTAAGTGGTCGCGCTGGTGTCGGTCGAAACGGTGCTGCTGGTGCTGCTGATCGTGCTCGTGGCGGCGTTGCTGCGAAGCCACGCCGAGTTGCTGCGGCGGCTCGGCCCCGAGGGCACGGATGCGCCTCGCGTACCGGAGCCTCCGGCGGCTGCCCGCGGCGATACCGCGGCTCCGGAGCTGGCCGGAGTCACGCCGACCGGCGACGCGGTGAAGCTCGCCCTCACCGGATCGCCGACCCTGCTGGCGTTCCTGAGCAGCGGATGCACCAGCTGCGCCGGCTTCTGGGGGACCCTCGGCGACCGCCGGGCGCTGCCGGACGTGCGGAACGTGATCGTGACCCGTGGCGCCGATCGCGAGCAGCGCTCGAAGCTCCGCTCGCTCGCGCCCGCTGGCGTCCCGGTGCTGATGTCCTCGGAAGCGTGGCGGGACTACGCGGTGCCCGGGTCGCCCTACTTCGTGCTGGTCGAGGGCGGCGAGGTCCGCGGCGAGGGCGTCGCGACGACGTGGGATGCCCTCGCATCGCTCGTCCGCGACGCAACCGAGGAGCAGCGCGAAGCGGGCGACCCCGACGCACGGCTGGCGGCAGCCGGCGTCGGGCCGGGCCACCCCAGCCTGTACCCGGGAGGCCGGAGCTGACCGGACTGGTGGTCCTCGGTTGCGCGGCCGCGGTCACGGCCGCGGTGGCGTCCGCCTGGTCCCCCTGAGGCGAGTCGATGCTCGCGAGCATCACCCCGCTCGGAGAGCGGGGCCGGCGTTCCAACTGGTGGGTGACGGTGATCGCGTTCCTGATCGGCGCGACCGTGGCGGCGGCCGGCGCCGGCGCGGCGCTCGGAGCGCTGGGATCGGTCGTCCTGCCGGCCCGCCCCCGGGTAGCGGTGCTGTTGGCGGCGATTGGAGTTGCGATCGTGCTGGATGGTCTGCCGATCCCGGTTCCGGGGCCGCGCCGGCAGGTCGACGAGCGCTGGCTCGACCGGTATCGAGGCTGGGTGTACGGGGCCGGGTATGGAGCGCAGCTCGGGCTCGGCGTGACCACGATCGTGTCGAGCGCGGCGACGTACGTGGCGGTTCTGGCCGCGTTCCTGGCGGCGAGCGCGCCCGCCGGCGCCGTCGTGCTTGGCTGCTTCGGCGCGGTGCGGGGGCTCATCCCTCTGGCCACGGGCGGCGTGCGCAGTCAGCGACAGCTGCTCGATTTCCACCGTGCGCTGGCGCGCTGGCGCGCTCCGGCTCGATGGGCCGCCGTGGCGACTCTGGCCGGGCTGCTCGTGCTCGGCCTCGCGCTGTCGTGATGTTGATCGAGGCTCACGGGCTCCGGATCGAGCTGCCGCGGGGCTGGAGCGGGCGGGTGTTCAAGCGCCCGGCGGGTGGTGCCACGCTCCATGCCGGCGACTTCGAGCTCCCGCTCGACGACGGCGAGTTTGGCGACCAGAGCACCGCGGTGATGCCGCCCGGCGCGACGTTCGTGGCGCTGACCGAGTACCAACCGGGCGCCGGCCTCGAGCCCGGCAAGGGCCTGTTCTCGTCCCGCCGCTTCCCGACCGCGCTCGACCCGACGAGCTTCAGCGAGCGGGGGATGGCCCACCCTCGTCCGGGCCAGGCCGGACGGCAGGAGTTCTTCACGACGGCCGGTCGGCCGTTCTGCCTCTACGTCGTGGTCTCCGGCGCCCGCGCCGAGCGGCGCCGGCAGCTCGCGACCCTCGCGGTCGTTCTCCGCTCGCTTCGGATCAGCTCGTAGTGACGTCGGTGCCGGTGTAGCGCGCGGAGTCGTGGCCGAGGACGAGCACGCACCGGGTCAGGTTCCGGCGGGACTTGTTCACGTAGCTGGCGCTGATCTGCTGGGCGAGCACGGTCCCGTCCGGAGTCGTCGTGGTCGCGGTGATCTGGAGCTTGATCTGGTACGGGACCTCCTCGCCCATGCTGTAGACCGTGCCCGCGCATTTGAGCGGCGCGAAGAAGCGGCCGGTGCCGGAGTAATGGCCAGGGGCGGTCTGATTCAGGATCAGCGTGTCGGTGGCGTTGGCGCGTCCGCGGAACAGCCGGACCTGGGCGCACGGCCCGGTGGCGCATAGCGGCGTGAACGTCCACGTCCGCTGCACCACCTCGCCGACGTGCTCGCCGCGGACGTCGTGGGCAGCGGTGACGCGACCGGTCATCTGGAAGGTGCCCGCGAGGCGCGACTGGACCTGAGGCGGCTGCGCGCCCGCCACCCCGGGGCCGGTCGTCAGGATCGCGGCGGCCACCATCCCTGACGCGAGCCGCGCCCTCGCGCTCATGCCCCCAGGGCTCGCGCGATCACCATTTCCTGCACCTCGTCGGTGCCCTCGCCGATCGTCAGGATCTTCGCGTCTCGGTAGAAGCGACACACCGGGTACTCCTCGATGTAGCCGTACCCGCCGTGGATCTGAACCGCCTCGTCGGCCGCGCGCACCGCGAGGCGCCCGCTTTTGAGCTTGGCCTGGGCGGCCGTCAACGTGAAGTTCGCGTTCTTGTCCTTCAAGTAGGCGGACTTGTAGACGAGCAGCCGCGTGGCCTCGATCTCGGTCGACATGTTCGCGAGCTTGCTCTGGATCGCCTGGTACTTCGAGATCGGCCGGCCGAACGCGCGACGCTCCTTGGCGTAGGCGAGCGCCTGATCGAGCGCGCCCTGGGCGAGGCCGACGCCCATCGCGGCGACGCCGATTCGGCCGATGTCGAGCACGTGGAGGAACTGGCGGAAGCCCGCGCCGCGCTGGCCGAGCAGATTTCCCTCGGGCACGCGGCAGTCGGCGAACGTCAGCGGGCGCGTGTCCGACGCGTTCCAGCCCATCTTCCGGTATGGCTCCCCCGGTTCGTAGCCCGGCGTACCGTTCGGGACGATCAGGTTCGAGATCTCGCGCTCGCCCGGCGTCCGCTTGCCGCCCCGTCCGTCGGCGCCGCGGCCGGTGCCGGTGACCGCGGTGATCACGACCACGCCCGAGATGTCGGTGCCGGCGTTGGTGATGAACTGCTTGGCGCCGTTGATTACCCATTCGCCGTCCTCGAGCGCGGCGCGCGTCCGCGTGTTGCCGGCGTCCGAGCCGGCCTCAGGCTCGGTCAGTCCGAACGCCCCCAGCCGCTCCCCACTGCATAGTCGCGGGAGCCACTCCATCTTCTGCTCCTCGGAGCCGAACAGGTAGATCGGCTGGGTTCCGAGCGACGTGTGGGCGCACAGCGTGATGGCGACAGAGGAGTCCACGCGCGCCAGCTCCTCGACCGCGAGCGCGTAGGCGAGCGAGTCGCTGCCGGCGCCGCCGTACTCCTCGGGGAACGGGATCCCCATCAGGTCCAGATCGCCGAGCCGGCGGACGATCTCGTAGGGAAAGGCATGCGTCCGGTCGAGGTCCTCGGCCACGGGCGCGATCTCCTGCTCGGCGAACTCGCGGACGGTTCGCTGGAGCAGGCGGTGATGGTCGGGTAGGTCGAACTCCATGCCTTCGGATTCTCACAGCCCTACGATCAGCGTGTGTCCACCGAGCGCCAAGACTGCCCCGAGGTCCGGCTCGGCGCGCTGCTGGAGGGCGGCCTGGCCCCCGCGATCATGGCGCTCGTCGAGCGCGGTGTGAAGGAGCGGCCCGACCAGGCCCGCGCGCTTCGGCTCGAGGTCGAGCTGCAGCTGGAGGACATCTATCCCCCGGTCCGGATCGTGTTCGGCGACGACGGGGTGCTCGTCGAGGACGGGCCGTCGGCCGCCCCGGGCCTGCGGATCAGCGGGTCCTTGCCCGACCTGGCGGCGATGATGGTCGCGCCGACACTCGGCGGCGTGCCGAGCCCGATGAATCCTCGCGGTCGCGCCGCGATCGGGCTATTCGCCTCGCGGCGCGTCCGTATTCAGGGCCGCGTCGGCGCGCTGCGGAGCTTCGTCAGCCTGATCCGGTTGTGACCCGAGCTACTTAGTTCGACAACGGACGCGCTGAGACCGGACCGTGCCGTGTCAAGCATGGCCGGCCATGCCTCACACGGCAAGGTTGAGCGCACGGGCGCCCGTTGTCGTGTTACGCAGGTCGGCGGGCCGGTCAGGTGGTCACCGGTGCCGGCCCGCCGCGCGCCAGGTCTACGAGGAGCCGGACGCCGTAGCCGGTCGCGCCCTTGTCGGCGAAGTACGGTCGGCGCACGTCCCACGCGGTTCCGGCGATGTCGAGGTGCGCCCACGGCACGTCGCCGGCGAAGTGGTGCAGGAACTCGCCGGCGGTGAGCGCGGTCGCCTCCCGCTTGGTGGTCGAGTTGACGATCTCGCCGTACCGGCCCTTGATCATTTCGGCGTAGTCGCGGTGCAGCGGCATCCGCCAGACGAGCTCGCCGGTGTGCCGGGCCGCGTCCTCGACGCGCGCGGCCCACGCGTCGTCGTTGCTCATCAGACCCGCGTACGTCGACCCGAGTGCGACCACGATCCCGCCGGTCAGGGTCGCGACGTCGACGAGCCGCTGTGCGCCCTCGCGCCGGGCGAACGAGATGCAGTCGGCGAGCACGAGGCGACCCTCGGCGTCGGTGTTGTTGACCTCGACCGTCGTGCCGTCGAGCGCGCGGATGATGTCGCCCGGCTTGACCGCGTCACCGCTCGGCAGGTTCTCGGTGGCGCCGATCAATCCGAGCACGTGCACCGGCGCGCGCAGTTCGGCCAGCGCTGCGATCGCCTCGATCACGGCAGCGCCGCCGCACATGTCGAACTTCATCTCGTGCATGGTTCCCGCCGGCTTGAGCGAGATCCCGCCCGAGTCGAACGTCACCGCTTTACCGATCAGTGCGACCAGGGGGGCGTCGCCGTCGCCACCGCCGTCGTACTCGAGCCGGATCAGGCGGGCCTGCTCGCGCGAACCCTGGGCGACGGCGGCGAAGGCGCCCATCCCGGCCTGGCGGATCGCCCGCTCCTCGAGTACGGTCGCCTGGATGCCGAGCCGCCCGGCGAGCTCCTGGGCGTAGTCGGCAAGCGCCGAGGGCGCTAGGTCATTGGCGGGGGTGTTCCCGAGGTCGCGGGCCCGGTTCTGGGCGGCGGTGAGGATTGCCGCCGCGCGCACCGGCTCGGCGATGTCGTGGTGGGCGCTGAGCACGAGCGTCTGTACCTCGCGCTCGGGCGAGTCGACCGAGTTCGGCTTGTAGCGGTCGAACCGGTAGGCGTGGAGCAGGGTGCCCTGCACGAGCCCCTCCACGACGTCGTCGCCGACGTGGTGGGGGACCTCCCAGCACATCGTGGTCGCGCCCATCTCGCGTGCTCGCCGGTGCGCGAGCGCGGCGGCCGCGCGCGCTCGCTCGCTGTCGAACTTCGCCCGGTCGCCGAGGCCGATCAGGATCGCGCGGATGCCGGCTGAGTGCGTGATCGCGAGGCGTTTGAACTCGCGCTGCGCCTCGCCCGACGCGAGCAGCGCGCTGAGTGCGCCTCCGGGCAGATCGTGGGCCACGTCCTCACCGTCGAACACTCCCACCACGATCGTGTCTGCGCCGGAGTCGAGCGGCCCGACCGTCGTCGTCTCGACTTGCACGGGCCGGTTATACCAATAGGCGACTAGGATGGATGCGTAGCCCCTAAACCCTCGGAGAGAGAGACAAGATGCCCAAGACCGTGATCCTCTCGGCCGCCCGTACGCCGATCGGCAAGCTCGGTGGCGGCCTATCCAGTGTCGATGCGACCGAGCTCGGCGGAACCGCGATCAAGGCAGCGCTGGAGCGCGCCGACGTCTCGCCCGATCAAGTCCAGCATGTCGTGTTCGGCCAGGTGCTCCAGGCCGGCCAGGGGCAGATCCCCTCGCGGCAGGCCCAGATCAAGGGCGGGATTCCCAAGGAGGTCTCCTCGGAGACGATCAACAAGGTTTGCGCCTCCGGGATTCGCTCGGCCTGTCTGCTCGATAACGCGATCCGGGTGGGCGATCTCGACATCGGCGTCGCCGGCGGGATGGAGTCGATGTCGAAGTCTCCGTACATTCTCAAAGAGGCGCGGTTCGGCTTCCGGATGGGCGACGGGAAGGCGATCGACGCGATGATCAACGACGGGCTCACGAACCCGTTCTCGGGCAAGCACATGGCGGCCGAGGCCAGCGAGGTCGCCGCCGAGCTCGAGCTGACCCGGCCGGATCTAGACCGCTGGGCGCTCCGCTCGCACCAGCTCGCGGTCAAGGCGACCGACGAGGGGCGCCTTGCCGACGAGATCGTGCCGGTGACGATCAAGGGCAAGAAGGGCGACACCGTGGTCGAGATCGACGAGGCGCCGCGGCGCGACGCGAGCCTCGAGTCGCTCGCCAAGCTGCCGCCGATCTTCATGAAGGACGGCACCCACACCGCCGGCAACTCGCCTGGCGTCAACGACGGCGCCGGCGCGCTGGTCGTCACGAGTGACGAGTGGGCCAAGGCCAACGGGAAGCCGGCGCTGGCCACGATCGTCGCGCACGCTCAGGTCGCCGACGACTTCCCGTATCTGGCTCGGACCCCGGCGAACGCGGCCAAGAACGCGCTCGAGAAGGCCGGGCTGAAGGTCGACGACATCGACCTTTGGGAGATCAATGAGGCGTTCGCGTCGGTGACGCTGAACTCGATCAGGATGCTCAGCATCGACGAGGACAAGGTCAACGTCAACGGTGGCGCGGTCGCGCTGGGCCACCCGATCGGCGCCTCGGGCGCGCGGATCCTCGGTTCGCTGATGCTCGAGTTGCGCCGGCGCGGCGGCGGCCTCGGCTGCGCCGCGATCTGCTCGGGCGGCGGCCAGGGCGATGCGGTGATCATCGAGGTCAATGGCGGCTGACGGGTCGCCTGCAGCTTTCTTTGACCTCGACCGGACGCTCATGGAGGGCTCGTCGGCCTTCCAGTTCGGTCGTGCGGCGTATCGGGCGGGCCTGCTCAGCCGGCGACAGCTGATCGCCGACGGGTGGGCCAACCTGATGTTCCGGCTGCGTGGGGCGAGCGACGAGTCCTCGCACGAGCTGCGCAACCGGATCTCGCAGTCGCTGGAGGGCACCCGCGTACGGGACCTGGAACGGCTCGGCGTCGACGTGCTCGCGGGCGTGCTGCCGCGGATCTATCCGCAGGTGCTCGAGCTCGCGTACGGCCACCAGGACGAGGGGCGGCAGGTGTATATCGTCACCGCCGCCTCGCAGGACCTCGCCGGGATGCTCGCGCGGGTGCTCGCGTTCGACGGCGCGATCGGCTCGCAGTTCTCCGAGGTCGTCGACGGCGTTTACACCGGGCGCCCGGCCGGTCTGTTCATCTATGGCCGCGAGAAGGCGCGCGCGATCGAGGAACTCGCCGAGCGCGAAGGGCTCGACCTCGCGAGCTCCTACGCCTACTCGGATTCCGCGTCGGACCTGCCGATGCTGCGGCTCGTCGGCCATCCCGTCGCGGTCAACCCCGACAAGCCGCTGGCCAAGGCCGCGCGCGAGGAGCGCTGGGAGGTGCTCCGCTTCGACCGGCTCGGGCGGCGGCTGAAGGCTGCGGTTGGACTGGCGGGCGCCGCGGTCGCCGGCGGCGTCGGGTCGGCGGCGCTGGCCTCGCGCGCCCGGAGTCGACGGGGTCTCGTAGCCAAACTGAGGTAAGTTCAGTCACTGTGATTGCCGCGAACACCTAGACTTCCGATTCATGGCGACCGGCGAGCGAGTCTCAGAGCAGGCGCGGTTGGAGCGCTGGGAGCGCGACACGTTCGCCAGCGCTCGCGAACGCGATGCGCCGTTCTCGACGATCTCGGGCGAGCCGGTCAAGCCGCTCTACACCGAGGCCGACCTGCCCGCAGGGGTCGGCGGGGACGACGATCCGATCGGGTTCCCGGGCGAATATCCCTACACCCGCGGCGTGTACGGCTCGATGTACCGCGGTCGACTGTGGACGATGCGCCAGTTCGCCGGCTTCGGGACGGCGACTGAGACCAACGCGCGGTTCAGATACCTGCTCGATCACGGGCAGACGGGACTCTCGACCGCGTTCGACATGCCGTCGCTGATGGGGCTCGACTCCGACCATCCGCGCTCGCTCGGCGAGGTCGGGCGCGAGGGGGTCGCGGTCGACTCGCTCGACGACATGGACACGCTGTTCGCCGGCATCCCGCTCGATCGGGTGACGGTCTCGATGACGATCAACGCGCCCGCGGCGATCATGCTGGCGTTCTACGTGGTCGCGGCGGAGCGGCGCGGGATCGGGTCCGACGCGCTCGGCGGCACGATCCAGACCGACATCCTCAAGGAGTACATCGCGCAGAAGGAGTGGTGCTTCCCGGTCGACCCGGCGATGCGGCTGGTCGGCGACATGATCGAGTGGTGCTCGGGGCACATGCCACGCTGGCATCCGATCTCGATTTCGGGCTATCACATCCGGGAGGCTGGATCGACGGCCGCGCAGGAGCTTGCGTTCACCCTGAAGGACGGCCTTACCTACGTCGAGCAGGCGGTCTCGCGAGGTCTTGACGTCGACGACTTCGCGCCCCGGCTGTCGTTTTTCTTCAACGCGCACATCGACTTCTTCGAGGAGATCGCGAAGTACCGCGCTGCGCGCCGGATCTGGGCGCGCGAGCTGCGCGAGACGTTCGGTGCCAAGAAGCCCGAGTCGTGGCGGATGCGCTTCCATACCCAGACTGCCGGTGTGTCGCTGACCGCCCAGCAGCCGCTGAACAACATCGTTCGCACCGCGATCGAAGCCTTGGCCGGCGTCCTCGGAGGCACGCAGTCACTCCATACGAATTCATTCGATGAAGCGCTGGCGCTCCCGACCGAGCAGGCGGTGCGCGTTGCTCTGCGGACCCAGCAGATCATCGCCGAGGAGACCGGCGTCGCGAACTCGATCGATCCGCTCGGCGGCTCCTATCTGGTCGAAGCGCTGACCGATCGGATGGAGGAGCAGGCGTACGAGTACTTCGAGAAGATCGACGCGCTCGGCGGAATGGTCGAGGCGGTCAAGCGGGGATTCCCTCAACGCGAGATCGCCGACGCGGCGTTCCGCTACCAGCAGGAGGTCGAGTCGGGCGAGCGCCGCGTGGTCGGAGTGAACGCCTACACCGAGGGCGACGACCTCGCCACGCCGATCCTGCGCATCGACCCGCAGCTCGAGAGCGAGCAGATCCGTCGCGTGGAGGCCGTCAGGTCCCGGCGCGACGGCGCCGCCGTCGAGCGCGTGCTTGAGCAGCTGGTCGAGGCCGCGCTCGATCCGGACGAGAATCTGATGCCGTTGCTGCTCGAGGCGGCGCGGGTCGACGCGACCGAGGGCGAGATCGTCAAGGCGCTGCAGACGGTGTTCGGCAGCTACAGCGAAGCGCCCGTCTTCTAGGGCACGTTTTACACTCCACGTCCCCGTATGGGCGCCTCCACAGAGAAGAAAATCCGCGTCGTCGTCGCCAAGCCCGGTCTCGACGGACACGATCGCGGCGCGAAGATCATCGCCCGGGCGCTCCGCGACGCGGGCATGGAGGTGATCTACACGGGCCTGCACCAGACGCCCGAGCAAATCGTCGAGACGGTCATCCAGGAGGACGCGGACGCGGTCGGACTGTCGATCCTGTCGGGCGCGCACATGACGCTGGTGCCCCGGGTGCTCCAGTTGCTCAAGGAACAGGGCGCGGACGACGTGATCGTCACGCTCGGCGGAACGATTCCGTCGGACGACGTCAGAGAGCTGAAGGATCTCGGCGTGGCGGAGGTGTTCACCCCCGGTGCCTCGACGCAGCAGGCTGTCGAGTTCATCCGCAGCGCGGTGCGGGCCTAGTGGCCCGCCGATTACCGAATCGACGACAAATTTCGAACCGATTGACTCGTCAGTCAACCGGGTAGTATCCGACCCCGCTGAACCTTTAGGAGGCCTCACTTGAAAATTTGCGTCCTCGTCAAAGAGGTGCCGGACGCAGCCGTCGAGAAGCGCATCGACCCCTCGACGGGCCGTCTGGACCGGTCGGGGGAGAAGAACCTCAACCCGTACGACACCCACGCGATCGAAGCGGCGATGCAGATCCGCGAGGGCGGCGACGCCGAGGTCGAGGAGATAGTCGCCGTGACGATGGGGCCCGAGTCCTCAGTACGCGCGCTGCACAAGGCGGTGTCGCTTGGCGCGGACCGCTCGGTGCAGCTGACCGACGACGGGCTCGCGGGCTCGGACGTCGCCGCGACCGGCTACGCGCTGGCCAAGGTGCTCGAGAAGGAGCAGCCGGACCTGGTGCTGCTCGGACAGCAGTCAGACGACGGCGAGTGCTACACGATCGGCGCGGTCGTGGCCGACCATCTGAAGATGCCCTCGCTCACCCAGGTGATCAAGATGGACGTTAACAGTGAATCCCCGCCCACCCTGCGGTGCGAGCGTCAGGCGGAGTACGGCTACGACACGGTCCAGGTCGCGCTGCCCGCGGTGATCTCGGTCGGCGACGCGATCAACGAGCCCCGCTACCCGTCGCTGAAGGCGATCATGGGCGCGCGGAAGAAGCCGCTCGAGAAGGTCGCGTCCGGCGACGTCGGGATCGACTCATCGATGGTTGGAGGTGAAGGGTCGCGCGTCGAGTGCGGCGACTTCCACGCGCCCGAGGCCAAGCCGGCGGGCCAGATCATCGAGGACGAGGACACGAACGAGACCGTCGAGAAAATCGTCGCGTGGCTCGAGGAAAGGAAGCTGATCTGACATGGCCGACGTTCTCACATACGTCTTGCACTACGAGGGCGCGTTCAACAAGAACTCGCTCGGGGCCGTGTCCGAAGGATCGGCGCGCGCCGAGGAGATTGGCGGCGAGTGCCATGCGGTCGTCGTCGGCGGCGATGACCTGACCGATGAGCTGTGTCAGTCGCTCGGCGCCTACGGCGCCACGAAGGTATTCCGCGCTCGCGGCGAAGAGGGGCTTGCGCAACCGGTCATCGACGTGATGGCGAAGGTGATCGACGACAACGGCCACTCGTACGCGCTATTCGGTGGCGGACTGCTCGGGTTCGAGATCGGCGCCGGCCTCGCCGCGCGCAAGCACGCGGGCGTGACGATGGAGGTCACCCAGGTTCGCGCCGAGGACGGCAAGCTCGTCGCCGAGCGCCCGATCCTCCAGGACTCGCAGATCTCGGTGTCCAAGTACAGGGGAGACCTCGGGATCATCATCGGGCGGATCAACGCGTTCGAGATGGTGTCGTCGAACGGCGGCTCGGCCGAGGTCGTCGACGTCGACGTCGAGTACTCGGCGTGGTCGAGCCAGGCGAAGATGGTCCAGCGCGGCGAGCAGCGCGGCGCGGACGTCGACATCGAGGGCGCCGACATCCTCGTCGCCGGCGGCCGCGGACTCGGCAACGCAGAGGGGTTCAAGCTCGCCGAGGACCTCGCCGCCGCGTTCGGCGGCCACAGCGCCGTCGCTGCGACTCGGGCGGTGGTCGACGCCGGCTGGTACCCGTACGCGGCGCAGATCGGTCAGACGGGCAAGACCGTCGCCCCCAAGCTGTACCTGGCGGCTGGGATCTCGGG
This sequence comes from uncultured Solirubrobacterales bacterium, assembly GCA_963783415.1. Classification (GTDB taxonomy): domain Bacteria; phylum Actinomycetota; class Thermoleophilia; order Solirubrobacterales; family Solirubrobacteraceae; genus Palsa-465. The sequence goes on from CAWANN010000002.1 coordinate 552,090, forward strand.
CGCGATCCAGCACAAGGTCGGGATGCAGTCCTCGGAGAACATCGTCGCGATCAACAAGGACGCGAACGCGCCGATCTTCGAGTTCTCCGATCTCGGGGTCGTCGGCGACCTCAACAAGATCCTGCCCAAGCTGACCGACGCGATCAAGGCGAAGAAGGGCTGAGGAGAGTTGTCTTCGGCTAACGGACGAAGGCCGGTAGCTCCGAGCCAGTTCCCGCCGCCGGTCGACTCGGTCGGCGAGTTCGTCAAGCGCGAGCTCGACCCCGAGGACGAGCGGATCGACGTCGGCGTCGTGATCGTCGGCGGCGGGCCCGCCGGCCTCGCGTGCGCCAACCGGCTGCTCCAGCTGCTCGCCGACGAGCCGGAGCTAATGGAGAAGCTCGGCGAGGTCCCGGTCGCGGTGATCGAGAAGGGCAAGGCGTGCGGAGCGCACAACCTCAGCGGCGCGATGATGCGCCCCTCCGGGCTGAAGGCGCTGTTCCCCGACGTCCCCGAGTCCGAATGGCCCTCGCACGGGACGGTGGCCAAGGACAGCGTCTACTGGATGCTCGGACCGAGCCGGAAGCTGCCGCTCAAGCCGACCCCGCCGCCGTTCCGAAATCACGGCAACCACATGGTCAGCGTGGCCGAGTTGTCGCGCTGGCTGGCGAACCGAGCCGAGGAAGCGGGCGCCTACATCCTCACCGAGACGAGCGCCCAACAGCTGCTGGTGACCGATGGCGTGGTGCGCGGGATCCGCTCCGGCGACAAGGGTCGGGGCAAGGAAGGCCAGGAGCTCTCGAACTTTGAGCCCGGCTCGGACGTGACCGCCCGTGCCACCGTGCTCGCCGAGGGCACCTGGGGCCATCTGACCGGTCCCGCGATCAAGGAGTTCGCGCTGGCCCAGGACCGCGAGCCGCAGGTATGGGCCCTCGGAGTCAAGGAGGTGTGGGAAGTCGCCAAGCCTCTCGACCGGGTCATCCACACGCTCGGCTGGCCGCTTCGCTACGGCGCCAGGTGGCACGAGTTCGGCGGCTCGTGGATCTACCCCCAGGGCGAGAACCGCGTCTCGATCGGGTTCGTGGTTGGGCTCGACTACACCGACGCCACGGTCTCGCCTCACGACATCCTCCAGCAGTTCAAGACCTCGAACCTCGTCCGCGGGATCCTCGAGGGCGGCAAGCGCGTCGCCTGGGGCGCTAAGGCGATCCCCGAGGGCGGCTACTGGGCGATGCCCAAGCCCTCGGCGCCGGGGATCGTGATCTGCGGCGACAGCGCCGGCATGGTCAACGTCCCGATCCTGAAGGGGATCCACTACGCGATCCACTCCGGGATCATGGCCGCCGAGACGATCTTCAATCGTCTGAGAGACGGCGGCACGGATCTATCCGAGTACGACCAGCGCGTCGAGGACTCGCTGATCGGCAAGGAGCTCTACCAGTCCCGCAACATGAAGCAGCCGTTCAGCCGCGGCTTCTTCGTGGGCGGGGCGATCACCAACGCGATGGTGATCACCAAGGGCCGAATCCCGGGCGGCCGGTGGTCGAACCACCGTGACGCCGAGGCCGGGATGTCGATCGACTCCAAGAAGGACGCCTATCCGAAACCCGACGGGAAGTACACGTTCGACAAGCTGTCCTCCGTGTACGTGTCGGGCAACGCGACCCGCGACGACGCCCCGAACCACATCCGCGTGCGCAAGGAGGTCCCTCGCGAGATCGCCGAAACGTGGCAGTGGATGTGCCCGGCGGGCGTGTACGAGATCCCCGATGACGCGCCCGAGTCCGGGAAGGTCGACGTGATCGTCAACTACACCAACTGCGTGCAGTGCGGGGCGATCACCGCCAAGGGCGGCCGGCTGACGCCACCGGAAGGTGGCGACGGCCCTCTCTACACGGTCACGTAGCGGCCCCGCACGCGGTCGGCACACGTCGCGCCCACAGGTCCGGGGCGCGACTTTCGGCGCCGCAATTTGTTGGTATTTGCACATGTCCAGCAGGCGCTTTCTTGGGATGGGCGTGGCGGCCGCGTGTGCGCTGGCCGTCGGTTCCGGACCAGCGTTGGGTGATCCGACGCCGACGCCGACGAACGACCAGCTGCGTTCGTTCGTGTGTCAGAAGGCGCTCGACCCGCCGGCGCGCGCGCTATCGGTCCAGGCCGTGATGCGGCCGGTGACCGGCACGTCGAAGATGCAGATGAAGTTCCAGCTGATGCGTCAGCCCAAGCCCCACACGCGATTCGTGGCGGTGCGCGGGCGGGGCCTGGGAAGCTGGATCTCGCCTACCGATCCGACTCTCGGCCAGCAGACCGGAGATGTCTGGATCCTCAACCACCCGGTCGTCAATCTCAGCGCTCCGGCCACGTACAGGTTCAAGGTTGCGTTCAAGTGGATCGGGTCGCAGGGCCAGACGCTCGACACGGACACGCAGACCAGTCCGAGCTGCTATCAGCCCGAGCTGCGGGCGGACCTGCTCGTGCGCTCGCTTTCGGTTACCCCGATCACCTCCGGCGCGGCCGCCGGCCAGTGGGCGTACACCGCGGAGGTTGCCAACCGGGGCCTGACCGGAGCGGGGCCGATCCAGGTGCAGTTCGCCAATGGCGACAGTGCGCCGTTGTCGGCGACGGTCGCGTGGGTGGGAGCGAAATCCTCGACACGCCAGCGGTTCGTGTCGGCGCCGTGCAGCGCCGGCGGCACGCTAACCGTGACCGTCGACCCGAACCAGTCGATCGACGAGTACGACTACGCGAACAACTCGCTGACGATCCCGTGCCCGGCGGCATCGTCGGGCTAACGAAACAAGCTTTCGCGCCGATATAGGACGGGGACCCGGCGTGGGGGGGCCGCTAAACTCGAACGTACTATGAAAACCGGCGTACACCCTGAATATGTAGATGCGCATGTGCGCTGCACGTGCGGCAACGAGTTCATGACCCGCTCTACGAAGCCCGAGATCCACGTCGAGATTTGCTCCGCCTGTCATCCGTTCTACACCGGCCGGCAGAAGCTGGTCGACACCGGCGGTCGGGTTGAGCGCTTCCAGCGGCGAGTGGCCAAGGGGCGGCGTGCCGCTCGCGGAGCCACCACGGCCTCGTAGCCTGAGGAATTGATGAGCGCGGCCGTCGAGCAAGGACGCCTGACGGCTTCGCGCGATGCCCCCGTGGGCGGCCAGGCCGTGCTCGAGGGCGTAATGATGCGCGGCGTCGGCACGTGGGCCGTTGCCGTCCGCAAGCCGCCGGCCGAACACCTCGAGCTCGGCGACATCAGCGTCCAGACGTTCCCGATCGAGTCATGGAATCGCCGCCGGCGGATCTACCGCTGGCCGGTGATCCGCGGCGTGGTCGCGCTCGTCGAGTCGCTCGCGATCGGCATCCGGGCGCTCGGGATCTCGGCCAACGCGCAGCTACCCGGAGAGGAACAGGAGATCTCCAGCGGCGCCTGGATCGGGACCGTCGCGGTCGCCGCCATCTTCGCGATCGGCCTGTTCTTCGTCGTGCCGGTCGGAGTGACCAGCCTGGTCAAGCACCAGCTCGGCTCCTCGGTGGCGTTCTGGGCGGTCGAGGGCGTGCTCCGGACCGCGATCTTCCTCGGCTATCTGCTGCTGCTCTCACGCGTGAAGGACCTGAGGCGCGTGTTCGAGTACCACGGCGCCGAGCACAAGGTGATCTCCTGCTACGAGGCCTCGGATGAGCTGACCCCGGAGCGCGCCAAGCTCTACTCGCGGTTCCACCCCCGATGCGGCACGAGCTTTCTGCTGATCGTGATGATCATGGCGATCTTCGTGTTCGCCCCCATAGGGTTGCCGGCGTGGTGGATCCTCGTGATCACCCGGATCGTCGGCGTGCCGCTGATCGCCGGACTGTCGTTCGAGGTGATCAAGTGGGCGGGGCGCAACCGGTCGCGCGCCTGGGTGCGGGCGATCATGTACCCGGGCATGCAGCTGCAGCGGCTGACGACCGCCGAGCCCGACCTCGACCAGCTGGCGGTGTCGATCGCGTCCCTGCAAGCGGTGCTCGCCCAGCAGGAGGGGAAGAACGTCTCGCCTGAGGACCTTGTTGGGCTTGAAGTAGTCGCGTAGGTTCCCCCCGTGAGCGGGGACGCGACTTGCGTGTCGTGATCGCCACCGGGCAGCTTCATCAGCCGGCGACCCCGTCCGTTGAGGGCGTAGAGGAGTTCGCGGGGGAGAGCTTTCACTCGGCCCGCTGGAAACGACTACGACCTCTCCGGCAAGCGGGTCGCCGTGATTGGAACGGGGGCGAGCGGCGTCCAGTTCGTGCCCGGTTCCTTCCCCGCCGCAGCCGTGCCTATCCGGCGGCGGTGCGGGCGGGGATCAGGTACGTGCCGGAGGTCCAGGCGGCGTTCGCCGGTACGGCGTGGACGAAGTGCGACTCGTGGTACGCGACTACCGCGGGCGGATCGTCGCGAACTGGCCCGGATATATGACCGAGTACGGCGAGCGGCTGCGCGTGCTCGACCCGGGCGAGTTCGAGTTCGCGGGCCTACACTCGAACTCGAGATGATCGACGAATTGATCTCCCAGATCGAGGCTCGTTTCAACGAGCTCGAGGGCGAACTCTCGGATCCGGCGGTGATCGCCGACCGCGAGCGGTTCGCGGCTGCCAGCCGCGCGTACCGCGAGCTCGAGGCGGCCGCAAAGCTGGCAAACGAGTATCGGCGGGTGGCCGACGACCTCGAGGGTGCCCGCGAGCTGCTCGCCGAGGACGGCGACGACTCGGAGCTGCGCGCGCTGCTCGAGTCGTCGCGGACGCGGCTGGAGGAGCTGGAGGACGAGATCCGGCTGGTGATGGTCGAGCGGGATCCGAACGACGACAAGAACGTGATCGTCGAGATCCGGCCCGGCGCCGGCGGTGAGGAGGCCGGACTGTGGGCCGGCGATCTGTACCGGATGTTCACGCGCTATGCCGACCGGCGCGGGTTCCAGACCGAGCCGCTGTCGATCGGCGACGGGACCTACACGTTTGCGGTCAAGGGCGACGGGGCGTATTCGGTGTTCAAATTCGAGGGCGGGACTCACCGCGTGCAACGCGTGCCGGAGACCGAGTCCCAGGGCCGCGTCCACACCTCGACGGCGACGGTCGCGGTGCTTCCCGAAGCAGAGGATGTCGAGGTCGACATCGACCCGAACGATCTTCAGATCGACGTGTATCGGAGCTCCGGGCCCGGGGGTCAGTCGGTCAACACGACCGACTCGGCCGTGCGCATCACCCACAAGCCATCGGGGATCGTGGTCTCGATGCAGGACGAGAAGTCTCAGCTTCAGAACCGCGAGCGCGCGATGCGCGTGCTCCGCGCGCGTCTGTACGAGCGCGCGCTGGCCGAGCAGCAGGCCGAGGTCGCGGCGTCACGGGCCGCGCAGGTCGGGACCGGCGAGCGTGCCGAGAAGATCCGCACCTACAACTACGGCGAGCGCCGGGTCAAGGACCACCGGATCAATCTGCTCCTCCACAACCTCGACGAGATCTTGATGGGCGAGCTCGACGAGTTCACCGGCGCGCTCCAGGACGACGAGAAGCGCCGGCGCCTCGAGGAACAGGCCAGTGGTTGACGCCGCCGTCGGGGCCGGTAAGTCGGTCTCGGCGGCGTTGTCGGATGCGACCACCGCGCTGGCGGCCGCCGGCTGCGACACGCCGCGACTTGACGCCGAGCTGCTGCTCTCCTACGTGCTGGGGGTCGGGCGCGAGCGGCTGGTGATCGATGCTCACGCAGAGCTGGACCCGTCCGATCTGGCGCGGTTTGCCGCGGTGGTGGCACGGCGGGAGGCGCGCGAGCCCGTCGCCTACATCCTCGGGCGTAAGGCATTTCGCCGGATCGCGGTGTCGGTCGACCGCCGGGTGCTGATCCCGAGGCCCGAGACCGAACTGCTGGTCGAGGTGGCGCTGTCGCTCGGCCGCGGCGCCCGGGTCGCGGACGTCGGCACCGGCAGCGGCGCGGTCGCGCTTTCACTGAAGGAGGAACGGCCCGACCTGTCGGTCGTGGGGATCGACGTCAGCGCGGAGGCGCTCGAGGTCGCGCGGTTCAACGCTGCCGAGCTGGGCCTGGACGTCGAGTTCGTTCAGGCTGACCTGCTCGAAGGCGTCCCCAGGAGCTTCGACGCGGTGCTAGCCAACCTTCCGTACGTCGCCGAGGGATCGGGGCTCCCGCCCGAGATCGAGTCCGAGCCGCCGCTGGCGTTGTTCGGGGGACCCGACGGAATGGACCCGGTCCGACGTCTGCTGACGATGGTCGACGAGGTTCCGCTCGTCGCGCTCGAGGTCGGTTTGGCCGAGGCCGTCGCGTCGCTGGTGTCGTCCGCCGGCTTCGGCTCCGTCGAGATCCTCCGAGATCTCGCCGGGCACGAACGCGTCGTCGTCGGCCGGCGGTGAGAGGCTCCGAGACCTTCGAGCGCTGCATCGCGGTGGGCGGGGTCGTGCTGTTCGGCGCGGACACCGTCTACGGACTCGCATGCGATCCCAACGATCGGTTCGCGGTCGAGCGCCTCTATCTCCTCAAGCGACGCACGCTCGACAAGCCGTCGGCGGTCATGTTCTTCTCTCTGGAGCGGGCGTTCGACGCCGTGCCGGAGATCGGCGAACGGACGCGCGGGGCGATGGCGCGACTGCTGCCCGGCGGCGTGACCGTACTCGTGCCCAACCCGGCGGGCCGGTTCGCGCTCGCCTGCGGGTCGGATCTCGGGACGCTCGGGTTGCGCGTGCCGGTGGTTCCGTCGCTGGCCGAGGTTCGTCGGCCGGTGCTGCAGTCGAGCGCGAATCGGGCCGGCGGCGCGGATCCGCGGTCGCTCGACGAGGTCGCCCCGCTCTTACGGGCCGCCGTCGACCTGGTGATCGACGCGGGGACGCTGCCCGGAACGCCCTCGACGGTGGTCGACCTGCGGCGCTACGAGGTCGACGGCGAATGGCATGTCGTGCGGGAGGGAGCGGTTGGCGAGCGCGAGCTGACCGAGGCGCTGCACTGGCAATACCACTTCGACGCGGGGTCTTACGCCGAGGAGATCCGCGAGGACCTGCCGGACTACGACGCGCTCCAGGATCAGCTCGCCGGCGCGAGCGGAACCGGGGCGCGACGGATCCTCGAGCTCGGGACCGGCACCGGGGAGACGGCCCGCCGGCTTCTGGCCCGTCACGTCGACGCGGTCCTGGTCGGCATCGACGAGAACGAGCAGATGCTCGGGGTGGCTCGGGACGCGTTGCCGGCGTCGCAGGTCTCGTTGCTTGCGGGCCGGATCGAGGATCCGCTCCCGGAGGGTCCGTTCGACCTGGTCGCGACCGCGCTGTGCGTGCACCATCTCGACGGCGCGGCCAAGGCCGGCCTGTTCCGCCGCGTGCGCGACGCGCTCGCCCCCAACGGGCTGTTCGTGATGGGTGACGTGGTGGTCCCCATCGACCCGGCGTTGGCGACGACGCCGCTGACGCCGGGGTACGACCGCCCGAGCCCGCTCGCCGACCAGATCCGATGGCTCACCGAGGCCGGACTGGAACCGCACGTGGCGTGGGAACGAGGCGATTTGGCCGTGGTCGCGGCGAGGCGAAAGTGACCTCTCTGCGACAACAACACCGACCGTTTCCGTTGCTAGGCTCGTGAGTCGAGTGACCGCCGCCGACCTGCCCGCCGATTTCTTCAATCGTCCTCTGACCGAGGTCGATCCGGAGATCGCGGAGGTGTTGGCGTTGGAGCTCGAGCGGCAGCAGCGGACGCTGGAGATGATCGCGTCGGAGAATTTCGTCCCGGCAGCGGTGTTGGAGTGTCAGGGGTCGGTGCTGACGAATAAGTACGCGGAGGGGTATCCGGGTAAGCGTTACTACGGCGGGTGCGAGCACGTCGATGTGGCCGAGGGGTTGGCGATCAAGCGCGCGGTCGAGTTGTTCGGGGCTGAGCGCGCGAATGTGCAGCCGCATTCGGGGGCGCAGGCGAACGCGGCGGTGTATCACGCGTTGCTTGAGCCAGGGGACACGATGATGGGGCTCGAGCTGGCCCACGGTGGTCATCTGACCCATGGGATGCCGATCAACGTTTCGGGGCGTCTTTATGAGATCGCGCCGTATCACGTGGATCGGGAGACGAGCTTGATCGATATGGACGAGGTCGAGCGGATCGCGCACGAGCGCCGCCCGCATGTGATTCTGGCTGGCTGGTCGGCGTATCCGCGTGTGCTCGATTTCGAGCGGTTTCGCGCGATCGCGGACGACGTCGGCGCGTATCTGGTCGTCGATATGGCGCATTTCGCCGGCCTGGTCGCGGCGGGTTTGCATCCGAGTCCGGTGCCGTACGCCGACGTCGTGACGACCACCATTCATAAGACGATCGGCGGCGGGCGGGGCGGGATGATTTTGTGCCGGGAGGAGTTCGCCAAGCGGATTGATTCGGCGGTGTTCCCGGGTCAGCAGGGAGGGCCTTTGGAGCACGTGATCGCGGGTAAGGCGGTGGCGTTGCGGATCGCGGCGAGTGAGGCGTTCCGCGAGCGCCAGGAGCGGACGGTCGCGGGGGCGCAGGCGGTCGCTGCGGAGCTGTTGGGGGCCGGCGGCGGTGTGAGCGTGCTGACCGGCGGGACCGATGTGCATCTGGTGCTGTGCGATCTGCGTGAGTCACACCTCGACGGCAAGCAGGCCGAGGATCGGCTTCATAGCGTCGGGATCACGGTGAATCGCAACGCGGTCCCGTTCGACCCTCGTCCGCCGGCGGTGTCAAGCGGGTTGCGGATCGGAACGCCGGCGCTGGCGACGCGCGGTTTGCAGCTCGAGGACTTCGTCGAGGTCGGGTCGATCATCGCCGAGGCGTTGGTCTCGGACGACTTCTCGTCGCGCCAAGGCGAGCTCGGCGAGCGCGCCGCAGCGATTGCGGACCGCTACCCGCTCTACTCTCGCCTGGGCGCGGCCGCGGTCGTTTAAGGATTCTGGGCCGCTGTCGCGGCGTCCGTGGGACCGGGACGGCCGGGCATCCATGCCCGCCCGGGGGTCGCGTCCCGCCCGCGCGGCATGGATGCCGCGCGGAACGGCCCCATGGACGCCGAGCGGAGCGAGGCCCATCATTCAAAGGCCGCGACGGTCGCGAGGATCACGAACGTAGCCACCAGCGCGGTCCCCTCGAACACGGTCGCCTCCCCGTCGCCGGTGATCTGCCACACGATCACCGCGGTCCCGATCAGTGCCCCGATGTACACCGGGGCGAGCGTGAACGTCAGCCGGGTGGCGGTCAGCAGCGACACCAGCACGAGTAGCGGATACAGGAACGCGGCGATCTGTGACACCGAGTTCTTGACGACGGCGATCGCGAGCTCGGAGCGGCCCTTTGCGGCGAGCACGATCCCGGCGACGTTCTCGACCGCGTTACCGGCGATCGCCACGATCACCAGTCCCGCGAACGCCTGCGGGATGTGGAGCTTGGTGATCGTCGGTTCGAGCGCGTTCACGAACCAGTCCGACACGAACGCCGCCGCGACTCCCGCGAGACCCAGCAGGACGAAGCTCGTGGCGAGGCTGAGGCGCGGCGGCTCCGACGCTTCCTGGGCGATCGACTCCGAGCGCAGGTACTGCCGCAGCCAGGTCGCATAAACGGCGAGGATCACGCACGACCCGACGATCGAGATCGTCTCGGTGTGCCGGCTTGCGGAGTCACTTGCCGAGTGGGTCAGCCCGATCAGGACGATGATGAACGACGCGACCAGCAGCAACGTCGCGGTGTCGTTCGGGAGCTTCGGGTTGAAGCGCATGATGCCGTCGTGCGAGCGCAACGCCCCGGCGACGATCACCAGCCCGAGGACGAGCAGAGCGTTGACGAGGATCGATCCGAGGATCGCGGTCTCGGCGATGACCTGGTGTCCCGCCTGGAGCGCGAAGATCACCACGAAGAACTCCGGGAGGTTGGCGAGCGACGCCTGCAAGACGCCGGTGACCGCCGGCCCCGCCCGCCGACCGACCTGCTCGATCGACACGGACACGACCCAGGCCACGCCGGCGAGCGCGAGCGTCGCGAATACGAACGCGACAATCCTGGAAACGCCGCTCGCGTAACGGGTCACGCCGGCGAGGGCGATCAGCAGCGCGACCACGACGAGGAGCGCGCGTTCGATCCGCGTGAGCCCGCTCAGTTGCTCGTCAGGGGTTCGAGTCGCGGCCGCCAGCTAACCCACCCGCTCGAACTCCCCGGTCTCGACCTCGCGCTGGATCCGCTGGTCGATCTCGTGTTCGCTGGTGCCCGGCTCGGCGGTTCGGATCTCGCGGGTGCGTCGGCTCTTGAACTTGAGGATCTCGAGCACGTAGATCAGGTAGACGCTGGCGGCGAGCGCCACCAGGACGATCGCCACCATCACCAGCATCCACCCGAGGTAATAGGTGCCGTGATGGTTGGAGTACGGCACGAATCTGAGCGCCACCGCGACGGCGGCGAGCATCAGCGTCCAGCCGTACAGGTAGGCGACCGTCCTGCGCTGGCTGAACCCCATCCGTGCCATCCGGTGATGGAAGTGGTTGGCGTCGGCGTCCCAGGGCTTGCGCCTGTACTTGAGTCGCTTGGCGACGACGAAGCCGGTGTCGAGGAACGGCACGGCGAGCACGAACAGCGGCACGATCAGGGCGACGACGGCGCCGGTCTTCACCGAGCCGATGACCGCGACCACCCCGAGCAGGTAGCCGAGCAGGTTCGCCCCCGAGTCGCCCATGAAGACCGAAGCCGGCGGGAAGTTGTGGAACAGGAAGCCGAGCGCCGCGCCGGCGGTTAGCGCCGCGAGCACGCCGGCGCCGCCGATGTGCAGGTCGAACGCGATGATCGCGAACGCGATCCCGTCGATCGTGCACAGGCCGGCGGCCAGGCCGTCGACGCCGTCGGAGAAGTTGACGACGTTCATCAGACCGACGAGCCAGATCACCGTCAGCGCGCCGCCGGTGTTCGGAAGCTGAAGCGTGCCGACGAACGGGACCGTCACATCGGTCACGACCGCCCCGGCCTCCACCGCGATCAGGGCGGCGGCGATCTGCCCGAGCAGCTTCCACAGAGGCCTGAGCGGGTGGGTGTCGTCGATCGCGCCGACCAGCGTGATCAGGCAGGCGCCGCCGAGGATCGCCGCGGTGTGCACGGTCCCGCCGGACCCGGGGGCGGTGCCGAGCGTGTGACGAAGGTTGATCGTGCTCGGGAGCCAGAACGCCGACGCGACGAGCACGCCGGCAAGAATCGCCAGACCTCCGAGGGCCGGGGTGGCACGCTCGGCTAGTCCGCGCTCGCTGGGGAACACGACAGCCCCGACCCGGCGCGCCAGCCTGGCGGCCAACGGGGTCAGTGCGGTGGCGATCGCCATCGCCACCAGGAATGCGAACAGAGCGTCCCAGTACTGCATGGCGTCCGGGGAAGCATGGCAGGGGACGAGGACTATTTGGCTACTGCAGCGCTTGGGCGATCCGCGCCGTGACCGCGATCGGCTCGTCTTCGAGCTGGCGATCGGTGACGCGGAGCGTGCGTATTCCGGCCGCGAGGAGGATCTGGTCGCGCTTTCGATTGCTCTCGAAGGCGAGGCGGTGGCCGCGGGCGCGCCAGCCGTCGAACTCGACGACGAGGTTGTGCTGCGGCCAGTAAATGTCGGCCTTGTAGCCGTGGACCGGGGCGTTCGTGACCGGCTTGGGTAGCTGTGCTTGGTCGATCAGGTTGAGGAGTCTTCGTTCGCGGTCGGAGCGGGTGAGGCGGGGATCTCGGATCAGCGACCTGATCACGCGGGCGCCCGTGCGGCGCGGCTCGCGCGCGAGAACCTTGGCGAGTTGGCGAGGGCGCGGTCGGTGACGATGTCGCGGTAGAGGGCCTCCTGAAAGGCCTGTTCGGTGTCGCGGGCGGACTCGGTGGCGGCCAGGTCGCAAATCGTGCGCGCGATCGATGTGACCCTCAAGCCGTTGACGTTCGTGACGTCCTGGCGTGCGAGGCCTGCAACGCGATGCCGCCGGATCCCGGGTCGGGGTGCTTGGTTCCGCCCCGGGATAGTCACGTCGACATCGCCGGCGATCTCTGGCAGCAGCCCGAAAAGGCAGGCGGCTGAGCGGTGGCTGACCACCGCGCTCGGTCCGCAGGCGAGTGCCCAGCCCGGGCGCGAGCCATCCGAGTCGGCGGTGCGGCGCCGAGCAGGTAGACGTTCACGTGAAGCCGCTGCATCGTCCGGGCCTTGACGCGGGCGGCGATGGCACCCCTGCCGAGCCCCGCCGCGCGCAGCTGTTCGCCTGTGATGACGTTGTCCTGGCGGCCCGCGACCCGGGCGATCGCTCGCTCCACGACCTGCATGGCCTGTCATTCGAGCGCTCGGAGCCGGACCGTGGCAGTTCTCGCATGCCCGACATGCGTGGTCTGCCACGGTCGCCACGACTCGCACGGATTGTCAGAGTTTGCAGGTGAGTTGAGTCCCACTGAGCCCCAGTATCCATGCTCCAGATGCTCGCCGTCCGCAACCCCGTCCGAGTTGGAACGGGGACGTCGCAGAGTTGTGGCGCGGTGGAACTGAGTTGGGACGCGCCGGCGTGCGGGGGGGCGCCGCGGGCTGCCGGCAGCGACCACCGGTTGGCCGCGGGCTGCCGGCGGCCACCCGCGAAACCCGCTGACGCACCCTCAATCCTGCTATTCTGACGTTAACGTAAGAATCAGGTTCCGAGAACGTCCGGAGGAACATGTCCGCAGTTCAAACCAGTCGCGCCCGCCGCATCGGCGTCCACTCCGGGCATGACTCGTACAAGTGGTGGGCGCTGTCGTGTACCAGCCTGGGGATGCTGCTGGCGACGATCAACTCGGGCACGCTGATCATCGCGCTGCCGGACCTCGAGCGGAGCTTGCACACGAGCCTGCTCGAGCTCGTCTGGGTGATCCTCGTCTACATGATCGCCTCCACGGTGCTCGTGCTGAGCGCCGGCCGGCTCTCAGACCAGTTCGGACGCAAGAAGGCGTATATCGGCGGATTCTTGTTGTTCGCGTTCGCGTCGCTGGGGGCCGGCTTCGCGGACAACGGCACTCAGTTGATCCTGTGGCGGATCGTCCAGGGCATCGGCGGCTCGTTCCTGTTCGCTAACGCGGCCGCGATCGTCACCGACGCCTTCCCGCGCGAGCAACTCGGTATGGCGATGGGCACGAATACGATGGTGGCCGCGGTCGGGCTGGTGATTGGTCCGGTGCTCGGTGGCGCGCTGGTGCTGATCTCGTGGCATTGGGTGTTCTGGTTCAACGTGCCGTTCGCGCTCGGCGGGAGCGCGTGGGCGTGGCTGATTCTTCACGAGGTCACCGGGCGCTCGGAGGACAGAAGCTTCGACGCGCTCGGGACGATCACGTTCCTGATCGGTCTCACCGGGCTCGTCTACGGCATCTCGAAGGGCGGTCTCTCCGGCTGGAGCGACACGGCGGTGATCGTGAGCCTGGCCGCCGCGGCGATCTTCCTCCCGGGCTTCGTGCTGATCGAGAGCCGCGTGAAATCCCCGATGCTCGACCTCTCGATCTTCAAGAACCGCCTGTTCTCGGCGGCGTCCGCAGCCGCCTTCATGAACGGCCTGGCGCGGTTCGCGCTGATGTTCGTGTTCGTCTTCTACTTCCAGGGCGTCCAGGGGAACTCGCCGATCCTCGCGGGGATCAAGCTCGCGCCGCTCGCGATCGGGATGCTGATCGCCTCGCCCCTGGCTGGCATGTGGGCCGACCGCCGCGGGTCGCGGGGGATGGCCGTCGCCGGGATGCTCGTGCAAGCGGCTGGGTTAGCGTTGATGACGACACTCGAGCGCAACACGGCCTACATCGCCCCGTGCGCGTACATGTTCATCGTGGGCGTCGGCTCGGGGATGTTCAACTCCCCGAACACCGCCGCGATGATGGGCACGGTTCCGCCGCACCGCCGCGGCATCGCCGCCGGCGCCCGGGTGCTCGTTCAGAACACCGGCGCGGTCATCTCGATCGCGTTCGTGCTCGCGGTCGTCACCTCGAGCGTGCCGAAGTCGGTCCTGTTCGCGGTCTTCAGCGGCCTCGCCAACCACATCACCAACGCGCAGCTCGTACCGTTCATGTCGAACATGCACACAGCGCTGTGGTGCCTGTCCGGGATCTCGCTGCTCGGTGCCGCGATCTCAGCGGCGCGCCCGTCGCACCTGCAGGCCGAGCAGGAGCTCGAGGCTCGGTCGGCCGCGAGTGCACACCGTGAGAGGGTGGCGGCGTGACTACCACGGCATCCAAGCCGCTCCGCATCGGAGAGGTGGCCGAGCTCACGGGCGTGACGCCGCGGACGATTCGCTACTACGAGGAGATCGGGCTGCTCCCCGGAGCGGACGACCGTGCTCAGGGCCAGCACCGCTCCTACAGCGAGGCCGACGTCGAGCGCGTACGCGAGATCATCCGGCTGCGAGACCTGCTCGGCCTGTCGCTCGATCAGCTCGCGGTGCTGCTCGACGCCGAGACCGCGCGGGCGTCGCTGAGGCGCGAGCTCGAGCACACCGAGGATCCGGCCAGGATCAGGGGACTCCTCGAGCAGGCGCTCGGACACATCGGCACCCAGCTCGAGCTGGTGCGCATGCGGCGCGAGGCGCTCGGACAGCTCGAGGAGGAGCTCGTGGCCAAGCGGCGCCGGATCCACAAGCGGCTGTCCGACCTGCCTGAGGGATGAGCGCGACTAGCGCTCCCGCCGAGACGGAGGCTCCGGGACGCGAGCCAGGCCCGACCTCACTGGGGGGGCAGTCGAGGGGCGGCGCTGGGGTGGAGGCGAGGCGCGCGGGCGTCGACCGCCACGCGATGACCGTGCTGTCGCTCGGTCACATGTTCACGGACATCGCGCAGGGCTCGATACCCGCGCTGCTGCCGTTCCTGATCGCCGACCGTCACATCGGCATCGCGGCCGCCTCAGCGCTCGTGCTCGCGGCGACGATCTCTTCCTCGGTGGTCCAGCCGGCGTTCGGCTACGTGTCCGATCGCGTGTCGCTGCCGTGGCTGATGCCGCTAGGGCCGGCGCTCGGCGGCCTCGGGGTCGCGCTCGTCGGCTTCGTCCCCAGCTACGCACTGACCTTTGCCGCGGTGCTGCTCAGCGGGTTGGGCGTGGCGGCGTTCCATCCCGAGGGCTCTCGCTTCGCCAACTACGTCTCCGGCGCGCGGCGGGCGAGTGGCATGAGCCGCTTCAGCGTCGGCGGCAATATCGGTTTCGCGCTCGGCCCGGTCCTGGTCACGCCGCTGCTGATCGCGTTCGGGCTACACGGGACGGCGTTCGTCCTGATCCCCACGTGGCTGATGGCAGCCGTCCTGGTCCACGAGCTGCCGCGGCTGAAGACGTTCCGCCCCGACGTCGTCGGGGGACGGGTTCAGAGCGGCGAGCACCACGAGGCCTGGGGGCCGTTCACGGTGCTCGCCAGCGTGATCGCGGTGCGCTCGTTCGTGTACTTCGGCCTCGTGACATTCATCCCGCTCTACTACGTGAACGTCCTACACACGAGCAAGGCGCTCGGCAGCGTGGCGCTCAGCGCGATGCTGCTCGGCGGCGCGGTCGGGACGCTGACCGGCGGGCCGCTGGCCGATCGGTTTGGCCGGCGCACGGTGCTGGTCGGCTCGATGCTCGTGATCCCGCCGCTGGTCGTCGGCTTTCTCCTGTCCGGACCGATCGTCGCCATCGGGTTCGCGGCGCTCGCCGGGGCGGCGACGATCGCGACGTTCGCGGTGACGATCGTGATGGGCCAGGAGTACCTGCCGGGGCGGCTCGGCGTCTCGGCCGGAGTGACGATCGGGCTGTCGATCGGGCTCGGTGGCGTCGGGGCGCCGCTGCTCGGCCTGCTGGCGGAGGCCCGCGGTCTGACCGCCGTGTTCGAGACGGTGGCCGTCCTGCCGCTGCTCGCGTTGGCGCTGACCCTTGCACTGCCGCGGCGCACGCCGCGCGAGACGACCGACGGCGCCCAGCGCCCCGCGCCCGCAGGATTGTCGCGGGCGGCGACGTAACCAACGCCGACGTAACCAACGGCGACGTAACCAAGAGCAGCCGGCGCGGTAACTGTCAGCGGGAGGCGTGTCTGCGGCGCGCCATCGGCCGGTGAGCGTTTTCTAACCCTCAGACGGGTAAGGCGCGATCCGGCCGTTTCAATTGCCATGAGCCTTTCGATACAAGCCTTGACCAAGCGCGTGCCCGCGTTCGCGGCGGTCGCTGCAGCGCTGGTCGGTCTCGTCAACATCGCCTCGACGCTGACGCCGAATATCCGCTGGCGCGGTCACCTCCTACTCGAATTCGAGCCGGTGGAGGCGATCCGGGTGTTTCACGCGCTTTCGCTGCCGGCCGGCGCCGCGCTGCTGCTTGTGGCTCCATATCTGGCCAAGCGCCGCCGGCGGGCGCTGCAGACCGCGGTCGCGCTGATGATCGCCCTCGGGCTGTTCGACCTTCTCAAAGGCCTCGACTTCGAGGAGACGATCCTCACTTGGGGTGTGGCCGTAGTGCTGATTCTCAGCCGAGATGCCTTCGCTGTCCGTCACGATCCGAACACACTGCGCTCGGCGGTCTGGCGGGTGCCCCTGATCGCGCTGGTCGGACTCGCCGTCGCCATGGTCGCGGCATGGACCGGAAGCCATGCATCACCCGGCACCGCACTGACCGAGACATTCGACCTATTGCGCTACCAGCGCGGCCCGATTCACTTCCACCACCACATCCCGGTGGGCGTGCACATGCTCGAACTCGGAACGTTGCTGATGATCGCCTACGTGACCTTCCGGCCGCTCACTGTTTCGCGCACGCCGGCGAGCCCGGCAGCGCGCCAGGTCGCATCCGATCTCGTGCGAGCCCACGGCGCCGACACGCTGGCGTTCTTCAAGCTGCGGGCGGACGGTCACTACATCTTCAGCGAAGATGGGCGGGCGTTCGTCGCCTACGCGATCGAGAACGGGGTGCTGCTGCTGTCGGGCGACCCGGTCGGACCGTCCCACGCGCTCCCCGGCCTGCTCCACCAGGTCCGTGAGTTCGCCGACGCTCGCGGCCTCAAGCTCGGCGCGCTCGGGGCGAGCGAACGACTGTGCCCGTTGTACGAGGAACTCGGACTGCGGACGATCTACCTCGGCGACGAGGCGGTGGTCGAGCTGGGTCAGTTCTCCCTCGAAGGCCGACCGATCCGCAAGGTTCGGCAGTCGGTGACCCGTCTGAGCAAGGCGGGGTACAGCGCCGAGCTGCACGAACTGCACGCGCTCGACAAGGACACGATCGAACAGGCCGAAGAGGTGGTCGAGCTGGGTCGCCAGGGCGCCCCCGAGCGCGGCTTCTCGATGGCGATGGAATCGCTTCGGGGCGAGCACGATCACGAGACGCTCGTGGTGCTGGCCCGCGATGAGACGATCCCCACCCGCCCGATCCGCGGCGTCCTGCACTTCGTGCCCTGCTACGGCCGCCCAGCGGTGTCGCTGTCGTTCATGCGGCGTGATCCGGCGACGCCCAACGGGCTGACCGAGTTCCTCGTGGTGCGGGCGATCGAGCTGTTGCGGGCGCGCGGGGTGGCCGAGCTGTCACTTAACTTCGCGGCGTTCGCGAAGTGGATGCACAGCCCAGAAAAGCGGCATGAGCGGCTGCTCGGCAGGCTTATCGCGCTCGGGAACCCGTTCTTCCAGATCGAGAGCCTGTACCGCTTCAACGCGAAGTTCTTTCCGCGCTGGGAGCCCCGGTTCCTCGTTTACGAGGGCACGTTCGGGCTGCCGCGCGCCGGGATCGCGGCGATGTGGGCCGAGGGGCAGCTGCCCAAGCCCCGGATTCGCCGCGCGCCGGTCGCTTGATGACGTTCCGGAACCCCGAACGCGGGTTGCCGGTGGCGAAGCGGCGGCGCTAACGTACCGCTAACGTAGTACCCCACCGGAGAGCCCCACGGCGGGTCCGTCCGCGTGCGCAGGCAAACAACTTATTGGACGCGACGGTCCTGTTTGCGCGCCGCTACCCTTCCGGCCCTCTGAACTACCCATGCTCGGCCCCAACCGCCCCCATTCCGACGACCCCAAGGACCCGTACTCCAGGTGTCACTGAGCGCTCCGGCAACCTCTGACGGACACGCGACGCTGCTCGCGTACCTGGACGTCGGCGTGTTGGTCGTGGCGGCGCCGATCATGCTGCTGATCGGCGTTCCGGCGGTGGGCTATCTGGCCGGCGCCGGTGTTTGGATCGTTCTGCGCGCGGTCGGCGTCCTGATCGACCGCGTCGTTCCTTCGCTCAATGACCCGCGAGGCGAGGTCACGCTACGGCTCGCGTACCTGCTCGGCCGGCTGTTCCTGCTCGCGATCGCGGTGATCGTCGTTCGGAATGGCTCTGGTCGCGACGACGGCTTGACGGCGCTGGTCGTGATCGTGTTCGCGTTCACGATGCAACTCGTCCTTTCGTTCCTGACCCGCCCGAGGCCCGGACGATGAGCAAGACACAAAGAGCGCTGCTGATCGGCTTCGGCGCCTACATCGGCGTCTTCGTCCTGCTGATCATCGTCTACGGCTTCACCCAGCACAAGAACAGCGTGTTCCAGATCCAGAACGAGTTCAAGCTCGTCAACTGGGTGAGCCTCGGGGTGTTCAGCATCAACCGAGCGGTGCTGTACCTGTTCCTCGCGACGTTGCTGACGATCTTCACGATGGTGTGGATCGCCGGTCGAATGAAGGCGCGTCCGAATAAGGTCCAGACCGCGGTCGAGGTCCTGTACTCGCTGATGCGGAACAACATCACCCGCGGGAACATGCCGGACTCGATGGCGGCCAGGTGGTTTCCGTTCCTCGGCACGCTGTTCCTGTTCATTTGGTTCTGCAATCTGATCGGTTACCTGCCGCTGCCGACGAACACTGAGGAAAAGTTCAACCTGTTCGGCGCCCACATCCCGTCGTTCGCGCTTTATGCCGCGACCGCGAACATCTCGGTGCCGCTGGTGCTGGCGCTCGTCGTGTTCATCGCCTTCATCGTCGTGGGAATCAGGACGCAGGGCTTCGGGGGATACCTGAAGAGCCTGATCCCGGCAGGTGTCAAGGGGCCGATGCTGTTCCTGATCTTCCCGATCGAAGTGATCTCGACGCTGATGCGCCTGCTATCGCTGACGATCCGGCTCTGGGCGAACATCTTCGCCGGACACATCATCCTCCTGTTCTTGGCCGGCGGGCTCGCGGTGATCCTCGGGCTCCAAGCGCTCGGCTGGTTCGCGCTTCCGGCCGGGATCCTCATCTACCTGTTCGAGCTGGGCCTGGTGGCCACGCTACAAGCGTTCATCTTCGCGACCCTGGCCGCGATCTACATCGCCGGCGCGGCGACTCACCACTAACACGACAAGGAGCCCTGATGCTTGCTGTTTTCCACATAATTCCCGTCGCGGCCTCCTCCGGGATCACGGCCGGCTTCGGGATCGCGGTAGGCGGTGGCCTCGGCGCGGTCGGCGCGGGCGTGGGCATCGGAATCATCTTCGGCAAGGTGATCGAGGCAGTCACTCGCCAGCCCGAGATGCGCGATGAGATCACCAGCATCCAGTGGCTGGGATTCGCGCTCACCGAGGCCGTGTTCTTTTACGGCCTCGTCGCCGGGTTGCTCTCTTACGTGCTCAAGTAGATGTCCGTCGTCTCGCATCTTCCCGTCGCCGCCTCGAGCGGCTCTTTCCTGATCACGCCCAACGTCGGGCTGATGATCTGGACCCTGCTGCTGTTCGGGATCTCGATGTGGATCCTCTGGAAGCTCGCGTTCCCGAGGATCTCGGAAGCGCTCGACAAGCGCCAGCACGCGATCGAGGAGTCGATCGACCACGCCGAGCGCGTGCGACACGAGGCCGACGACCTGCTCGCCGAGTACCGGGAGCGGCTCAAGGAGGCTCGGACTCAGTCCGAGCAGATTCTCGAGCGGGCGCGTAAGACCGCCGAGGCCACCGAGCGCGACGCGTACGAGAACGCGTCCGCGCGCCGCGAACAGCTGCTGGAGCAGACCCGCCGCGACATCGAGACCGAGACCCGCCGCGCGATCCAGGAGATCCGCCGAGAGGTCGCCGACCTGACCGTGATGGCGACCGAGAAGGTCACGCGCAAGGTGCTCGACGACGACGACCAGCGCCGGCTCGTGGAGGACGCGCTCTCGGAGCTCGACTTCAGCTCACTCGCCCCGGCGGACGGCCAGTAGCGTGATCTTCGAAGGGGGTCAGCGGTAGTGGAAGAGATCGCTCAGGTCTACGCCCGGGCGCTGTTCGAGGTAGCCAAAGAGCGCGACATCCTCGACCAGATCCACGACGAGCTGACGCAGTTCTCCGACGCGCTGTCGGAGAATCGCCAGCTCGCGGTCTTCTTCTTCTCGCCGTACTTCTCGACCGAGGAGAAGAAGGAGGGTCTGAAGAAGGCCGTCACCGGCGCGGACCCGGCGTTCATGAATTTCCTCGAGGCGCTGATCGAGCGCCACCGCATGCCCGCGATCTTCCGCATCAGGGACCGCTACCAGGACATGTGGGAGGATGAGCGCAATCTGCTCCCGGTGGAGCTGACGAGCGCGGTCCCGCTCGACAAGTCCACCGTCGGAAGCATCGGGACGCGGATCGGAGAGCAGACGAAGCGGACGGTCGAGCTCTCCAGCCGGGTCGATCCCGACATCCTCGGCGGCATCGTGCTGCGCGTGGGCAACGTCGTCCTCGACGCATCGATCCGCAACCGGCTGGAACAACTTCGAAAGCAAGTCGCGCGGGCCTAGCTACGCTCGTCCGCCAAGGAGTCATGAATGCAGATCAACCCTGACGAGATCACCTCAATCCTCAAGGACCGGATCGAAGGACTCGACACGTCCAGCGCCGACCTGACCGAGGTCGGAACGGTGCTGTCGGTGGCGGACGGCATCTGCCGCATCCACGGGCTCGAGAACTGCATGTCGTTCGAGATGCTCGACCTGCCCCACGATGTGACCGGACTCGCGCTGAACCTCGAGTCCGACAACGTAGGCGCGGTGCTGTTCGGCGAGTGGGAGAAGATCGTCGAGGGGGACACGGTCAAGCGGACAAAGCGCCTGCTCGAAGTTCCAGTCGGCGAGGAGCTACTTGGGCGGATCGTCGATCCGCTCGGCAACCCGCTCGACGGCAAGGGCGAGATCGGCACGACGCAGAGCCGTCCGTCGGAGTTCAAGGCCCCCGGGGTCGTGCAGCGCCAGCCGGTGAAGGAGCCGATGCTGACCGGGCTGAAGGCGGTCGACTCGATGATCCCGATCGGCCGTGGACAGCGAGAACTCATCATCGGCGATCGCCAGACGGGCAAGACCGCGATCGCGGTCGACGCGATCATCAACAACCGGGACCGCGATCTGCTGTGTATCTACGTCGCGATCGGGCAGCGCAAGGCGACCGTCGTCGCTCTCGCGAAGACGCTCGAGGACGCCGGCGCGCTCGACAACACGATCATTGTGATGGCGGCGGCCGACGAGGCCGCGCCGATCAAGTTCCTCGCGCCCTACGCAGGATGCGCGATGGGCGAGCACTTCCTCTACAACGGCAAGGCCGCTCTTGTCGTCTACGACGACCTGACCAAGCACGCCGTCGCCTACCGGCAGATGTCACTGCTGCTTCGGCGGCCGCCGGGACGCGAGGCGTACCCGGGAGACGTGTTCTATCTCCACTCGCGGCTGCTCGAGCGCGCGGTCAAGCTGAACGACGACCTCGGCGCCGGTTCGCTGACCGCGCTGCCCGTGATCGAGACCCAGGCGGGCGACGTGTCCGCGTACGTACCGACGAATGTGATCTCGATCACCGACGGTCAGATATACCTCGAGCCGGGCCTGTTCAACTCCGGGGTGCGGCCGGCGATCAACGTCGGGATCTCGGTCTCCCGGGTCGGCGGCAACGCCCAGATCACCCCGATGCGCCGGGTGGCCGGGCGGCTGAAGCTCGAGCTGTCGCAGTACCGCGAGCTCGAGGCGTTCTCGCAGTTCGGCTCCGAGCTCGACCCGGAGACCCAGCGCGCGCTCGCTCGCGGCGAGCGGCTCGTCAAGACGCTCAACCAGCCCGAACGCCGCCCGATGCCCGTCGAGGATCAGGTGGTGCAGGTGTATGCGGCAACCAACGGCTACCTCGACCGCATCGTGATCGACAAAGTCGACCGATTCCTGGCCGAGCTCACCGAGTCGGTGCGGGCCAACGACGCCGACCTGCTGGAGAAGATCGCGGGCGGCGACTGGAGCGATGAGACCCAGAACGCCGCCGAGGAGGCGGTCTCGAGGTTCGCCGAGGACTTCGGCTTCGATCTGGACGAGGAGGGCCATCCGATCGACGACAGCGACGTGCCCACGTCGTCCGAGCAGCGCGAAAGCGACAGCGGCGACGAGGAGCAGGCGCAGGCGGCGTAAAGCCGCAGCCTGACGTATAGCGATGCCGCAATCCCAGCGCGACGTTCGCAACCGCATTGGCGCGGTCAAGAACATCCAGAAGATCGCGCGCGCGCTCGAGCTGGTCGCCGCGGCTCGCCTGCGCCGGGCCGAGCAGCGCATCGAGGCGCTGCGACCCTACGCGGACGCGATCCGGCGGATGACCCGGCAGGCGGCGGAGGCCGCGGGCCACGTCCCGGCCCTGCCGATCCTCGAGGAGCACGACCAGATCAACCGAGTGGGTCTGCTGCTGATCGCGGGCGACCGCGGCCTCGCCGGCGCGTTCAACTCGAACATCGTGCGCGCGGGCGTGGCGGCGGGCCGTGAGCACGAGGGCGAGGGACAGACGCCCGTGTTCTTCGCCTCAGGACGCCGGCCGGGGACGTCGCTGACCTTTCGCGGTCTCGAGCCGGCGGAGATCTTCACCGGGTTCAGCGACCGCCCGGCCTACGCTGACGCCCGCAGAATCGCCGATCGGCTGATGGCCGCCTACGTCGACGGCGAGGTGGATCAGGTGGAGATCTTCTACAACGGATACATCTCGCCCGTGTCGCAGGTGGTCAAGCGCGAGACGCTACTTCCCCTCCAGCGGGCCACGCTGCTGGACGAGTCCGACGAGGACGAGCCGGAGGAGGAAGAGCGCAAGTCCGGGCCCCAGGCGCTGGTCGACTACGAACCCGAGCCCGAGGAGATCCTCAAGCGTCTCGTGCCCGATTACGTCGAGATTTCGGTGTTCCGGGCATTGCTCGAGTCGACCGCGTCCGAGCACGGCGCGCGGATGACCGCGATGCACAACGCCTCGGACAACGCGAGCGACTTGATCAAGACCCTCACGCTGGAAATGAACCGAGCCCGTCAGGCTGAGATCACTCAGGAAATCCTCGAAGTCGTGGCGGGAGCAGAAGGGCTGTCCGGGTAGACCTAGACTGGAGAAGCTATGTCAGTAGCACAAGAACAGCGCAGCGAAGCCTCACCGGGCGAGCCCGAGAAGAAGAACACCGGGCGGGTCGAAGAGGTGCAGGGCGTCGTGATCGAGGCCGTGTTCCCCGACAAGCTGCCCGAGATCAATCACGCGATCCTGATCCGTCGTCCCCAGGTCGCACGCGAGGAAGAGGCGCTTGACCTCGCCGCCGAAGAGGACCCCTGGCTCGTGTGCGAGGTCCAGCAGCATCTCGGCGACGAGCGCGTGCGCGCGGTGGCGATGGACACGACCGACGGACTCGCGCGCGGCGTCGAGGTGATCGACAGCGGGGCGCCGATCACGGTGCCGGTTGGGGACATCACGCTGGGGCGGATCTTCAACCTGCTCGGCGACCCGATCGATCTGGGCGAACCGCTGCCCGATGACGTCAAGCGGTGGCCGATCCACCGCGACGCGCCGACGGTCGAGGACCTGACCCCCACCACCGAAATGTTCGAGACCGGCATCAAGGTGATCGATCTGCTCGCCCCGTACGCCAAGGGCGGCAAGGTCGGGCTGTTCGGCGGCGCCGGCGTGGGCAAGACCGTGATCATCCAGGAGCTGATCCGCAACCTGGCCGAGGAGCACCAGGGGCTGTCGGCGTTCTGCGGCGTCGGCGAGCGTTCGCGCGAGGGCAACGACCTATGGCTCGAGATGAAGGAATCGGGCGTTCTCGAGAAGACGATGCTCGTGTTCGGCCAGATGAACGAGCCACCGGGAGCCCGCATGCGGGTCGCGCTGTCCGGTCTGACGATGGCCGAGTACTTCCGCGACGAAGAGCACCAGGACGTGCTGCTGTTCATCGACAACATCTTCCGGTTCGTCCAGGCCGGCTCCGAGGTGTCGGCGCTACTTGGCCGGATGCCTTCGCAGGTCGGCTACCAGCCCACGCTCGAGTCCGAGATGGGGGAGCTTCAGGAGCGGATCACGTCGACCAAGGAGGGCTCGGTCACCTCGATCCAAGCGATTTACGTGCCGGCCGACGACCTCACCGACCCGGCGCCGGCGTCCGTGTTCGCACACCTCAACGCGACCACGACCTTGTCGCGGTCGATCGCGGAGAAGGGCATCTACCCCGCCGTCGACCCGCTCGACTCGACCTCGACGATCCTCAAGGCGGAGATCGTGGGGGACGAGCACTTCGACGTCGCAAACCAGGTCAAGCGGGTGCTTCAGCGCTACCGCGAGCTGCAGGACATCATCGCGATCCTCGGCATCGACGAGCTCTCCGATGAGGATCGGCTGACGGTGAACCGCGCCCGCAAGATCGAGCGCTTTCTATCGCAGCCGTTCCACGTTGCCGAGCAGTTCACGGGCACGCCGGGCGTGTACGTCCCGATCTCCGAGTCGATCCGAGGTTTCAAGGAAATCCTCGAGGGCAAGCACGACGACCTGCCGGAGCGGGCCTTCTTCCTGAAGGGCACGATCGACGACGTAGTCCGCGACGCGGGCGGCGAAAAGGAAGGCGGCGACGCGGAGGAAGAGTCCAAGGACGAGTCGGGTAACGGCGAGCGAGAGTCGAACGGCAAGTCGGACGGTGAGCCGAAAGGCGAGTCGGAAGCGGAATCGGACGGCGACTCGGACGGTGAGCCGAAGGCCGATTCGGACGCCGAGTCGACCGGCGATGCGGACGCCGATTCGGACGGCGAGTCGGAGGGCGAGTCGGACGGCGGCGAGGACGCGGAGTAGCGCCCGGTGGCGCACGCCAAGTTCCGCGCCGAGGTCCTCACGCCCGAGGGCGAGGTCTTCAACGACGAGGTCGAGCTGGTCTCGACCAAGACGGCTGTCGGGTCGATCGGCATCCTCGCCAACCACGAGCCGCTGCTGGCGATGCTCGATCCGACCGAGCTTCGCTTGTACAAGACCGAGTCCGAGGTCGTCCGGTTCGCACAGGCCGAGGGCTACATGCAGGTGGCGGGCAACCACGTCCTGATCCTCGTTGAGGAGGCGATTCCGCCCGGTGACCTCGAGGCCGGCAGCCTCCGTGAGCGGCTGCAGCAGGCCGAGCGCGAGCTCGACTCCGCCGGCCATGACACCGAAAAACGGCGTGTGGCCGAGCGGGACAAGGCCCGGCTCGAGCAGTTCTTGAACATTGCGGAGGGTTAAGGCTCGGACGCCAGCTTCGGCCCGTCGTCGCGTCTCCGCTTATCCTCCTGTGTCCATGCTTGACGAGCTAACACTCGCTGAGCGCTTGATCTCCTACGACACGTCCCGGCCCGAGGAGATCGTCGCAGCGGCAGGATTCGTGAAGGGATGGCTCGAATCCCGCGAGATCGAGGTGCGTCACCACGATCACAACGGGCTGCCCGTGATGGTGGCCGAAGTCGGGCCCTCTGACGAGGGGCAGGATTGCCCGTGCGTCGTGTTTCACGGACACCTCGACGTCGTGCCCGGCCGCCCGGAGCAGTTCGAGCCGCGCGTGGACGGCGACCGGCTCATCGGCCGCGGCGCCTACGACATGAAGGGCGGCCTGGCGGCGATGATGTGCGCGCTCAAGGACGTCGAGTCCCAGGGACGGGTGCGGGTCAGGCTGGTGTGCGTCCCGGACGAGGAATCCGAGGAGATCGAGGACCGCTCGACCGACGCCGTCGTCGCTCGCGGACTCGGCGGCGACTTCGCGATCACCGGCGAGCCGACCAACCTGCACATAGGCGTGGAGGCGAAGGGCGTGCTCGCGATGGTGATCGAGGTCCACGGCCGCGCTGCGCACAGCTCGACGCCGTGGCTCGGCGACAACGCGGTGCTCAAGGCGATCGACGCCTTCCGGGCGATCGAGTCGCTCCCCTTCTCCCGGGAGTCGTCGGAGGTGTTCGACCGCCCGTCGATAAACCTCGGGCGGATCGAGGGGGGAGACGCGATCAACAAGGTGCCCGACGAGTGCCGGATGTCCGTCGACATCCGCTTCCTCCCCGGGCAGGACCCGGAGGCGATCCTCGAGCAGATCGCCCGGATCCCGTCGATCGACGTGACCAGGAGGTTCATCTTCCCGCCGGTGAGCGTCGCCCGCGGCAACCCGTACGTTCAGGCGCTGCGCGACGCGGTCACGCGCTCGATCCCTGACAAGGAGGTGCTGAGCGTCGGCCGCGACGGAGCTTCTGACGCGGTCGCGTTCATGGCGGCTGGCATTCCCGCCGTCGAGTTCGGCCCGGACGGGGCTGGGCACCACGGGCCCGACGAATGGGTGTCGGTGTCCTCGATGACGCGGTACCGCCGCTCGCTCGTCGGCTTCGTGCGAACGTTGCCGATGTGGCTGGAGCGGGCGGCGTCCGACGAGCCCCGCGATGCGATCTTGGTGGACGGGGTCGGACGGGACGATGATGACTCGCGGTCTGGCCTGAAGGCGATCGACGGCGGGCGAAGTTGAGACGGCTGATCCCGAAGTCGCGGACGGGAACGTTCGTAAGGTTCGTCGTCGCCGGCGTGCTGGTGATCGCGTTCGCCGCGACCGCGACCGCGGTCGCCGGGTTGCTCCAGGTCCGCCAGATCACCGACTACTTCAACGCCTCGCCGGCGTTCAAGGCCGCGCCGTCGGTGACGATTCCGGACCCGGGCAATCCCCAGACGATCCTGCTGGTCGGCTCAGACCATCGCGCGGGGACGCCGTTCAGGGACGTCAACACCGACACGATGATGCTCGTCCGCCTCAACCCGAACTCCTCGACGATCAATCTCCTGTCGGTCCCGCGCGACCTCAAGGTCCAGATTCCAGAGGGCGGCGCGCTCGTGACCGCCAAGCTGAATGCGGCCTATTTCTACGGCGGGCCCAACCTGCTCATCAAGATCCTCCAGCAGCAGGTGTTCCCGGGCCTGAAGGTCAACCACGTCATCGACGTCGGGTTCGGCGGCTTCGAGAAGATGATCAACGCGATCGGGTGCGTCTACACCGATGTCGACCACCGCTACTACAACAACACGGCGGTCACCGACTACTCGAGCATCGACCTGCAGCCCGGCTACCAGAAGCTGTGCGGCTCCGACGCGCTGTCGTTCGTGCGCTTCCGCCACACCGACAGCGACATCACCCGCAACGCGCGCCAGCAGGACTTCATCCGGTGGGCCAAGAGCCAGTTCAGCCAGGACCAGATCATCAACGAGCGGGATGCGCTGCTGAAGATCTTCGGCAAGAACGCGACGACCGACCACAACCTGCATACGACCGACGGGCTGATCAACCTGTTCGACCTGGTTGCGTTCTCGGCCGGAAACACGATCAAGCAGATCCCGTTCCCGGCGCAACTGCTTCCGTGCGCGCCGCTGACATCGACCGCGAGCGCGGCGGCGCAGGCGCCCTGCTACGTGGGCGCGTCGAGCACCCAGGCGGAGCAGGGCGCGTTCCACGCGTTCATGACGCCGACCTCGGGATCGCCGCTGCCGGCGAGCGCGCCGGCTCATTTGGCGGGCGGTGGCAAGGGGTCGCACCGCAGCGGGGGTGGGCCGGTCCCGGACCTCACGACCGACGTGAGCGATGGGCAGGCTCAGGCGAAGGCGCTCGGGCCGACCGGGATCCCGATCTACTACCCGAAGCAGATCTTGTCGGGCTCGCAGTACTGCACCAACGACGCGAGCCTATGCCCCGTCGAAGGCGGCGCCGGGTCCGGGTACTACCCCCGTGCGTACCTGCTCCACGACCAGCAGGGC
Organism: uncultured Solirubrobacterales bacterium; assembly: GCA_963783415.1. Classification (GTDB taxonomy): domain Bacteria; phylum Actinomycetota; class Thermoleophilia; order Solirubrobacterales; family Solirubrobacteraceae; genus Palsa-465. The sequence goes on from CAWANN010000002.1 coordinate 579,966, forward strand.
ATCTCCCATTACGCGTATCGGATGACGCTCGAGATCAACCCGATCCTGGGCGAGTACTACGGGGTACAGGGAACGACCTGGCTGAACGCGCCGATCCTGAGCAAGCCGACCGAGACAAAGACAGTCAACGGTAAGCAGCTACTGCTGTTCGCCGACGGCGGCAAGCTCAGTCTCGTCGCGTGGCGGACGCCTGATGCCGTGTACTGGATTTCGAACACGCTGACCGAGAACATCCCGAATCGCCAGCTGGTGGCGATCGCCGGGTCGCTGACGCGGGGCGGCGGCAGGTAGATTCGGATGGTCGGCGGCGCCTGACGGCGGCAGGTAGATTCGGATGGTCGGCGGCGCCTGACGGCGGCAGGTAGATTCGGATGGTCGGCGGCGCCTGACGGCGGCGCCTCAGTCGCTACCCTCGGCACCGATGTCCTCAGCGCGCGAACCGATCGCGGTGATCGGGACAGGCTACGTCGGGCTGGTTACCGCTGCCGGTTTCGCAGAGCTCGGGAGCGAGGTCTGGTGCGTCGACATCGACGCGGCCAAGATCGCCGGGCTCGAGCGCGGCGAGATCCCGATCTACGAGCCGGGTCTGGCCGAGTCTGTGATGGCGAATCGCGACCGGCTCCACTTCTCAACGGAGCTCGCCCCAGCGCTCGAGCATGCCCGCCTGCTGTGCGTCGCGGTCGGCACGCCGCCGACCTACTCCGGTGACGCCGATCTGTCTTCGGTCAATGCCGTGGTCGACGCGATGCCTCGCTCAGACCATCACGCGCTCGTGATGAAGTCGACTGTGCCCGTAGGTACCGGCGCCGCGATCAGGCGGAGCCTCGCTGAGCGCGGAAAGGAGGGGTTCGCGTACGTGTCGTGCCCGGAGTTCCTCAAGGAGGGGTCCGCGCTCGAGGACTTCCGGCATCCCGACCGGGTCGTGGTCGGCGATGACGGCGACTGGGCCGGGGACGCGGTGGTCGAGCTCTACGCGCCGCTCGACGCGGCGCTGATCCGCACCGACATAGCGAGCGCCGAGATGATCAAGCTCGCCGCCAACGCCTTCCTCGCCACCAAGATCTCGTTCATCAACGAGATCGCCAACGTGTGCGAGGAGACCGGAGCGGACGTGCTCGAGGTCGCGCGGGGGATGGGGTTGGACCAGCGGATTGGGACGCATTTTCTAAAACCGGGCATCGGCTTCGGTGGATCCTGTTTTCCCAAGGACGTTTCGGCGCTGAAGCAACTCGCCGGCAACTCCGGGTACCACTTCCAGCTCTTGACCGCCGTGATCGAGGTCAACGAGCTGCAGAAGCGGCGGGTGATCGGCAAGCTCCAGAAGCATCTCGGATCGCTGGTGGGCAAGAGCGTGACGCTCCTCGGACTCGCCTTCAAGGCAAACACCGACGACATGCGCGAGGCCTCGTCGCTCGTCCTGGCGGCGCGTCTGCAGGCCGACGGCGCCACCGTCCACGCGTACGACCCGGTTGCCGAGGCCGAGGCGCGGAAGCTGATGGTCGGCGTCCAGTTCTCGGACTCCGCGCTTGACGCCCTTGCCGACGCTGACGCGTGCGTGATCGTCACCGAGTGGCCCGAGTTCGCCGAGCTCGACTGGACGGCGGCCGCCGAGCGGATGCGGGGCAGGCTCGTCATCGACGGGCGCAACTTCGTAGATCCCGAGCCGGTCAGGGCGGCGGGATTCGTATACGAAGGCATCGGCCGTTGAACAGCGGCGAGTCGGTGTGCAAGCGCTGATCCTCGCCGGCGGCGAGGGAACCCGCCTGCGTCCGCTGACCTCGACGATCCCCAAGCCGGTGGTGCCGCTCGTCGGGCGTCCGTTCATCTCGTACATGCTCGAGTGGCTCCGCGAGCACGGCGTCGAGGACGTGATCCTGGGCTGCGGGTTCATGGCCGATCGCGTCCGGGACGTGCTCGGCGACGGCTCCGGCCTCGGGATCCGGCTGCGTTACCTCGAGGAACCGCGGCCACTGGGCACGGGCGGGGCGCTCAAGTTCGCCGAGGACCTGCTGGACGAACGCTTTTTCATGCTCAACGGCGACGTGCTCACGGATTTGGATTTGACGGCGCAGTTGGAGGCCCATGAGCGGACGGGCGCCCGCGCCACGCTCGCGCTCGTGCCGGTCGACGACCCGTCGGCGTACGGGCTCGTACGCACGGATCCCGAGGGTGCGGTCACCGAATTCGTCGAGAAGCCCGGCCCCGAGCACACCGACACGAATCTGATCAATGCCGGCGCCTACATACTCGAACGGGGCGTGCTCGACGGCATGCCGCCCGCCGGGACGAACGTCTCGATCGAGCGCGACGTGTTCCCGACGCTCGTGGGCCGAGGCCTGTTCGGATATGAGGCAAGCGGCTACTGGCTCGACATCGGCACGCCGGCTCGCTATCTCCAGGGGACCTACGACATCCTCGAGGGCAAGGTGGCCACCGAGATCGGCCGCCGGCTCCGCGGGTCAGGGCTGGTGCTCGTCGAGGGCGCGACAGTCGACGGCCGTGTGGTCGCGCCCGTGGTGGTCGCGACGGGTTGTTCGGTGGCGCCGCGGGCGCTGGTGGGAGATCGAAGTGTGCTCGGCGAGGGCGTGACGATCGGCGAGGGCGCGCGCGTCGAGTCCTCGGTGCTGCTGCGAGGGGTGAGCGTCGGGGCCGGTACCAGGATCCGCGCCTCGATCATCGGCCCGGACGTGCAGATCGGCGATCACTGTCAGATCGAGGGCGGCGTCATGCTCGGCGCAGGGGTCAAGATCGGGTCGGGGAACACGCTTGCGGCCGGCGCGCGTATCTTCCCGGGCGTGGATTTGCCCGACGGAGCGATCAGGTTTTGAGCACGACCGCGGACCTCACCCGCGACACGATCGAGTCAGTCGACAGGGCGCGCCAGGTCGACGACATCCTCGGGATGCCCGATCAGCTGCGCGACGCGCTGTGGCGAGTGGAGTCGGCGAACCTCGAGCCCGACGACGCCCCCGGCGGCCTGATCGTGGCCGGAATGGGCGGCTCGGCGATCGGCGGGACGCTGGCGAGAGCGGCGCTCGGGGACCGGGCTTCCCGATCGATCGTGATCGCTCGCGGGTATGGCCTTCCCGCTTGGACCACGCCCGACACGGCGGTCCTGTGCGCGAGCTACTCCGGCAACACCGAGGAGACGCTCGCGGTGTACGAGGCCGCGGGCGCGCTTGGTGCCCGGCGAATCGTAGCCACGACCGGCGGCAAGCTCGCCGAGGACGCGCGTGCCGAGGACGTGCCGGTGATTCCGCTCCCAGGAGGCTTCCAGCCGCGCGCCGCGGTCGCGTACTCGCTGGTGGTGGCGCTCGAGGTGGCCTGGCTGTGCGGCGCCGGGGAGCGCCTACACGCCGAGATAGACGTGGCAGCCGCGCACCTCGAGCAGATCGTCTCGAAGTGGGGGCCGGACGGGTCCGAAGATTCCCTCGCCAAGCAGCTCGCTCGAGGCCTCCACGGCACGATTCCGCAGATCGCGGGCTCGGGGCTGACGTCCCCGATCGCGTATCGGTGGAAGACCCAGATCAACGAGAACGCGAAGATCCCGTGCTTCTCACACGAGCTTCCCGAGCTCGATCACAACGAGATCGCGGGATGGCAAGGGGCGGCTCAGCTCGGTCGGTTCAGCGCGGTGTTCCTGGACGACTCAGACCTGCACCCCCGCATTCGCCAGCGGATCGAGCTGACCCGGGGCCTGATCGAGGCCGAGGCTGCGGGTACGTACCGAATCGAGAGCATCGGGCAGAACCGGACTGAGCGGCTGATCTCGCTGGTCCTCCTGGGCGATCTAGTGTCGCTCTACCTCGCCGTGCTGCGCGACGTCGATCCGTCGCCGGTGCCGAACATCGAGCGGCTCAAGAGCGCGCTCGCCCGCGGCTGAGGCTTTTCAGGGCAATCCGCGACGGGGCCCGCTCGCGAGGCCTAGACCTGGACCGTTCGGGCCCCCTCACCGCCATGTGAGGGGCCCGAACGGCGCCCAACCCCCAAGTCCCTGCTTGTGCCCCAGCCCACTACCTCAAAGCAATGCCTCGCTGCTCGTAGAGCCGCCGGTCGGCGACGTTGAGCAGTTCCTCAAGGGTCGCGCCGTCGTCCGGGAATGAGGCCATCCCGATCGTGAGCTCCCATGGGACAGAAATCTCCATCGCGGCGCGAGCCTCCGCGACATGCGCCTTGATGCGGCGAACAACCGGCCCCGCGCTCTCGGCGGTCTGCTCGCCGAGCAGGAGGGCAAACTCGTCTCCGCCGATGCGGCCGACCACGTCGTCAGCGCGGGCCGATTCCTTCATCAGGCCGGCGACGGTCTTGATCAGCTCGTCCCCCATCAGGTGGCCCTCGGTGTCGTTGACCGTCTTCAGCCCGCGCACGTCCACGTAGGCGAGCACGAACGGACGCTCATAGCGGCTGGCACGCGCGAGCTCGCGCTCGGCGGCCTCGGTGAAGCCGCGACGGTTGAGGATGCCGGTGAGTGCGTCGGTCAGGGCTGCGGCGGAGATGGCCGCAAATTCCTTCTCGCGGCGGCGGGCACGGCGGCCGGAGCGAAACGCGAGGCCGGCGAACGCGAGCATCAGGGCGAACGCCGCGCCGAGCGCGAACCACACCGCGGTCGGGATCACTTTCACGATGTCGTGGATGACCTCCTGGCCAGCGGTGGTGATCGGCTGGAAGGCCGAGCCCCCCGAAGACGGATGCTTCTTGGCGGAGTGGTGGCCCGACGCGTGCGTGGTCGCGGCCGCGGCGGCTGCTGCGGCGGTTCCAGCGGCGGCCGCGCCTGCGGGGCCGGTGCCCGTCGTGCCGCCGGCGGTCGTGCCGCCGGTGCCGCCATTCGCGTTCGGCAGCGTGGCCGCCGAGTTACGCGAGCCGTTGCCGTGGGTCAGGTCCCTGATCGCCGAGCTGGAGGACTTGACGATGCTCTGGAGGCTGCTGGTGAGCGGCGTGCTCGACGGCGACGGGGTGGTCGAGGTCGACGTCGGAGCCGGAGTCGGGTTTGACGCCGGCGTCGTGGACGAGACCGGGCTGATCGTCCCAGTCGAGGCGTCGTTCACCGGCGTGGCCGGGACTGAGGCCAGCGAGGGCGTGGTGACCGAGCCGATGCTCAGGCTCGTGCTCGACGCCGTCGACGAGCCGCTCGAAGGCAGCGAGGCCGGAACGGCTCCGCTGCTTCCGGTGACGCCGTCACAGCGGCCGTGGCAATTGGACGTGGTCGAACCGGAGCCGGTGGTTCCGGGCTGCCGGCCGTGGCCGCTCGGCGAGCTGCTGGCGTCCAGGTTAGCGGTGGTGGTCGTGCCGCTCGTGGTCGTCGTCCCGGCTGTCGTGGTGCCGGGCGTGGTCGTCGTCGCGGTCGTCGTGGTGCCGGGCGTGGTCGTCGTCGCGGTCTTCGTGGTGCCCGTGGTGGTGGTGCTGGTGTTCGTCGTAGTCCCGGTCGTCGTGGTGCCGGTCGTCGTCGTGCCGGTCGTCGTGGTGTCGGTCGGGGTTGTCGACGTATCGGTGGTGGAAGTCGTATCGGTCGTCGTCGGCGTCGTGGTCGTTGCCGTCGTCGTGGTCGTGGACGCGTCCGTGGTGGTCGGCGGCGGGGTGGTGGAAGTGGTCGTCGCGGCGGCGGTCGAAGCCGGGTCAGTCGTCGCCGGCGTCGTAGTCGTGTCGGTCGCGGCCGGCGAGCTCACGTTGGGCGTCATCGCGAGCACCACCTGCTCCGGCGAGCGGTGAGCCAGCGCGAGATTCTCGAGCCTGACCTGCTGAAGGTGGTGGACGTAGGCCCCATCGCCTGCGCCCGCGCCGCCGACTCCGAAGACCGCACAACCGAATCCGACCGCGAGTGCGATCGCGCAGACAGCCTTGCTGCGGTGAATCATCGGCGTCCTCTTACGGGACCGCTCCATGCCCGGCCTCCGGCTTCCTGGTTCGAGGTTGGTCTGCATGCTAGGCGGCACTTCACTTCTCAAGGGCTATTTCGACAAATGTCCGAGGCAACTTGAGCCCCCACTCGAAAATCTTCTGGCCGTCGGCCGAACCTTGACAATGTCGTGGTAAGGTTGTGAGCGATGGAAGGTTTGACCATCAACGAGGCGGCCCGGACGACCGGTTGGTCGCCACGGATGCTCCGGTACGTCGAGCAAACGGGTCTGGTTTCCCCGGCCCGCTCGGCGTCTGGCTACCGCCTCTACGGGCCGGCCCAGCTCCAGCGGCTGCGAACTCTCAAGGAGCTGCTCGGGCGCTTCGACGTGGGCCTCTCCGACGTCGCGTTTGCGGCCCGGATGGCCGAGGACCCCGAGCTGCGGGAGTCGGTGCAGACGTGGCTGGAGGCTGAGGCGCGCCGGCCCGAGGACGTCGGGCCCGAAGACTGGCTCCGATTCGAGCAAGAGAAGCATCAGAAGCTGCTGGTGGTCGCCTGAGGGCGGTCGCCTGATGACCCCGACCGTGGAGGAAAGATGAGCACGACCGCTGCCAAGGCGGACTTCAAGGTGGCCGACCTTGGGTTGGCCGAGTTCGGGCGGAACGAGATCCGCCTGGCCGAGCATGAGATGCCTGGGTTGATGGCGATTCGGCGCGAATATTCCGAGGCACAGCCGCTCGCGGGCGCCCGGATCACGGGGTCGCTCCACATGACGATCCAGACCGCGGTCTTGATCGAGACGTTGGTGGCGCTCGGGGCCGAGGTCCGCTGGGCCTCGTGCAACATCTTCTCTACGCAGGACCATGCCGCGGCGGCGGTCGTGGTGGGTCAGGACGGGACCGCGGACGACCCGCGCGGCGTGCCCGTGTACGCCTGGAAGGGCGAGACGCTCGAGGAGTACTGGTGGTGCACCCAGCAGGCTCTCTCGTGGGGTGGGCGGGACCCAGATTCCCAGGGCCCGAACATGATCCTCGACGACGGCGGCGACGCGACGCTGCTCGTCCACAAGGGGGTCGAGTTCGAGCGCGCCGGCGCCGTGCCCGATCCTTCGACCGCGGAGTCCGAGGAGTTCGCGATCGTGCTCGGGCTGCTCGGGCGATCGCTCGAGGAAGATCCGCAGCGGTTCACTCGCGTGGCGGCGGAGATTCGCGGGGTCACCGAAGAGACGACGACGGGGGTGCATCGCCTGTACCAGTTCGCCGAGCAGGGACTGCTGCTGTTCCCGGCGATCAACGTCAACGACTCCGTCACCAAGAGCAAGTTCGATAACAAGTACGGCTGCCGTCACTCCCTGATCGACGGGATCAACCGCGCCACCGACGTGATGATCGGCGGCAAGCTCGCGGTCGTTTGCGGCTACGGCGATGTCGGCAAGGGCTGCGCGGAATCGCTGCGGGGACAGCGCGCCCGCGTGGTGGTCACGGAGATCGACCCAATCTGCGCGCTGCAGGCGGCGATGGACGGCTATCAGGTGCTCACGCTCGACGATGTCGTCTCGACCGCGGATATCTTCATCACGGCAACGGGCAATCGCGACGTGATCACGGCTGAGCACATGTCGCGAATGAAGCATCAAGCGATCGTCGGAAACATCGGCCACTTCGATAACGAGATCGACATGGCCGGGCTGTCGAGGTTTCCGGGCATCAACAAGATCGGCATCAAGCCGCAGGTTGATGAGTGGGTGTTCCCGGACGGGCATTCGGTGATCGTGCTTTCCGAGGGCCGGCTGCTGAATCTCGGCAACGCCACCGGGCATCCGAGCTTCGTGATGTCGAACTCGTTCACGAACCAGGTGATCGCGCAGATCGAGTTGTTTGGCAGCAGCGACAGCTTCGACAAGCGCGTGTACACGCTGGCCAAGCACCTCGACGAGAAGGTGGCGCGCCTGCATCTCGGGGCGCTCGGCGTGAAGCTAACCGAGCTCAGCGCGGGTCAGGCCACGTATCTCGGCGTGCCGGTCGACGGCCCGTACAAGCCGGACCACTACCGCTACTAGACCCGGCCGGGACGGCGGGGTTGCGATGGCACGAACGCGACTGCCGCCGCACGAGGTCGCCGATCTAGGACTCGCGCCGGCAGGCGTATCCCGGATCGCGTGGGCGGGCGGGCAGATGCCGGTGCTGGCACAGATCCGCGAGCGGTTCTCCGAGCAGCGCCCCCTCGACGGAATTCGGCTGGCGGCGTGCCTCCACGTCACCGCCGAGACCGCGAACCTGGTGCTCGCGTTGGCCGCCGCGGGCGCTCAGGTCGCGCTGTGCTCGGCGAACCCGCTCTCGACCCAGGACGACGTGGCCGCGGCGCTCGTGTACGAGCACGGCGTCGAGGTGCGCGCACTGCGCGGCGAGGACGCGGATACCTACGCACGTCATGTCCGCACGCTGCTCGAAGGCAAGCCGCAGGTGACGGTCGACGACGGCGCCGATCTACTGATCACCGCGCACGCACTCGGCGAGGAGGCACTGGCCGAGCTGATCGGCGGCACCGAGGAGACCACTACGGGCCTGGTGCGGTTGCGGCGGCTCGAGGCCGAGGGAAAGCTGGCGTGCGCGGTCGTGGCCGTCAACGAGGCTCGCACCGAAAGAGCCTTGAACGACCGCCACGGCACGGGGCAATCCGCCATCGACGGGATCATCCGCGCCAGCAACGTGCTAATCGCCGGGCACACGCTGGTCATCGTCGGCTACGGCTGGGCCGGCCAGGGGATCGCGGAGCGGGCTCGCGGCGCCGGCGCCGCAGTGATCATCTGCGAGGTCGACCCGCTGCGCGCGCTCGAGGCCCGGATGGCGGGGTACGAGGTGATGCCGGCGCTCGAGGCGGCCGAGCGGGGCGACGTGTTCGTGACCGTCACCGGCTCGCGGCGGGTGCTGCGCAGCGAGCACTTCGCGCGCATGAAGGACGGCGCGCTGCTCGCCAACGCCGGTCATTTCGACGTCGAGCTCGATCTCCCCGAGCTGGCCGCGCTCGCGGTGAACGTCCGCGAGGTGCGGCCTCTGATCGAGCAATACGAGCTCGAGGATGGGCGCCGGCTGAACCTGCTCGCGCGGGGGCGGGTCGTCAACCTGGCCGCCGGCGAAGGGCATCCGGCGGCGGTCATGGACGTCTCGTTCGCGATCCAGGCGCTGTGCGTCGAGGACCTCGTGCGCCGGCGCGATGAGCTGGTGGCCGGCGTGCACCCGGTACCCGAATCGATCGATCGGGAGGTGGCCACGCTGAAGCTCGCCGCACTGGGCGTGTCGATCGACGAGCCGACGCCCGAGCAGCAGCAATACAAGGAGTCCTGGGCCTAGCGCGGGTCAGACAAGGGGTCCTGGACCTAGGCGGGGTCGGCGCGGCTCTTCTGGGAAGATGCCGCTGATGGAAGCCGCCAGCAAACCGCGGAAGGCCGCCCCGCGAAGGACGACGGCGCGCCCCGCCCTCCGCGGCGGGATCGATCTCGGCGGGACGAAGATCGAGGCGATCGTCGTCGACAACGAAAACACCACGCTCGGGTCCTCCCGGCACCCCACCCCGTCGACCGGCGGGCCCGCGGACGTGGCGGCCGAGATGGTCAAGGCGATGACCGACGCGTGTCAGGCTGCCGGGGTCGAGCCGGCCGCGCTCATCGGCGTCGGCGTCGGCTCACCGGGCGTGATCGACGAGGCAACCGGAGCCGTGTCGACCGCGCGGAACCTGCCCGACTGGGAGGGGTCGTTCGCGCTCGGGCCGGAGCTCTCGTCCGAGCTCGGAACGAAGATCGCGATCGGCAACGATGTCCAGGTCGCCACCGACGCCGAGTTCGCGCTGGGGGCGGGACGGCCGTACAAGTCGCTGCTCGGGGTGATGTGGGGTACGGGCGTCGGCGGCGGGATCATCCTCGACGGCAAGCCCTGGCTTGGGCGCGGTGGCGCGGGAGAGATCGGGCACATGGTCGTCGAGATCGGTGGCGCTCGCTGCCCCTGTGGCCGGCGGGGGTGCATGGAGGCATACGCCGGGCGCGCGGCGATGGAAGCCCGGGCACGCAAGCGGCAGAAGGAACAGCGAACGGACCTGTTCAAGATCATGAAGGAGCGCGGCCGGACGAAGCTCACGAGCTCCGTTTGGGCCCGGGCGCTCGAGCGCAAGGACAAGGTCGCCGTCGAACTGATCAACGAGGCCGTAGAGGCTCTCGGCGCCGGCATCGCCTCCGCGATCAATCTGCTCGACGTGCCGGCGGTGATCATCGGTGGCGGTCTCGGCGTGCGTCTCGGCGAGCCGTACGTCAAGAAGATCCGCAAGGCGATGCAGCCTCACCTGTTCAACGACACGAACCCGCCCGACGTTCTGCCGGCGGCGCTTGGCGACGCGGGTGGCGCGCTCGGCGCCGCGCTGCTGGTCAAGCCGGCGCGACGGTCGGCGGCGCGCCGTCCCCGGGCTACGGCAAGCGCCTGACCGGCTCGCCGGCGGTCGGCTAGGTGGGCGACAAGCCCCGAAACCGGCGCCCAGCGGGCGAGTTGCCCGCGCCACCGCGGTGCAAAACGTGACAAACCGCGCGGTCGCGGAGAACGGAGTGCAGATAAGCATCTCAGGGATGCTTATGTGCCCACGGCGGTCGCGGAGGGCGTGCTGTGTCACGTTTTGCATGTCCGGAGGGCTCTCTCACGGGACGTGGGGGCGCGTACCGCGTCCGGAGGGCTCTCTCACGGGACGGGGCGCGCCCACCCCGACGGGAGCGAGCCGCGCGCGCCCCCCAAATTCGCGATTAACACCGCCTAAACATCCGCTCTATGGCGGTTGACCGCCCGCTCTGACAGGATGGGCGCGCCGCGAGACGAACTCTTGCGGTTAGTAGGGGAGAGAGCGTTGCAACGATGACTTCTGCGAGAACGGCACGAATGCCCACACGGAGAGGTCCCGCTCACGCGCACGGGCGGCCGATCACGCGCAAGGGCGGCGGATCACGGAGCGGCAACGAATGCCGGCACGGACGTTGAAGGATTCATGATCGCGCGGGTCGCGGCGGTCGCCTCGCTGGCGGTCGCGATCGTGGTAGTCGTGCTCGTGCTCCTCGGCGGGAGCGCGCCGTACACGCTGCACGCCGATTTCCAGGACGCCGGCGGGCTTGTCACGGGCAATGACGTGCTCATGGGTCCGGGCAAGGTCGGCACGGTCAAGTCGATCTCGCTCACGTCCAACGGTCAGGCGCAGATCACGATGAGCATCAACTCGAGCGCGGGGCCGTTGCACGAGGGCACGGTGGCGCGGATCTACGAGAACTCGCTGTCGGGCGTCGCCACCCGCTACATCGTGCTCGAGCCGGCGCCGAGCGCCGCACCCGAGATCCCGAACGGCGGAACGATCGGCGAGAACCACACGTACTCGTTCGTCAGCCTCGACCAGGTCTTCGACTCGCTCAATCCGCTCACCCTCGCGGGGCTGCGCGGCGTCATCAAGGGCGAGGCGGCGAGCATCCAGGGCAAGTCGGCGCAGGCAAACAAGACGCTCAAGTACCTCGCTCCCGGGCTGGCCAGCACCAGCAACGTGACCGCCGAGCTCGACCGCAACGAGCCGGCGTTCGACGGGCTGCTCGTCCAGGGCGCGCAGACGATGCAGGCGCTGGCATCCCGGGCGGATCAGCTGAGCGACCTGATCCAGCAGGCGAACACGACGACCGGCGCGATCGCGCGCCAGAGCGTCGCGCTCGAGCAGGCCCTCCGGCTCCTCCCGAGCACGCTGAACCGCTCGACGAACACGTTCGCGGGACTGGACAGCACGCTCGATGCGCTCGACCCGGTGGTCGCCAAATCGAAAATCGCCGCGCGCCGCCTCGAGCCGTTCGCGGTCAGCCTCAACAACCTCGCGAAGGTCGCGATCCCGACGGTCGGCGCGCTCAGCGACCTGATCCACAACCCCGCCGGCACGGGCGACCTGACCACGCTGTTTCTCCAGACCCCGAAGCTCGCGCAGCTCGCGGCCACCGCGTTCCCGAACCTGATCCAGGCGATGAACGCCTCGCAGGCCCAGCTCGACAACCTGCGCGAGTACACGCCGGACGTCATCGCCGCGCTCACGAACGTCAGCCAGGCGAGCGGCTACTACGACGCCAACGGCCACTACATCCGGGTCCAGCCGACGTTCTTCGCGTTCGGGACCGACAGCTCCAACCAGCTCGTCGCGCAGTCGCCGGCCGACCGCTACCAGGGCCTGGAGAAGGTCACCTCGCGCTGCCCCGGTGGCGCCGTCCAGCCCGCCCCCGACGGCTCCTCGCCCGTCGCCGTCTCCGGCTGCCAGCCCAGCGACACGCCGCCCGGACCGTGAAACCGTGAGACGGATAGCGCTGATCGCACTGGTGCTCGTGGCGGCCGCGGCGATCGCCGCGGTGGCGAGCGCCAGTGGAGGAACCGGCGGCGACCCCTACATGGTCCGGGCGATCTTCGACGACGCCTCGTTCGCCGTTCAGGGCGAGCAGGTTCGAGTTGCCGGCGCGCCGGTCGGATCGATCGCGTCGCTCGACGTGTGCGTCGCGCAGACCGCGCCGTGCCGGCCCGGAACGCTCAACAAAGCCGAGGTCACGCTCCAGATCAACGACACCCGGTTCGCGCCGTTCCACGCCGACGCGACCTGCGCGATTCGGCCGCAGTCGCTGATCGGCGAGATGTACGTCGACTGCAATCCCGGCACCGCGGCGGCGCCGGCGCTGCAGAAGATCCGCACCGGACCCGGGAAGGGCGACTACTACCTGCCGGTCACCAGGACAAGCTCGCCGGTCGACTTCGACATCGTCCAGGACATCTACCAGGAGCCGGTGGCGCAGCGGCTCGCGATCATCCTGAACGAGCTCGGCACCGGCCTGGCCGCTCGCGGATCGGACCTGAACGCGGTCATCCACAGAGCCGACCCGGCGCTCGGCAATACCGACCAGGTGCTGAAGATCCTGGCCGGCCAGAACCGGGAGCTGGCCAAGCTCGCCACCGATTCGGCCACTGTGCTGGGCCCGCTGGCGCGGCAGCGAAACGCGCTGGCGGGCTTCATCACGCAGGCCAACACGACCTCGCAGGCGAGCGCGGCGAGGGCCGCGGACATCTCGAAGTCGATCCAGCTGCTGCCCGGCTTCCTCAGCCAGCTCAAGCCGCTGATGGCCGACCTCGGGACGCTCGCCGATCAGGGGACGCCGCTCGCCAGCGATCTCGGCCAGAGCGCGTCCGCGCTCGGCCGCGAGTTCCAGGAGCTGACGCCATTCGCGAGCGCCGCGCGGACGGCGCTGATCAACCTCGGCGCCGGCGCGCAGCAATCCCAGGCGCCACTGGTGGCGACGATCCCGCTCGCCAAGCAGCTGGACCAGCTCGGCACTCAGGCGGTCCCGTCCGCGACCGAGCTCGCCACGCTGACCTCGAGCCTCGACAAGACCGGCGCGATCAACCAGCTGATGGCCGTGCTGTTCAACGGCACGAACGCGGCCAACGGCTTCGACAGCCTCGGGCACTACGTCCGCGACGAGCTGCTCGTGAGCAGCTGCACGGGCTACACGGTCAGCCCGATCCCGGGCTGCTCGGCGCGGTTCGCCAAGACCAGCGCCGCCGGCGATGTCGCGTCGGTCGCCAACGTGTCGCCCGCGAGCCGATCGGTCCTGAGCAAGGCGGTGACGAATGCAGGCGCGTCGGTGGCGCACGCGGGCGCGGCCCCGCTGACGAGCCTCCTCGACTATCTGATCGGACCCGGCGGATGAACACCCGTCGCAACCCCAGCGGCTTCGGCAATCCGGTCCTGATCGGCGCGCTCACGGTGCTCGTCGTGATCGTCGCGGTGTTCCTCGCATACAACGCCAACAACGGCCTGCCGTTCGTCCCGAGCTACACGCTGAAGGTCCAGGTGGTCGACGCGAGCGAACTCACCCACGGCGCCGAGGTCCACATGGGCGGCGCGCTCGTGGGGTTCGTCGATAGCGTGCAGCCCGAGCGCGCGCCATCGGGCGAGCCGATCGCCGTGCTCGGGCTGAAGCTCAACAAGAGCATCGGCCCGCTGCCGGTCAACTCGACGTTCGCGATCAGGCTGAAGGGCGCGATCGGCCAGAAGTACCTCGCGATCAACCCCGGCCACTCGAAGCGGACGCTCCAGGACGGCGCGACCGTGCCGATCGGCCAGACAAGCGCGGCCGTCGACCTCGACCAGGTGCTCTCGATGTTCAGCCCGCCGACGCGCGCGGGGGTCGTCGCCTCGACCGTGGGCTTCAGCGACGGCCTCGCCGGCCGCGGCATCGGCGTCAACGACGCGATCGGCGCGTTCGTCCCGCTACTCGGGGATCTGAGGCCGGTGGCGCAGAACCTGGCCTCCCCGCAAACGAACCTGGGTGGGTTCCTGCGCGGGCTCGAGGCGTTCGCCGGAACGCTCGCCCCGGTCGCGAACACCCAGGCCAGCCTGTTCGTAAACCTCGACACCACGTTCCGCGCGCTCGCGAGCGTGTCTGTCCCGTACCTGCAGGACGCGATCTCGGACACGCCGCCGGCGTTCAGCGCCGTGATCGCCGGCAGTCCCACGATCCGGCCGTTCTTGACCGACAGCGCGGCGCTGTTCAGCGAGCTCCGACCCGGGATCGCGACGTTGCCGACGAGCGCGCCGGTGCTCGCGGACGCGTTCGCGGCCGGCGTCAGAACGCTCCCCGGGACCGCCGAGCTCGACCAGCGCCTCGTCAGCCTGTCGAACTCGCTCGCGACCTACGGGCAGAACCCCGCCGTCCAACAGGGACTCAGTCGCCTGACGCAGTTCGCCTCGAGCCTGCGCTCGCCGCTCGCGTTCCTCACGCCGGTCCAGTCGTCGTGCAACTACGTGTCGCTGTTCCTGCGCAACATCGGGAGCGTGCTGTCTGAGAACACGACCTCGGGCACGTCGCTGAGGTTCTCGCTGGTCGCGATCGACGATGTCCTCGGCGGCGAATCAGTCCCGTCGCAGAAGCCGTTCACGACGCCCCAGACCAATCCGACCGTCGAGCACGGTCCGCTCCACGTCAATCCCTACCCGAACACTGACTCGCCCGGCCAGACCGCCGAATGCGAGGCCGGAAACGAGCCGTACTCGGGCGCGGCGGCGGCCATCGGCAACGTTCCCGGCAACCAGGGCCTCCAGACCGAGCAAACCGGGCCGACCGGGCAGACGATCACCACCACCAAGAACAGCGGAGGCTCCAAGTGAGGCGCCACCGCCGTCGGGGCATCTCGAACTTCGCCGCTGGGCTCCTTGCCGCGTTGGTGATCGCCGCGGCTGTCTACCTCACGTTCGGCGGCCCGACGCCGTTCAGCGCCTCGCCGTTCGTGCTCAAAGCGGTGTTCACGACCCAGACCGAGCTGCATATTCCCTCGCCGGTTCGGATTGCCGGCGTCGACGTCGGCCAGGTGACCTCGGTCAAGCCGCTCGGCGGTGACTCGGGGGCAGCCGTGGTCACGATGGACATCAACGACAACGGGCTGCCGATCCACGCCAACGCCACCGCGGGGATCAACACCAGGATCTTCCTCGAGGGCAATTTCTACGTCGACCTGCGCCCCGGCACGCCGAATGCTCCGATCCTCCAGTCCGGCCAGACGCTCCCCGCTGCCAACACGTCGGGGCCGGTCCAGCTCGACCGCGTGCTGGCCTCGCTCACCTCCGATGCCCGCGGCAACCTCCAGACGCTCGTCCAGGGCCTCGGCGCCTCGCTCAACGGCAAGCCCTCCGCCGCGCAGGACGCCTCGCAGAACCAGGACCCGAGCGTCCGAGGTCTCACAGCGGCGCAGGCGCTGAACAAGTCGCTGAACTACTCCGCGGGTGCCTTCAAGGCGTCCGCGATCGTCAACCAGGCGCTGCTCGGGACCCAGCCGCACGATCTGAGCAAAGCCGTGCAGGGCAACGAGCAGGTATTCCGGGCGCTCGCCTCCCGCCAGAGCGAGCTCGCGAGCCTCGTCACCACGTTCGATAAGACGATGGCCGCGTTTGCCGCGCGCCAGAACGATCTGAGCGCCTCGATTGCGGCGCTCCCTCCGCTGCTGCGCACGACCAACAGTGCGTTGACGGCGCTCGACGCCTCGTTTGGGCCGACGAAGACGTTCGCCAAGGAAATCCTTCCGGGGATCGAGCAGGTCGACCCGACGATCGGGCAGGCGCTGCCGTGGCTGGCGCAGGCCACGGCGCTGCTCGGCCCCAGCGAGCTTGGCGGGCTCGTCTCCGACCTGACGCCGGCGATCCAGGCCACCGCGAGCACGATCCATTCGAGCACCGCGCTCGTCTCGCAGAGCAACGCGGTCGCTCGCTGCGTCACCCACAACCTGGTCCCGACCGGTAACACGGTGATCCAGGACCCGCCGAACACAACCGGGGTATCCGTGTGGCAGGAACTGCTCGAGTCGGCGGTGGGAATTGGCGGCGCTGGCCAGAACTTCGACGGCAACGGGCGGTACCTGCGCTCCTCGCCGGCGGGCGGAGCGACCGCTGTACAGACCGGCAACCTCGGGACGCAGGGCCCGCTGTTCGGCAACGCGGTGCTCGCGCCGCTCGGCACGCGGCCCGCGTGGCCGGGAAAGGCGCCGCCGGTCAAGAGCAGCAAGCTGTGCTTCCAGAACGCCGCGCCCAACCTCAACCGCGTCAGCACCGGAGCTGGGCCATGAGGCGTGCACTTAAGGCTCACCGCCGGGACTTCATCGCGATCCTGGTGCTCGTCGCCGGGGCACTCGCGGTCGCCGGCTACATCCTCTATCACCAGCCGTCGTTCACGTTCGGGCAGAGCTACTACACGGTCCGGGCCGAGTTCGCGACCGCCGCCGCGGTCACCCCCGGGCAAGGCCAGGCGGTGACGATCGCCGGCGTGCAGGTCGGCCTCGTCGGGGGCGTCCAGCTCGAGAACGGACGGGCCGTGGTGACGATGAACATCTTCAAGAAGTACGCCCCGATCTACCGGAACGCGACCGTGCTGCTCCGCCCGCGCACGCCGCTGAAGGACATGTACCTCGCGCTCGACCCGGGGACCAGGCAGACCGGCGCCGTCCCGGACGGAGGCATGCTGGGCGCGGGCAGCACGACCCCGGACGTCGATCTCGACCAGATCCTGGCCTCGCTCGATGGCGACACGCGGAGCTACCTGCTGTTGCTGCTGTCGGGCGGCGCCGGCGCGTTCCAGAACCAGGCGTCGAGCGTCGCCGCGTTGCAAGGCACGTTCAAGCGGTTCGAACCGCTGAACCGCGACACCCAAACGTTCGCGACCTTGCTCTCGGCGCGGAGCAACAACCTCAAACTCGCGATCCACAACCTTCAACGCGTGGCCACGGCGCTCGGCGGCGTCGACGGCCAGCTCGCGTCGCTGATCCAGTCGTCGAACACGAACTTCGCCGCGATCTCCTCGCAAGCCGCCAACCTCGAGGCAGGGCTGTCGCTGCTACCCGGAACGCTCGGGCAGACCAATCAGACGCTCGGGAAAGTGCAGAAGTTCGCGGCCCAGCTCGGCCCGACGCTCACCGAGCTGCAGCCGTTCGCCCGCGCGCTCGCGCCGGCGCTGAAGGCGTCCCGCCCGCTGTTCCACGACACGACTCCGGTCATCCAGAACCAGCTGCGCCCGTTCTCGATCGCTGTCCAGCCGCTCGCGACAGCGCTGAAGCCGGCGGCCACGCAGCTGTCCAAGGCGGTGCCGCCGCTGACCAGCTCGGTGAGCGTCATCAACAAGCTGTTCAACACGCTCGCCTACCAACCGTCGGGCAGCGAACAGGGATACCTGTTCTGGGGCTCGTGGCTGGCCCACATCGCCGCCAGCCTGACCAATCTCCAAGACGCACAGGGGCCGACCGTCCGCGGCATCTTCATGGCCACCTGTCCGGCGCTCCAACTGCTCGAGACGACGATCCAGGCGGGCAGTCCCTCGATCGCGCCGCTACTCGACCTCCTGAACGCCCCCGACTACACCCAGATCAAGTCGTCGTACTGCCCGGCGGCGCTGGCGAGCGATTCGAAACTCGTACCCACCACGGGAGGCTCGGGCGGATGAACCGGCAGGCACCGAGCCCCGCCCGCATCCTGACGATGGTCGCATTCGCGGCGTCGTGCATAGGCCTGCTCCTGTACCTGTGGATCTCGTTCGGCGGGACGACGTCGCTGAGCCCGCGCGGATACGAGATCAGCGCGGAGTTCAACCAGGCCGAGAACCTCGGCAGCCAGGCCGACGTCCGGATTTCGGGCGTGAACGTCGGCAAGGTGATCAGCGTCGGCCTGGACCGCCGCACCGGACTCACGCGCGCGGTGATGCAGATCGACCCGCAGTTCGCGCCGCGGCCGGCGAACACACGCGCGATCCTCCGCCAGAAGACGCTGCTCGGCGAGACGTACGTCGAGCTCTCTCCCGGCTCGGCGACCGGGCCCAAGCTCGCGGATGGCGGCACGCTGCCACGGGGCCAGATCGCGCCGACCGTGCAGCTCGACCAGATCCTCTCCACGTTTGACCCCTCCACCCGACAGGCGTTCGAGACGTGGATGCAGCAACAGGGGATCGCGCTCACGGGTCGCGGCCAGGACCTGAACGCCGCGCTGGCCCAGCTGTACCCGTTCGCGACCAACGTCGATTCGGTGCTCGCGGTGCTCAACCGCGACAGCGCGGCCACCAGCACGCTCCTGAACGACGGCGGGCGGGTGCTGGCGGCCGTCACCCGCTCGCCGTCCGCGCTCCAGCAACTCGTCAACAACGCCAACACGACGTTCTCCGCCACCGCGGCGCAGGCGGCGGCACTCGCCGCCACGATCAAGGCATTCCCGCCGTTCCTGACCGCGAGCAAGACCACGATCGACCGGGTCACGCGGTTCGCTAACACGACCAAGCCGCTGGTCGACGAGCTTCGCCCGGCCGCGGTCAAGCTGAGCCCGGCGCTCGAGTCGGTGGCCGTCCTCGCGCCGGAGCTGAACAGCCTGCTCGTGAACGTCGGCCCGCTGACGAGCGCGTCGAAGGCGGGAGTGCCGGCGGTGCAGCAGTTCCTGAACGACAGCGTCCCGCTGCTGACCAGGCTGACGCCGTACCTCGGCGGTGTGATCCCCGTGATCGACTACATCAACACCTATAGGCGCGAGATCGCGGCGTTCTTCGCAAACGGGACGGCGACCACGCAGGCGACGCTGCCCGGGAACGTCACCTCGGCGAAGCTGCACTACGTGCGCGTGTCGAGCCCGCTGAATCCGGAGACGCTCACGGACTATTCGACCCGGCTCGACAGCAACCGAGGCAACCCGTATCTGGTGCCCGGCGGCTACTCGAGCCTGGTGCAGGGGCTGCCCGTTTTTGCCAGCAATCTGTGCACGAACAACCCTCAACCGACGATTGGTCCTACTATCTCAGCGTCTATCGCCGCGGTCCTGAGCAGCGTCTACTACACCACGGACTCGAGCGGGCCGCCTTGCAGGTCCCAGCAGCCGCTGGGCGAGGCGACCACTGGACAGACCCAAGCATTTCCTCAACTACAACCAATCAAATGAGCACGGCCGGCTCTGCTTGCAGACCCACACATAAAAGGAGGAGTCAATTGCGACGAATCGTCGTAGTTGCCACGGCAGTCGCCGTGCTAATCGCCGCAGCGTCGGCCCTCGCCGCCACCGGCGGCATCAACACGTACACCGCGAGCCTCAAGTTCTCGCCCAACAAGAAAGGCTCCGGCAAGGCGCCGTCGTCGATGGGCTTCGCTCAGAAGTACGTCGCCAACGGGACTAGCGGCAACCGCACCGCGCCGCTGACCGACATCAAGACCGTGATCTACGGCATGACCTCGGACGGGAAGGACTTCCCGACGTGTAGCTCGTCAAAGATCATCAGCGCCGGCAACGACACCGTGTGTCCGAAGGGCGCGCTCGTCGCCAGCGGCGCGATCACCGCGATCCTGGGGCCGCTGACCGACACCAGCGCGTCGAGTCCCAACGTCATTCCGTGCAATCCGAAGCTCGACGTCTGGAACGCCGGCCAGGGCAAGGTCGTGTACTTCTTCGTCGATTCGGCGCCGGATCACACCTGCGGTCCGATCCAGACCGGCGGTGTCCCGCCGTTCCCCGGAACGATCAAGATCGTCGGCAAGAACCTCGTGATGAACACCCCGATCCCGAGCTACGTCTCGTTCCCGATCACGGGGATCGAGGGCTCGCTCACGAGTGAGACGCTGAACTGGAAGAACCTGAGCACGAAGAAGAACGGCAAGACCGTGCGTTACGGCGCCTCGGTCGCGTGCAAGAGTGGCAAGCGCCCCTACAGCGTGACGTTCACCGCGGAAACCGCCCCCGGTGCCGCGCCGCAGTCGGACACGGTGAGCGGCACCCAGAAGTGCAGCTGACCTAGTCGCATCCACCGCCGGCGCCCTCGCGAGGTTTGCGAGGGTGCCAGTAGTGGGCCGCTTCGCGGCATCCGTGGGGCCGTTCCGCCGGGCGTCCGTGCCCGGCGGGCGCGGACCCTGTCAGGACGGGGTACGCGGCCCCACGGACGCCGAGCGAAGCGAGGCCCAAAAAATCAGGCGACCTCGTAGCGCTCAGCGCGCTGGGCGGACCGCTCGGACTCGTTAAGCATCTGCATGAACAGCACGACGAGCGCGATCCCCATCACGATCGACTGCTCGAGCGCCATCACGAGGCCCGCCATCATCTGGTCCTCGAGCGGCGTGATCCCCCAATAGGACGGCTGGTGCGCGTAGAACGGGTAGATCACCGTGGGCGCGAACGCGAGCGCCACGCCGAGCAGTCCGACGAGCAGCTTGCCGCCGGCCATGTACGCGACCGGGCCGAGGCCGGCGAGTCGCTGGCGGTTGCGGATCGGCGACAGGACGTGCCACCAGTAGATCGATCCGACGATGAAGAACGTCGTGTGCTCCATCGCGTGGATAAAGCCGTTGCCCTGGGCCTTGTCGTACAGGGCCGGCACGTGCCACAGCCACAGCACGCCCGCGTACAGGATCACCGCGAATGCCGGGTGGGCGATGAACCCGGCGCGGCGCTCGACCGCCTGCAGCCGTCGCGTCACGGGCCGGATCAGAACCTTCGTGAGCCCGAGGATCAGGAGGATCGGCGCGATGTCCAGCAGCAGCATGTGCTGGACCATGTGCATCACCATCATCTGGTCGCCGAGCGAGTCCAGCGGCGAGACCAGCGCGACCAGGATCGTCAGGATTCCGCCCGCGAACAGAAGCAGGCGCCAGAGGCTGGGTGGGTGACGCTCGGCGCGGCGAGCGCGGCGCCAGCCGAGTGCGTACAGCAACACCAGCACGACCACGGAAACCAGCGCGGTCCAGTCGAACGTCCAAGACGTCTCCGGGCTCACAAAACGTGATTATGAGCATCCACCGAGCGAGATGCTCAATCGACAAACGTCCGGTCGAGGACTAGGCTAATACGTTCACGCACATCCATCCTTCCCAGCAAGGAGGTAGGTCGATGCGCATCGAGGTCAAGGGCCGGAACCTGCCAGTTTCCGAGGACCTTAGGGAGCACGTCGCCAAGCGCTTTCGCAAGGTCGACCGGCAGGTGTCGGAGCTCGCCGAACTCGAGGTGGAGGTGTTTGAGGAGCGCAATCCGGCCATCGCCGACAACCAGGTGGCCGAGGCAACGCTGCACTTGAAGGGGGTGACGCTGCGGGCTCGGGATGCCTCTCCGGACATCCTGCACTCGATCAATCTTTGCGCTGACGAGCTTCACATCCAGGTCAAGCGCCACCGCGACAAGCGGCGCAAGCGGCGCGAGGCACGTGCCGCGGCGGCCCAGACAGCGGACGCCGGCGCGGGCCCGATCGAGGACGAATCCTTCGTCGGAGGGGTGGCCGAAAGTGGGCCGCCGGGCGTCTCCTCCGCGGCGTAGAACCGCCCCGGACCCACTGCTACGCTAGCCCTATGTCCATTCTGGACCGCGCGCTTCGCATGGGCGAAGCGAAGAAGTTCAAGGTCTACGAACAGCGGGTTGGACGGATTAATGCTTTCGAGGCCGAGCTCGAGCACTACACCGACGCCGAGCTGAGAGAGGCCGCCGACGAGCTGCGCGAGCGCGCCGCCGACGGCGAAAGCCTCGACGACCTGGCGTACGAATGCTTCGCGCTCGTGCGCGAGGCGGGCAAGCGCACGATGGGCATGCGGCACTTCGACGTGCAGCTGATCGGCGGCATGGTGCTCCACGACGGCGCGATCGCGGAGATGAGGACCGGCGAGGGCAAGACCCTGACCGCGACGCTGGCCGTCGTGCTCAACTCGCTCGCCGGCCGCGGCGTCCACGTCGTCACCGTCAACGACTATCTGGCCCGCCGCGACGCGATGTGGATGAAGCCGATCTACGACGCGCTCGGCGTCACCGTCGGGGTGCTCCAGAACATGCAGCCCTACGAGGACAAGCGCGCGGCGTACGCCGCCGACGTGACGTACGGCACCAACTCGGAGTTTGGCTTCGACTACCTGCGCGACAACATGGCCACGACGCTGGAAGAGAAGGTCCAGCACGGTGGCCGGCCCAAGCCCGAGGAAGGCAAGTCCCAATACCACACGTACGCGATCGTCGACGAGGTCGACAACATCCTGATCGACGAGGCCCGCACGCCGCTGATCATCTCGGGAGCGCCTGAGCAAGCGGCCGAGCTATATGTCCAGTTCGCGCGGCTCGCCCCGAAGATGGTGCCCGGCAAGACTCCGGAGGGGATGGATCCCCGGATGAAGAAGGAGTTCGTCGCGGACTTCGACTACGAGTTCGAGGAGAAGCACAAGACGGTCTCGGTCACCGAGCAGGGCGTCGCCAAGGCGGAGCGATTCCTCGGCATCGACCACCTGTACCGTGCCGAGAACGGCCACCTGGTCAACCACCTGCAACAGGCGCTCAAGGCCGAGTCGCTGTACAAGCGCGACGTCGACTACGCGGTGATCGACGGCGAGGTCAAGATCATCGACGAGTTCACGGGGCGAATCCTCGAGGGCCGGCGCTGGTCGGAGGGCCTGCACCAGGCGGTAGAGGCAAAGGAGGGTGTGCGCGTCCAGGAGGAGAACCAGACGCTCGCGACGATCACGCTCCAGAACTACTTCCGGATGTACGACAAGCTCGCGGGCATGACCGGCACGGCGCTGACCGAGGCGACCGAGTTCATGAAGATCTACGAATTGCCGGTCGTCGAGATCCCTACCAACCGCCCGATGGTCCGTGCGGACAACAACGATCAGGTCTACAAGACCAAGGAGGGCAAGGCCAGCGCGATCGTCCGCGAGATCGAGAAGCGCCACGCCGCCGGGCAGCCGGTGCTGGTCGGGACCATCTCGGTCGAGGTCTCGGAGCAGCTGTCGGCCGATCTCAAGCGCAAGGGCATCGAGCACTCGGTGCTGAACGCCAAGCCCGAGTACGCCGAGCGCGAAGGCGAGACGATCGCCGAGGCCGGCGCGCCGGGCGCGGTCACGATTGCGACCAACATGGCGGGCCGCGGCGTCGACATCAAGCTCGGCGGGAACGCCGAGCACCTGACCCAGCTCGAGATGGTCAAGCTCGGGCTGCAGCCCGGCGAACCCGACTACGACGAGCACTACAAGAAGGCGCTCCCGGCGATCGAGGCGCGGGTCGACGAGGGTCGCGACCAGGTGCTCGAGCTCGGCGGTCTGTTCATCCTTGGCACCGAGCGCCACGAGTCTCGCCGGATCGACAACCAGCTGCGCGGCCGCTCCGGCCGTCAGGGCGACCCCGGCGAGTCGCGCTTCTTCCTGTCCGCCCAGGACGATCTCGTGCGGCTGTTCGCCGGCGAGCGCATCTACAAGATCCTCGACCGCCTGGGCAGCGTCGACGAGGAGGGCAACGAGGAGCCGATCGAGCACGGGATGCTCTCCAAGCAGATCGAGAAGGCCCAGCGCAAGGTCGAGGAGCAGCACTTCCTCCAGCGCAAACACACGCTCGAGTACGACGACGTGCTCAACCAGCAGCGCGAGGTGGTGTACACCTACCGCGACGAGATCCTCGAGGGCCGCGACATGAGCGAGGCCGCTCGCCAGGAGATCGGGAGCATGATCGAGCGGCAGGTGGCGGACTACACCGCCGGCGACTTCGTCGAGGAGTGGGACGTCGAAGGCCTCCTGCGCCGGATGGAGGAGATGTTCCCGCCCGACGCCGATGTCCTCGACGTCGATCCGCACCGGGTCGACCGCGAGGAGCTGCTCGACGCCCTCAGGGAGCAGGCGAACGATGAGTACGACCGGCGCGAGGAGGAGTTTGGCCCCGAGCTGATGCGCGACATCGAGCGGTTCCTACTGCTCCAGATCATCGACCAGCGCTGGCGCGAGCACCTGTACGACATGGACTACCTCCGCGAGGGCATCCACCTCCGCGGGTTCGCTCAGATAGAGCCCCTGGTCGCGTACAAGAACGAGGCCTTCGAGCTGTTCCGCGATCTGATGAACAGCGTTTGGGAGGACTACGCCCGGCTGATCTTCCACGTCCAGGTCACGCCTGTCGATCCGGGGAACGGAGCCCCCCCGGCGCCGCCCCCGACGCGGCGCCCGAGCCGGGCGGCGAGCTCGTCGACAGGAGGCGGACGCGTGACTTACTCGGGCGGTGGCGGAGCTGCGCAGGGCGCGTTGGCGATCGCCGCCGCGGCCGGTGGCGCGGTCGAGGACGCGGAGGCCCTCGAGGGGCCCGCGATGGCGCCGGTCGAGCAGCGCCGCGTCGATCCCGGCGAGCAGATCGGCCGCAACGACCCCTGCTGGTGCGGGTCGGGCAAGAAGTACAAGAAATGCCACGGCGCCTAGGCGCGTCGTCCCAGCACCCATAAGTCGACACTCGACGACCTCCCCGGCTCGAGTGCGCCGTTATCGGTGCCAGAGCCGACCGAATGCGCATTCGGCGCCGGGAGCGGGTCGAGTGAGACGTTATCGGCCCTGATTTCCGGTGCGTTGCGAGGTGGTGGCGGTCTGCGCGGCGGTCGGGGGCGGCGGTTGGCGGCGTCCGGATCACCGGGGTCCGGCGGTACAGTCCATGCACATGCCCGATGCCCCGGATCTTCGCGTCTCCGACGAGCAACGAGACCGCGCGGCGCAGGAGATCCGCGAGCACTACGCCGCCGGCCGGCTTACCGACGACGAGCTGAGCGACCGGATCCAGGCCGCCTACAGCGCACGCACCGAGCAGGAGCTCTCCAAGCTCCTGGCCGACCTGCCGAAGCTTCCGGCGTCGCCGGCGCAGCAGAAGGCGGAGATCGCGCAGCGCCGGCGAGAGCTCCAGCGCCGGCTGCTCCAGGAGGCCGGGGGAGGGTCAGGCGCATTCGTGATCTGCACGGTCATCTGGGTGGCATCGGGCGCGAGCGGGTTCTTCTGGCCGATCTTGGTCGCGCTCGGCGTGCTGGTCCCGCTTGTGCGCAACGGCTGGCGGCTATATGGACCGGCGCCCGAGTTCGACGAGATCGAGCGCGAGCTCGAGTCGCGACGGCAAAAGAACGCGGCCCGCAGCCAGATCCAAAGCGACGCGCGCAGCCGCGCCGGCCGGCGCTATGACCGGCACGGCGGCGGAAGCTCCTAGCTCTAGCCCTGCTTCTGGTGCCGGACGTGGTCCGGCGCGATCACGAACTTGACCCGCTGCTCACCGGGCTGACGGAACGGGTACTTGTCCTGCCCGATGTACTTCTTCGTCAGTGCGTCGATGTGATCGTCCGCGCCTTCGGTGGTCTCGGACGCGGTCCCACGGATCTCGACGTAGTTGTACGGGTTCTCCTGCTCGTACACCAGGACGTTGACGCGCGGGTCACGCTCGAGGTTCGTGGGCCATTTCCGGCCGAGCGCGCTGTTGACCGCGACGATTCCGTCTTCGGCGCTGATCCACACGACCGTGTTGTGGATCGAGCCGTCCTTGTTGTAGGTCGAGATAACGGCGTGGTTGGGCTGCTCCAGCAGCTCGCGTACGGGTGGATCGTTGAGATTTGCCATGGCTCCGGAATCTATCGCTGCTAGTGTGGAAGTGGATGACGACCGCGCCCTCAGAGCCTCTGTCACAGCGCCTCGCGGCGATCCGCGAGCAGCTCAAGCTGCTTGCGGACTACCTTTGACCCCGCTGAGCTGAGCGGGCGCATCGACGCGCTCGAAACGGAGATGGGCGCGCCGGGCTTCTGGGAGGATCAGGAGCGGGCGGCGAAGGTCAGCGCCGAGCACGCACGCGCGAGCCGTAGGCTGTCGGTCTACCGTGACCTCGAGCGCGACGTCGACGATCTCGAGCCGCTGGCGGAGCTCGCCGAGGAGGACCCGGAGATCGCGGCGGAGTTCGAGGACCAGGTGGGGAGCGTGCAGGAGCGCCTCGACCAGCTCGAGGAGCAGCGGCTGTTCTCGGGCCGCTACGACACCGGCGACGCGCTCGTGACGGTCAACGCCGGCGCCGGGGGGACCGACGCCCAGGACTGGGCCGAGATGCTGCTGCGGATGGAGATGCGCTGGGCCGAGAGGCGTGGGTTCGATGTGGAGCTGCTCGAGGCCTCGCCGGGGGAGGAGGCCGGGATCAAGTCGGCCACGTTCCTGGTCAAAGGCGAGAACGCCTACGGTCTGTTCGGCGCCGAGAAGGGCGTCCACCGGCTGGTGCGTCTGTCGCCGTTCGACGCCGCCCATCGCCGCCAGACGAGCTTCGCCGGGATCGAGGTCTCGCCGGTGGTCGACGATATCGGCGACGTCGAGATCGACGACGACGACCTGCAGATCGATACCTATCGGGCCAGCGGTGCCGGCGGCCAGCACGTCAACAAGACCGACTCCGCCGTGCGGATCACGCACAAGCCGAGCGGGATCGTGGTCCAGTGCCAGAACGAGCGCTCGCAGTCCTCGAACAAGGCCGAGGCGATGACGATGCTGCGGTCCAAGCTG
This sequence comes from uncultured Solirubrobacterales bacterium, assembly GCA_963783415.1. Lineage (GTDB taxonomy): Bacteria > Actinomycetota > Thermoleophilia > Solirubrobacterales > Solirubrobacteraceae > Palsa-465. The sequence continues at coordinate 606,636 of CAWANN010000002.1, forward strand.
CTCGAGCTCGAAGAGCGCAAGCGACGCGAGGAGATCGCGAAGGAGAAGGGCGAGGCCCAGGACGTCAACTTCGGCTCGCAGATCCGCTCCTACGTTCTCCATCCGTACTCGATGGTCAAGGACCACCGCACCGACCACGAGATGGGCGACACGGCGCGGGTGCTCGACGGCGACCTTGACGGGTTCGCCCGCGCCTACCTGCTGAAGTCCGCCAAGTAGCCCGACAGCGGCGGCTGCCCCCCGTCGCCCCTCGGGGAGCAGCGTTCCGCCGGAGGGGTCTAGAACGGGCCGGGACCCGTGTGACTCCCCTGAGCTTCCGGACTGGCCGGCGCGGACGGTTGCGACGGACGCTACCGCCGGTGAACTCGTTTTCACACCCTTCCTGTACGAAACTATGCGTATCCTCATCCCGCTGATGAGTACGCAGTCGGTGGCGGAGATCGTGGCGCGTGCCCTGGCCGAGGATGTCGGCGACGGCGATGTGACGACGGCGGCCACGGTTCCCGAGCGTGCGCTCGCGCGAGCCCGGATCACGCAGAAGGCCCCAGGCGTGGTGTACGGGCTAGACGTCGCAGTCGAGACCTTCCGCGCGCTCGATCCCGCGATGACGTTCGAGCGGGTGGTCGAGGAGGGGCGGTGGCGCGAGGACGGCCCCGTGCTGGCACTCGAGGGCTCCGCGCGCGGGATCCTGACGGCCGAGCGGACCGCTTTGAACTTCCTTCAGCGCCTGTCGGGTGTGGCCACGATGGCCGCCCGGTGTGTGCGCGCCGTCGACGGGACCGGCGCGGTGATCCTCGACACGCGCAAGACGACGCCTGGCCTGCGCGCGCTCGAGAAGGCGGCGGTCGCGGCCGGCGGCGCCACCAACCACCGAGCGGGCCTGTTCGACGCGATCCTGATCAAGGAGAACCACGCGGCGCTCGCCGGCGGTGTGGGGGAGGCGGTGCGCCAGGCCCGCGCCCACGCCCCCGAGCTCCAGCTCGAGGTGGAGTGCCGGACGCTCGCCGAGGTGGACGAGGCGCTTGCGGCCGGCGCGGGTTTCCTGCTGCTCGACAACATGTCGGTCGACGAGCTCAGGGCCGCTGTGGATCGGGTCGCCGGCAGGGCGAAGCTCGAGGCGAGCGGCGGGTTCACGCTCGACACGATCCGGGCCGTCGCGAGCACCGGCGTAAACTTCATCTCAGTGGGTGCGATCACCCACAGCGCCCCAGCGCTAGACCTGTCCCTCCTCCTCGAACCGATCCCATGAACCTGCCGATGTTCGGTGCGTCAGACGCACCCCTACTCCTTGAGAACATCCCCGCCCTGCAGGACGAAGTCCGCGTGCTCGCACAGGAGCGCGGGGCGGTGATCCTCGCTCACAACTATCAGCTACCTGAGATCCAGGACGTAGCCGACTACGTCGGCGACTCGCTCGGACTCTCTCAGCAGGCGGCCAAGGCCGACGCCCAGATGATCGTGTTCTGCGGCGTGCACTTCATGGCCGAGACCGCCTCGATCCTGTGCCCCGACAAGACCGTGCTGATCCCTGACCTCGACGCAGGTTGCTCGCTGGCGGATTCGATCACCGCTTCGCAACTGCGTGACTGGAAGGCGGCGCATCCGGGCGCGATCGTGGTCATGTACGTGAACACCACCGCCGAGGTCAAGGCGCAGACCGACTACTGCTGCACCTCGGCGAACGCGGTCAAGGTCGTGCAGCACATCTACGCCGAGCACGGCGAGGACGCCGAGATCCTGTTCGGCCCGGACATGTTCCTGGGCGCCTATGTCGAGAAGTCGCTTGGGCGGGCGATGCACGTGTGGGACGGCGAATGCCACGTGCACGCCGGCATCAAGCCCGACGACATCGCCGCGGTCAGGGCCGCCCATCCCGGGGCCGACTTCCTGATCCACCCAGAGTGCGGGTGCTCAACGAGCGTGATGGAGTACGTCGCGGCCGGCGACATCGATTCCGAGGGCGTCCACATGCTTTCGACTGGCGGGATGCTCGCGTACGCCCGCGGGATTGACGGCCCACCCGCCCGCACGGCGATCGTCGCGACCGAGACGGGCATGCTGTATCCGCTCCGCGAGACGGCGCCGGACGTCGAGTTCATCGCTGCGAACGAGGCGGCCCACTGCCGCTTCATGAAGATGATCACGCTCCCGAAGCTCCGCGACGCGCTGCGCGACGGAGTGCACGAGGTCAGGGTGCCGGCGGAGATCGCTGACCAGGCGCGGCTCCCGATCGAGCGGATGGTCGCGATCAGCTGATCGGGGCCATCAGGTCGATCCCGCTCTCGACCGTGTCCCTGACGCGCGGGAGCGTGAGCCGCTTTCGCTCGAACTCGTCGGGCGTGTAGCAGTGGACGTCCGCGGGTGCGCCCATCTCGAGGCCGTCCCACAGCGAGCCGGCGTGATACACGCGTTCGAGCCATGGCATGCCCTCGAACGCGTGCGAGACCAGGATCACGATGAACTCGGGGCCGCGCTCGCGCTGCGGCGGTGCGCCCCGTTCGTCCGCGACCCGGGCGCCTCCCAGCATCGCGACGTCGATCGTCCAGCGATCATCGACCCGCGACAGGTATCGCTGCAGCTCGCGCCGGTTGACGGCGGTGGTCACCTCCACGGCGCGATTGTCTCGATCCCGGGCGGTGGGCGCAACGGTTCGGGCCCTCAGGTCAGTACTTGGCGATCGCCGGGACCATCTGATCGAACAGCTGGATCGCGGTCCAGTTGCCCGGTCCGTCGACCATCAGCGCGAACGCGAGCACGTGGTGGTTCCGCGCGGTGCAGTACCCGGCGAGGTTTGTCACGTAGTTGAGCGTGCCGGTCTTGGCGATGCACCGTCCCTGAGCGGCGGTGCGGGCGGCGATGTTTTGGACGGTTCCGCTCACTCCGACGACGGGCATCGAAGCCGACAAGATCCGGCCGGTCGGCGTGTTCCACATCTTCTTGAGCAGGTCGACGACCTCGTCCGGCGACGAGCGGTCATCGCGGGACAGGCCCGACCCGTCGACGATCCTCGGGTGCAGGCCGAACGACTGGATCACGTTCGAGATCACCTGCGCGCCGGCGGTGATGCTCCCGCCGGTGCCGAACCGCACGCCGAGCTGCTTGGTCAGCATCTCGGCGAAGAAATCGTCCGAGGGCACGTCCATCAGTCTCAGCATCACCGACAGCGGCGGCGACTGGACCGAGGCGAGTTGCCGGGTGTTGTCCGGCGTCGGCAGGGTCCGGTTCAGCGGGCGCGCCCCGATCCCGGCGCCGTGCATCGTCAGCACCAGCTCCTTGGCGGCGAACGCGCCCGGGTTCAGCTTCTTGTAGGTCGAGCCGTGGTCGTAGCTCAGCGCGGAAAGCTGGCCGCCGAAATCGGGGATGTCCGGGTGGTAGCCGGTGGCCGGACCCCCGCGGAGCTCGTCGAACAGCGCGGCGTCCCCGACCACCCATCCCGTGACCCGCTTGATCCCGTCGTGGGCGAGCTGGCTCACGAGCTGACTGGCGGTCGGGCCGTACCCCTGCTCCCAGGTCTTGTTGAAGCCGCCGTCGCCCAACGTCGGATCGCCGCCTCCGACCAGATACAGGTTCCCGTGCCAGACCCCGCCGGGCCCGAGGTGGCCGGCGCCGACCACCGTGGTCGTGAGGCGGGCGTTCGGGCCGAGCTCGTTGAGCGTGGCCACCGTCGTGTAGAGCTTCTCCACCGATGCCGGCGGCCGTCCGACACTGGCCCGCACCGAGAACAGGATCTGTTTGGCGGTCAGGTCGTAGACGAGCGCGCCCGTTTGTGGTCCGCCCTTGTTCAGGGCACCCGAGAGCGCCGCGCGGAGCGCGACAAGGTTTGGCGCGGGCGGGGGCGGCTTCGGCGCGGTGGCCGTCCGAGACTGGGTGGTCGTGGTATGCGCGATCGGGGCTCCGACCGACGCGTCCGAACTCGGCTTTGGTGTGTGGCCGCCGCCGCCACACCCGGCGATCATCGCCGCCATGGCGATGGCCCCCACAATCCGGCTTTTCAGGCTGACTCGAGCTCCTCCACCGTGTGCGGGCCGACGCACGCGACCGACAACTCGTCGGCGACGCGACCGGCCACCTCTCTCACCTCAGCAAACGTTACCTCGTCGAGCAGCGCGATCGTCAGGTCGGGGTCCACGTCCTCGCCGTAGACGACTGTCTGCTGCGCCGCGTGGCGCGCGATCGCGCCGGTGTTTTCGAACGCGATCGCGCGGGCGCCCGCGGCGTAGGCACGGGCCCGCTCGACCTCGGCCTCGGTCGGACCGTCGTCGCGGAGCTCGGTGACGATGTCGCGCATCCGGCGGTAGGCCTCCAGCATCTTGCTCGACTCGAGTCCCGCCGACAGCTGGAGGACCGGCACGTCGGAGTAGGCGTGCGCGATCGAGTGCACCGAGTAGGCGAGGCCGCGCTGCTCGCGGATCTCGTCGAACAGCCGCGAGCCCATCGAGCCGCCGAGCAGCGTCGAGTAGATCGCGAGCGCGGCGCGCTGCTTGGGGTCAGGGATCTCGATCGTCGGGCGGTACGACATCCGCAGGTGCGACTGGTTGGAGTCGCGCTCGCGTACGAGGATGCGCTCCTGCTGTGGGGGCGCCGGCTCGTACGGATTGGGCTCGGGGTGGCTCGGAAAGCGCGTGAACAGCTCGTCGACGGCCCCGTCCCCGGGCAACTCGTCGAGGTTCCCGACGAGGAAGGCGCCGCCGCGTTCGGGCGCCCAACGGCGGTTGCGGAACTCGACGATCCCCTCGCGCGTAAACGTGTCGCGAATGTGTTCGGCCGGCCCGAGGACCGGGCGCCCGAGCGGGTGGTCGCCGAATGCCGCCTCGTCGATCAGATGCTCGGCCATCACCGCCGGCTGGTCGTTCGCGCGCGCGATCTCCTGCACGACCACGCCGCGCTCGCGGTTGAGCTCGTCGCCGTCGATCTTGGGCCGGCCGACGAAGTCGGTGAGGAGGTCGGCCGCCTCGAGCGCCTTGTTCGACCGCGCGGTTATATGGAACGCGACCAGATCGTGACTCGTGTAGGCGTTCAGCACGGCGCCGATCCGCTCCGCCGCCTCGTTGACGTCCCGGTAGGTGGGGTACTTCTCGCCGCCCTTGAACACCAGGTGCTCGAGGAAGTGGGCCATCCCGTTCTCGCTCTCGCGCTCGGTTCGGGCGCCGGCGTCGAACGCGACCAGGATCGTCACCGATCGCGTACCCTCGACTGCGATCCGGTACAGAGGAAGCCCATTTGGGAGGGATGTCTGCGTGATTGAAGGCACCGGGACAGAAAATAGCTGTTCCTGCAAATCCCGTTGCAGAGGGAGGGATCAGGCCGCGTTCCCGGAGGGGCCTCGGTAGGCTGCCCGCAACTTATGGCTATCTCTGAATCCAAGCATCGAACCCGGCGCCGGCGCGAGATTGCGGCCCCGGTGGTGACCGCGCCCCGCGAGGCTCAGCCTCTGGGGCCCCTTCCGTCCGGCCGGTCCGTGATCGAGTTCCGTGGCGTGTCCAAGCGCTATTCGAGCGGCGACACGGGCCTCGACCAGGCCACGTTCTCGGTCGACCGTGGTGACTTCGTGTTCCTCGTCGGCTCCACTGGCTCGGGCAAGTCGACCGTGATGCGCCTGCTGATCAAGGAGCTCGATCCGACCGGTGGGACGATCCGCGTGGCCGGCCACGACCTCGGGCTGATCAAGCGCAAGCGGATCGCCTACTACCGCCGCAACCTCGGGGTCGTGTTCCAGGACTTCAAGCTGCTCCCGGGTCGGACCGTGTACGACAACGTCGCCTACGCGCTCCAGGTCACCGGCGGGACGCGGCGCGAGATCCGCGACAAGGTACCGGACATTCTGCGGCTGACGGGCCTGTCGACCAAGCTCCACAACTACCCCGACCAACTTTCGGGCGGCGAGCAGCAGCGCGTCTCGATCGCGCGCGCCTTCGTCAACCACCCGCCGCTTCTGCTGGCCGACGAGCCGACAGGGAACCTCGATCCCGAGACCAGCGTCGACATCATGCGCCTGCTGTACCGGATCAACCGGACCGGCACGACCGTGCTCGTGGCCACCCACGATCAGGCGATGGTCGACAAGATGCGCCGCCGCGTGCTCGAGCTGTCCGACGGACGGATCGTCCGCGACGAGGCCACCGGGCTGTACACGCGCGACGAGACCACGCGGGAGTTCGCCCGACGGATGCGCCAGCCGACGACGCGTCCGGACGGGGTGTAGCCGGATGGCGTTTTCCATAGCCGTCCTCGCCCTCCCCTCGGCCGGGGACGTGGGCCGGTGAAGGTGGGGTTCTTCCTGAAGGAGGCGATGCGGTCGATGCGTCGCAGCGCCGCTCCGAGCTTCGCCGCGCTCGCCACCGTGCTCGTGACCATGCTCGTGCTGGGCGTGTTCATCCCGATCGTCCAGGCCACCAACGGGGCCGCGAACAGCGTCCGCGGTCGCGTCGAGGTCGACGTCTACATGAACACGAACGCGACCGCCGCCGACGACGCTCGGGTCCGTAACGAGCTGCTCGGCCTGCATCACGTGAAATCGGTCCAGTTCGTCTCCAAGGAGCAGGCCTACAAAACGCAGGCTGAGGCCGATCCTCAGGCGTACGCGCTACTCGGCTCGAACCCGCTGCCGGACACCTACCACGTCTACCCCGACAACCCGAGCAACGTCCTCGCGGTCCACAGCGAGATCGCGGGAACGGGTTCGGGCGGCACCGGCCAACCGATCGACGCCTCGATCCAGAAAGTCTCGAACAAGCAGTCCGACACCCAGAAGATCCTCGAGGTGACGAACCTCGTGACGATCACCGCGGCGGTGCTGACCGTGCTGCTCGTGCTGGCGTCGATCCTGCTGATCGCGAACACGATCCGCCTGTCGCTCTACGCCCGCCGGCGCGAGGTCGAGGTGATGAAGCTGGTCGGCGCCACCGACTGGTTCATCCGCGTCCCGTTCATGATCGAGGGCGTGATCGTCGGGGCGGTCGGCGCGCTCTTGGCGATCGCCGTTCTCGCCGCGACCAAGATCGCTCTGCTCGACCCGCTGGCGAGCAACTGGACGCTGATCGCGGCGCCCCGGACGATCGGGTTCACGTTCCTCGTGGTCGTGTTGCTGGGGGCCGGCACGCTCGTGTCGGCGGTCGGCTCCGGGCTGTCGTTGCGGCGGTTCCTGCGGGTCTAGAGTTTCTGGTCGGCGGCTTGCCGCTCGGCCGCACCGGGCCAGCAGGTGTGCAGTGCCTGGGCCGATCCCGATGCACCGGAAACTAGGGCCGATAACGTCGCACTCGGCCCTCCGCTGAGCTGGAGTGTGCCGAAAGGGGGCGTATAGCGCGCATTTCGGCCATCTCGGCAGCGCTGACTCCCCGAGTGTGCGGGTTATCGGGGTTGCCGACCCCGCGCGGCTCGGCCGCTCGCAAATCGCCGCCCCCGGGGGCTCCGTGTTAGCGCTCACTTTTTCGTGTGTGAGCGCTCACATCGTTGGGTATAACGACTCGGTCATAACCAGCCGCTTGCGGTAGTCATCGGCCGGGGCAAGCGCACAACCCGATGGGAGGACTATGCAGACTGCTCTCCGCAGCCTCCGGAAGCTGCGCTCTCTTGCCTGGACGCGCGTGGTGGCCGCAACCGTCGTAGTGTTGCTCGGCACCGGAAGCATCGCGCTCGCCGCCAAGCACGGCCACAAGACCAAGCACCACGGGACCTTGAGCATCTCCAAGCAGAGCTGGGGGGCGGCGCACGGCCAGGCCGTGGACCTCTACACGCTGCGCAACAGCAACGGGATGATGGTCAAGATCAGCAGCTACGGCGGCGTCGTGCAGTCGATCTGGGTCCCCGACCGCACCGGCCAGCTCAAGAACGTCGCGCTCGGGTTTCCGAAGCTCAGCGACTACGTGAACGACTTCGAGAACCAGCCGTGGCCGGCGGCCGGCGGATCCGGCGACACGTACTTCGGCGGGATCATCGGGCGGTACGCCAACCGGATCGCCAATCACTCGTTCACGCTGAACGGCACGACATATCAGCTGACCGGCAACAACGGGCCCAACAACGTGAACACGCTCCACGGTGGGCCGGACGCGTACAACACGCAGGTGTGGGCGGCGACGCCGGAGAGGCTCGCGAAGGCCGTCGCGCTCAAGCTGAGCTACACCGACCCCAGTGGCAAGAACGGGTTCCCGGGGACGGTCACGACCGAGGTGACGTACACGCTCACGGACGACAACGCGCTGGGGATCAGCTACCGGGCTACCACCAACGCGCCGACGGTCATCAACTACACCAACCACACCTACTTCAACCTCGCCGGAGAAGGCTCCGGAAACGTCTACGACCAGAAGCTCGCGATCAACTCGAACACGTTCCAGCCCACCAACGACGTGCAGATCCCGACCGGGTTCCATTCGGTGTCCGGAACCCCGTTCGATTTCCGGGCGATGAAGCCGATCGGCCGGAACATCGAAGACTCGAGCGCGCCGGAGGGCAACCAGCTGGTTGTCGCCCACGGGTACGACCACAACTGGGTACTCCGCGGGTCTGGCTATCGGCTGGGCGCCGTCGCCCAGGACCCCGGTGACGGGATCGTGCTGTGGACCTACACGGACCAGCCCGGCGTGCAGCTCTACACCGGGAACTTCCTGGTCGGCGATCTCGTCGGGACGAGCGGCCACGCCTACCGCCAGGGCGACGCGTTCACGCTTGAGACGCAGCACTACCCGGACACCCCGCACCACATCGGCGAGGCCGGGTGGCCCAACGTGGTGCTCAACCCGGGCCAGGTGTTCACCTCCAAGACGACATACAAGTTCACGACGGCCGGACCCGGGTTCCGGCACAACTTCTAAGTCCGTCCGTCACCCCGGCTGGCCGGACCATGCGGGTGGTCCGGCCGGCCGGGATGGCCTTGCCTATCCAGGCCGTTCAACCTGGCCGGAAGCCGCGGTCTGATGTCGCCGGACGCGGCGCTCGGCCTCACCAAAGGGAGCGTTCGGCGGCAGCCGCAAGTTTCCGGCGCCTGCGGCCTACTACATTAGGGGTCGCCCGGGTTCGCGGCGTCGTAACCTCATAGCTCATGTTTTCCCGCCGCTCCCGTAGCCCCCGGATCGCCTTGCTCGCTCTCGCCGGGGTGATCGTGCTCGTGATCGGCATCTGGATCGGCGGCCACCCGAGCTGGCTTCCGTCGCCGGTGCGGAGCGCGTTCGTGGACAACAAGAGCGATCCGCTCGTCAACCAGGTCCTCGACCTGCTCCAGAAGGATTACTACCGGCCTCTCGACCGCAATCAGCTCGTCAACAAGGGACTGGCCGGGATGGTGGCCAGCCTGGACGATCCGTACTCGCACTACTACGACCCGACCAACTACGAGAGCTTCCTCAACGAGGACAACCCGCACCTCAGCGGAATCGGGGTCGACGTTCAGGCTGAGTCGCGGGGGCTACTAGTCGACGACGTGTTCCCGGGATCGCCGGCGGCCAACGCCGGACTCCAGCGGGGCGACGTGATCGTCGCGGTCGGCGCGACCTCGCTGGCCAGCCGTCCCGCGAGCTTCGGCTCGAAGCTGATCAAGGGGGCGGCCGGAACGCGGGTCACGCTGACGATCGTGCGAGGAAAGAAGAAGCAGATGGTGACGCTGCAGCGCGAGGACATCGTGGTTCCTGTGGCGGCTGGGCAGATCGTCACGTACCGCGGGGTCAAGCTCGGCGCGCTCACGTTGACGCAGTTCGTCGACGGGGCCGGCGCCGAGCTTCGGACGCAGGTCGAGAAGGTCCTGCACGAGGGCGCCAAGGGGCTGATTCTCGATCTGCGCGACAACCCCGGCGGTCTGCTGAACGAGGCCGTGAACGTCGCCAGCATCTTCATCCCGGACGGCACGATCGTGTCGACCGACGGCCGCGCGCAGCCCCGTCAGGTGTACGTCGCCAAGGGGGGCGCGATCCCGACGAGCATCCCGATGGTCGTGCTCGTCGACCGCGGCACCGCTTCGGCAGCCGAGATCGTGACCGGCGCACTCCACGACCGCGGCCGCGCGAAGGTCGTCGGCACGCGGACCTACGGGAAAGGCGTGTTCCAGGAGATCGAGCCGCTTCCGAACGGCGGCGCGCTCGACTTCACGGTCGGTGAGTACTTCACGCCGAACGGAACCAACCTCGGCGGCGGCGGGGTCAAGGAGGGCCGCGGCATCAAACCCGACATCTACGCCGTCACCAATCCGGGCTCGAAGACCGACACTGCGTTGACGGTCGCCGAGCGCACGGTATCCGCCGAGGTCAAGTGACCACTGACGCGGGCGCGCAGTGAGCGCGGTCAAGGACGCGGGCGGCGGCTCGCGAGTGGCGGTGCTGGCCCGACGGGGCAAGTTCTTCGTCGCCGAGCCGTTCTTCGGGGCGGGTCCGCGACCCGTGGTCAGCCGCGATCGTCAGGTGTCGGTGGGCGATTTGATCGTGGTCCGCGCTGGCTCGGGCCGCAACGGGCGAGGCGGGGGGAGGGCGACGGTCGTCAGGAGGATCGGCCGCTCGGACGTGGCGCGGGACGTGATCGAAGCGCTCATGGTCGACCGGGGCCTGCGGCGGAGGTTCGATCCTGCAGTCGAGCACGAGGCGCGCGACGTATCCGCGGCGTCGACCGCCGCGTCAGATGGAGCGACCGTGTCGGCCGACCGGCGCGATCTGCGCTCGCTGCCAACCTTCACCGTCGACCCGGCCACCGCGCGTGATTTCGACGACGCCATCTCGGCGGCCGCCGAGGACGACGGAACGCGGCGCGTGTGGGTGCACATCGCCGACGTGTCCGCCTACGTCCGACCCGGGTCGCTGCTCGACCGCGACGCCTACAGGCGTGGGACAAGCGTGTACGTCCCCGGCGCCGTCGAGCCGATGCTCCCCGAGGCGCTCTCGAACCGTGCCTGCTCGCTGGTCCCCGGCCAGGACCGGCTCGCGGTCACGACCGAGATCGTGCTCGAGGGTGCCAAGGTCCGAAGCAGCGCGTTCTACCGCTCGGTGATCCGGTCGGATGAGCGGCTCGATTACGGGGCGGTCGACCGGATCTTCGACGGCCGCTCGCGGGCCTCGGGGAGCTGGGGCCCCGCGCTCGAGGTCGCCCGGGCGGCGGCGGCCGCGCTCGAGGAGCGCAGAGCGTCGCGGGCGGCGCTGTCGCTCCAATCGGCCGAGCCGGAGTTCGAGTTCGACCACCGCGGCGACGTCATCTCCGCCGAGCCGGTCGCGCAGACCGAGTCGCACCGATTGATCGAACACCTGATGATCTCGGCGAACGAGCAGGTGGCCCGGCTGCTTGTGTCCCGGCGTGTGCCGACGCTCTACCGGGTGCACGAGCGTCCTGACGGGATCGCGGCCGAGCGGCTGATCGACCAGCTCGCTTCGCTCGGGGTGCCGACGCCGCCGGTGCCGAAGGGGCACATCACCCCGCAGCAGGCCGCCGATCTGATCGGAGAGGCGTCGCAGCTCGTTGAACGATGGACGGCGTCGCAGGGCGGGCGCGGGCGCCGGGCGCTCACGAGCCTCGTCCTGCGCTCGCTGAAGCAGGCGTATTACGACCAGCGCAACCGGGGGCACGCCGGTCTCCAGCTCGCGAGCTACTGCCACTTCACCTCGCCGATCCGCCGCTACCCCGACCTGATCTGCCACCGGGCCCTGCTGTCCGCGGTGACCGGCGACGAGCCGGCGCCGCCGGCGGCCTGGGTCGGCGAGGCTGGACCATGGTGTTCGGCGCGCGAGCGTGAGGCGATGTCGATCGAGCGCGATGCCGACGACATCGCCAGCTGCTTCCTGCTCGAGCGGTGGTTGCGTGGGACGGATTCGGACGAGGCGCTCGAGGGCGAGGTCGTGGGATTGGCCGGCGCCGGCGCGTTCGTGGCGTTCGGTCCGCGAGGCCTGTTCGAAGGGCTGCTCCCGGTCCGGATGCTGCGCGGCGACTGGTGGGAGCTCAACGAGCAGGGAACGATGCTCGTCGGCACCCGGGGTGGAGCCACGATTCGCCTTGGCGACCCGGTGCAGGTTCGTGTGGGCAGCATCGACGCGCCGCGAGGCCGTGTCAGCCTGCTCCCGGGGTGGAAGGTGGACTGAGGCGATGGCGAAGGGCAGAAAGCGAAAGGCAGCCGCCGGCGACGTGGCCACCAATCGCCAGGCCTCGTATCGCTACCAGCTGCTCGAGCGGTTCGAGTGCGGGCTCGTGCTGACGGGGACCGAGGTCAAGTCGCTGCGCGAGGGCAACGCCCAGCTCAAGGATTCCTACGCGGTCGTGCGCGACGGCGAGGTGTGGCTGATCGGGTTGTACATCGCCCCGTACGGCCCAGCGGCCCGGGAGAACCACGATCCCGAGCGGCCGCGCAAGCTTCTGTTGCACCGGTCCGAGATCGAGCGGCTGATCGGGCGGACGCGGGAGCGCGGACTGACGCTCGTGCCGACCCGGATCTACTTCTCGGGGCCGCGCTCGCGGGCGAAGGTCGAGCTGGCGCTGGCGCGCGGCAAGGATCTGTACGACAAGCGCGAGGCGATGAAGACGCGCGAGATGGCGCGGGACGTGCAGCGCGAGTTGCGCGAAGCGCGCCATTAGACCCGCCGCTCAGTCGTTGAGCAGTCAACTATGACCGTGGGCATCCCGGATGCGTAGCCGAGGGAAACGTCGGGTAGCCAGAACCCATGACGATTGGTACGAGCATCATCCTGATCGCGGTTGGCGCGATTCTGAAGTGGGCCGTCACCGCCCAGGTGAAGGGATTCGACATACAGACGGCCGGAACGGTGCTGTTCGTGGTCGGTCTCGTCGGACTTGCGTTGTCGCTCATCTACAGCTTCTGGTGGGCGCGGCGCGACGCCGCCTACAACGAGACGCGGACCTACCGGCGCAATCCGCCCGTCGCCTGAGGTGGAGCGGGGGCGCGTGCGGTCTTAGCTGATCGTGCGCGCCACCAGCGTGGCGTGCATCCCGACCACGAGCAGCGCGACAAGGCTCAGGTAGACCCCGGCGACGAGCGCGCGGTGTAGCGGCCGGACCCGGTAGTACCTCTCCTGCGCGACGCCACCCGACCGACGCTGCTGCCAGCGCTTGTAGGTCTCAAAGCCGGCGAACACCAGGATCAGCAGGATGATCGGGTTGGGGAAGATGACCGCGAGCGGGATCATCGCGGCGAACCCGACGAACCACATCCACGGCGCCATCGCCGCCATCGCCCGTCCGCCGTCGAGCGGCACGACCGGCAGCAGGTTGAAGAGGTTGAGGAAGAAGCCGGTGAACGCCAACGCGCGCCACAGGTCGTTGCCGGTGACGTGCCAGACCAGGACGCACGCCGCTGCCCCGATGCTGCCGAGGATCGGCCCCGCCAGCCCGACGCGCGCCTCCGCCGTGGCGTTGTCGCCCAGCGAGCGAGCTGCGATCACGGCGCCCAGGAATGGGATGAACATCGGTGCGCTGGCCTTGATGCCCTCGCGCCGGAGCGCGATTGCATGACCCATCTCGTGAACGAACAGCAGCGCGACGAACCCCGCGGCGAACGACCAGCCCCACAGCAGCGCATACGCGGCGAGCGACACCAGGATCGTGCCTGTAGACGCGAGCAGCTTCAGCTTAGGAAGGAGAACCAGGATCGCTTTGAGCTTCGCGAGCACCGCCACGATCGCCGCGCCGATCGCGGACAGCCGACGCCGGATGGGGCCCTGCGGGCGCCGCTCGGACACGGGGTCGGGACCCTGCGGACGCGGATCGAACACGGGCTCTGGCTCGGGGCGCGCTCCCTCAGGCGCCCCGACAGGGGCAAACGGCCACTCAGCGTTCGTATCCATTACTACACATTGTAGGAACGGCCATGGGCCGTTCCGGGGCGATTCTTACGACGTCCTTCGGTTGATCGGCTCGGCCGGGGCGCCGCTGGCTCGAAGCTATACTCGATGGACACATATCCCCGGGGACGACAGGCTTCGACGTGGTCGGTTCGCGGGGGTGGTTGCGAGTCGAGGTCCCGGGAGGCCTCGTAAAACACCCGGGAACAAATAAGTGCGAATCACGCAGATTCTCACACCTATAACCTCGCTGTCTAACCACAGCTGAGCGTTAGCCGGCCGCCATTCGCCCGCGGTGGCGGTCCGGTTCGAACAGCGGGCTTACCAGGTGAGGCCCGCTCCAGCCCCGCCGGGGACATCTTCGGAGCTGGCCCCCGACAACCCCGCCGGCAAGGCGAGTCGAGGGTGAGATCAGAGTGCCGGCTACGCTCGTAGACGCCACCTTTCGCGCGACTGCGGACGCGGGTTCAATTCCCGCCGTCTCCACCTTTGCAAAGAATTCGAACCGCCCTCCGCACCAGCGGGGGGCGGTTCTTTATGGGGCGAGGGCGTCGAGGGTCGTGACGGCGCGGTAGAAGGGCCGGCCGATATCGCGTGTGACGATCTCCAGGTGGATGGGGCCGAGGAGGCTGCGGAGGGTCTGCGCCGATCGAGCCGCGCGCTGCTCCAGGATCTGCTGGAGGTTGGCCAGCCGGTCTTTGATCCATTCGAAGGGAGGGGGCCTGAAGAATGTTGTCTCGGCCGCGGCGCAGTACTTTGACTTCGTCAGCCAGCTGGTCGACGCGTCGCTCGGGTATGACTCCCCTTCCTCGCGCTCGATCTCCATCTCGTAGCCATCAGGCCCCGGCCGGCCTTTCTTGTCGCTGGGCGCCTATAGTCGGGACTTCAGGCGGGAAACGCCAGGCATGGCCGCTTCTACAACCACGCACCTCGAGAGCAAGTTCGGACCGATCGTCGCTGACGCGGCGGGAACGATCACTGTTCAGGAGGCAAGCGACGTCCTCGGCTGCTCGCGCTTTCGTGTCCGCGGGCTGCTGACCGCGAGTGACGGGCGTGTGCTGGTAACCGACGTGCTGGCGCTCCGATCGTTCGTGCCGCCCAGTGCGCTCGAAGCAGCCCCGCCAAGCTCGTCCGCTAAATAAGCGCGTCGATGACGCCCGTGATCGACTCCACGGTCGTCGGCTATGAGAAGCCCGACGTCCGTATCTTCGAGGCCGCTCTCGCGCGCGCCGGCGCCGGCATCCGCGCCACCGACGTCGTCCACGTCGGCGACACGCTGGCCGCCGACGTCGCCGGCGCCCGCGCCGCCGGCATCACCCCGATCCACTTTGACCCTCTCCGGGCCTGTCGCGCGCCTGACCACCGCCACGTTTCCTCGCTCGCCGGGCTCTGGCGGCACATCGCATCGGGGAGTCGCGGAGCTAGACCGGATGGATGACCGGACGGGCCGGCGTCCGGCGCGCGCCTAGCACGCGACCGCTCCTCGCGGTTGGGAAGAAACCCCGTCTATGCCGTAGTTACTTCCCAAGCCAACGAACCCAGAAAGACCGAGGGCCCGACCAATGGCCGGGCCCTCGAAGCGTCTGCCTGTCAGCAGCAAATAGCCGATTTTGTCGGCGGCGCCTGACGGCGGCGCCTTACATCATCCCGCTCATGTCGGGCATTCCGCCGCCACCGCCATTCGTGTCCGCGATCTCGGCGACGATTGCCTCGGTGGTGAGGATGTTCTTGGCGATCGACGCGGCGTTCTGGAGCGCCGAGCGCGTGACCATCGCCGGGTCGATGATGCCCTCCTTGACCAGGTCGACGATCTCGCCCGTGGCTGCGTTGAGCCCGTGACCCTTCTTCCCGCGACGGACGTCGCTGATGACGACCGAGCCCTCGAGGCCGCCGTTGTCCGCGATCTGGCGAAGTGGCTCTTCGAGCGCGCGCAGCACGATGCGTGCGCCGGTCTTCTCGTCCTCGTCGTCGAACCCGTCGAGGTTGATGGCCTTCTGTGCGGTCAGAAGCGCGACGCCGCCACCGGGGACGATGCCCTCCTCGAGCGCCGCCCGAGTGGCCTGGAGCGCGTCCTCGACGCGATGCTTCTTCTCCTTCATCTCGGTCTCGGTGGCAGCGCCAACCTTGACCACCGCGACGCCACCGGACAGCTTCGCGAGACGCTCCTGGAGCTTCTCCTTGTCGAAGTCCGAATCGGTGTTCTCGATCTCGGTCTTGATCTGGTTGATCCGGCCCTTGATCGCGTCGCTCTCGCCGGCACCGTCGACGATCGTCGTGGTGTCCTTGGCGATGACCACGCGACGAGCGCGGCCGAGCTGCGAGATCTGGGTGTTCTCGAGCTTGAGGCCCATCTCCTCGGTGATCACCTCGCCGCCGGTGAGGATCGCGATGTCCTCGAGCATGCGCTTACGGCGATCCCCGAACCCCGGAGCCTTGACCGCGACGCCGGTGAACGTGCCACGGAGCTTGTTCACCACGAGCGTCGCGAGCGACTCGCCCTCGACGTCCTCGGCGATGATCAGAAACGGCTTGCCGGACTGGATCGTCTGCTCGAGCACGGGCAGCAGATCGCGGACCGACCCGATCTTCTGGTTGGCGATCAGGATGTAGGGATCCTCGAGGGTCGCCTCCATCCGCTCCTGGTCGGTGACCATGTACGGCGAGATGTAGCCCTTGTCGAACTGCATGCCCTCGGTGAACTCGAGGTCCATGCCGAACGTCTGACCCTCCTCGACGTTGACCACGCCATCCTTGCCGACCTTCTCGATCGCATCGGCGATCACGTCCCCGATCTCGTCGTCGCCGGCGGAGATCGTCGCCACGCGGGCGATCTGGTCCTTGCCGGAGATCTCGGTCGACTGTGACTCGATGTTCTTGACCACATCGTCGACCGCCTTCTCGATCCCGCGCTTGAGACCAAGCGGGTTCGCGCCGGCCGCCACGTTCTTCATGCCGGCATGAACCATCGCCTGCGCCAGAACGGTCGCCGTCGTCGTGCCGTCGCCGGCCACGTCGTTGGTGGCCGTAGCCACCTCGCGCACGAGCTGTGCGCCCTGATTCTGGAAGACGTCCTCGACCTCGATCTCGCGCGCGATCGTCACACCATCGTTGGTGATCGTCGGCGCGCCGAACTTCTTGTCGAGGACCACGTACCGGCCCTTGGGGCCGAGCGTGACCTTGACCGCGTTAGCTACCGCATCGACTCCGCCCTCGAGCGCCTTGCGGGCGTCCTCGGCGTATTTGAGTTCCTTGTGGGGCATGTGTCCCTGATTTCCTTAGGACTGGACCTTGGCGAGTACATCGGACTCGCGCAGGACCAGCAGTTCCTCACCGTCGACCTTGATCTCGGTGCCGCCGTATTTGCTGTAGAGGACCTCGTCGCCCTCGGCGATGTCCGGTGCGATGCGCTTGCCGGTGTCCTCGCTGATCTTGCCGTCTCCGACGGCGATGACCTTGCCCTTTTGGGGCTTTTCCTTTGCGGTGTCGGGCAGAACAATCCCGCCCACAGTCGTTTCTTCCTCCTCGATCGCGCGCACGATCACGCGGTCGCCAAGGGGCTTGAGCTTCATGAGATGCGGCCTCCAGTGGGGGCTCGATTGAGAAGGTTTTGGCACTCTAGGCCCGAGAGTGCCAACCACGGTCGACTATAGCGCAACGGTTGGGGGGAGACCGAGGCGCTGCCGAGCGACCCGAACGACGGCCGAGCCCGCCGGTCGCGGCCCATTAAGGCCGAAGGACGCTCGAGCCTCCTTATTGGAAACTGAAGCGTCTAACTGACGAAGGCTTCGCTGAGCAATCAGGCCACGTGTGCTTGCGGTTCCACGGCGCAGCGCTCGGCCAGACCGACGCGGACGATTCGTGATGACGCCCTACGGACAACCAGACGAGGACCGCGCGAGGGACCGGCTTGACAATTGCGTTCGCAGCCTTCGGCCACAACGAGTCGGAGTCACGCGGCTGAGACGGCCACAACTCGGCGACACGACTTCAAGGAACCGCCCGGCGAATTCGGGGTTCTTCGCGGCTTTCGTACCCGCCGTCTCCACCTTTGCAAAGAATCCGAACCGCCCTCCGCACCAACAGGGGGGCGGTTCTTTTATGGGGGAGGGCGTCGAGGGTCGTGACGGCGCGGTAGACGGGGCGGCCGATGTCGGGGGTGACGAGCTCGAGTCGGATGGGCGGCGAGTAGGCGGCCGCGCCCGGGACGCTGGCGGCGGTGCGGCCGCCAGCTCCCGGGCGTGATGCGCGCGATTGGGGGTTCCGGGCCGCGGCGCGGGTACGGTCACCGCGACCTTCGCACCCCGTCCGCCGCGCTCTTACAGCGCGGCTCCGCGGCGACCGCTCCAGCCGCGCCATCCGCCGCGGAAGAACATGAAGCGGGCCAGGAAGAACAGGGGGATGACGATCCACAGGCCGCCGACCACACCGAAGATCAGGTGAAGGGCGACGATCGCCAGGATGATCGGGACGATCGGGATCATGCGCAGGCAGCCAAGCAGGCCGAAGCCGGTGCGGCCGCGTGCGCGGTGCCGCGCCGGATCGTCGGGCAGGTCGCGCGTGAGCTCGGCCAGCTCGCCCACGGTCTTCGCGGCGAAGCACCGATCCAAGCGCTCCTGGAATTCGTCCTGGTCGAGCCGGCCGTCGGTGTGGTGTTGGCGCAGCCGGTCGGCGGTCGCGTCGCGTTCGGCGTCGCTCGCGCGCAGGTTGGGGTTCCGCATCATCTGGCTGATCGTGTCGTACCCGTACATCGTTGCTCCTTCGGTCTGTGTGGTTCCGTCGCGTGCTACGGGGAGAAGCATGCTCTCCGGCGTTCGATTTGTCGTCGGGCGCAGGGCGGCTTCTGTGCTGCTCCCGGTGTCTGATCGCGGCAGCGCCGTGTACTCCCAGTGGCGTATCCGCGCATGCGCCCGGGAGCCGATGACGGCCCCCGCGGGCGGGGATATCGTGCGGCTGTGACCCCGCCGGGCTGGATCCGTCGCAGTGACATCCGCCTCGCCGCGATGTGCGCGCTGATCCAGATCGCCGCCACGGCGGGGGCCGCGCATCACGCGTCGCGCACGCACAGCTGCTGGTGGGCGAGTTCGTGTCACCCGGCGACGCCGCTTGACGCCGGCGCCTACGCGCTGCTGGCGCTGGGCCCGCTCGCGCTCGTAATGCGGCGGCGGTATGTGCGCGAGGTGCTCGCGTTCGTGTTCGCCGTCACGGTGGTGTACGTCGCGCGCGGCTACGTGCTCGGCCCGAATTTCTTGTCGCTCGGCTTGGCAATTGTCTCGGCGATCTTCGCCGGGGAGCGGGTCCTCGCCTGGGCCGCGGTCGGAGCCGGCTGGCTGGTGTTTCTCGGGTTGCCGTGGGCGCTTGGCCACTCCGGCGAGCCGAAGGTGCTGGCAACGCTCGCGATCGCCGCCTGGCTGCTGGTGGCGCTGGCCGGCGCCGAAGGTGTACGTAGCCGCCGGGAGCACTTCGCGGAGGCCAAGCGGGCGCGCGAGTTACAGGCCCGCCGCAAGGCCGACGAGGAGCGGCTGCGCATCGCCCAGGAGCTCCACGATGTGCTGGCGCACAACATCTCGCTGATCAACGTCCAGTCAGGCGTCGCCCTGCATCTGATGGACGAGCAGCCCGAGCAGGCGCGGATCGCGCTGACTGCGATCAACGAGGCGAGCGCCGACGCGTTGCGGGAGGTCCGCTCGGTGCTCGGCGTGCTGCGCGGCACCGGCGAGCAGGCGCCCCGAGCGCCGACGGCGGGCCTGGAGCGCCTTGACGACCTGGTGACCCGGACCACCGCGGCCGGCGTCGGGGTCACGCTTGAGGTGCATGGCGAGCGCCGGCCGCTCCCGGCGAGCATCGATCTGGCAGCGTTCCGGATCGTGCAGGAGGCGCTGACTAATATCGTCCGCCACTCCGGGGCCGGCGCCGCGACCGTCGAGCTGACCTACGCCCCCGGTGAGCTGACCGTGCAGGTGGACGACGATGGAGATGGACTCGGCGCCTCGGGCGGGCGCCGCGAGATTGCGGCGCTGGACGGCGAAGGCGGTGGCAACGGCATCCCGGGCATGCGCGAGCGCGCGGTCGCGCTCGGCGGCACGTTCGACGCCGGCCCCCGATCCGGCGGCGGGTTCCGCGTGCGCGCGCGGATCCCGGTGCCGGGCAAGTGACCGCCGTGATTCGCGTGCTGCTGGCCGACGACCAAGCGCTGGTGCGCGCCGGGTTCCGGGCGCTCCTGGACGCGCAGGACGGCATCGAAGTGGTCGGCGAGGCGTCGGACGGGCGCGAGGCGGTCGAGCTGGCGCGCGAGCTCATCCCCGACGTCGTGCTGATGGACATCCGCATGCCGACGCTCGACGGAATCGCGGCCACACGCGAGATCGCCGCGGATCCGGCACTCGCCGGCGTCCGAATCGTGATCCTGACCACGTTCGAGCTAGACGAATACGTGTTCGACGCGATCCGGGCCGGGGCAGCCGGCTTCCTGGTCAAGGACACCAACCCGAGCGACCTGATCGAGGCGGTGCGGGTGGTGGCCGCCGGGGAGGCGCTGCTGTCGCCGTCGGTCACCCGCCGGCTGATCGGCGAGTTCGCCGCGCGCGCCAAGGAGCCACCCCGCTCGGCTGCGCTCGAGGAGCTGACCGACCGCGAGCGCGAGGTAATGGCGCTCGCCGCCGCCGGCCTGTCGAACGACCAGATCGCCGAGCGCCTCGTGGTGAGCTCCGCGACGGCAAAGACGCACGTGAGCCGGGCGATGATCAAGCTCAGCGCCCGGGACCGCGCCCAGCTCGTCGTGATCGCCTACGAGTCCGGCCTCGTGCGACCCGGCTGGACGGAGTGACCAGCGGGCGCGACTCCTCGTCGCGTTCTTGGTGCCGCGATACGGTGCGCTCCGGTTGTCTCGAATCGTGGTCGATAATCAGGGAGATTGACGGCTCACGGACGAACCTCACAGCGGCGCGAGCGCGCGCTCGGGCGGCGCCTGACTGAGCTCTCGCCGGTCACGCTCGCGCTCACGGCCGTCCTCCTCGCGGCCGCCGACTGGGGCACGAGGCTCGCTGGCGACACGTTGATCCCGGGCGGTCCGCTCGATGAGCTCGCACACCTGCTTACGACGCTTCTGTTCTTCTGGGCCTTCGGTCCGCGAACGCGCGAGCGGTTCCTGGTGCCGGCTCTAATCGCGTCGGTGGCGATCGACTTGGATCACGTCCCTGGCCGGCTGGGCGTGGACTGGCTTACGGCGGGAACGCCACGTCCGTACACCCACTCACTGCTGACGATCGCGATCGTGCTCGCGAGCGCCTTGGTTCTGCGGCGCCGTCGCGATCTTCAGCTGGGGATCGCGATCGGCTTGGGGATCCATCTGTGGCGCGACATGGGGGAGGGAGAAAGCGGCGTCTCGCTGCTTTGGCCGATCTCGAACCACTCGTTTCAGTATCCCCACGGCGCGTTCGTCGCCGTGATGGCCGTGCTCGTACTGATCGACGCGACGCGTTGCGCGGAGGCCAAGCGACCGGTTGACAGCGTGCGTGCCCAGCCCCCGCACACAGGCGGTCGGCAGACTACGTAAGAACCTCCAAAGATGTCTGGTTCGAGGCTCTCGCTTCAAGGCGGAGGTGCCGATGGGTACTGAAGGACCTCGACGACTACGGCGCCCCCTGCCCGGACCCCGAGTTGCCTGCAAGCATGTTCTCCAGAGCCGATACTCGACGACCATCAGATGGCTTTTATGCGCCGTGCTCCTGTCCGCGTTCGTGCCCTCCTTGTCCGGACATGCTGCCCGGCGGACATGCCAATACCGTGCTCAAGGAAGCACGGGGCGCCTTCGGGGCAGACGATGTTGTGCTAGCCCAAGCGGCTTGGGAGCAACACAAGCAGCAAACCAAGAAGACCGAGCCGGTGTTGATCATCGGCGCCGGTCCGGCCGGTCTGGCGGCCGCCGCCGAGCTTCGCAGGCTCGGTGTGCCCGCGCAAGTCATCGAGCGGAGCTATGTGGTCGCGCCCTCCTGGCGGGCGCGATACGACCGGCTGCGATTAAACACGTGCCGCTGGAACTCGACGCTCAGGCCCGAGGACCGCTTCGAGGCGGGCGTCCCGTTCTTCCCCATGCGTGACCACGCGGTCCGCTACCTGGAGTCCTTCGCCGCGCGGCACGACCTGAAGGTGCGGTTCGGCGTTCAGGTCGACCGCATCGATCCGTGCCCGGACGGCTGGTTGCTGTCCACTACCGCGGAACCGCTGATAGCGCGGCATGTCATCGTCGCGATAGGGCACCAACACACGCCCTGGATCCCGGCCTGGCCCGGACGGGACCAGTTTCCCGGGCGCATCCTGCACTCCCTCGAATATCGCAACCCGGAGGAGTTCTGTGATCGCGACGTTCTGGTCGTCGGCGGCGGCTGCTCGGGTCTGGACATCGCTCGGGACCTGGCGCAGGGCGGGGCGCGCCGGGTCCAGCTCGCGGTGCGGACTCAGCCCAACCTGCTCCTAAAAATGTCCCGCGGACTGCCCACCGACCTGCTCGCGGCGGCCCTGTTTAGGCTGCCGACCCGGATCGCGGATCCCGCCGGGCGGCTTGTGCAGCGGCTGACCGTCGGTGATCTCAGCCGTTGGGGGCTGAAAGTCCCTGACGTGGGCATCTTCACCCGGCTGCACGAAGGAGCGGCGCCGACGATCGTGGGCCGGGACGTCATCGCGGCGATTAAGGCCGGCGACTTCGCGATCGTACCGGGAGTGCGCGCCGTGAACGCCGGCGGCGTGCGGCTCACGGACGGGACCACCCTCCGGCCGGATGCGCTCATCGCGGCCACCGGGTACACCACCGGTCTGGAGCCTCTCGTGGGCCATCTCGGCGTGCTCGACGAAGCCGGCCTCCCCTTCCAGTACCGTGGAATCCCCGTGCGCCCGGGCCTGCGCTTTCTCGGCTACGCGCCGTGCATGGGCGTCATCGGCCGCGACGCACGGCGCGTGGCCCGGCACCTACATGGTGAGCTGACCGGCAGGTCCAGCGCCCGATCGGACAGCAGACCCTGATCGCTGACGGAGTCGGCCAGAACCTGTTGGGCCTTCTCAACGAGACCGGTATTGGTGCGACCCTCCCGGACGCGACGATCCTGACCAGCGATCTCGAAGGGCAAGACGATGGTGCTGATGAGTGACGCGGTGCCCAACGGCATCGTGTTGCACCCCTGAACTTACGAGGCGCTGTTGACGACGAAGGCCTCCGGACTCTGGTGAGAGGCTGGACTCTGTGGCGCATTCTCAAGCGATGGGTGGTTGTCTGGGACCTCCGGACCATTGAGTCGAAGGTGATCCCCCGAGAACGTGGCATTGGTGGGTGACGTCGCTGTGGCTTGCTCGTCGCTGATCCGCGAGGGTTGTCGACGTGCGTGTCCCTGGCTCAGGTCAGGACGATTCCGTCCGAAACCGCTCGACTTTGCTCGCCGAGTCGAGGGTCGCACTTCCGGTGCGGCAGCCCACGGCCGTGGCCGGTGCCCAGCTGGCCCCGTAGTGCGCCTAGGGTCGCCCCGCCCGCCCTCTCGTTCTACGACTCGACGCGGCGAGTGATGGCTGCGTTACCGGTGCTGGGCCGGTATCAGCATCTAGCTCGGGCCGACGACACGGAGCGCTCGATCGTCGATTGAGGGATCTGATCTCCGCTACCAGCGAGGGCCGCTCGGTCCTGAAGGCCCGTCGGGGGCGGGCACGACCTCAATGGCCAGTACAGCGTCCGCGAGAACCGGAACCACTGCGCGGGTTGCAAGCCGGGCGCGATGACGACCTCGACCTCGACGAACGCGTCGTCCCAGTCGCATACGGAATGACGGCCTCGGTATCCAGGAGGCGTTGTCGTCGAAGCTGACCTATCGCGACCCGAACGTCGAGTCGGCCCACAGCCCTCGAGCGTCTCCTGACCGCATTGCCGCAGTATGCCCATGGCGGACGCGCGTCGTGCCGCGTTCGGCGCGCGGCCGATCACAAGTACATTGACGCGATGCCCCCGAGGCTGATCTGGGCTTCGACTCATTGGCGTTGGGCAGGACGGGTCGTGCTTTGACGGGGACGGGGGCGGCCTCGCGCTCGGGAGCACCATGAGACGCACCTCGGCGAGGGCGCGGGTGGCCGTGGCGGCAGCGATCGTGGTCGTCTGTCTCGCGGTCGCCGCCTGGCTCCTCGATGTCGGTTGGCGGGGCAGCCACGGGACCCAGCCCATCGCCGCGCAAGGTGCAGGCTTGAGTCCGCCCGCGGGCTACCGGCTGGTCTGGGCCGACGAGTTCAACGGACCCCGTGGCTTCGTGCCGGACCCAGCGAAATGGCAATTCGAGACGGGTGGGAACGGGTGGGGCAACCGGGAGCTTCAGTACTACACGGCGCGTCCCATCAACGCATCGCTTGACGGCGCCGGTCACCTGGCGATCACGGCCCGCCGCGAGGTCTACACCGGCAGCGACGGCGTGACGAGGGACTACACCTCAGCTCTCATTCAGACCGCCGGGCGGTTCGCGACCACCTACGGCTGGATCCAGGCGAGGATCAAGCTGCCCTCCGGTGCCGGCCTGTGGCCCGCTTTCTGGGCGATTGGAGCCGACTTCAATCGCGTGGGCTGGCCGGCGTCCGGTGAGATCGATTTGATGGAGAACATCGCCAGCGACCCGTTCAAAGTCTATGGCACGCTCCACGGACCCGCGCCTGGGCGGGCAAATGGGTACAACTTGGTCGCCGCGGCGCGCTCGGCGAGGTCGCTGGCGGCGGGCTTTCACGTCTTCGGCATCGATTGGAGTCCGGGGAAGATCGTGTTCACGCTGGACGGTGTCCCGTACGCGACGCGCACGCCGGCCTCGTTGCCAGCCGGCGGTCAGTGGGTGTTCGACAAGCCGTTCTACCTGATCCTGAACCTCGCCGTGGGCGGGAACTTCCCTGGCCCCCCCGACGCTACGACGCACTTCCCCGCGAAGATGCTCGTCGACTGGGTGCGCGTTTACTCCAAATGACGCCGGCACGAACATGCGTCCGCCGACCGTTCATGGCGCTGGCGTTGCGCCGCCGACCCCGCCGATCGATGACGCATGGATAGGTGCCGCAACATTGTGATGGCTTTGATCGCGACGCTCCTCGCGGCCTCCACGGTGTGGAATGTTCAGACGGCCGTGGCCCGCGCACCTCGGTCGCCGCATGCGAACAAGGCCGCCAACCGCGCCGCTGCCAAACGGCGACCGCGTCGCCGCCGAGTGCTGAAGCATGGGCCGCGGGCCACCAGCGTGTCTGCGCCGGCTCTCACCTGGAGCGACGAATTCAAAGGATCGGCAGGCGGGCCGCCTAACCCGTCGAAGTGGAAGGTGATCTACGGAGGCGGCGGATTTGGCAACGACGAACTCCAGTACTACACGAGTAACTCGAATAATCTCGCCATCGACGGTGCGGGCCACCTGGTGATCACAGCACTCAGCGGCAGCTACACCGGCAGCGACGGAGTGACACGCGACTACACGTCCGGCGCGATCCAAACGAAGGGGTTGTTCCAGGCCAGGTACGGAACGCTCGAAGCCCGAATCGAGATACCGCAGGGGCAGGGCCTGTGGCCGGCGTTCTGGGCCGTCGGCAGCGACACCGACTCCGTTGGATGGCCCCAGTGCGGCGAGATCGACATGATGGAGAACCTCGGAAACGACCCATTCACGATCTACGGGAGCATTCACGGGCCACAGTCGGGAGTAGCCAACGGCTATGGGATAACAACCGCCAAGCACTCCCACGTCTCGCTGGCCGGCGGATTCCACGTCTATGGCGTCACCTGGAGCCCGAACAAGCTCGTCTTCACGCTCGACGGGGCCGCATACGCCACCTACACGCCCAAGTCGCTCTCTCCGACCCAGCAGTGGGTGTTCAACAAGCCTTTCTTCTTGATCCTGAACCTCGCGGTCGGCGGGGGCTGGCCGGGATCGCCGAACGCGACCACGACGTTTCCGGCGAAGATGCTGGTCGACTGGGTACGCGTCTACAGCTGAGACGATTGGACCGCCGCCGGGCCTCGGCGCCCGCCGCGGATCAGCCGCGCGCCTCGAGACGACCTCCCGGCCGAAGCCGCCGCTGGCAGGGCGACTCGACCAGGTGATGGACGACGGCTGTCAGCATCGCGCCGGCCACAAAGATCGACGACGACCGCAGCCGGGCCGGAGATGTAAGGGGCAGCATTTGACGATCACGAGCTCGTGGACGAGGTAGAAGCAGAACGAGACCCCCCGGCATACACCAAGCCGCGACTGGTGAGCCGGGACGAGCAGCACGGGGAGCGCGACCGGTAGGCGAACGTCGAGGTTGGGCCGCCTTCCCTCCGCGAACGCCAGACCGGCCGCCATCCCGAGCAGGAACTCCGGAAGCCGGATGAGGGCGTTGACCAGCGTGAGTGTCGCCCCGCCGGGGCCATACGGTGTGGCCGGCAACGACGACGACGGCGCCGATCACGCAGACCCCGAGCACCCACTTCGACCAAACGACGGCCGTCGAGTCGTGTCATCCACGCGAGCACAAGCGGGAACAGCGCGTAGAAAAACGCCTCGCGGCTCAGTGACTACGAGACACCGTTGAGGCCGAACGCAAACTTGTCCAGTGGCGCCCAAGCCTGAGTGAGCGTGACCGACAGGATCCCGGCGTCGGTGCCGCGAGAGACGGCCACATGGGGGGACGACGCACGCGATGAGCAGGGCGGCCAGATAGGACGGATAGATCCGCGCGAACCGCCGCCGGAGGACGGGCCCGCGTCGTCGTCCGGTCGTGCCGATCACACCAGGATGAAACCGGAAAGCGTGAAGAAGAAGGCCACCCCCGCGTAGCCGAATCGCGCGCGCTAGCCACCGTGGATCACGTGCCTCAGACCGAGCTGCCGGGTCGACCGCACGGACCTGGCGTACAGGGCCGGGCCACACAGCATGCCCCGACGCTCGATGCCGCGAAGCTGGGCCGGCAACGAGGCCGCCGGTTGCGCTGCTCGTGGCTTGGGGCCGCGGTGGAGGCGCCAGGCGACAGGGATCGAGCGGACGATCGCGCGTGCGAACCGGCGATCGTGCGTCATCGCTTTCGTCAGCGTCGCGGTGAAGCCGGCGCCGTAGTTGAACAGCTGACTCTGCAGGGCTGCCTCCTCGCGGCGGTGCTCGTGCCAGCACAGCGACCGCGGCTCGTACGTCAGGCGGCCGCCCCGAAGGATCGCGCTGCTCATCGCATCGATGTCCTCACCCGACTCCGCGATACTTCCCGCCCCGAGTGACGGGTCGAACCCGCCCGCGGCGAGCAGCTCGGCGCGCCGGAACGCCATGCTGTTACCCGAGCCGAACATGCCGCCCCAGTAGGGATAGAGCAACCGGCCCTCAGCACGGTTGGAACGCATGTCGTATGAGTGACGCTCGTACCCCTTGCCGAATCCGGCGTACTGCTCAAATCGCTTCTGCGCGGTCGTCTCCAACTTGAGCGGCAGCACCAATCCAGTCGCGACGGTGACGTCGGGATCGGCAAACGGCGCGATCAGCCAACGCAGCCAGCCGTCGTCGACGATCACGTCGTCGTCGGTGAAGGCGACGAAATCAGCCTCGGTTTCTGCGATGCCTCGGTTCCGGGCGACGGACACGCCCGGGCGCGGCTCGCATACGTAACGGATCCGAGGATCACGCGCGGTCCAGCCGGCGACGAGTTCGCGCGTGCGCTCCTGCGGCTGATTGTCGACCACAATGATCTCGACGCGGTCGCGGGAGAGCCGAGCGAGCGAGCTCAGGCAACGATCAAGGGTGTCGATCCGGCCGATCGTCGCGATGATCACCGCAACGCTGCCCGGAACCCCGGGGTCGATATCGCCGTCGCAGTGATCGTCGCCGACATGGCAGCCGAACCGTTGCTGGTGAGCGCTGAGGCGATCGCCGAGCTGCTGGTGGGCGAGTGGGACGAGCTCGCTGCCCCTACTCACGGTTCGCTCGTCGGCGACGTGCAGGATGCCGAGCGGATCGCCGTGAAGGCGCACGAGCACGAGCGCGTCACGCTGCTCACCATCTCCTGCGCCGAGGAGCGAGGCTTGGTCGGGGCGCTCGAGATCGAGGACCGCGAGCGCCGTCGCCCCGAGGTGAGCGAATGCGGACGCCGGCAGAAAGCCTGGCGTCAGGCGATCGTCGCGAGCGACGGGAGCTTGCGGCCCGACGGCGGTCATGTCCTCAGCTCCTCATCGATGCGGTCGAGCAGCCGTGCCTCGCGCGATGACACCTTGCGGGCGAACAGCTTGCGGTAGGCGTCCCGATCCGCGGCGCCGATCGAGCACCGGTCAGGCGAACGCCGGGGGGCTCGCCGCGCGGCGCACAGCGCGGCGAAATCGCGCTCCCCGAGCCGACCCGGATGATCGGCTGGGCCGGCGTCCGCCCATTCGACGTACCAAGGAAGGTCGTCGCGGAGCTCGTCCGCGATCGGGCCCGTGAGTTTCGGGCTGCGCAGTATCGACGCGGCGCACGCCTCGTCCGGCACGAGCGTCGTGCGCCAGAAGGCTCGAAGCTCCGGTCGATCGCTGAGGACGCGCAGCCACTCCGCGGCGTGTGCTCGGGCATAGATCTTCCATTGCCCGGAGGCGTGCAGGCTAAGCTCGGTCGGGATCGCTCGACGCCGGGTCCGAAGCGGAACGCCGCCGAAAAACACGGTCTGACCGCGGAAGGTGACGAAGCGGCGGCGGAATCGCCACATGCCCCCATCTGGATTACGCGGGGTGTCCCAGCGACAGTTTGGAATCGGCGTCAGCGGCAGGCGAGAGAGACCGCGCCAGTCCGAGAGTTCGTCTTTCAGTTCGGCGACGCTGACCAGCGGATAGCAGCTGCCCGAGAGCACGATCAAATGCTCGGCCGCACTGTGCTCGAGCGCCATCCGCAGCCCGGCCAGCTCCGCCTCCACCAGCGACCAGCTGGCCCAGGCCGTCCTGCGCCGGGGGATCAGCCGCACGCGCGGCCCGGCGCCCGCGGTCATCTCGGCCACTACTGCCGCCGGCGACTTGCTATCGCAGTGCAGGAAGATGTCGACGCCGTCGAGCGCCGCGATCAGTCGCTGGACCATGGGGGGATCGTCGTGAGCGAATATCAGTGCCGCGACTGACGACATCAGGCCGGCATCCTGAGAACGGTGGACCCCATCCATCGGGACAGCCAATCCGTCCGGTGCGCGGCGGGCGCGCCGGACAGTGTCGCGATCATGCCCGCCAGGATGGCGAGGCACACCAGTCCGACGACAAGTCGAGCGCCGAGCAGCGGAAGTGTCACGGGAACGGCCGCCGCGGCGAAGGCCAGCAGCACCGCCGCGAGGACTTCGATCCGCAGGGCACGTCCCGTCGGCTGCAGTCGCCGCACGCGCCGAGCTGCGACCGCCAGCGTCAGTTGGAGAGCGCAGTATCCGAGCAGCGTCGCCAGTGCCGATCCCTCGATACCGAATCGAGGCACCAGCGCGATGTTCAGGGCGAGATTCGTGCTGGCGGCGATCAGCGTCCCAGCGGCGATCGCGGCCGTCCGACCCTCCGCAAGCAGCAGACGGGTGTGAGATATCGCTCCGGCGACCGCGATCGCACTCCCGGCCACGAGAACCAGGACGAACATGAGCCCGTCCGGGCGGTAGCTCGCCGGCGCCCAGAGATGCAGCAGAACCGGACCGCCGATCGCCAGACCGGCGATCACCGGGATCAGCAGCGCGTACAGGGCGTCGCGACTGCGCGTGAGCACCTCGTCGCGCACTCGTGCGTCGCTCAGCGCAAACACCCGGGGCATCCAGACCGTGTCGAGCACGCCGAGCAGCAGGATCGGGATCGCGCCGATGTTGTACGCCACCGCATAGCGGGCGACGGCCGCGGACCCGAGATAGTGCTGGAGCACGAGCCTGTCCGAAGCCTCGAGTACGAACGCAGCCAGCGCTCCGGCGACGATCGGGGTCGAGTACCGCAGCGAGTCAGTGACCATCTGTAAATGGCGCCGCCCGAGCGGCAGCGGGCGGGTGAGGGCGACGGCGACCGCCACCGCGAACGCCTGAGCGATCAGTTGGCCGAGTAGGTATTCCGACGCGGATCGGCGCACTGCCACGAGCAGTAGCAGGCTCAGGGCCTCGGCCACGACCGACTGTAAGAGGCTGACGGTCGCGAACGGTCCGAGCTGATCGCGACTGCGTAGCAAACCGAGCGCCGCGTTGCTGATCGCCGTCAGCGACGCCCAGGTGACCGCGAAGCGCACCGCCGCCGGATACTGCCCAAGGCCGAGCGCGGCCGCCCAGCGGGGCCCGGTGGCTTGCGCGATCAGGAAGACCAAGGCCGAGGCAGCGATCGCCAGGGTGATCAGCCGGCGCGCGTCCCGCTCGCCCGAGCGCGCGTAACGGCGCTGCACCGCTGACTGGAGGCCGAAGCCCGCCACTGCGACGAGCACCTGCATCACCGCGATCAACGACGCCACCAGACCGAAGCGGGAGGGTCCGAGCAGGCGGGTGGCTATCGGTGTGAACAGCGCCGCGGCTCCCAGCTGCGCCGCCCACAGAACGAGGTACGCCGAATCTCGACCGAACAGTCCCCGAACGGCCGCCGACGCCGCGTCGTCCTTCGGCCGGTCACGAGGTGCGCGCTCCGGCGCGGCAGGCTCGGCGGCCGGCGTGGTGGCGCGCTCGTCGCGCGCGAGCGCGACGCTCATCGCTTGCTTCCGGCGGCGGATGCCGCCACGGCTTGGAACAGATATGTGCCATGGCTGGCATACACCACCTTCCACGACGGGCTCGCGAGAAGTAGGTCGCGCCAGCGGACGCTCTGGCTCGGACGCTCGAGCCCGTACTCCTGGCCGTAGTAGGACTCGACCGGTGACCACATCGCATACAACCGCCCGCTCTCCAGCGCGCTCGCCCCACCGGCCTTCTGCTCGTAGCGCTCGAGCAACGCGACCCGATCGGAGGCGACCGGTCGCCCGCTCGCCTGCATGGCGGTGTCGTTGAGCTCGGCGTAGGTGATCTGGGCCGTCGACGAGCCGATATTCGGCGGGAGGCTGGGTAGATCGCCAAACCCGATGTTGAGCAGATAGCTGTCGGCGGGCGCCTCCCGTTCGAACGTGCGCAGCGCCTGCAGATCGCTCGAGCGCATGACGTTGGCCGCGTCCATCCCGAACGACGCGACGAGGAACGTGGACAGGAGCGCGACGGTCAGCCCCGTCCACGCGATCGATCCGAGTCGCCGGCTCGGCGAGCGGAAGGCGTGGACGGCCAGAACCACCAGCCAGGGGATCCCGAACAGCGACGCGCGGAAGATACCCTCGTTCCCGTAGGGATTCACGGCCACGAACAGGAGGCCGACGCCCGCGCAGATCAGATAGGCCCAGGCCCAGCGTTCACGCCGGTGACGAGCGACGGCAACGAGCGCCCCCGCGATCAGCACGAGCAGTCCGAGCAGCAGCGCGTGAGAGCTTGCGCCGACGATCGGGTTCCGGCTCAGCCCGGGCGCCGTGGACGTGCTCGGGGGGGCGAAGTTGGAGACGTCCCCGAGGCTCGCCAGCGAGAAATAGCCGCCGAGGACGTGATAGTTGGCCAGCGCCCACGCTCCGGCGGGGACGAGGACCACGACCCCGACCCACCGCGGACGGGCGCGACTGAAGCCCCCGAGCACGACGAGGACCCCGCCGATGATGAAGGGGCTCAGCTCGTGTGTGATCGCGATCGCGCAGCTCGCAGCGACCAGCACGACGCCGGCGAGGCGACGGTCGATGCCGTCCCCCGACGCGACCGCTAGCGCGACGATGCCAAGCCCGAGCACAAAACCGACTGACTGCGGCGAGAAGTAGTCGGCGCCGATCGCGTTGACGAGCAACACGAGCGTGATCGCGGCCCAGCGCCGATACCGGCCGTCGATCAGCTGACCGAACATGAACCGCAGCTCGACGAGCAGGATCACGGCCATCAGCGCGGGCCAGAACGTGGCCAGGCCGGTGGGATCCGAGACGTGCGCCAGCTGGCAAAGCCACGCCACCGCAGAGAAGAACGCGGAGTACGCCGCGTAGATGCCATCGCCGACCGCCAGGTGATGCGTCTTGAGGATGAAGCTCACCAGCTCCATGTGTTTGGCGGCCGACTGGGATCGCGGCATGCCGTATAACAGCGCCGGAGTCACCGTGAACGCAAGCGCGAGCGAGGTCACCGCGCCCGCGACGAACGCCTCATGTCGCTCTCGCCGGGCGAACGCAATCGCCACGAGCACGAGCACGAGCCCGGCATACCAGAGCGGCGTGATGCGCGGTAGGAACCCCCCTATCCCGGGGACGATGTGCGGGCTCAGAATCGCGGAGCCGAGCCACAACGCGGTTCCGCCGAGCGTGCACCAAAAGGTTCGGCTTCCCGCGAGCGCCCGCACGGCCATGCCGCGCTCGCGACGCGCAAGCGACCGCCGCAAATCTGCCAGCGCAGCCGGGGCCGCGCTGGCGTGAACCGCGCTCGCGATCGCCAGTACGACGATCGCAGCGAGCTCTGGGTGCCACAGCGGTGCGAGAACCATCACGGCCCCCAGCAACAGCGCGGTGGAAAGGCCGACCACGCCGGCGACGGCGAGCCGAAATGAGAGGGAGACGTCCCGCGAACGCTGCAGTGGAGCGGTTCCGACACCGAGGAACAGCGCGCCAAGCGCGCCAGCGAGGGCGAGGTCCGGCACGTCCGCCACGCGAGCACATGCAAATGTCGCGAGCGAGACCACGAACAGGCCCGTCAGGACTGCCTGTCCGCAGCCTGCCGGTGAGGTCGCGGGAACCTCAACAGGGCGGGAGGAATGGCGCCGGCGCGCTGATGTCACCATCGAGCCGCGTGACCGGGACGACCGGGGTGGTGCCAGCAGCTCGGTCATCACGCAGCCTCCACGCACTCACGCCGTCGGACGGCTCGACGACTGCGCCTGTAGAGGATCGGACCGTACGCGTAGCCCAGCAGCTGGGCTCTCAACATCGCGCGCGCAGGACGTCCACCGAGCCGGCTCCGACCCGCGAGTCGGCCAGCCCGCAACAGCGCCCGTGGTACCCGCCGGGCGACGTCGCCGCGAGTCTGCGGGGCGGTCAGCTGCTTACAGGCGTACGCCGACAGGCCGGCGCCGTAACTGAACATCTGGCCCCGAAGCGCCTCGGCCTCTCGACGATGCCGGTGCCAGACCAGCGCGGTCGGCTCGTACGCCAGCTTGAAGCCGCAAAGCAAGACGCGCAGGAACATGTCGAGGTCCTCACCGCCGCCGGTTGGGGTGCCGGCGCCTAGTGCCTCGTCGAAAGGCCCGAGCGCGCCCGCACAATCCCGCTTCAGGGCGAAATTGGCGCCGGTCCCGAGCTGCCCGGCGGTGTACGGGAAAAGGACGTCGCCCGCCGGCGGGGCGGATACGTCCCACACCCGGGCGGCGCAACTCGTACTCCAGGCGACGCTCGACTCGAACATCTGCTGCGCCTCGGTCTCGAGCTCGGCGGTCGCCACGAGCCCCGTGACCAGGGCGACCTTGGGAGCCCTCGCGAAGCCTCGCTCGAATCCGCTCAGCCACGCCCGGTCGACCACGACGTCGTCGTCGGTAAAGGCGATGATCGCACCACGTGCCTCCGCGACCCCGCGGTTACGGGCACGAGAGAGGCCTGGCACGGGCTCGATGACGTAGCGCAGACGCTCATCCGCGAGCTCGGCGACCAGTGCTCGGGTGGCGTCGCCGCTCGGGGCGTTGTCGATGACCAGCACTTCGATGGGCGCTGGCTCGGCCTTCAGCACGGACCTCAACGTTGCCCGTAGCGACTCGGAACGGTCACGCGTGCACACGACGACGCTGATGTCCGTGGTCGACCGCGACGAGCCGTCGTCGCCGGTCCGGCGGCGGCTGCTGGGATCGGCCGGCTGGGGCACGAGCGCCAAACGCTCCGCCACCGCCTCTTGCAGCTGGGATGCTCTCAATGTGCCCGTTGTCAGCTCCAGGTCCAGGAGCGCAAGCGGCTCTCCAGCGTTCCTGACCAGCAGCCGCGCCGCACCGTAGCGGGTGCCGTCATGGCGCGGAATCGCGTGATCGACGGGCGCGTCGACGAGATCGAGCTCGCCCACCCAGGAAGGGGTGAACGTGGCGCGGGCCCGTCTCGCGCTCGCGCGGCTGTTCAGATAGGCCAGAGGCCCGGCCGCGAGCCCCAGAGCCTCCCATCGTCTCAGCGACCCCGGAAAGTCCGCTCCGCGCGCTCGATTGCGCCGCGAGTCCGCGTCTCTGAGGTAGGCGAACCCGGCCGGCACGGCGCGCAGCATCCGCGCCCGGTCGTCGCCGGCGAGCCACCGGTGGGTGAGCATTGCCGATAGCCCGATGCCGTAATTGACGGCCTGGCGCCGCGCCGCGGCGGCTCCACTCGGATGCCGGTGCCAGACGAGCGCCGAAGGTTCGTAGGCGATCTCCTCGCCCGCCAGCAGCAGCCTGATGAACAGGTCGAGGTCCTCGCCCCCACGCGCCGGCGTCCCCGTGCCGAGGGTCTCTTCGTAGCCTCCGAGCAGGTCGGCCGCCCGCGCCCGCAGGACGGTGTTGGCGCCGGAGCCGAAGCTTCCGCTCGCATACGGGAACAGCGGGTCGCCTTCGGGCGCGCGATCGAGCGAGAACGTCCGCCGCGAGAAGCCCTTGCCGAACGCGGCAAAACGCTCGATCAGCACCTGCTCGCGGGTCTCGAGCTCCGCGGGGAGGATCAGTCCCGTGACACAGGCGACACTGGGCTCGTCCTGGAAGCGTCGCACCGCGCTGCCGAGCCAGTCCGGATCGACGACGACGTCGTCGTCGATCACGGCGATGATCTCGCCCTCGGCCTCTCGCAGGCCTGCGTTCCGTGCCGTGGCCAAACCGGGGCGCGTTTCATCGACGACGCGCACGCGTCGGTCGTCGCCAAACCGCTCGCTCACGGCAGTCCGCACCCTCGAGCCCGCCGGACGGTTGTCGACGACGATGACCTCGAACGGCTCGTACGGCAAGGCTAGGACAGCGGCCAGACACCGCAGGGTGGCGTCGACGTCCGCGCACGTGTTGACGACTACCGAGGCCAGCGGCCCGGTCCGGACCGGAGCGAGGTGACATTGCGCGCCCGCCGGCGCCGGGCTCTCGGCCCCGTTGGGAAAGACGATGCCGTCGGCGTCGAGATGGGCCTGGATCTGCTCCGCCATGACTTCCCAGATCGCGGAGGAAAGACGTTCACCAGGGATGCCGCTGGGATCGGGCAGATCGAGCGTGAGTGTGCCGAGCGGGCGCCGGTGCAGCCTCGGGACGACCAGCAGCGAGGCATAGGGCTGTCCGCTCAGCGAAGGCGGGAGGACGATGTCGCCGATCGGCTGGTCGAGGTCGACCGCACGGACAGCAGTGGGGGTGGCGAGCACCGCGGATGCCCCTCGAGCGGATCTGGTGTTGCCGTTGCGGCTCATCCGCCCACCTGCGCGATCCGCCGGCGGAGCTTGCGCGCCGTCCGCGCCGCCCGGGTCCGCAGTCGCTCGCGCCGCCACGCGAGCGGCGCGCCGTGTCCTTCGAGGACGTCCATGAGTCGCTCCGGCGTCGTGGCGCTCGTGACCGTGTAGCGCGCGATCGCCCACGGATCGTCGCCGGGATGCGAAATCGCGTTCTTGACTGCTGCCGCGGAGCGATACCCGGCCTCAATGACCGCTGCCCGCACGGTTTCGTCATACGAGCCGTGCGGGTAGGCGAATGTGTCGACGGTGCGGTTCACGACCTGCTCCAGGGAGCGTTTGCTCGAGACGAGCTCTTGCCGGACATCGGCCGGCGCGAGCGTGTCCAGGCGAGGATGCGACTCCGTGTGAGCGCCAAGCTCGACCTTCGGTCCGATCGCGGCGAGGGCGCGGAGCTGCGAGGTCGAGAGCATGCCTGGACGATCGAGC
>CAWANN010000003.1:0-12260 GCA_963783415.1 uncultured Solirubrobacterales bacterium
CGGAATGGGGACGAAAGGACGTCGCGATCGGACCCCTCCCCACGTCCCGACCATGGTCAGGCGAGCGGGGCCAGAAGTAGCAGCGCGGATCGTTGCACCGCGCCGCTTTCCGGATGGGGTCCAGCGGCTTCGATGGGACGATCTATCGAATCGGCAGAAAAGGGACCCAGTGTGGGTGCTCGCCTCGTCTCGGTCGGAGGCACCGTCTTTCTCCGATAGCTGGGTTTAGGCCCTCGTGCGGCCAGTGGGCTAGCGAAGGTTGCCGTGGTCAGCGGGGCGCATCGGCGCTTCGAGCGTCGCCTCCGGCGGGGTACTCCCGATCCGGCGACGGCCACCCAGCCCGTCGCCGGATCGGGAGTCGATGCTGTGCAGGTCGAAAGGATCGCTCGACCCATTCGAATCCAGCCGTTTACGGCTACCAAACAGTCGACGGCGAGCTCCCGTCCGGACATTCGAGAGTGGAATGGCGGTCATCGCACGATCGAATTGACGGGTGTGCGCTGGATGACCAGCCGAAGCCCGGCGTGAAGAATTGGTTATTCTTCGCTGGAAATTGCAGGTTTCGTCTGCAAAGATGCGCTTTGGGGTAGTTATGTGGGGCAGTAAGTGAGAGGAGGCCAAGATGGCAAAGGGTGCCCTGCCTCGGGTCGAGTCGGCTCACGAGGAACGCCGTTCGCTCGTGGCGCGCGTGTCTCGGGGGGCTCTACTGAAGGGGTCAGTTGCGGCGGTCGGTGCGCTGGCTGGTGTCGCGGTCGGGGGTTCCGAGCTGGCCGCATCTGCGGACTCGGGCGGCTCGGCTGCGACGGACCGCGAGATCCTCACGTTCGGGCTGCTGATTGAGCGGCTTCAGGCCGCGTTCTATGCGGCAGCGCTGGGCGGTGGACGGCTTACCGGGGAGGCCCTGCAGTTCGCTCGGGTCGTCGGCGCCGAAGAGCAGGCTCACGTTAAGTACCTAAGCGCCGCCCTCGGGGGGAGCGCGGGGACCAGCCCGCGTTTCAGCTTCGGCGATTCCGCCACCGATCCCGGGAAGTTCATCGCCACGGCGATATCGCTCGAGGAGACGGGGCTCGGCGTGTACAACGGGCAAGCGGTCAACCTCACGCCGAAGACGCTCGCGGCGGCGGCCCGAGTTGTCTCGGTCGAGGCCCGGCACGCGGCCTGGGCACGCGCGCTCGCCGGGAAGGACCCCGCGCCGGTCGCGGTCGACGTCCCGATCACGGTCGCCCAAGCCAAGCAAACCTTCCAACCGTTCATGGTCGCGTGATGGCCGGCCGCGATCCCGTATCCCTCAAGGTCGACGATTTTGACGTCGACGGCGCGGTGCGCGAGACGTTCGAGCGCCTGCCACAGCACACCCGCTCGGGCTTCCTCGGCCGCAGTGTGGCCGCGGGTGCCGCGGCGCTCGGGGCGATGGCCGCTTGGCCAGCGTTGGCGTCCGCCAAAACGGCTCCGAGCGACATCACGATCCTCAACTTCGCACTGTCGCTTGAATATCTGCAGGCGTCGTTCTACACCGAGGCCGAGCAGATTGGCGCTCTACGTGGCGCGCTGGCCCACCAGGCACACGTCGTCGGCGGGCATGAACGCGCACACGTGAAGGCGTTCAAGCAGCTGCTGGGTCCCAAGGCGATCAAAGAGCCGACGTTCAATTTCCACGGGGTCACCGAGAATCCGGACGCGTTCCGCAGCACCGCGGTGGCGTTCGAGGACCTGGCGACCGCCGCGTACAAGGAACAGGCGCCCTTGATCAAGTCGAAGAGCTACCTGGCGGGGGCGCTCGCGATCCACTCGGTCGAGGCGCGCCATGCGGCCTGGATCAGGCGGCTCGCAGGTTTCCTGCCGGCGGCCCACGCGTTCGACGATCCGCTGAGTGACGCCAAGGTGGTCCAGATTGTCAACTCGACCCACTT
Organism: uncultured Solirubrobacterales bacterium; assembly: GCA_963783415.1. Lineage (GTDB taxonomy): Bacteria > Actinomycetota > Thermoleophilia > Solirubrobacterales > Solirubrobacteraceae > Palsa-465. The sequence goes on from CAWANN010000003.1 coordinate 1,911, forward strand.
TGTGACGCTGAAGGATCCGCAAACGAGCATGGAGGCCAAGCCTCGATTCACGGGGTAGACATGAAACGGAGTAGCGCAAGGTGGAGCAGGCGGGTGGTGCTCGTTGCGGTCTTTGCCGTCAGTTTCATGGCGGCGGCCTTGCTGTCTGCTCCCGTTGTTCCGACCCGAGTTCTCGCGCGCGCCCTACCCACCCCGCCGCCGCCCGTCTACGCCGGCACACCGTTGGCGGCGCTGCCGTCGGCGTTCGACATACGCCGCCTGGTTCCGCTTACCGATCCCGCCGCCGAGACCCGGTGGGCGCCTGTCCTGAGCGCGACGGTCGCGCGCAGCCAGCCGAGTTCGAAGGCTGCACCGGTCGGACAGCTCCCGACACTCACCTCGGACGGCACCACAAACATCGTGGTTGCCGACCGCGAGGCTGACGTGGACGGCACGATCTGGGTTCGCGTCGGTTTGTCGGTCCTTCCCAACGACACCGAAGGCTGGGTGCCGAGGAGCTCGCTCGGGGGCTGGTCGTTCGTCAACACGCGGCTAGTCATCGATCGAGCTCGATTTACCGCGACGCTGTACCGGGCCGGTCGCTCCATCTTCCGCGCTCGAGTCGGCGTCGGGGGGCCAGGTACCCCCACGCCCGTTGGTCAGTTCTACGTGCGCGACCGGCTGAGTCACTTCTCGAGCCCCATTTATGGACCGCTCGCATTCGGCACTAACGCGCGCTCCCCGACCCTCACCGATTGGCCGGGCGGCGGCGTCGTCGGAATTCACGGGACCAACCAACCCGCCCTGATTCCGGGACGGATCTCCCACGGCTGCGTCCGGCTTACCAACGCGGCGATCCTCAAGCTTGGAAAGCTCATGCCGGTCGGCACTCCGGTGACGATCGAATGACGCGGCGGCGCGACATCGTGGCCGTGATCGCCAGCGGCTGCCTGGCGCTGGGCGCCGCGACCGGCGAAACAGCGGCGCCGGCGGTCGCCGCCTCGACGTCGTCGACGGCAACGGCGCCTCAGCAGCTGGTTCATCAATACCCAATAGGTCCTCAGCGGTTGTGCTGCAGCGGACAGTCCGGTTTGACCGGGACGATCGGCTCGAGCACGCAGAAATCATCGGCGCCGCCGGCCCCCGGAACCTCGGCGCCCGGGCGAGCGCGGACCTCGCGCAAGCCGACCGGCCACGGCTCGTCCAGCGTCGCGCCGGCTGTGCTTTTGATCGGCCTCGGCGTGCTGGCGCTGCTCGTCATCGCCGTTGCCACCGCCGTGTACCGGACGCGCCGCCGCACGGCACCGGCCCTCGATCGCGGAGTCCCCTCCCCGGCGCCACTTCAGTCCTCGAGTGGCGCCGCTCCCGACGCCGGTGTTGCCGCCGACACGGCCACGGCTGGTGCTGAACGGGCAGGGGATCGGTCGACCGTTCCGGCCGGCGCGGTGTCCGATGTCGAGGAGCAAGAATTCCGCCGACTCGACGCGACCGGAGACCCCGGTGGCGCTTTCAACCTTGGGGTCGTGCTCCATCAGCGCCGCGACGTCGAGGGTGCGAAGGCAGCCTACGAGCGCGCCGAGCGGCGCGGCGACCCCGACGCCGCGTTCAACCTCGGCGTGCTCCTGTACGAGACCGACGATCTCGACGGCGCCGAGGCTGCCTGGCGACGGAGCGCGGGGCGAGGGCATGTCCGAGCGGCCGCGAACCTCCTGTTCCTGTCTCGGTATCGCCGTAGGCCGGATCGCGGCATCCCGGTTCAGTCCGAGACGCCCGCACTCGAGGAGTTCGAAGCGCTCTCCTACCGCCGCGCCGACGAGAGCGGCGCCCCCACCGGCGCGTTCAACTTGGGCGTACTGCTCCATCAGCAGGGCGACACGGCCGGAGCGGCGGCCGCATACGAGCGCGCCGAGCGGAGGGGCGACCCCGACGCCGCGTTCAACCTCGGCGTGCTCCTGTACGAGGCCGGCGATCTCGACGGCGCGGAGGCCGCCTGGCGACGGAGCGCGGGGCGAGGGGACGCCGCAGCCGCGGACAACTTGGAATTCCTGCTCCGCCACCGCCAGCAGCCGAAGACCGCGGGCGTCGGCGGCGAAGACCGTGACGACAGATGAGCGGCCGGCAGCGACATCGCCGAGACGTCGCCTCGACAGGTCGCGACGCAGTCGCGACCGCTGGACGCACCGACGCGGCCGTGACGCGTCGAGTCGCGGCCGGCAATCCGACTAGACCTGACGCACTTGACCCCTGAGAGGCTCGACATGCAACCTTCCACGCCACGTGCCGGCGGACACACTCCGTCGTCCGACGATCTCCCATACGGTCCGCTCCCGGTTCGGCCGCGCCGAACAACATCCGGAGCCTCGGGATCTCCGCCGCTGGAGCAGCTCGTGGATCTTTCGTGGCTCGAGCCGGAGGCGCCGGCGGAGGCGGAGGTCGTCGCGGACTCAGAGCCGGTCGCCGACGAGGATGTGTCATCGGACACGGCCCTCAGCGTCACCACTCCAACGCCCGAAACTGACGATGACGTCCACTTCGGCGTCGCTGCCAGAGCGCTCGGCGTCTCGCGCAAGACCGTCGAACGGATGGTCAAACGCGGACAGCTCGATCGCGGCCCGTCGAACGCTCCCGCGACGGTTTCAAAGCGGTCGTTGGTGGCGGCCCTCGAGCAACGACGCCGCGACGTCAGCCATCTGACCCGGGCGAGCGAGATTGAGCGAGCCGGGTCGCGAGCCACCTGGTTGAGCCCGGACTCGCCTCAGGACCCGGCGTCGGCGCTGCGCGAAGTGCTGGTTCCCATGCTGGCACCGTTGCTCGACGAGTTCGTGGCCGTACGAACTCGGGCCGCGGTTCTCGAGAGTCAGCTCGACAGCCTCGAGGCTCGCGCCGAGCAGGAGCGTAAGCGCGACGAGCTGCTGTTCGCGCTCGCCACCAGCGGCTGGTGGGAGCGGAGAAAAACTCGCCGAAGGGTGATGCGTCACTACATCGTCGGGGACGATCCGTCCGATCCGACCACGGACGCTGACTGACCCTCAAACCCGCCGATTCGCCAAGCCGGGAGGTCGATGCGCCTCCATCATGAGCGTCATGAATCGGGCCGCTTGGGGAGTCGGTTCGGCGGAACTCGGCTGAACCGCGTAGACCGGGCGCATGATCCGCTCCTGCCCCGGGATGCGGAAGGGAACCAGGTCTCCCCGGTCGATGTCGTCGCTCACAAGCGATTGCGACATGAAGCTGAGACCGATCCCGTCCTTCACGGCCCGCCTGATCACCTCTGACGAGTCGAATGCCCAGATCCGTGCGGCGCGGTAATCGGCGCGGGCCAGATGCCGCTCGGCGATCATCCTGGTGCTGGACCCCTCCGGACCAAGGAGGAGGCTTTGACACCCGAAAACTTCCCGGCTCACCGGGTCGGCGGCCGAGCGAAGCAGGCCAGCCGGCGCGATTCCCACCAGCTCCTCGATCAGAATTTGTCTGCGGACAACCGAGTCGGCGCACGCGACCTCCCCGGCGATCCCGATGTCAACGACCCCTCGCGCGACCTCCCGCACCACCATCTCGCTGGGCAGCGTCCGCAGGTTGACGCTGACTCCGGGATTGCGAGCTGAAAAGTCACGCAAGACTGGGGGTATCAGGACGAGGCTGGGCGTTTGGCTCGCAGCCAGCGTGAGCTCTCCCATGCTCGGTGCGTTCAGCGCATCCAGCGCCCAACGCATGGCCTCCAGAGTCACCAGCGTGCGCGCGGCGTGCGAGGCAACGATCTTGCCGGCGGCGGTCAATTCGCTCCCACGTCGATTCCGGACCACCAGCCTCTGCCCGATCGCCGTCTCCAGGGTTCGAAGATGCATCGACGCCGATGGCTGCCCGATCGCACACCGTTCAGCCGCGGCGGAGATCGACCCGGTCCGGTCAATCTCGAGTAGAAGCCGCAGCCTCAGGGGATGGACGTTGTCCAACCGCACACGACGCAGCCGGGGGGCGCCGTTGACCGCGATCGGCCCCGGCCGGCTCACGGCCACGTCGGAGAGGCCCGTCTCCGCGGCGATCGGCGTCGCCGACTCGAGCGGCGCCGAGACGACCGGCCGCTTGACGCTCACGCGAGCGGGGGGATGGACGATCCTCGATCTAGGCATTCTGCGCTTGCCTAGCGCGACCGCGCCTGGTCTCTGCGACCTCTTGGCCCAACTCGCCAAGCGCGGCCTGAGCCGTGTCAACGCCCGCCCCGTCGTCGCGCTGCTCGGCGCGACGGTAAGCCGCGTTTGCCTCGGCCAGCGCGCCCCGGTCCTCGAGTAGAACGCCCAGATTGAACGCCGCGACCGCGTCGCCGCGTTCGTCGGCGCACGTGAACGCCGCCTCGGCTTCAGCCAGCGCCCCACGCTCCGCGAACAACACCCCGAGATCGAGAGCGGCGGGATTGTGGCCGCGGCCAGACGCGCGGGCGTATGCGGCCGCGGCCTCATCCAGTGCCCCTCGCTTCTTCAGCAGGACCCCCAGCCGGAACGCCCCGTCGGCATCGCCACGCTCATCGGCCCGGCCGTACGCCGCCTCGGCCTCGGCGAGCGCACCACGATCCTCGAGCAGAACGCCGAGATTGAACGCCGCGACCGCGTCGCCACCTTCGTCGGCGCGCCCGAACGCCACCTCTGCCTCGGCCAGCTCCCCATTTTCGGCCAACATGACCCCTAGATCGAGATCGGCAGCACTGACGCCGCGACTAGAGGCGCGACCATAGGCGACCGCGGCCTCATACAGCTCCCCTCGCTGCCTGAGCAGCACCCCCAGCCGGAACGCACCCTCGGCATCGCCACGCTGATCGGCCCGGCGGTACGCCGCCTCGGCCTCGGCCAGCGCCCCTTGCTCTTCGAGCAATCGACCGAGGTTTGAGGCGGCGGCGCCGTGACCGCGCTCATCGGCGCGGCCGTAGGCCGCTTGCGCTTCAACCACGCCCCCATGGCCCTCGAGCAGCAGGCCGAGGTGGAAAGCGCCCGCGGTGTCGCCGAGCTCATCGGCCCGGCGATAAGCCGCCTCGGCCTCGGCCAGCGCCCCTTGCTCTTCGAGCAATCGGCCGAGGTTCGAGGCGGCGGTGCGACGGTCACGTTCATCGGTGTGACCATCGGCCGCATCCGCTTCAACCACGCCCCCTTGGCCCGGGAGTGGATGGCCGAGGTTGAAAGCGTCAGCGGTGTCGGCCGGCCTGGGGGGATCGTCGGTGTGGCCCCGAGACGGCCAGTTGTTCGCGCCATTGCTAATGCCAGCCGCACTCGCATTGGCGTGATGCCCGTTGGTGTGAATCTGGGTCCCGTTGGTTCGGGCGACGGCTTCGTAGTCGCCGTTCGTCGTCGCGGAGCCTCTGTGCTCCAGCTCCGCCGATTTGGCATCGTCGGCCGCCTTGTTCGCGAGGCCGGACCGGCCCTTGCTGCGGCGGGGTGCATGCCTGAGGAAAGCGATGAGCAGCCAAGAGAGGAGTGCCAACGCCAGCGCGAGTGCCAGACCGACGAGGGCGATCATCCACGTCACGCCCCCCGACCGCGGCCGGTGGGCCGGTGCGCCGAGCACTCTGTGGGCGCCACTCGCTCGACCCTCCCGTGGCGCTGGGGCCACGGCCGAGCCCGTCGGCCGCGACGTGAGGTTGGATCGCGTGGCCGATGGCGCGGACTTTCGCGGGAGCACGTTCGACCGGCGAAGGGATGGCTCGAGCCCGGCCAGAAGCGCGAGCGTGCGGGAACCGGCGATCCCGGTCGCCGGCAGGCGGTGGGCACTTTGGAACCGCCTGACGGCAGCTTCGGTGAGCGCGCCATAACGGCCGTCGATCGGGCCGGGCGAACTCCCGTCAGCCGCCAGTCGGCGCTGAAGCGAACGCACCACGTTGTCCCCGCCGGCCTGATCGCCCGCCCCCGGGCCTAAGGTGAGGACCGGCGCACGGAGCGCGGCCCAGGTGCGCGGACCCACGATGCCGTCCACGTGCAGACCGTGCGCCGCTTGGAACGCGACAACGGCGCGTCGCGTGCGCGGTCCGTAGAGCCCGTCCAGGCGCCCGGGCGGATAGCCCGCCGCATCGAGGTCACGCTGCAGAACTCGCACGATCGAGGAACCGCCGGCGGCGCCATATCCGCTGCCTGACGCGAGCACGTAGTCGCCGAGGCGGGTCTGGACGGCTCGGGCTGGTGCCGCGCTGGCCCGGATCGACGCAGGCGCCGTTGGCTGCGCTGGAGCAGTCCCGGCCACCGCCACCGCGGGGAAGGCCAGCGCGAGCACGCTGATCGCGAGCGCCCGCCATCCTGCAGTTCTTGGCTTCTTCGGGAGGCGGAAACCGCCGGGTCCGACTCGCATCGTTTGGTGAGTCCTCATTCGTTGATGTCGCGGCCCCGGAACGGGACCGGCGACCAGAGCATTGATCGGACTGGGTCATGCGAGGCAACTGCCCCCGCGTGACGCGACGGGCCCCTCGGCTTGGCGGCCCGCCCTTGGGTGATCAGCCGTGTTGGTCAGCCAGGGTGTTCGAGTGCCGACGCGAGCAATGTCGATCTCCAGGTCGCGCGCTCAGGGGACAGACGCACCAGCAGGATGGTCGCCAGCGCGAGGACGAGCGCCGCGAACTCAGGCACGTCGGGGGGTGTGACTGGCCCGACGCCACCGCCGCCGGCTGCAGCCGCGCCACCGCGAGTTCGGTTGCCCGCGGTCAGCGGCGCCGTCCCAGTCGGGAGCGACTGCGTCGCGACGAGCTGTATCGCGGGTGGGATTGTGACGGATGACTGTGTCGCGGCGGCCGTCGTGGCGGACGCAGGGAATGCGAGCGGCGGGGTGCCATCTGACTCGGTCGTGACGGCCATCGACCCGGCCAGTGCCGGACCCGCGTAAACGCCCGAGGCCAACGCGGTTACCGTCACTATCAGACCGAAAAACTGAAGCGGTGAATGATTCGCACGCATCATGAATTACTCCCGATCCCGCCCCGGTTCGAGGAGAATCAACTAACTCATTGGCCCCAAAGACATCGTCGAACGTAATGAGTAATCACGCTCTCAGCAAGCCTCGGCTGGGATTTAATCTCGGAATTTGCGACTTTTTTCTCACCTCCGCGCATTGAAAAGCCACTTGAAAACTGGTACCGCGACATGTCGCGACACCCATCCGAGGGTTGGCTTACTCGGTGACCACGTCACACCGTATCCAGGTACGACACTGAGTCCGCACCGGCACAACCGGAACGCACCGTCGGAGGCCGGTGAGCGTTTGCGCGTGACTGTCAACGACGGGGCTGTCAGCTCTCTCGGCGCGGCGGCGGTATGAAGCCCGAACCGTAGAATCGCGGCCATGCCGTTCACGCTCACGAACCTCAGAGAGGATCTGGCCGACGTCGGGTCGAATTTCGACGGCGCGCCGGACCTGGAGTTCCGCATGGCGAGCAAGGCGCTCGAGCTCGAGCAGTCCGGCCTGAGCTATCAGTGGATCCCGCCCGACTATCGGTTCCCGTACGGCCACACGCACAAGGAGCAGGAGGAGGTGTACGTGGTCGTGGGCGGGAGCGGACGGATGAAGCTCGACGACGAGATCGTCGAGGTCAAGAAGTGGGACGTCGTGCGGGTTCCGCCCGGTACATGGCGAGGGTACGAGGCCGGGCCCGAGGGCCTCGAGATCCTCGTCTTCGGCGCGCCCAACCTCGGCGATAACCCGCGGGGTGACGTGGAGGGTCAGCGAGACTGGTGGGCTGACTGAGCGTCGCTCGATGGATGGCGAGCTCGCGTGGTGTAGCTCGCCGCCAAATGCTTTGTGCTACCAATTAGCACAAAGATTTTGCTAATATTGCGCCCATGACCGGCCAGCCTCTCGCGCAGACCCGGGCCGACCAGCGCCGGTTCGTCGATCGTACTCGCGAGACCGACGCGATCATCCGAGCCGTCGCCGCCTCGCAACCGGTGCTGCTGCTCGGAGAACGCGGTAGCGGGCGCACCTCGCTGCTCAACCACGTTGCCTGGCTACTCGCACGCCAGCACGACGGGCGTGACACGGTGATGGTCACCGGCGAGCTGGCGACCAACCCATCTCAGTTGCTCGGCGTTCTCGTCGCCCGGACCCAGCGACTGGCCGAGCCGACCGGGTCCCGCGCTCGCTGGATCGAGGACCTGCGGGCGCTGTCCATGCCGGACGGGCCGTTCGGGCAGGTCGCCCAGCCGGCGATCGTGATGGAGCTACTCGACCTCCTCGACGAACGGCTCGCCGCGCTAGAGCGTCCGGTGTGCCTGATGATTGACGGGATCGCGCCGACGGTCGCCCACGGCGTGTTCGGCAGTCTGCGGAACGAGCTGTGGGCGCTCGAGGGCGCTGCTTGGATCGTCGCCGGCGACATCTCTGCCGAGGCGCTCTACCTGGAGCCGCCCGCCGATGCGTTCTTCGAGCAGACCATCAGACTCGACCGGCTGACCGACGCAGACGCGGCGAAGCTGCTGGGTGCCCACCTGCCCGATCTGACCGAGGCCGACATCAAAAGCGCCGTCGTGGCGGGATACGGCAACCCGCGACGGTTGCTGCGAGCCGCCGGTGACATCCAGGCCGGCCTAACGCCGGCCAGCGCGAAGACTGATGGGGTCGCCCAGCAGGCCGGCGCGCTCGCCGGCCCGCTCGCTGGTGCGCTCGTGGGTTATCTGGCAGAACACGGACCGGCTGGCGCGTCCGACGAGGCAATGCTGCGGCAGATCGGTGCGAGCCGGCAGCGCGCGAGCCAGCTCATGCACGAGCTCGAGTCCGCCGGGCTGCTTGAGACCATCGAGCAGCACGAGCCGGGGCGGCGCGGGCGGCCGGCGCGTCGTTTCGCGGTGCGGACTCCCGCATGAGCAACGAAATCCTCACCCAACTCCTCGGCGCGCACGCGTTCGACGGCAGCCCGCTGCACGTCGATATGCCCGCGTTCCACGTCCCGTTCGACGACCAGGGGCGCGCCGGCACCGAGAGCAGCGTCCTCCGCGCGGCACGAAGCACCGAGCGCCTCGGCGTGAAAGGGCCGATCGGGTGCGGCAAGACGAGCCTCATCCGCTACACACTCGATGACCCGACCGGAACGATCGCACCGATCTGGGTTTCGGTCGCCTTCGACGACGACCAGGTCGTACTCGACGTGCGGCGATTCGCCGCCCACCTGGTCCAGAGCGTCGTGCGCGACGCCCAGCGCGCCGGCACGTTGACCGCGCGTGATCGGGACGCGATCCTCACCGCGGCAGCCACGCGGCGCCCTTTGCCCGGCAGCGACGTCGGCTCGCGGCCAAGCTCGCCGCGATGTTCTGGGTTGCCAGCGGCGAACTCGCCGGCGAGGTCATTTCCACGCTCGAAGGCGTCGACCTGCAACGGCCCGCCGGCGAGGTCCTGGAGAACGTCAATCGGGCGCTCGAGCGATCGCCGCCTTCGACCGCCTACCGGTCATCGTCGTCGACGACTCCGAAGCTTCACCCGTCGGCCCGGTAGTGGCAGCACCCGCGATCAGCTTGTTAGCGCGTTCTTCGGCCCGATACTGCGCGCGCTCACCGAACTGCACGCCGGATTGATCGTCTCCGTCCACGACGAATACCTCGAAATGCCCTCGTTCGAGAGAGCGCGGCGCGAGCACGGTGCACTGGAGCGCTTACTTGCCGTACCGCCTGTCGTCAGCGGCCAGCTCGGGCGGATCCTCGACCGTCGCGCTCAGCTCGCTGCGAACGTGAAAGCGAGACCGTCCTCTCGACCGCCGCGGTCGAACGGCTCGCCGAGCTCAACCGGGCGCGGACCGCGCGCAATCTGCGGACGACCCTCGGGATAGCCCACGCCGCGCTCGTCGCCGCCGTCGATCGCGGGGCCGACTCGATCGAAGAGCAAGACGTCGCTCGCGCCGCCATCGAGCAGCTGGGAACCGAGCGCGGCGGATGAGCCGAGGATGATCAGCCGTCCAAGCCATCAACGTCCCACGCCGCCGTAACGACTGCCCTCGGTGGGCTCGATGCGCAACGGCCGATGACCTGTCAGCCATAGGTTCGACCGGAGCCGCGCGGGCTCACCGCCCCGAGCGCGTTTGCGATCGATCCGCACACCATCTCCACAACCACTTCCGCGGGCGCCTCACCTGGGTAGGCGTCGGGCGGTAGCGCGTCAGTAGGTCCCCGATGACGCCCAAGATCATGGAGCCGGTCGAGAGCAACTCGATCACGAACCGCTCGATGTGGTCTTCGCCCGAGCACACCGGGACTTCAAGAGCAAGCAGCGCGCGGAAGTCGCACCCTCCCCGTCGCGTCAGACCCAATCAAATGGGCTGTGCGTCCCCCTAACGACGAAACCCCCGATCTCTCGGAGGCCTCGATTTTCCAGCGGCTTTGAGGTAGCGGGGGCGGGATTCGAACCCGCGACCTTCGG
>CAWANN010000004.1:0-62538 GCA_963783415.1 uncultured Solirubrobacterales bacterium
CGGCCTGGGCACGCGCGCTCGCCGGGAAGGACCCCGCGGCCGGTCGCGGTCGACGTCCCGATCACGGTCGCCCAAGCCAAGCAAACCTTCCAACCGTTCATGGTCGCGTGATGGCCGGCCGCGATCCCGTATCCCTCAAGGTCGACGATTTTGACGTCGACGGCGCGGTGCGCGAGACGTTCGAGCGCCTGCCACAGCACACCCGCTCGGGCTTCCTCGGCCGCAGTGTGGCCGCGGGTGCCGCGGCGCTCGGGGCGATGGCCGCTTGGCCAGCGTTGGCGTCCGCCAAAACGGCTCCGAGCGACATCACGATCCTCAACTTCGCACTGTCGCTTGAATATCTGCAGGCGTCGTTCTACACCGAGGCCGAGCAGATTGGCGCTCTACGTGGCGCGCTGGCCCACCAGGCACACGTCGTCGGCGGGCATGAACGCGCACACGTGAAGGCGTTCAAGCAGCTGCTGGGTCCCAAGGCGATCAAAGAGCCGACGTTCAATTTCCACGGGGTGGCCGGAGAATCCGGACGCGTTCCGCAGCACCGCGGTGGCGTTCGAGGACCTGGCGACCGCCGCGTACAAGGAACAGGCGCCCTTGATCAAGTCGAAGAGCTACCTGGCGGGGGCGCTCGCGATCCACTCGGTCGAGGCGCGCCATGCGGCCTGGATCAGGCGGCTCGCAGGTTTCCTGCCGGCGGCCCACGCGTTCGACGATCCGCTGAGTGACGCCAAGGTGGTCCAGATTGTCAACTCGACCCACTTTGTGACGCTGAAGGATCCGCAAACGAGCATGGAGGCCAAGCCTCGATTCACGGGGTAGACATGAAACGGAGTAGCGCAAGGTGGAGCAGGCGGGTGGTGCTCGTTGCGGTCTTTGCCGTCAGTTTCATGGCGGCGGCCTTGCTGTCTGCTCCCGTTGTTCCGACCCGAGTTCTCGCGCGCGCCCTACCCACCCCGCCGCCGCCCGTCTACGCCGGCACACCGTTGGCGGCGCTGCCGTCGGCGTTCGACATACGCCGCCTGGTTCCGCTTACCGATCCCGCCGCCGAGACCCGGTGGGCGCCTGTGCCTGAGCGCGACGGTCGCGCGCAGCCAGCCGAGTTCGAAGGCTGCACCGGTCGGACAGCTCCCGACACTCACCTCGGACGGCACCACAAACATCGTGGTTGCCGACCGCGAGGCTGACGTGGACGGCACGATCTGGGTTCGCGTTCGGTTTGTCGGTCCTTCCCAACGACACCGAAGGCTGGGTGCCGAGGAGCTCGCTCGGGGGCTCGTCGTTCGTCAACACGCGGCTAGTCATCGATCGGGCTCGATGACCGCGACGCTGTACCGGGCCGGTCGCTCCATCTCCGCGCTCGAGTCGGCGTCGGGGGCCCGTACCCCCGCGCCCGTCCGCCAGTCTACGTGCGCGACCGGCTAGTCGCTTCTCGAGCCCCATTTATGGACGTCGCATTCGGCACTAACGCGCGCTCCCCGACCCTCACCGATTGGCCGGGCGGCGGCGTCGTCGGAATTCACGGGACCAACCAACCCGCCCTGATTCCGGGACGGATCTCCCACGGCTGCGTCCGGCTTACCAACGCGGCGATCCTCAAGCTTGGAAAGCTCATGCCGGTCGGCACTCCGGTGACGATCGAATGAGCGGCGGCGCGACATCGTGGCCGTGATCGCCAGCGGCTGCCTGGCGCTGGGCGCCGCGACCGGCGAAACAGCGGCGCCGGCGGTCGCCGCCTCGACGTCGTCGACGGCAACGGCGCCTCAGCAGCTGGTTCATCAATACCCAATAGGTCCTCAGCGGTTGTGCTGCAGCGGACAGTCCGGTTTGACCGGGACGATCGGCTCGAGCACGCAGAAATCATCGGCGCCGCCGGCCCCCGGAACCTCGGCGCCCGGGCGAGCGCGGACCTCGCGCAAGCCGACCGGCCACGGCTCGTCCAGCGTCGCGCCGGCTGTGCTTTTGATCGGCCTCGGCGTGCTGGCGCTGCTCGTCATCGCCGTTGCCACCGCCGTGTACCGGACGCGCCGCCGCACGGCACCGGCCCTCGATCGCGGAGTCCCCTCCCCGGCGCCACTTCAGTCCTCGAGTGGCGCCGCTCCCGACGCCGGTGTTGCCGCCGACACGGCCACGGCTGGTGCTGAACGGGCAGGGGATCGGTCGACCGTTCCGGCCGGCGCGGTGTCCGATGTCGAGGAGCAAGAATTCCGCCGACTCGACGCGACCGGAGACCCCGGTGGCGCTTTCAACCTTGGGGTCGTGCTCCATCAGCGCCGCGACGTCGAGGGTGCGAAGGCAGCCTACGAGCGCGCCGAGCGGCGCGGCGACCCCGACGCCGCGTTCAACCTCGGCGTGCTCCTGTACGAGACCGACGATCTCGACGGCGCCGAGGCTGCCTGGCGACGGAGCGCGGGGCGAGGGCATGTCCGAGCGGCCGCGAACCTCCTGTTCCTGTCTCGGTATCGCCGTAGGCCGGATCGCGGCATCCCGGTTCAGTCCGAGACGCCCGCACTCGAGGAGTTCGAAGCGCTCTCCTACCGCCGCGCCGACGAGAGCGGCGCCCCCACCGGCGCGTTCAACTTGGGCGTACTGCTCCATCAGCAGGGCGACACGGCCGGAGCGGCGGCCGCATACGAGCGCGCCGAGCGGAGGGGCGACCCCGACGCCGCGTTCAACCTCGGCGTGCTCCTGTACGAGGCCGGCGATCTCGACGGCGCGGAGGCCGCCTGGCGACGGAGCGCGGGGCGAGGGGACGCCGCAGCCGCGGACAACTTGGAATTCCTGCTCCGCCACCGCCAGCAGCCGAAGACCGCGGGCGTCGGCGGCGAAGACCGTGACGACAGATGAGCGGCCGGCAGCGACATCGCCGAGACGTCGCCTCGACAGGTCGCGACGCAGTCGCGACCGCTGGACGCACCGACGCGGCCGTGACGCGTCGAGTCGCGGCCGGCAATCCGACTAGACCTGACGCACTTGACCCCTGAGAGGCTCGACATGCAACCTTCCACGCCACGTGCCGGCGGACACACTCCGTCGTCCGACGATCTCCCATACGGTCCGCTCCCGGTTCGGCCGCGCCGAACAACATCCGGAGCCTCGGGATCTCCGCCGCTGGAGCAGCTCGTGGATCTTTCGTGGCTCGAGCCGGAGGCGCCGGCGGAGGCGGAGGTCGTCGCGGACTCAGAGCCGGTCGCCGACGAGGATGTGTCATCGGACACGGCCCTCAGCGTCACCACTCCAACGCCCGAAACTGACGATGACGTCCACTTCGGCGTCGCTGCCAGAGCGCTCGGCGTCTCGCGCAAGACCGTCGAACGGATGGTCAAACGCGGACAGCTCGATCGCGGCCCGTCGAACGCTCCCGCGACGGTTTCAAAGCGGTCGTTGGTGGCGGCCCTCGAGCAACGACGCCGCGACGTCAGCCATCTGACCCGGGCGAGCGAGATTGAGCGAGCCGGGTCGCGAGCCACCTGGTTGAGCCCGGACTCGCCTCAGGACCCGGCGTCGGCGCTGCGCGAAGTGCTGGTTCCCATGCTGGCACCGTTGCTCGACGAGTTCGTGGCCGTACGAACTCGGGCCGCGGTTCTCGAGAGTCAGCTCGACAGCCTCGAGGCTCGCGCCGAGCAGGAGCGTAAGCGCGACGAGCTGCTGTTCGCGCTCGCCACCAGCGGCTGGTGGGAGCGGAGAAAAACTCGCCGAAGGGTGATGCGTCACTACATCGTCGGGGACGATCCGTCCGATCCGACCACGGACGCTGACTGACCCTCAAACCCGCCGATTCGCCAAGCCGGGAGGTCGATGCGCCTCCATCATGAGCGTCATGAATCGGGCCGCTTGGGGAGTCGGTTCGGCGGAACTCGGCTGAACCGCGTAGACCGGGCGCATGATCCGCTCCTGCCCCGGGATGCGGAAGGGAACCAGGTTCCCCGGTCGATGTCGTCGCTCACAAGCGATTGCGACATGAAGCTGAGACCGATCCCGTCCTTCACGGCCCGCCTGATCACCTCTGACGAGTCGAATGCCCAGATCCGTGCGGCGCGGTAATCGGCGCGGGCCAGATGCCGCTCGGCGATCATCCTGGTGCTGGACCCCTCCGGACCAAGGAGGAGGCTTTGACACCCGAAAACTTCCCGGCTCACCGGGTCGGCGGCCGAGCGAAGCAGGCCAGCCGGCGCGATTCCCACCAGCTCCTCGATCAGAATTTGTCTGCGGACAACCGAGTCGGCGCACGCGACCTCCCCGGCGATCCCGATGTCAACGACCCCTCGCGCGACCTCCCGCACCACCATCTCGCTGGGCAGCGTCCGCAGGTTGACGCTGACTCCGGGATTGCGAGCTGAAAAGTCACGCAAGACTGGGGGTATCAGGACGAGGCTGGGCGTTTGGCTCGCAGCCAGCGTGAGCTCTCCCATGCTCGGTGCGTTCAGCGCATCCAGCGCCCAACGCATGGCCTCCAGAGTCACCAGCGTGCGCGCGGCGTGCGAGGCAACGATCTTGCCGGCGGCGGTCAATTCGCTCCCACGTCGATTCCGGACCACCAGCCTCTGCCCGATCGCCGTCTCCAGGGTTCGAAGATGCATCGACGCCGATGGCTGCCCGATCGCACACCGTTCAGCCGCGGCGGAGATCGACCCGGTCCGGTCAATCTCGAGTAGAAGCCGCAGCCTCAGGGGATGGACGTTGTCCAACCGCACACGACGCAGCCGGGGGGCGCCGTTGACCGCGATCGGCCCCGGCCGGCTCACGGCCACGTCGGAGAGGCCCGTCTCCGCGGCGATCGGCGTCGCCGACTCGAGCGGCGCCGAGACGACCGGCCGCTTGACGCTCACGCGAGCGGGGGGATGGACGATCCTCGATCTAGGCATTCTGCGCTTGCCTAGCGCGACCGCGCCTGGTCTCTGCGACCTCTTGGCCCAACTCGCCAAGCGCGGCCTGAGCCGTGTCAACGCCCGCCCCGTCGTCGCGCTGCTCGGCGCGACGGTAAGCCGCGTTTGCCTCGGCCAGCGCGCCCCGGTCCTCGAGTAGAACGCCCAGATTGAACGCCGCGACCGCGTCGCCGCGTTCGTCGGCGCACGTGAACGCCGCCTCGGCTTCAGCCAGCGCCCCACGCTCCGCGAACAACACCCCGAGATCGAGAGCGGCGGGATTGTGGCCGCGGCCAGACGCGCGGGCGTATGCGGCCGCGGCCTCATCCAGTGCCCCTCGCTTCTTCAGCAGGACCCCCAGCCGGAACGCCCCGTCGGCATCGCCACGCTCATCGGCCCGGCCGTACGCCGCCTCGGCCTCGGCGAGCGCACCACGATCCTCGAGCAGAACGCCGAGATTGAACGCCGCGACCGCGTCGCCACCTTCGTCGGCGCGCCCGAACGCCACCTCTGCCTCGGCCAGCTCCCCATTTTCGGCCAACATGACCCCTAGATCGAGATCGGCAGCACTGACGCCGCGACTAGAGGCGCGACCATAGGCGACCGCGGCCTCATACAGCTCCCCTCGCTGCCTGAGCAGCACCCCCAGCCGGAACGCACCCTCGGCATCGCCACGCTGATCGGCCCGGCGGTACGCCGCCTCGGCCTCGGCCAGCGCCCCTTGCTCTTCGAGCAATCGACCGAGGTTTGAGGCGGCGGCGCCGTGACCGCGCTCATCGGCGCGGCCGTAGGCCGCTTGCGCTTCAACCACGCCCCCATGGCCCTCGAGCAGCAGGCCGAGGTGGAAAGCGCCCGCGGTGTCGCCGAGCTCATCGGCCCGGCGATAAGCCGCCTCGGCCTCGGCCAGCGCCCCTTGCTCTTCGAGCAATCGGCCGAGGTTCGAGGCGGCGGTGCGACGGTCACGTTCATCGGTGTGACCATCGGCCGCATCCGCTTCAACCACGCCCCCTTGGCCCGGGAGTGGATGGCCGAGGTTGAAAGCGTCAGCGGTGTCGGCCGGCCTGGGGGGATCGTCGGTGTGGCCCCGAGACGGCCAGTTGTTCGCGCCATTGCTAATGCCAGCCGCACTCGCATTGGCGTGATGCCCGTTGGTGTGAATCTGGGTCCCGTTGGTTCGGGCGACGGCTTCGTAGTCGCCGTTCGTCGTCGCGGAGCCTCTGTGCTCCAGCTCCGCCGATTTGGCATCGTCGGCCGCCTTGTTCGCGAGGCCGGACCGGCCCTTGCTGCGGCGGGGTGCATGCCTGAGGAAAGCGATGAGCAGCCAAGAGAGGAGTGCCAACGCCAGCGCGAGTGCCAGACCGACGAGGGCGATCATCCACGTCACGCCCCCCGACCGCGGCCGGTGGGCCGGTGCGCCGAGCACTCTGTGGGCGCCACTCGCTCGACCCTCCCGTGGCGCTGGGGCCACGGCCGAGCCCGTCGGCCGCGACGTGAGGTTGGATCGCGTGGCCGATGGCGCGGACTTTCGCGGGAGCACGTTCGACCGGCGAAGGGATGGCTCGAGCCCGGCCAGAAGCGCGAGCGTGCGGGAACCGGCGATCCCGGTCGCCGGCAGGCGGTGGGCACTTTGGAACCGCCTGACGGCAGCTTCGGTGAGCGCGCCATAACGGCCGTCGATCGGGCCGGGCGAACTCCCGTCAGCCGCCAGTCGGCGCTGAAGCGAACGCACCACGTTGTCCCCGCCGGCCTGATCGCCCGCCCCCGGGCCTAGGGTGAGGACCGGCGCACGGAGCGCGGCCCAGGTGCGCGGACCCACGATGCCGTCCACGTGCAGACCGTGCGCCGCTTGGAACGCGACAACGGCGCGTCGCGTGCGCGGTCCGTAGAGCCCGTCCAGGCGCCCGGGCGGATAGCCCGCCGCATCGAGGTCACGCTGCAGAACTCGCACGATCGAGGAACCGCCGGCGGCGCCATATCCGCTGCCTGACGCGAGCACGTAGTCGCCGAGGCGGGTCTGGACGGCTCGGGCTGGTGCCGCGCTGGCCCGGATCGACGCAGGCGCCGTTGGCTGCGCTGGAGCAGTCCCGGCCACCGCCACCGCGGGGAAGGCCAGCGCGAGCACGCTGATCGCGAGCGCCCGCCATCCTGCAGTTCTTGGCTTCTTCGGGAGGCGGAAACCGCCGGGTCCGACTCGCATCGTTTGGTGAGTCCTCATTCGTTGATGTCGCGGCCCCGGAACGGGACCGGCGACCAGAGCATTGATCGGACTGGGTCATGCGAGGCAACTGCCCCCGCGTGACGCGACGGGCCCCTCGGCTTGGCGGCCCGCCCTTGGGTGATCAGCCGTGTTGGTCAGCCAGGGTGTTCGAGTGCCGACGCGAGCAATGTCGATCTCCAGGTCGCGCGCTCAGGGGACAGACGCACCAGCAGGATGGTCGCCAGCGCGAGGACGAGCGCCGCGAACTCAGGCACGTCGGGGGGTGTGACTGGCCCGACGCCACCGCCGCCGGCTGCAGCCGCGCCACCGCGAGTTCGGTTGCCCGCGGTCAGCGGCGCCGTCCCAGTCGGGAGCGACTGCGTCGCGACGAGCTGTATCGCGGGTGGGATTGTGACGGATGACTGTGTCGCGGCGGCCGTCGTGGCGGACGCAGGGAATGCGAGCGGCGGGGTGCCATCTGACTCGGTCGTGACGGCCATCGACCCGGCCAGTGCCGGACCCGCGTAAACGCCCGAGGCCAACGCGGTTACCGTCACTATCAGACCGAAAAACTGAAGCGGTGAATGATTCGCACGCATCATGAATTACTCCCGATCCCGCCCCGGTTCGAGGAGAATCAACCAACTCATTGGCCCCAAAGACATCGTCGAACCTAATGAGTAATCACGCTCTCAGCAAGCCTCGGCTGGGATTTAATCTCGGAATTTGCGACTTTTTTCTCACCTCCGCGCATTGAAAAGCCACTTGAAAACTGGTACCGCGACATGTCGCGACACCCATCCGAGGGTTGGCTTACTCGGTGACCACGTCACACCGTATCCAGGTACGACACTGAGTCCGCACCGGCACAACCGGAACGCACCGTCGGAGGCCGGTGAGCGTTTGCGCGTGACTGTCAACGACGGGGCTGTCAGCTCTCTCGGCGCGGCGGCGGTATGAAGCCCGAACCGTAGAATCGCGGCCATGCCGTTCACGCTCACGAACCTCAGAGAGGATCTGGCCGACGTCGGGTCGAATTTCGACGGCGCGCCGGACCTGGAGTTCCGCATGGCGAGCAAGGCGCTCGAGCTCGAGCAGTCCGGCCTGAGCTATCAGTGGATCCCGCCCGACTATCGGTTCCCGTACGGCCACACGCACAAGGAGCAGGAGGAGGTGTACGTGGTCGTGGGCGGGAGCGGACGGATGAAGCTCGACGACGAGATCGTCGAGGTCAAGAAGTGGGACGTCGTGCGGGTTCCGCCCGGTACATGGCGAGGGTACGAGGCCGGGCCCGAGGGCCTCGAGATCCTCGTCTTCGGCGCGCCCAACCTCGGCGATAACCCGCGGGGTGACGTGGAGGGTCAGCGAGACTGGTGGGCTGACTGAGCGTCGCTCGATGGATGGCGAGCTCGCGTGGTGTAGCTCGCCGCCAAATGCTTTGTGCTACCAATTAGCACAAAGATTTTGCTAATATTGCGCCCATGACCGGCCAGCCTCTCGCGCAGACCCGGGCCGACCAGCGCCGGTTCGTCGATCGTACTCGCGAGACCGACGCGATCATCCGAGCCGTCGCCGCCTCGCAACCGGTGCTGCTGCTCGGAGAACGCGGTAGCGGGCGCACCTCGCTGCTCAACCACGTTGCCTGGCTACTCGCACGCCAGCACGACGGGCGTGACACGGTGATGGTCACCGGCGAGCTGGCGACCAACCCATCTCAGTTGCTCGGCGTTCTCGTCGCCCGGACCCAGCGACTGGCCGAGCCGACCGGGTCCCGCGCTCGCTGGATCGAGGACCTGCGGGCGCTGTCCATGCCGGACGGGCCGTTCGGGCAGGTCGCCCAGCCGGCGATCGTGATGGAGCTACTCGACCTCCTCGACGAACGGCTCGCCGCGCTAGAGCGTCCGGTGTGCCTGATGATTGACGGGATCGCGCCGACGGTCGCCCACGGCGTGTTCGGCAGTCTGCGGAACGAGCTGTGGGCGCTCGAGGGCGCTGCTTGGATCGTCGCCGGCGACATCTCTGCCGAGGCGCTCTACCTGGAGCCGCCCGCCGATGCGTTCTTCGAGCAGACCATCAGACTCGACCGGCTGACCGACGCAGACGCGGCGAAGCTGCTGGGTGCCCACCTGCCCGATCTGACCGAGGCCGACATCAAAAGCGCCGTCGTGGCGGGATACGGCAACCCGCGACGGTTGCTGCGAGCCGCCGGTGACATCCAGGCCGGCCTAACGCCGGCCAGCGCGAAGACTGATGGGGTCGCCCAGCAGGCCGGCGCGCTCGCCGGCCCGCTCGCTGGTGCGCTCGTGGGTTATCTGGCAGAACACGGACCGGCTGGCGCGTCCGACGAGGCAATGCTGCGGCAGATCGGTGCGAGCCGGCAGCGCGCGAGCCAGCTCATGCACGAGCTCGAGTCCGCCGGGCTGCTTGAGACCATCGAGCAGCACGAGCCGGGGCGGCGCGGGCGGCCGGCGCGTCGTTTCGCGGTGCGGACTCCCGCATGAGCAACGAAATCCTCACCCAACTCCTCGGCGCGCACGCGTTCGACGGCAGCCCGCTGCACGTCGATATGCCCGCGTTCCACGTCCCGTTCGACGACCAGGGGCGCGCCGGCACCGAGAGCAGCGTCCTCCGCGCGGCACGAAGCACCGAGCGCCTCGGCGTGAAAGGGCCGATCGGGTGCGGCAAGACGAGCCTCATCCGCTACACACTCGATGACCCGACCGGAACGATCGCACCGATCTGGGTTTCGGTCGCCTTCGACGACGACCAGGTCGTACTCGACGTGCGGCGATTCGCCGCCCACCTGGTCCAGAGCGTCGTGCGCGACGCCCAGCGCGCCGGCACGTTGACCGCGCGTGATCGGGACGCGATCCTCACCGCGGCAGCCACGCGGCGCCCTTTGCCCGGCAGCGAGCGTCGGCTCGCGGCCAAGCTCGCCGCGATGTTCTGGGTTGCCAGCGGCGAACTCGCCGGCGAGGTCATTTCCACGCTCGAAGGCGTCGACCTGCAACGGCCCGCCGGCGAGGTCCTGGAGAACGTCAATCGGGCGCTCGAGACGATCGCCGCCTTCGACCGCCTACCGGTCATCGTCGTCGACGACTCCGATAGCTTCACCCGTCGGCCCGGTAGTGGCAGCACCCGCGATCAGCTTGTTAGCGCGTTCTTCGGCCCGATACTGCGCGCGCTCACCGAACTGCACGCCGGATTGATCGTCTCCGTCCACGACGAATACCTCGAAATGCCCTCGTTCGAGAGAGCGCGGCGCGAGCACGGTGCACTGGAGCGCTTACTTGCCGTACCGCCTGTCGTCAGCGGCCAGCTCGGGCGGATCCTCGACCGTCGCGCTCAGCTCGCTGCGAACGTGACAAGCGAGACCGTCCTCTCGACCGCCGCGGTCGAACGGCTCGCCGAGCTCAACCGGGCGCGGACCGCGCGCAATCTGCGGACGACCCTCGGGATAGCCCACGCCGCGCTCGTCGCCGCCGTCGATCGCGGGGCCGACTCGATCGAAGAGCAAGACGTCGCTCGCGCCGCCATCGAGCAGCTGGGAACCGAGCGCGGCGGATGAGCCGAGGATGATCAGCCGTCCAAGCCATCAACGTCCCACGCCGCCGTAACGACTGCCCTCGGTGGGCTCGATGCGCAACGGCCGATGACCTGTCAGCCATAGGTTCGACCGGAGCCGCGCGGGCTCGACCGCCCCGAGCGCGTTTGCGATCGATCCGCACACCATCTCCACAACCACTTCCGCGGGCGCCTCACCTGGGTAGGCGTCGGGCGGTAGCGCGTCAGTAGGTCCCCGATGACGCCCAAGATCATGGAGCCGGTCGAGAGCAACTCGATCACGAACCGCTCGATGTGGTCTTCGCCCGAGCACACCGGGACTTCAAGAGCAAGCAGCGCGCGGAATTCGCCCCCTCCCCGTCGCGTCAGACCCAATCAAATGGGCTGTGCGTCCCCCTAACGACGAAACCCCCGATCTCTCGGAGGCCTCGATTTCCAGCGGTTTTGAGGTAGCGGGGGCGGGATTCGAACCCGCGACCTTCGGGTTATGAGCCCGACGAGCTACCAGACTGCTCCACCCCGCGGCGGACCAAGAATCGTAGCACCGCGTCAGCGCCAGGGCGGATTTTGGACCGTCGGCTTCGCTGCGCGACTCGCCTCTATGAACCGGTAGGACGGCGAGTTCTTCGGGCTGCGAATTGGCACAGAGTTGGAACGACTGTGTCTTGATCCGTTGCAGGGATCGGGGCGATGCTGCCGGCATGGCAACCCTGGCCCAGAAGATTGAAGCCGAGACGCGGATGCGCGAACTGCTCGAGGAGAACGGCCTTCCGCAGCCGGACTACGTGGAGTACGGCTTCACCTGCATCCGACTCTTCTTCAACCGCACCAAGCACGTGATCATCATCGATATCGATGAGCCCGGGGACGCCGAGGCGATGGTTGACGAGGATGTTGCGTAGGCCAGCGTCTGGCGACTACGCATAACAGTGCTGGTACAGTGCCGCGATCCTGATGGGGGCGTCTGGACTTATCAAACGCAGGCGGGTGCGCAGGTCCGCTGCGCTCATTTGGGCGCTGACGGTGGCGCTCGTCTTGACCGTTGCCCAGTCGCCCGCGGTTGCCGGGGTGGCCAACAACGGGCTGCCGCATGCATCGCGGACGAACCCGTTGGCGGGAATGAAGTGGGGCGTGTACACCGGCCCCAACTACAACAGCATCTACCCCAACTACCAGGCGGCGCGTGGCCGCAATAGGCAGCTGCTCGCGAAGATCGCGCTCAAGCCGCTGATGTTCACCTTCGGCGCCTGGGATCCCGACGCGGGCGCCAAGAGCGTGGCGCAGGACTTCATCGCGAGCACGACCCACGGCAACCCGGCCGTGCTCAGCCAGGTGGCGATCTTCCGGCTGGATCCGTGGGAAGGGCAGGCGTGTCCGAACGGCTCATGGAATGCCGCCGACCAGCAGAGCTACAAGACCTGGATCAACAACTTCGCCGCCGGGATCGGGTCCTCGCGCGTCGCGCTGATTCTCCAGCCCGACCTTCCGTTCGCGGTATGCGCGCCGTCGCCGGTTCCGCTCCAACTGGTCAACTACGCCGCACAACGGTTCAACGCACTGCCGCACACCACGGTCTACGTCGACGCCGGCGCTCGCTACTTCCCTTCGTTCAACGCGGCGGTGTCGATGCTCGAGCGGGCCGGCGTCAGCTCCGTGCGCGGGTTCGCGCTCAACACCAGCGAGTACGACACCACGAGCAGCGAGGTCGAGTACGGCGCCCGGCTGGTGCAGGCGCTCGCGGCGGCCGGCATCAGCAACAAGCACTTCGTGGTCAGCACCGCGGAGAACGGCGCCGGGTTCCTAAACGGCGACTATCCCGGCAACGTCAACGACCCCCGCGTCTGTCGCAACGCGCACGACACGCTGTGCGTGACGCTCGGCATCCCGCCGACCGCCCAGGTCGCCAGCCCGCGCTGGCACCTGTCGGCCTCGGACGCCGGACTCGCCTCGCGCTACGTCGACGCGTACGTGTGGGCCGGCCGGCCGTGGCTGTTCGGCGCGGCCAGTGAGTTCGACGCGCCGCGCGCGCTCGGCCTCGCCGCCTCTACGCCGTTCTAACTCGGCATCGTTCAGCAGTGCGAGGAGTGCGCGAGCTGCGGTGTCGGCATAGCATCCGGCCGCCGCCTTGGCCTACCAGTCGGGCACGAACAGCGGCAGTTCGACTTCGTCGTCGACCCAGATCACCTTGCGACCATCGAGCGGCTTCTCGAGGTAGACGTGGACCGGGCAGTCCATGTAGTCGCGATCGTTCCAGTGGTCTTTACTGTCCGGCCAGCACAGGACCACTCGGACCCGGACGGTCTCCTCGTCCTCCTCCACGATCGCGTCGCAGTCGCCCTCAGTCCCGACCCTGATCAGCGCTCGAAGCTGGAGGCGGCCGGGCTCCCGCTCGCGGTAGCCGACCAGCGTCGCTGACCGCTGACGGTGGCGCATCGGGCACTTCGGTGCCCACTTCTCGCACCAGGCGGCGTGTGCCTCCGAGTCCCATTCCTCTGTGTCGTCCCAACCAGTCCACTTGGCGCTCATGGACCGAGTGTGACGGCCGAAAATTGCGAGCCGGCCAAGTTCCGCTGACTTGTGACAGCGGCTCCGGTGGATTGGAACGCGGCGCTACAGAGGCGAGCTAGTCGGCGCCGGAGGAGTCCGGAGCGCGACCGTTAAGACCTGCGCCGGCGAGCCACCGATCGAACAGCGCGAACGCCTGCTCACGTGCCGCCGGCGCATGAACTTCGCTCTGCGCGACGACGTCGTCGGGAGTGAGCCCGACGGTCGCGAGGTGCTCGTCACGCTCCGCCCAGGCCGCGACGCGCTCGACGTCGACCTCGGGATGGAACTGAACCGCGAGATGCGGACCGAACGCAAACGCGGCAGGCCCGGCAGGCGAACGCGCAAGCTCGACCCCACCCGGCGGGACAACCATCTGCTCGGTGTGCCACATCAACCATGGGCCGCTCGGGATCGGGTCGCCGTCGACCGTCTCAATCGGGAACCAGCCGATCTCGGGCTGATCAAGCACGTCGACGCCCCCGCCGAGCGCGAGCGAAAGGGCCTGGCCGCCGAAGCACAGCCCGAGCACCGGCACGTCCGCGTCGACCGCCACGCGCAAAGCGTCGATCTCCTCCGGTACCCACTGTGGGTCAACAGCCGTGGCCGAGTGCTGGGATCCGAGCGAGACCACGAATGAGAAATCGGTAGGGGTCACCGAACCGTCCGAGCCGGCATGGTGCACCACGTACGGGATCCCACGCTCGTCGAGCCACTCGGCGACGCGGGCGGGCGGCCCGAGTCGCCCGTGCTGGAAGATCAATGCGGGCTTCGAACTCACTGCGCGAATCACTCTAGCTGCCGTGTCCGAACGGACTGAGACGGCGCCCCCGGCGCTAGGCTGGCTCCACCGTGACATCAACGAGCGATCCGACCGCGACCGAGGGGCCCGCCCTCTCGCTCCCCGATCGCGAACACGTGCTCGAGCACGCCGCCGAGCTGATCGACGAGGCCTGGCGGAGCTTCGACCATCCGCGACCCGGCCAGCCGCTCCCCGATGACCACACTCGCGCGCTGCTCAGCCGCCCGCTCCCGACCGCGCCTTCGGACGCGAGCGAGGCGCTGGACGCAGCCGCCGACGTGCTCGACCGCTCGCTCGCGCAGACGCGCCCCCGCTGGTTCGCCTACATCGGCTCCTCGGGGCTCGAGATCGGCGTCCTCGGCGACGCGCTGATGGCCTCCCACGACGTCAACGTGGCCAACAGCGCCGGCGCCGCCGACCTGCTCGAGGCGCAAACGATCCGCTGGGTCGGGCAGTTCGTGGGGTTCGACGACGAATCCCCGGGGCTGCTCGCCGCCGGCGGCACGATCGCGAACCTGACCGCGCTGACCGCGGCCCGCGAGCGGGCGCTCCCGGGCGTCCGCCACGACGGCGCCGGCGACCGCAAGACGGCGCTGTACTGCTCGGCGGAGGCGCACTACTCGGTCCGCCGCGCCGCCGAGGTCCTCGGCATCGGCGGCCGGAACGTCCGCGCGATCCCGATCGACGCCCACAGACGGATGGACGTGACCGCGTGCGCGGACGCGATCAAGCAAGACCGACAAAAGGGCATAACGCCGGTGGCGGTCGTCGCCACCGCGGGGACGACGCTGACCGGCGCGGTCGACGATATCGAGGGCCTCGCCGACGTGTGCGGCGACGACGTCTGGCTCCACGTCGACGGCGCCTACGGCCTCCCTGCCGCGTCCACAGACCGAGCCGGCCATCTCTTCAAGGGCCTCGACCGCGCCTTCTCTGCCACCGTCGACGCCCACAAATGGCTGTACGTCCCCAAGGCGTGCAGCGTCCTGTTGATGCACGACGTCGAGGCGCTCGAGCACGCGTTCTCGCACCACGAGGGGTACATGCCGCACGGCGAGCAGCTCCACGCGGTGGACCGCTCGCTCGAGTACTCGCGACCCTTGCGGGGGCTGAAGCTGTGGCTCGCGTTCACGGTGCATGGGGCCGACGCGATCCGCGCCGCGATCGAGCGCAACCTTGACCAAGCAACGCTCCTGGCGTCCCTCATAACAGCCGACCCGCGGTTTGAGCTGCTCGTCGAGCCCCAGCTGTCCGCCGTCTGCTTCCGCCACCTCCCACCCCCGGGAACCGACCCCGACGCCCACAACATGGCCCTCGCCCGGGCGATCGCCGCCGACGGCCGGATCCTGCTCGCGCCCGCCGAGGTCGACGGCGCCACGGCGCTGCGCGCGTGTTTCGTCAACTACCGGACGACCGAGGAAGACGTACGCGCGATCGTCACGGCCGTCTGCGACCTGGCGAGCACATGAGCGGCAACACGGTCGAGGTCGAGGGCGTCAGCGTCCCGGTCGACCACTACATCGACGGCCGCCGCGTCAGCAGCGAAACGACGTTCGAGGTCCGCAGCCCGATCGACTGGGACGATTGGAAGCTCGCCGAGGTCGCCAACGGAGGCCAGGCCGAGGTCGACGCGGCGGTGCAAGCCGCCCGAAGAGCGTTCCCGGAATGGGCGAGGCTCGGACCCGAGGGGCGCCACGCCCACCTCACGAGACTTGCCGACGCGATTGACGCCGCCGTCCCCGACCTGGCCAAGGTTGAGACCGCCGACAACGGCTCGTTGTACGAGGCCATGAGCCTGCGCGTCCTGCCGCGCGCGGCGAACAACATCCGCTTCTTCGCCGACTTCGCGTGCAACAGCCTCACGGAACAACCCCGCACGCTCCACGGTGGCGAGCGCAACCGCGTGCGCTACGACCCGGCCGGCGTCACGGCCGTCTCGACGCCGTGGAACGCGCCGTTCATGCTCGCGACCTGGCGGGTCGGACCGGCGCTCGCGGCCGGCGACACGGTCGTGCTGAAGCCCCCCGAGTGGGCGCCCCTCACCTGCTCGATGCTCGGCGATCTGGCCGATGAGGCCGGTCTCCCGCCGGGCGTGCTCAACGTCATCCACGGCACGGGCGCGGGCGCGGGGGCGCCCCTCACCGGGCACAAGGACGTCGATCGGGTCGCGTTCACCGGGTCGCCCGCGACCGCGCACACCGTCTATCGCGACGCGGCCGCACACCTCACGCCGGTGTCGTTCGAGCTCGGAGGCAAATCGCCGTTCATCGTGTTCGACGACGCGGACCTCGACGCGGCGGCGGCGACCGCGGCCTACCAGTACGACAACTCCGGCCAGGTGTGCCTCGCGGGCACCCGCCTCCTCGTCCAACGAGAGATCCTCAACGACTTCCTCGAACTCTTTGAGGCGCGCGTGGCCGAGATCCGCGTCGGCGACCCGCGCGACCCGGACACCACATACGGCCCGCTGATCCACCCGGTCGCGCTCGAGCGGGTGACCGGGTACGTCGAGCGCGCGTTCGAAGCCGGCGCGAACCTCGCGTTCGGAGGGCGACCGATCGGCGGCCTGTACTACCCCCCGACGCTGTTCACCGATGTGCCCCCGGACGCAGAGATCCTGCAAAGAGAGGTGTTCGGACCGGTGCTCACGCTGCAGACGTTCAACACCGAGGCGGAGGCGATCGAACTCGCGAATGGCACCGACTACGGCCTCGCGGCCACCGTCTACACGGGCTCAGCGGGCCGCGCGGACCGGGTCAGCGCCGCGGTCGTCGCCGGCACGGTGTGGGTCAACTGCTTCTACGTGCGCGATCTCGAGACGCCGTTCGGCGGCGCCGGCGATTCGGGCATCGGCCGCGAGGGCGGCCACCACTCGTTCGACTTCTACTCGGACGTCAAGACCGTCGTCGAACGAACCGCGCTGTTCTCAGCGCCCGAATGACCGCACCAACTGCCGGCACAGCCGGCCGACCTCCGACACAGAGTCGGTGTACTGCGAGGGCTTGAAGCAGATCGTCGTGTAGCCGGCCTCGAGCTGCGCCGGGATCGCCTCCGTGGCCTCGGCCAGATCCGCGACCCCGTCCGCAGCAGGGAACCGGCCCCGGATCCCGCCCACGACCTCAAGTTCGGAAAACGACCGCCCCGCCGCCGCCATCCCATCGATCAACGGCCGGAGCTCATCGGCCGAGGGCTGGCCGAACGGGTGAAAGCCGTGCCCGTATTCGACCAGCCGGCGGACGATCCACGGTCCCACCGTCATCCCGCCGAACCACAGACGCGGACCGTCCGCCCGGTACGGCTTGGGCTCCAGCCACACATCGGCGAAGCGATACCACCGGCCGTCGAAAGACGCCGGGCCCGGGCGCCACAGCGCGCGCCATGCCGCCAGGTGCTCGTCGAGCAACTCGCCGCGGCGCTCGAACGGAACCCCGAGCGCGGCGTACTCCTCGCGATGCCAGCTGACCGTCGGCTGGACGACAAGCCGCCCCTCGGACAGCAGGTCGAGCGTTGCGAGCTGATGGGCGAGCAGCACCGGATGGCGTAGCGGCGCGATGATCGCCGCGCCGATGAGCCGTAGCCGGGTCGTGGCCGCGGCGATCGCGCTCATCAACACGATCGAGTCGGGCCACGGCGTGTCGGGATCCTGATTCCCGGGCGCCGCGTAGTCGCGTGGATTCTCCGGACGGCCAAGAGCGCCCGCCGATTGCCCTAGCACGATGTGCTCGCTCAGCATCACGCCGTCGATGCCCGCGTCCTCGGCCTCGACCGCCATCCTGACCAGTGCCCGCAGGTCGCGTGGCGAGGTCATAGTCCAGTTCTCGCTGAGAACGAGCACGAACCGCGGCGACCCGCCGGAGACGCTCACAATCAGGGCAACGTGACGCGGATGGGCAGCCGCTTGAGGCCGTTGGTGAAGTTCGTGCGCTGGCGCACCGGCTCGCCGGCGAGCTCGATCCGCTCGACGCGCTCGACAAGCTCCTCCAGATATACGCGGAGCTCGAGCCGCGCGAGATGGGCCCCGAGGCACTGGTGCGGCCCACCCCGCCCGAACGTCAGATGGTCGGTCGGGTTGCGCGCGAGGTCGAGGCGGTGGGGATCCGGATAGTGGTCGGGGTCGCGATTGCCGGCGGCGAACCAGACGATCACCTTCTCGCCGGCGGCGATGTCGACGTCGCGGACGGTCACGTCGCGCGTGGTCGTGCGGCGGAAGAACCACACGGGCGAGGAGAACCGCAACAGTTCCTCGGTCGCGGATGGGATCAGCGAGCGATCATCTCGGAGGCGCTCCCACTCGTCGGGATGCTCGGCGAGCGCGAGCGTGCCGAGGCTGATCGCCTGGCGCGTCGTCTCGTTCCCGGCCACGATCAGGAGCGCGAACGTATTGTCGAGGTCCTGCTCGGACATCGACTCCCCCTCGACCTCGCCGTTAGCGATCAGACTGAGGACGTCGTCGCGAGGGCAGGCGCGCCGGTCGGCGTAGTACTCGCGCCCGATCGCGCACAGCTCGTCGGCCCAGGGCGACCCGAACGGCTTGTACCGGTACTCATCGCGCTCGCCGGCGTAGGCGTGCTCCCCGACGTACTCGGGGTCGGTGTCGACCAACAGCCGGTCGCCGAGGTCGATCAGGTGGGGCAGGATCTCCTCAGGCAGGCCGAGGATGTGCGCGAGCACGCGGATTGGGATCGGCGCCGCGAGCTCGTGCACGAGGTCGAACTCGCCCTCGGGCAACACGTTGTCCAAGCGGTAGCGGACCAGCTCGCGCAGCCACTCCTCGTAGCGTGCGACCGCGGGCGGGGTGAACTGCCTCGAGATCAGCCGGCGGTAGCGGCCGTGCTTGGGCGGATCGAACTCGAGGAAGTTCCGCCGGGCGGCCAGGACGTCCTCGGGCAGATCCTCGATGGTCGCCGCGCCACCGAGCTCCGACGAGTACGTCTTCGTGTCGCGTAGAACCGCCAGCACGTCGTCGTACTTGGTGAGCGCCCAGAACCCGCGGCCGTCGGGCTCGGGATGGCGATACACCGGCGCCTCGCGCTGGAGGAGCTCGAACACCTCCCACGGCTCGTGGTCGGCGAACAGGTCGTAGTCGAGCAGATCGACCGACTCCATCGTGGCGCGGAGGATACCACCATTATGCGTAATGTATCCACACTCGACCGAGGTGTGGTGCGGCGCCGGATTGGGGGCAGGACGGGCCTCGCTCGCACGTGTGGGCCGACGAGTGAATGCGTGGCCGACTCGATCGCTCAACGATCCCAGAGGACGTGCACATGCGGCGGCCGACGGAAGTTGAACCCCGCCGGCTCCGACGGATGCGCCGGGTCCAGCCGCAAGCCCGGCAGCCGCTCGAACAGGCTGCGCAATGCAATCGCGCCCTGCAGTCGCGCGAGGTTCACGCCCAGGCACATGTGGATGCCCTTCCCGAACGAGAAGTTCTGGCGCCGGACGTCGCGGGTGATGTCAAAGCAATCCGGATCCGGAAACGTAGCCGGATCGCGGTTGGCGGCATGGATTACCCCGAGCAGGTAATCGCCGCGAGCGATCGGCACGCCTCCGAGCTCGGTGTCGACGCTCGCCCAACGGTCGGTGTATCCCACCGGCGGGACCCAGCGCAGTCCCTCCTGGACCGCCCCCGGCCACAGGTCGGGATCGGCGGCAAGCAGTTGCGCCTGCTCGGTGTGCGAGAGCAGCGCCCAGGTGGTGTTGAGGATCATCGATTCCACGGTCTCGATCGCGCCGAACAGGATGAGGCGAAGGTTGGCGAGCAGCTCCTCCTGCGTGCGCCACGCCACCGCGCCGCCGCCGACGGCGGCGGCGAGCATCGAGTCGTCGGGTTCGCGCGCGAGGCGCTCGATTCGGGGCGCCAGGAGCTCGTCCATCCGGGCGCGGCCCTGAGCGGCGCGCGCGACGGCCCCGGGGTCGCGGTAGCCGACCATTCCCTCGGCGAACGTGGTGTAGATGTGGTGCACCTCCTCGATCTCCTCCAGCCCGAGGCCGAGGACATCGCTCGCCACGCCGACGGCGAACGGGTTGGCGAACGCGGCGCCGAGGTCGGCCGCACCAGAATCCGAGCCCCCGCTCCCGGCCTCTATCGCGCTGAGCAAATATTCGACGCGATCCGCGACGACGTCCGTGAACTGCCGGCGCACGGC
This sequence comes from uncultured Solirubrobacterales bacterium, assembly GCA_963783415.1. Taxonomy (GTDB): domain Bacteria; phylum Actinomycetota; class Thermoleophilia; order Solirubrobacterales; family Solirubrobacteraceae; genus Palsa-465. Next base: position 20,116 of record CAWANN010000004.1, read on the forward strand.
GGAGTATTTGAACGACTCGGCAAACGGCCCCCGATGACGCGCGTGCTCCTCCCCGTCGACGACCAGCATCTGCCGACCTAGCACCACGCGCTGCGGGTTGTCGGGAACATCGACCACGAAGCGCCCCGGGTCCATCTGGAGCTCGTCGAACAGCGCCTTGCTGGTGACTAGCCACACGCCCTGCTCGGCGAACCAGGTCACCGGCTCGCGCTCGCGCAGCCGGTGCAACAGCGGTGCGTTGTCGTAGCGCTCGAGCTCGGCGAGCTTGAGAGCGGCCCCGAGGGAGAATCGGCCCACGGCCTCCGCGGACTTCATCGCAGCGTCAGTAACGATCGCCGGCTACCTGCGCGGTCCCGAGCTCCACATCGCGGACGCCTCCTTCCGCGTCGGCCGCGGCATACGCCGCCGCCGCCCGAACCTCCTCCGAGCGCGTGGCCCGCAGGTACAGGCACCAGATCAGTGCGAGGATCATCCCCCCGATCCAGATGAAGACGGCCTGGTTGTTGGGGGAGGACGGGAACGGGTCCAGCGACCCCTTGAACGCGAGGATCGGTGCGGCCAAGCCGACCAGGACCGCGATCAGCCGCCACACCGCGCCGAAGCCCGAGAAGTCCCGCCACACGATCTGCAGCGCGAACACCGCGAGGAAGATGTAGATCGTCTCGACGAGGAAGCTGCCGGCGTTGGCCGAGATCGTGAACGTCTCGATCACGTTCGCGCCCCCGTTGGGGGCGTAATCGGTCACAGCGGTCCAGAGCAGAACGATGATCCCCCAGGCCCCGAGCACGCCGATGGCGGCCACCGGCGTGTTGTGACGCGATGTGGTCCCCAACCACTCTGGAAGCAGGCGGTCGCGCCCGAGGGCGAACAGCAGCCGCGAGGCGGTGACCATGATCGCGATCCCCAGCGAGAGTGCGTCGAGGATGATCCCCAGGTCGATGAGAACGCTGAGCCACGTCCCTACGTAGTGCTGGGCGAGGTCGCCCATCGCGTCCGGCGAGCTTCCCCACGCGTTGTGAGCAAGCGCCACCTTGCCGTACCCGATCGTCGCCGCGTAGCAGACCAGCAGGAAGAACACGGCGGCGACCGCCACAGTGCCGAGCACAGCGACCGGGATCCGGTCGCGCGGAGCGTGCATCTCCTCGGCGATCGAAGCCGCCGCCTCGAACCCGACGAACAGGAGGATCGCGAACAGGATCCCGTTGAAGACAGTGTTCAGCGAAGTCTCGCTGGGGTTGAACACCGACAGCGTATTCCCGCTCTGGCCGCCCTTGGCGATGATCACGACCGACAGGATCAGGAACGGGATCGCCGACAAGCCGCAAAGCGTGAGCACGCCGCGCACCGCCAGGCGGACCCCGAAATAATTGAGCACGAGGGCGACCACCAGGCCGGCGAGCCCGCCCGCCCACCAGGGGATGTTGGCGTGCAGATGGCTGGCGAAGAAGCCCTGGACGAGGAAGCACAGGCCGAGGTAGATCCCGCCCGAGCCGAGCATCAGCACCCCGACCAGGTAGGTACCTCCGGAGAAGATTCCAAACGAATTGTTGACGGCACGTGCCAGGTACTCGTACATCGCGCCGGCGCCCACATAACGCCGCGCGTACAACGAGACGACATAGGCGATGCCCAGGGCGCCGATCGAGCCCAGGAGGATCGACAGCGGTGTGTTGAACCCGGCCACGGCCGCCACCAGGCCGGTGACCGCGCCGGCCGAAAAGATCGGGCCGATTCCGAGTGCCTGCCCGACCGCGTGGATCGTGGTCAGTTTTTTCGGCCCCAGCGAGCCGCCCGATTCCACGGTCACTGCGCCATCCGCGTCTGCCATCGCCCTCTCCTCAGGTGTATCTACGGCACGACCGATAAGTGCGTTCTGAATACATTACGCAGGCGTCCCGAGCGGGTCAAGCGCGCCGTCGCGGCCGGAGCGAGCCACCGCGGCCGGAGGGAGTCAGTGCAGCCGGAGCGAGTCCCCCGCGGGCGGCGTCACAGCAGCTTCGAGTACTCGGCGAACTCCCAGTCGGTGACCCAGGCGCGGAAGCGCTCGAGCTCGGCCATCTTGATCGTCTCGAACGTCTCGACGAGTCGCGACCCGAGCACGTCGATCATCACCTGATCGGCCTTGAGCGCCTCGAGCGCCTCCGCGAAGGTCGTCGGCAGCGTCGCGCCGAGTGCCTCGTCGGGCAGGTCGTAAATCATTCCCTCGACCGGCTCCGGCAGCGTTAGCTCGCGCCTGATGCCGTCGAGGCCGGCGGCGAGCGCGGCGGCGTAGGCGAGATACGGATTGGCGGTGCCATCCCCCAGCCTCAGCTCGAGTCGCGTCGAGGCGCCGCGCTCCTTCGGGACCCGGACGAGCGTCATCCGGTGGTCGTGACCCCAGCACACCCGGGTGGGGACGAGCGCCTCGGCGCTGATCCGCCGGTAGGCGTTCACGGTCGGGTTGAAGAACACCATCATCGCCCGCGCGTGCTCCATCACGCCGGCGATGAAGTGACACATGACCTTGGTCAGGCCGTGCTGGCCCTCGCCGTCCTCGCCCGCATTTGAACCGTCGGAGTCGACGAGCGACACGTGCAGGTGGAATCCCGACCCCTCATCGTCGTTGAATGGCTTGCCCATGAACGTGGCCAGCAGTCCGTCCCGCGCCGCCAGTTCTTTGACCATCGCCCTGAAGCGGAACGCGCGGTCGGCCGAGTCGAGCGCGGCGGAGTGGCGCAGGTTGATCTCGAACTGGCTGCGGCCGTACTCGTGGGCGGCGGCGATCGCTCCTACCTCGAGCTCGACGGCGGCGTCGAGCATGCGGGCGAGCGTTCCCTTGGGGTCAGCCATGTCGCCAACCGTGTACACGGCGCTGTCCTGGCCGGCGTACGGACGGAACCCGCGTGGCGAACTTGGATCCGGCTCCATCAGGTAGAACTCGAGCTCCGGCCCGACCACGGGAGCTACCCCGAAATCGGAGAACTGGGCCAGCACTCGTTTCAAAGCCCCCCGGCTATCGAGCGCGTGCGGTTCGTGCGTGACCGGATCTTCGAGGTCGACGAGGCACGCGACTACGTCCTCCTCCCATGGCAGCGGCACGAGCGTGTTCAGCTCCGGGCGCGCGAGGAAGTCGGGGAAGCCTTGCTCGAAGCCGGCGACCACGTTGTGGCGAAGGTCGACGGTCATGACCGCCTCGACGAATCCCATCCCCTCGTCCGCGACATGCGGGAAAGCCGAGATGGGGATTAGCTTGCCGCGGGCGATCCCGTGCAGGTCGGCGTACTGGAGGCGCACGCCGCGGACGCCGACGTCGGCGAGCTCGGACAGGCTGCCCACGAGCCTCGCCCGCGCAGCGGCGGCGCGCTGGTCGCCCTGGCCGGGCCGCGTGGCGGCGTCGCGATCGTCGAGATCCTGGGCCATCTCTCTCTCCTCTCGTTGACCAGCGCGCAGCCGCGCCTTCGTTTTCTTGTGCTTACCGCGACTGGACATTCGGTCCGAATGCGAGCGTACCGACGTCGACGATCGCGGCGCCACCGTCGACGGTCAGGACCGCGCCGTTGACATACGAGGCCGCGGGCGACGCCAGCCACGCGACGGCCTCGGCCACCTCGTCGGGGCTCCCGGCGCGGCGCGCCGGTACGTCGGCCACCGCGATCGCGTACGCCCCCTCGCGGTCGACTCCGCGCCGCTCCGCGAGCACGTCTATCTCCTCATCGGCCATCGCGGTCCGAATCCAACCGGGGCAGATCGTGTTGGCTCGCACCCCGAGCGGCCCGTAATCGAGCGCGATGCATTGAGTGAGCATCACGAGGCCGGCCTTCGAACTGCAGTACGCCGCCGACGCGGGGTCGGCGCGCAGAGCCGCGAGCGAGGAGATCGTCACGATCGCGCCGCGGGCCTCGATCAGGTGTGGGAGCGCGGCCCGGCAGACGAGGAACGGAGCGGTCAGGTTCGTGCCGATCACGAGGTTCCAGCGCTCGATCGTCTGCTCGGCGACCATCGCCCCGGCCCCGGCGCCGGCGCTCACGACGAGCGCGTCGAGCCGCCCGAACCGCTCGACGCACGCCTCCACGGTCCTCGACGCGCCCTCGGGAGTCGAGGCGTCGGCGCTGACGGCCAGGCCCTCGACCTCGGCAGCGACCTGCCGCAAGGGCTCCAACCGACGCCCGCTTACACACACCTCATAGCCTGCTGAAGCCATCCGGCGCGCGACCGCCGCCCCGATCCCGGTCCCGCCCCCGATGACCAGAACCGTCGACGCCATTAGTCGCGAAGGAACTGCTCGACGAGCGACTCGGGGAACGACTTGTCGGCGATCGTGTACGCGAGCGCGGTCATCCGCCACGAGTCCGACAGGTAGAACCGCTCATATAGCTCGCCACGCCCCCCCAACTCCGAGCCGAGGAAGTCCCAGGCCAGGCGGAACAGCCGGATCCGCCGCTCGGCGCCGGCGCCCGCGGCCTGGAAGTACTGCTCGATCTCGGCCCGCAAAGGTCCATCCAAATCGGCTCGAGACGGAGTGGCCATGAACCCCCCGCCGCCGATCAGCTGAAGCAGCTCGTTCACGCGAGGCAGCCACTTCGGCATCTCACCTCGCAACGCGACGAACGGCCGCTCATCCGGAGCCATGACCCCGCCAGCATCAACGGACGCACCGGCCTCGCCCGCGACGATCGCCGACCGCGCGAGCTCGCTCATCGCCCAGATCTGGCCGAGCTTCTCCTGAATGTGGTCGAACCGAACCACGCCGGTGGTCGTCGCGATCGCGTGCCCGAGCCCCAGCGCGAAGGACAGCTTGACCCACGCGCGCGTGAACGCCTGGTGCATGATGTGTCCGCGCCAGCCCGTGTCGGTGATCACCTCGCTGTAGCCGACGGTGTCGCCGTCCAAGAAGACGCGCTCGCGCGGGATCTCGACGTCGTCGAAGATCACGACCGCGTCCATCTCGTCGAACCGCGCCGACAGCGGGTAGTCGTACACGTCGCGCTGCTTCGAATAGCTGTCGCGGCAGATGAAGCGAAGGCCCGGCGTGGCGATCGGGATCGCGAATGACAGCGCGTAGCGGCCGTCCTGGGGCCGGATGTCGGAGCCCGGGTACACCAGCAGCTCGTCGGCGAACGGCGCGAGCGTCGCCAGCATCCGCGCGCCCCGGACCACGATCGCGTCGGCGGTCTCCCCCACCTTGTGGAGCGCGACCTGTCCCATCGCCTGCTCGGCCTCGGGCTTGGTCCGGTCGACCTGCGGGTTCATCAGCGCGTGTGTCGTCGATAGGTCGGCGTCGCGCATGAACTCCTGGTAGGCGACCAGGTTCGCGGCGCCACGGTCGTTCCCTCGGCGCGCCCACACCTCCGAGCGCCCCGCGAAGCACGCGAACGTCACGTTCAGGTAGTCGGGGGTCCGCCCCATCACGCCGCCCGACAGCGCCGCGACCAGTTCGAACGCGCGCCGGCGCCGGACCAGCTCGTCGTGCTCCCGCGGGATCAGGTGCGTGATGTTGACGAGGCGCTCGGGACCCCCCGGGGACGGCGCGAGCATTTCGGATGCGTGCTCGTGCTGGAGATCAAACACGCGCGCGAGCGACAGGGCGGCGTCGCGCAACTCCAGGTGGTCGAGTGGATGGGTGATCCGCTCGCCCCGGAGCCAGATCTCGCGCCCCCCCTGGCGGAGCCCCTCGAGAAACTGTTCCCCGGTGCGAGCGCCAGTGGCTTGGGTGGTTGTTGAAAGAGCCATCACTCGACCGCCGCCGGCAGCGGGTGTCCGAGCGCCTCGAGGCCCTGGCGCTCCCAATCCACGGCCTCGTCGTCGAACCGGAAGTACGACCGCGGCGGCAGGATCCCCCACGTGTTCGACGAGTGGGCATCGTCGGGCCACATTCGCGGCTCGTGGTCGGCGGCAAGCTGCTCCATGTCGCTGTAGAGCTCGACCATGCACTCCTCCTCGGGGATCCGCACGTAAGCGGCCAGGTTCTGCCCGAGCGCGTGGCGCACGGGTCCCCACGCCAGCCACCGCCCGTGCTGGGCGAGGTGGTCGAGCGCGACCCGTAGCTCCCCCCAGTCGGTCAGCTCGAACGCGAGATGGTGAAAGTGGTAGTAGCCCTTGCCGACGAGCGCCACCGTGTGGTGATCGGCCCCGAGATGCAGCCAGCAGCCCTCGTCGCCGAGGCGATCGGTCACCCGCATCCCGAGCGCGTCGCAGTAGAACTCGGTCACGCCGGCAAGGTCGCCGGTCAGCGAGTTCACGTGGCCGAGCTTGCGCGGATGGAAGCCCGCGAGCGTCGTGGTCGAGCGCGCGATCGCCGGCCGCGCGTCCTGAGGAGGCGCGTAGGGCACCAACTCGATCCCAAACCCGTCCGGATCGCTCAGGTACACCGCTCCGGCGATCCGCTCGAACGCAACCCCAAGCCTCTCCAGATGCGACGCGGCGTCGTCGAGCGTCACGTCGCGGGAGAGCTCGTAGCCGGCGTGATCGGCGCCGGGCCGGTGTGACTGGACGAGCTCGAGCGAGTACGGCTCGTAGGAGCAGGCGAGCCGCGCCCGCTCCGGGGTCAGCTCGCGCACCGTCAGCCCGAACTGGATCGACCAGCGCTGCGCGGCGTCGGCGAGGTCACCGGTCCGGAGGCAGACGTGATGGATGCGACGGAGCGAGATCATCTCGCGCACACGGCAACGGGCACTTTGGATACAGTATCCGCGCCGTGGGTGAGGGTCAAGATGACGTGAATGACGTGAGTGGCAGTCAAGACGACGATCGCCGCGCCCGCGCCCTGCGGCGCCTCGCCGAGCTGGGCGACGAGCCCGGAGGCGAGCAGTTCCTCGCCCGCATGGGCGTGCTCGGGGACTGGATCGTCGACTGGGCGTTCGGCGACGTCCACACCCGCCCGGGTCTGCCCGCACGCGAGCGCGAGCTGATCATCGTCGCAGTGCTGACCGCGCTCGGGTCGAGCGACCCCCAGGTGCGCGCCCACATCCGGGCGTTGCGCGCGATCGACGTCCCGTGGAGCGAGATCGAGGAGACGATTCTCCAGACGACTCCATACGCTGGCATCCCGCGTGCGGTGAACGCGATCAAAGTGCTCCGCGAGGAACAGGAGGCCGAGACGTGAAGGCAGTGCGGTTCGTGAACCCCGAGGGCGAGACCCGGATCGGGGCGCTGGGCGAGGACGGGACGGTCACCGATGCCGGCGCCGCCGGCCCGCAGGGCTTCGTTCCCACGACCCTGGCGTGGCAGGCATTGCAGCAAGCGGACGGCCCCACTCACGGCGCCGACGAAGTCAAGCTCCTCCACCCCGTCGTGCCGAACAAGCTGATCGGGATCGGGCTCAACTACCGCTCGCACGCGGAGGAATCGCAGCTCGACATTCCGACCGTGCCGGTGATCTTCGCGAAGTTCTCGTCCTCGCTGGTCGGGCCCGGCGCGGAGATCGTGATCCCACGCGAGGAGACCCGCCCCGACTACGAGGGCGAGGTCGCGGTGATGATCGGGCAGGGCATCTACCGGGCGGACGAGGACGAGGCGCGGGACGCGGTCGGCGGCATCGCCGCGATCAACGACGTGTCGGGCCGGCGCGCGCAGCTCGAGACCCCGCTTCGCCAGTTCACGCTCGGCAAGAGCTTCGACACCTTTTCGCCGCTCGGGCCGTGCATCGCGTCGGCCGACGGCGTCGACCTCGCCGACATCGATCTGCGCACGACGGTCTCGGGCGAGGTCATGCAGGACGCGAACACGTGCGACCTGATCTTCTCGGTCGTCGAGCTGATCGTGTACATCTCGGCGGGCGTCACGCTCGAGCCCGGCGACGTGATCGCCACCGGCACGCCGAGCGGCGTCGGCGACTCGCGCTCGCCCAAGCGGTACCTGCGCGAGGGCGACACGGTCGAGATCTACGTCGACGGCGTCGGGATACTGTCGAACCCGGTCCGCAACGAGCGGTAATCGGGCGGGCGCCGGCGAGTTTCCGCTGGCGGCAGTGATAGGTTGCCGGGCTACATAACGAGCCGAATCACCGGACCATCCGTGGGCGGTGAACGGGGGACCCAAAGCGATCCGCGTGATCGCCGGGGCGAATCGCCGAGCCGTTCGGCGTAGCGCGCAGCGCGAGCCCGTCAGCTAACCCCGCAGGCTTTCACGAGGGAGGTTTGTGGAAAGCAGGCATGACCGTGCCCGGATTCGTCCCTGGCCGGAGATGGACGGCACGCAGGAGGTTCGTCCCTGGCCGGAGATGGACGGCACGCAGGAGGTTCGTCCCTGGCCGGAGATGGACGGCACGCAGGAGGTTCGTCCCCGGCGGGAGATAGACGGCTCGCCGGAGGTTGATGCCTGGGAGGAGATGGACCGCTGGCAGGACGGTGACCCCTGGCGGGAGTCGCTCGAGCGCTCGCGCGCGCGAAGGGGCAAGTCGACGATCCAGGTCGACCGCAACCGCCCTCGCCGACCCACCGCAAAGCGCCTGCGGACCAGGATCCTGAGCGCCAAGACAATCGCCGCCCTGGCGGTCGTGGCGGCGGTTCTGGTCACCGTACTCGCCCATAACGGACCGGACGAATCTCCGCCGCCGGCGCGCGCAGCCGCAGCCCACGGCACGACCGTCGCGCCGCACGCGAAACGCCGATCGCGACCGGCCGGGTGGCGTGACTGCCCGCTGGCGGTCGCGCCGGGCGGCTACGTGAATCCGCTCGAGGCAGCGATCGTGAGTCCCGAGCGAATCGACCAGGGCGTCGACTACGCGGGCGTCGGCAAGCTCGTCGCGATCGGCGCCGGGCGGATCACGCATCTGGCCACGGACAACAGCGGCTGGCCTGGAGCGTTCATCGAGTACCAGCTGCTCGACGGCTCCGACGCGGGCTGCTACGTCTATTACGCCGAGGGGGTGACGCCCGCCGACGGCCTGCGGGTCGGCGACACGATCAACGCCGGTCAGCCGATCGCGACGATCATCCCCGTGTACCCGACCGGCATCGAGATTGGATGGGGGGCCGGGACCGCCACCAAGGCGTACGCGAGGGTCGCCGGCCAGTGGATCGGTACCGACGATGAGGACAACATCGCGTCCGCGGCGGGCAAGAACTTCTCCGCGCTGATTGCCGCCCTCGGCGGCCCACCCGGAAAGGACGAGGGCTAGTCGCCCAGGATGTCCATCGAGCGCTTCATCGCGTCGGCGAGGTGCCGGCGCGTGAGCGACTCGGCGCGCCGAACGTCGCCGGCCTCGATCGCCTCGAGGATCTGCTCATGCTCGCGGACGTCGAGCAGCATCCGCTCCTGGGTCTCGACCTGGCGCTCGTAGATCGTCTCGCCGATCCGAGCCACCCACAGGCGCTCGGCGAACTGCGAGAGGAACTCGTTGCCCGACGCTGCCGCCAACGCCAGGTGAAACTCGCGGTTGGCCTCGAAGCTGCGCCGGACGTTGCGCAGCGAACGCCGCTGCTCCGCGACCGCCGCGCGCATCCTCGCTAGCGGCTCCTCCAACCGCTGCGCCGCCGCCAGCCGAGCCGCGCCCGGCTCGATCACGGTCCGCGCCTCGTACGAGACCCGCATCCCGGCTTGGTCAACGTCGGCGACGCGCGCGCCGCGATTGGTCCGCATCTCGACGAGCCCCTCGGCGGCCAGCCGCCGCAGCGCCTCGCGCACGGGCGTGCGCGACACGCCGAGCTCCTCGGCGAGATCCTCCTGGTGAACGCGAGCGCCGCGTGCAAGCGATCCGCTCGTGATCCGCTCGCGGATCGCCTCATAGACCTGATCGACGACGCTCGCGATGTTCAGTCGGTCAGGCGCGGCTACCGGGTCAGGCAAGCTCATCCAGTACCGCCGCGCTCGCCCCGACCAGCTCGTCGACCTCGTCGTCGGAGATGATCAGCGGCGGCGAGAACGCCAGCGAGTTCGCATATGGGAGCGCCCGTCCAATCACCCCGCGCGCGAGCAGCGCCTCGGACATCGCCCCCGCGGTGACCGGCGCCTCGAGCCCGATCGCCTGCATCAGCCCTTCGCCGCGGACCTCGGCGACCCCGGGGTGGCCGAGCAGGCCCTCGAGCCCGGCCCGCAATCGCTTGCCCGCGGCGGCGGCCCGCGCGGGAAGGTCCTCGGCTTGCATCAGCCGGAGGTTGGCGATCCCGGCGGCGCAGCAGGTGGGATGCCCGCCGTAGGTTCCGCCGTGGGCAAGCAGGTAGCCGGGGTCGGCCTCGAGCCAGCCACGCAGCTTCGGCCCGACGACCACCCCGCCGAGCGGCAGGTAGCCGCTGGTGATTGCCTTGGCGAACGTCACCATGTCGGGCGTGACGCCGTAGTGGTGAGTGCCGAACCAGGAGCCGAGCCGTCCGAACCCGGTGATCACCTCGTCGAAGATCAGGAGCGCGCCGCTCTCGTCGCACACCTCGCGCAGCCCCGCCAGGTACCCGTCCGGGGGCGGGAACACACCGCCGGCGCCGATCACCGGCTCGGCGACGATCGCGGCGATTCGCTCGGGGCCGTGGTAGGCGACCGCCTCGCGCATCGCGTCGACGCTGTCGCGGTCGACCTGGAAGAAGTCGGGCAGGAGCGTGCCGAACGGATCGCGGTTGGCGGGAAGCCCGCCGGCCGAGGTCCCGCCGAGCATCACGCCGTGATAGGCGTAGTGGCGGCTTAGCACGACCGTGCGACCGCCGTCGCCGGCGGCCTTGTGGCCGGCGCGGGCGAGCTTCAGCGCGGAGTCGATGGCCTCGGAGCCGCCGCAGGTGAGGAACACCCGCGCGTCGGGGATCGGCTGGAGCTCGAGCAGCAGCCCCACCAGCTCGTCCTCCGGGGCGTTCGTGAAGCGGGCGAACGTGTGGAACGCCGCGAGCTTCGCCATCTGCGCCGCGACCGCGTCGGCGATCTCCTGCCGGCCGTGCCCGGCGGCGCAGTACCACAGCGACGCGGTGCCGTCGAGATAGCTGTTGTCGTACACGTCCCATACGCGGCAGCCCTCGCCGCGCACGATCTCGAGGAAGTCCTCGGCGGGCTTGGCCGGGATGGCAAACGGGTGCAGCACCTGCGGAACAGTCATCGGATCACCCCCACACTTCGTTCGGCTTCGTCTTCAGGGATCGTCAGCGCGACGTGCAACGTCTGCGCGGTCACCGCGGGCTGCTCCCCAATCTCCGGGAGCGGCTCATCGGACTGGACGACGGTGTTCTCGAGCCGGCCGATGCCGTCGACCTCGACCGCGACGACGTCGCCGGGCTCGACCGGCCGCGAGTGGGCCGGCGTCCCCGTCAGCAACACGTCGCCGGGCTCGAGCGTGATCAGCCGAGCCACGTCGGCGATTTGGTACGCGAACGAGAACATGAGGTCGGTCCCGGTATGGCCGTGCTGGACCTCCTCGCCGTTGACGAACGTCCGCAGCGTCAGATCGCCGGGGTCGACATCGGCGGCGTCGACCATCACCGGCCCGAGCGGACAGAACCCGTCCTGCCCCTTGACGCGCAGCATCGAGCCGCGGTCGGCATGGCGGAAGTCGTGAACGCCCCAGTCGTTGGCGACGGTGTACCCGCCGACGTAGTCGAGCGCCTCGTCCAGGCCGACCCCGCGGCATCGCTGACCGATGACGACAGCGACCTCCCCCTCGTAGTTCAAAAACCTGCATCCCGCGGGTCGAACGACCGGAGCCAGATGTCCCGACAGCGACGACGGCGGCTTCATGAAGTAGGACGGCTCGCTCGGCATACGCGCCATCTTGTATTCCTCGGCGCGCGAGCGGTAGGCCAGGTGGGTGGCGATGATCTTGCCCGGCGTCACCGGGGACAGCCACCGCTGCACCTCGCCAAAACGCACATCGACGCCCCCCGCGCTCACCGTGTCACCGTCGAGCGTGCCCTCGACCGCACGGCCATCGTGCTCGATGCGAACGTGCTTCATGCGAACGCCTCCTGTCGGTGTTGGGCGACGACCTCCACCCCGTCGACCGTGTAGCCGAACGAGAACCGGTAGCCGCGAAGCATCTCGCGCGGGGCGATCGCCTGCAGGTCTTCGAGCGTGTCGTCGTGAAGGCGGAGTTCCGCGCTCCCCTCCCAGATCTCGGTCGCGTCGCGGTCATACCCGCCGGCGCGGACCAACTCGAACACGTCGGGGCGATTCCCGGCCGCGGCCGGGAAATGCCGCGTGTTGTGCATCGGGGGATCGTTCACGGTCGGCCCCGTCTCCGAGACGTGTTCGAGCGTCACCACCATCCGCGCGATTTGGCGGTCGTTGGCGGTGCAGGTCGCGCCGAAGCGCGCACCGGGCTCCAGCCGCGGCGTCGCCTTGCCGGCCGCGAACAGCCGAGTCATGTGGATCGAGCCGAGCTTCTTCGGGAAGCCCTGAATCCAGCCTCGGTACATCGCGAAGTCCTTGTCGACCCAGATGTACACGCACCGGCTGACCGGTTCGCCGCCGAACTTGGCGCCGACGACCAGGAAGAACTCGCGGTACTGGGACTGGATCGGGTCCTCGAGCTCGTGCAGGTCGACCGAGCACGACTGCCAGTCGGCGAAGATCGCGGCGACCGCGCCAGGATCGTCGGCCGGCTCGAGCTCGGGCGGCAGCAGCGCCGCGACCGCTCCGGGGTCGGTCTGGTACTCGGCGATCAGGAAGTCGCCCGAGTAGTGCCACGGTGGCGGCGGGACGATCCCGGCGCGCCCGTCGGGCGATAGCGGCGCGGTGTAACCGCGAAGACTCACGCCGCCACCCCGGAGCGAGCCGCCGAAACCAGCTGCGCGAACAACCCCGCCTGCTCGGGTTCGTGCATCTTCTCCGGATGCCACTGGACTCCGACGCAGGCCCACTCGGAGCGCGGCTCGACCGCCTCGATCACGCCGCCCGGCGCGGTCGCGGTCACCTCGAGCTCGCCGGGGTCGGCGATCCCGTGATGGTGGATGGTGTTGACCGCGACCACGCTCGCGCCCAGCGCATGCTCGACTCTGGATCCGGGACTCAGCGAGACGCGGTGTCGCGCCGACAGAATCGTCGCAGGGGTGAGGGCGCCGAGGTCGTCGTGACCCTCGACGTCCGGGAGCCGCTGGGTCAGTCGACCGCCGTGGGCGATCGCCAGCAGCTGCGCACCCCGGCAGATCGCGAGCGTCGGCAGCCCCCGGTCTCGCGCCCCCGCGATCAGCGCGAGCTCCCAGTCGTCGGCGGCGGCGTCGGGCTCGTCAGCGTTGTCGAGCTCCGCGCCGTACGACCCCGGGTCGACGTCACCGCCGCCGGTGACGAGCAGCCCGTCGGCCAGGGCCAGCACGTCATCGAGCAGGCCACCGGACGGGCGGGGCACCACCAGCGGCAGCCCGCCTGCGTCGGCGACGCGCGCGACGTACGCGGGGTCAAGCGTGTCGAGGATGGTGTGCTCGCCCAGGTAGGTGGGAAGCGGCCGGCGCCAGCACGTGACGAGGATGCGAGGACGAGTCATACGCGTGTGAATACATTATGTGATTCCTCGGGCGCCCGCCAGCGTCTCACGGACCTGCTCGGCCTCGCGCAGCTTGTAGCGCTGCACCTTGCCGGTCGGCGTGCGCGGCAGGTCCTCCACGAACTCGACCACGTGCGGGTACTCGTACCGGCGCAAATGCTCCTTGCACCAGCCCCGCAACTCGTCCGCAAGCGCATCCGCGTCGGACGGCGGTGACGCGCAGATCACGAACGCCTTGATCCGGCTCAGGTCCTCGACCGTGATGCCGATCACGGCCGCCTCGGACACGGCCGCGTGGCGGACCAGGCAGCCCTCGACGTCGGCCGGCGACACCCACAGGCCGCCCACCTTGATCATGTCGTCCGAGCGCCCCTGGTAGACGTAGTGTCCGTCGGCGTCGACGATGTAGCGGTCGCCGGTGTGGAACCAATCTCCGCGCATGCTGTGCCGGGTCTTGTCGCTCTGGTGCCAGTAGTAGGCCGCGCAGCTGTCGCCGCGAACCATCAGGTCGCCGGCCTCGCCGGGCGCGACGTCGAGCCCCCGCTCGTCGACGAGACGCAACTCGTATCCCGGCACGGGTCGTCCGGACGTCCCGGGCGCCAAATCGGAGAGCGTGTTCGAACAGTAGATGTGGAGCATCTCGGTCGACCCGATCCCGTCGAGGATCGACACGCCGGTGAGCGCCTGCCACCGCGCTAGTACCGCAGCGGGCAGCGCCTCGGCGGCCGACACGCATGCGCGCACGGACGAGAAGTCGACGTCCGCCGCCCCCGGCGCCTTGACCATCGCCGCGTACAGCGCCGGGACCGAAAAGAACAGCGTCGGCTGGTAGCGCGCCACCGCCTCGAAGATCCTCTCAGGCGTGGAGCGGCCCTTGACCAACCCGGCGCACGCCCCCACCGAGAGCGGAAATGACAGCCCGTTCCCCAGGCCATACGCGTGGAACAGCTTCGTCGTCGAATAGCACAGGTCGTCGGCGGAGATCTGCAGGACGTTGCCGGCGTACTGCTCGACGGTGACGCCGATGTCGCGGTGAGAGTGCACGACGCCCTTCGGCCGCCCGGTCGAGCCCGAGCTGTAGAGCCAGAACGCCATGTCCTCGCGGTGGGTGTCGGTCGGGGGCGGCAGCGGCCCGGCGTGGTCACGCGCGACCGTGTCGAAGCTGTGATGCGGACCCGGATCCCCGTCGACCACGAGCACGTGCAGGCCGAGCCGCGACTCGAGTTCGGGCTCGAGCGCCGGCATCAGCGATGCCTCGACGACGAGCACCTGAGCGTAGCTGTCGTCGAGGTAGTAGAGGTAGTTGTCGACCCGGTCCATCGGGTTGACCGGAACCGGGACCGCGCCGATCCGCATCGCGCCGAGGAAGGTCGCCGGGAACGCGGGCGAGTCGTCGAGGATCATCAGCACCCGCTGCTCGCGCTGAACCTCGAGGTCAACGAGGTAAGAGGCGACCGCCGCGCTCAGCGATGCGAGCTCGTCGTACGTCACGGAACCGTCGGCGGTCAGGAACGCGGTATTCCCGGCACGGCCCGCCTCCAGGTTGCGGTCGAGCAGCGTGCTCGCGTTCAGTCGCTCCACTCCGCTCACGGTGTGATCGAGTCTAAGGGTCGGTGGCGCGCCCGCTTTTGGCGGCGTGCGTCGTGCTGGACGTCCCAGGCCAGAATCCGCCTGGTGTAGTCGACCGCCTGGGACGGGGTGCGCCGGATGTGAAAGCCGCCCGGATAACGCACCATCTCCGCCGTCTTGCCGAGCAGCCGCAGGCCGCTGTAGAGCTCCTCGCCCTGGCCGATCGGGACGCGGAGGTCTCCCTCCCAGTGGATCACGAGCACCGGCGTCTTCACGTTGGGCAGGTACGTGAGCGACGAACGCGTCTCGTACTCGTGTGGGCGCGACCAGGGCAGCCCGCCCATGTTGAAGACTTCGAACTCCGGTATCTCGGTCGTGAGCAGCATGCTCGTCTGGTCGACCACGGCCGCCACCGCGGTCGCGGCCCGGAACCGGTCGGTGTGGCCGACGAGCCAGCTCGTCATGAACCCGCCGTACGAGCCACCGCTGACGAACATTCGCTCGCCGTCGGCGATGCCGCGCTCGATCAGGTCATCGCAGCAGGCGAGGACGTCCTCGTAGTCGCCTCCGCCCCAATCGCCGGTGCAGGCGCTTGCGAACGCCTGGCCGTAGCTGGTGCTCCCGCGCGGATTGGGCAGGACGACGGCGTATCCGGCCGCGGCCATCGCCTGGTGGAAGGCCAGCCATCTTCCGGACGGCCAGGATGCATGGGGGCCGCCGTGGACGTCGACGTGAAGCGGCAACCGCTCCGCCGCCCAGCCCGGAGGAAGCAGCGTGAAGTACTCCACCTCGGTGCCGTCGGGACGGATGACGATCGACCGGCTGACGGGGGCGAACTCGACCTCGGAGACGAAGTCGCCGTTGAGCTGGGTCAGGGGCGCCGGCTCGGCTCCCGCGGTGGATGTCACGAACACCTCGCTCGGTAGGTCGGGCCAAGTCGCGGTGAACACGACCGTGCGCCGGCGCGGGCGTGCGGCGACGCCGTCGATGATGAGGTCGCCGCCGATCACCTCGCGGCTCCGCCGATCGCCGAGCCGAGCCCGATGCAGGCTGACCGAGCCGCGGTCGGCCACGAGCATGAGGAGCTCCCGGTTGCCGATCCAACACACCGGCGCGGGCAGACCCGGGAACAGAACGGCCGGGCGATCGAGGTCCGGCGCCACCGCCTCGGGCTCGCCACCGCCGGCGGCGGGAACGACGAACACGTGGGTGTCTTCGTTCCAGCTATCGGTGACCTGGCCCGCGAACGCGACGTTCTTCCCGTCGGGGGAGAACACCGGGAAGGCGACCCGACCCTTGCCGTTCGTGAGCCGGCGCGGTCGCCCGCCGCCGGCGGGGATGACCCACGCGTCGCCTCGGAACTGGCGGTCGTCTCGCCGCGGGTGACGATCGGAGGCGAACACGATCGTGGCACCGTCGGGGGAGAACGAGGGATCGTCGTGGTCGTATTCGCCGCGGGTCACCTGGCGGACAGATCCGCCGTCCACGTCGACGACGAACAGGTGGCGTCGCCCGTCCTGCCAGCCGACCCCGTCGAGACGCGCCGCCAGCCCGCGCACGACGCGCGGCGCGTTGCGCTCCTGAGCGCCGCCCTTGTCGCGATCGGGAGCCACGGCCCGGCAAACCACGACGAGGCGCGTCGAGTCGGGCGACCACGCGATCTGCTTGACCGGACCCGGCAGGCCGCCGAGACGCGTCGGCACGCCGCCGTCGAGCGGCGCCAGCCGTGGATGAGCGTCGTCAGGCCGGCCGTCGGGCGTCGAGATGTAGGCGAGCCAGCGGCCGTCCGGAGACCAGCGCGGGCTCGTGTCCGCGGGGCCCTCGGTGAACCGGCGCGCCGGAGAGGAGCCGTCGGTCGCCGCCACCCAGATCGAGGACCGCAGCCTGTCTTCCTCCTCGTCCGCCGTGGAGACCGCGAACGCCACCCTCCGGCCATCGGGGGACAGGTTCGGATCGCTCGCGGTTCTCAGCCGGAAACCATCCTCCGGGCGGAAGCCTCGTTTGGCCATGATTTCTGCCCCTCCAGCGCCGTGGTTCGTTCCTTGGTGAAACGGCCCCGGTCAAATCTACACATCCCCGAGGAAAGGCTGCGCGGTTTGGCCAGCACGACCTGGATGTCACAGATGCGCCGTTCCGCGAACCCCGCCTCGCAGTATTTGAGGTACAGCGTCCACAGGCGCCGGAAACGCTCGTCGTACCCGAGCGCCGCGAGTTCCTCCGCGCGCGCCGCGAAGTTCAGCTGCCACCGCTGAAGCGTCTCGACGTAGTGCGGGGTCAGGTCCTCGAGCGCCACCATCTGCATATCGGTCCGGCGAGCGATGTTCCGGGTGATCGCCTCAAGTGAGGGCAGGCAGCCGCCCGGGAAGATATGCGTGTTGATGAACGACCTCGAGGCCTTCTCGACCTCGTAGGCGCGATCGTCGATCGTGATCGCCTGGAGCAACATCGCTCCGTCGAGGGTGAGCAGCTCCGAGCACTTGGCGAAGAACGCGCCAATGTGCCGCCAGCCAACCGCCTCGATCATCTCGATCGAGACGAGCTTGTCGTAGCTCCCGGTCAGGTCGCGGTAGTCGCTGCGAAGGACCGTCACGCGCTCTTCCAATCCGGCCTGGCGGACCGCGGCCACGGCGTGGTCGTGCTGCTCGCGCGAAATCGTGGTGGTCGTGACGCGGCAGCCGCGCGTCGCCGCGGCGTGGATGGCGAGAGCGCCCCAGCCGCTGCCGATCTCGAGCAGGTGGTCCGTGGGTCTCAGATCGAGCTTGTCGCAGATGAGCTCGAGCTTGGCGAGTTGCGCGTCGCAGAGCGCGGTCCCGCGGTCGTCGAACACTGCGCACGAGTAGCTCATCGTCCGATCGAGCATCCGCGAGAACAGCTCGTTGCCGAGGTCGTAGTGCGCCGCGATGTCCCGACGGCGGCGTTTGCGGGTGCTGCGCCTCGCGGTGGCGCGGATCCGCTGGACCGGTACGCGGACCGGAGCGACCAGGCCGCGCAGGCGATCGAGCCCGGCCGCGTTGCGTGCGGCGAGGCGGACCAACGCGGTCAGGTCCGGTGAGTCCCAGAGGCCGCGGGCGTAGGCCTCCGCGAGGCCCCGACTGCCCGTCAGCGCCATCCGCCACATGCGTCGCGAGCGGACGTGGATGGTCGCCGCGGGCGGCCCCGCGCCGTACACGCTGCGCTCGCCGTCCTCGATCAGCGTCAACGAGCCAAACCGGATCCGCCGCAGGAACTGCGACAGCACCCACCTCGCCACGGCGTCGATCATGCCGACCCCCGAGCCGGGTGCCGGTGGACCGGGGCACCGGCCAGCTTCAGCCCGATCGCGTGGCCGTAGATCAGCGCCAGCACGCGCACATTCGCGAACGGGTAGCGGGCGTTGACGCGCACCGCGGAGCCTCTGGTCAGCTCGCGGCGGCGCAGCGCGAGCGTGGCGTCGAACGTGAGCTCCTCGCCGCGGCGGCTCTCGATATGGATCGCGAGGCGCTCGCCCGGGTCGCCCGCGCGCGCCACGTACCGCTGCTCCATTCCCATGAACGGCGACACGTGCAGCGCCTTGGCGACGTCCGCGCGGCCACCCGGAAGGACGTACGCGCGCCGCTCGCCCCACGGCGTGTTAGTGACCTCGACGAGGACCGCCTGCACGAGCTCGCCGGCGGCGTCCATGCAGTAGTAGAAGCTCACCGGGTTGAAGCAGTGGCCGAACGAGCGCAGCTGGGCGAGGAGCCGGATCGGCCCCTCCGGACGAGAGCCGGTCTGCGTTTCGACCTTGTCGCGGATCGCCCGGCCGAGCGGAATCGAAGTGGGTCCCAAGTAGTCGCGCCGTCGGAACCGCAACAGACCGGGTCGCGAAACGACCAGCCGGCCGCCGAGCAGCGCCGGCAGCTCATCGAGGTCGAGGTAGAACAGCGCCAGCCGGTGGCGAAACTCGCGGCGGGGCTGCATGCGCCGGTGGCGGATCGTCCCCACGTAGATGCAGCTCGCGGTCGCCGTCACGGCCGTGCGCCGACTCGCTCGGCCACCCGTAGCGCACTGCGGACGCCGTCCTCGTGAAACCCCCAGCCCCAGTAGGCGCCGCAGAAATGCGTGTGCCGCGACCCGCTGATCTCCTCGAACCGGCGCTGGGCCCGCACCCCCGCGTCGGTGTAGACCGGGTGCGCGTAAGCGATCTTCCTGATCACGAGTGCCGGGTCGATCGCATCGGTGCGGTTGAGCGTCACGCAGAACTCGCGCTCGGCTCGCAGCGACTGGAGACGATTCATGTGGTACGTGACGGTCGTGCGGCCCGCCGGCTCGGGTTGCAGGTGGTAGTTCCAACTCGCCCACGCGCGCCGGCGCCGCGGGAGCATCCGGGTGTCCGTGTGGAGCACCGCCTCGTTCTCCTGATAGGGGATCGCCGCGAGAACCTCCCGCTCGCGCGGGCTTGCGTCCTCGAGCAGCGCCAGGGTCTGATCCGAATGGGTCGCGAACACGACCTCGTCGAATCGCTCGGGATCGCCCCCGGCCGGGCGAACGAGCACGTGACCCTCGCCCCGGGCGACGCCGCGCACCGGCGTGCATAGTCGAAGACGATCCGCGAACGGAGCGGTGAGCGCGTCCACGTAACGTTTCGAGCCGCCGGCGATCACCCGCCACCGGGGACGGCCGGTGAGGCCGAGCATTCCGTGGTGGTCGAAGAACTCAGCCAGGAACCGCGCCGGGAACGTCCACATCTGGCGCGGATCCGCCGACCACACCGCGGACGCCTGGGGCACGATCAGCCCATCGATGAAGGCGCGCGAGAACCGCTGCCGCTCCAACCACTCCCCGAGTGACGGGCCACGCCCCGATTCGTCGAGCGCCAGCAGCTCGCGCGCCGCTCGGTTGAAGCGGGCGAGGTCGGCGACCATCCGGTGAAACCACGGCGCGAGCAGGTGACGGCGGTTTGCGAACAATCCGTTCGGCGAGGCGCCCGAGTACTCGAAGTCGCCGATCCCGTCGCTCACGCTGAAGCTCATCGTCGACGGCTGCCATGCCACGCGGAGCGTGGTCAGAAGCCGCTCGAAGTTCGGATAGTTCCGGTCGTTGAACACGATGAAGCCCGTGTCGACCTCGTGGGTCTCGTTCGCCGTGTCGACTCGGATCGTGTTCGCGTGGCCGCCCGCATGCGCGCCGGCCTCGAACACCGTGACGTCGTGCCGGCGGTGCAGCAGGTGCGCCACCACCAACCCGGAGACACCCGCACCGACGATCGCGATCCTCATCGCTCTCCAGAGAAGTCCATGTAGCCGATTCGCATCTCAGCCGCGAACGGATCACGCGTCGAGCGCAACCGTCAACCCCATGCCGGCCAGCGCTGCGCCACCGCCGACCATCAGCGTGGCGGTGGCGGAGCCACGCGGGAGTCGGCGGCGGCCGAGCGCCGTGGCGATTACGTCTGTCAGATCGCCGACGGCGCTTGCGGCAAGCCAGGGACGGATCGGCTCCCCGCGCGTCAAGGCCAGCAGGCCCCCGGTGTGCAGGATCACCTCCCGGACCCCCAGCGACCGAAGGGCCACCTGAAGCGGCGCATCCTCGGCGGCGGGACCGAGCCACCGGAGCGCAAGTCGCCGCGGCGCGGTGATCAGGGCGAGGCCGTATCCGACTCGGAGGGTCAGCACTGCACCCGCGGCGACTCGGGGGATCGACATGACATCGCACACGGTAACACAGTTTGTCGAGATATTTATAAACGACTTGTTTAGGATGAGTGGCTGCGCTACGGTCCGATCCGTGCCGTCCTCACCGCCCGAGCCCGGCCTGACGATGCGCGAGATGTCCGCGCGCAGCGGGATCAGCGAGGCGACGCTACGGATGTGGGAGGTCCGGCACGGCTTCCCGCAGCCGCGGCGCGTATCGAGCGGTCATCGCCGCTACTCCGAACAGGATCTGGCCCGCGTCCGCGCGGTGCTGCGCGGACGCGCCAGGGGGCTCTCGGTCCAGGCAGCGATCGAGCTCGCGCAAGATGTCGGCGACGAGCAACCCCCGTCGGTGTACGCGTCGTTGCGCTCGCGCTACCCGCAACTCGAGCCTCAGCTGCTCTCCAAGCGCGCGATGCTGTGGATGTCCCACGCGATCGAGGACGAGTGCCTGGCCCGGGCGGAGCGGCCGCTGTTGTTCGGCCTCTTTCAGCGAGAGCGCTTCTACCGAGCGTCGGAGAGCCGCTGGCGCGAGCTGTCGCGCACGGCGGACAGCGCGATCGTGCTGGCCGACTTCAGGCGTGCTCGCGCACCGAAGCAGGAACCGATCGAGGTCCCGATCGACGGCTCTGACCCGGTCGCCCGCGAGTGGGGGATCGTGTGCGAGTCGCCGGGCTTTGGCGCCGTGCTCGCGGGCTGGGAGCGGCCCAGGGAAGCCGCCGGGCAGCGCATGTTCGAGGCCGCGTGGACGATCGAGGCGCCGGCCGTCCGCCTGGCGGCGCAGGTTTGCCTGCGGCTCGCCACCGCGGGCGCGCCCGAACTGCTCGGCGGGCTCGAGGAGCGGCTCGACACTACGCCGGTCGCCCGCGAGCACGAGCTGCGCTCGGCGATCCAGCTCAGCACCCGGATGGTGCAGTACGCAGCCGCGTCATAGCGGCCCGATCCCGGCCGCCGCGAGCGCCGCCTCGCAATACGCCCAGAGCTCGGCGCGACCGCGATCGCCCGCGCCCGGCGACGGGCCAACGCGGTAGTGAGTCGGGCGTGGCCGCCGGTCATGCCAGAACAGACCGGTCTCGCGCAGCGGCTCGGGCGCCGCGCCGAGCCACACGATCGTGTCCGCGCCCTCATCGGCGGTGCGGAGAAGCGGCCGCATGACCGTGCGAAAGCCCGGCATCGCGCGCGTCAAGCCCGCGGTCTCCGCCCATCCCGGGTGCATCCCGTGGACGACCACGCCCCGGTCGCGGAGTCGGTCGGCGGTCACCTCGGTGATCGTCACCTGCTCGCGTTTGGTGCGGGCATACAGCTTCTTCGGGCTGTATGGCGTTTGGTCAGACTCCCAGTCGTCGCGCGGCAGCGACTGGGTGTACATGCCGCCCGAGCTCACGTTGATGACCCTGCCGAGGCGACCGACGAGCAACGTGGTGAGCGCGAGCGGCGCGAGCACGTGCGTCGCGAACATCAGCTCGTGCCCGTCGACCGAACGGGCCCGCTCGGGCGGCATCACACCGGCGTTGTTGACGAGCACATCCAGCCTGGGCTCGCTTGCGGCGAACCCCTCGGCAAACGACTTGATCGCCACTAGGCTGGACAGATCACACGCCTGGGCCCGCGCGTTCGCTCCCGGGACCGACGCGCGGATCTCCGCCACGGCGTGATCCGCCCGCCCGGCGTCCCGGGCGAGCGCGTGGACGGTGGCGCCGAGCCGCGCGAACCCGCACGCCGCCGCGAGCCCGAGCCCCGATGCCGCCCCGGTGACGAGCACGGCCGACCCATCGATCCGGGGCGGGTCGGCCGGCCACCCCGGCAGGCGGCGACGCGCCAGCAGCCCGAGGCGCCCGTACCCGAGCACGATGCTCCGATCGAGGGCGGTGTCGACAATCATCTTGTTGAGATAATAGTGAGCATCTTGTTACACCATCTGTATCGGGAGCAGCTTGTGCCTCGCCCGCCGAATGAGGTGTTCGGCTTCTTCGCCGAGGCTGCCAACCTGGAGCTGATCACTCCTCCGTGGCTCGGCTTCAGCCTTACCAGCACCGAGCCGGTCGTGATGCGACCCGGCACGCTGATCGAGTACCGACTGCGCCTCCACCGGCTCCCGCTGCGCTGGGTTTCGCGGATCGCGCTGTGGGAGCCCGGGCGGACGTTCATCGATGTCCAGGTCAGAGGGCCTTACCGGGTCTGGCGCCACCGCCACGAGTTTGAGCCGCGGGGCCAAACCACGATGGTCCGGGACCACGTCGACTATGCGTTACCACTCGGACCGCTCGGCGACCTTGCCCACGCCGCGATCGTCGAGCGCGACCTGGCGCGGATTTTCGACTACCGTCGCGCCGCGGTCGCGCGCCTGCTGACATGACCGCTCTGCTGTGGCTTCGCCGGGACCTTCGCGTCCACGATCACCCGGCGCTCGAGGCGGCGCGCCGTGACGCCGACGCGCTCGTGCCGGTGTTCTGCTTCGACGACCGATTGCTCCACGGCCGCCACGCCTCGGGCCCGCGCACGCAGTTCCTGCTCGAGTGCCTCGCCGACCTCGACGACTCGCTCCGCAAGCGCGGGAGCCGGCTGGTCGTCCGCCGCGGGACACCCGAGGAGGTGTTGCCGGCGCTCGCGGGTGAGACCAGCGCGACGGCGGTCCACTTCAGCGCCGACGTCGGCCCATTCGCGCGCGCCCGCGACGCGCGGGTCAAGCGCGCTTTGGCCGTCCCGGCGCACGACCACCCCGGCACGTTCATCGCCGACGACCTCGGCGATATCCGCACGACCGCCGGCAAGCCGTACACGGTGTTCACGCCGTTCTACCGACGGTGGACCGCGGCGCCGCGACGCGACAAGCACGGCGCTCCGCGGAAGCTCCCGCCACTCCCGAACGGCCTCGACCCCGGATCCCTCCCGTCCCTCGCCGATCTCGGACTGACGCAGGAGATCGACGATCCGCGGTGCCGGGGCGGCGAGACCGAAGGGCGCAAGACGATCCGCGGCGGGTCGGCGCCGTTCTCGCCCTACCTTCACTTCGGGTGCATATCGCCGCGAGAGATCGAGGATCGTGTCAGCGCCACCGTCAGGCGGCAGCTTTGCTGGCGCGACTTCTTCGCACACGTGCTGCTCCATCACCCCCAGAACGCGCGCTCGGAGTACCAGGCCCCGTACCGGGGCAAGATCCGCTGGAGCCGAGCGCACAAACGGTTCGAGGCGTGGTGCGAGGGACGCACCGGCTATCCGATGGTCGACGCCGGTATGCGGCAGCTCAGACGCGAGGGCTACATGGACAACCGGGCCCGCCTTGTCGTCGGCTCGTTCCTGACCAAGGACCTCGGGATCGACTGGCGCTGGGGCGAGCGGTGGTTCATGCGCCTGCTGCTCGACGGCGACGAGGCAAACAACAACGGCAACTGGCAGTGGATCGCGTCGGTCGGCGTCGACCCGCAGCCGGTGTCGCGCCGGATCCTCAACCCGGCCCTGCAGCAGGCCAGGCACGACCCGGACGGCAGCTACGTCCGCAAGTACGTCCCCGAGCTCAGCGAGTCCCCAAGCGACTACCCCGAGCCGATCGTCGACCACGCGCAGGCGCGTCGCGAAGCGCTCGCCCGATACCGCACGCCCTAGTTCGGCTGGGCGTGACCTGCATGACGCAAAGCGCGGGGCCGGAGGCGATTTGCGCCTCCGGCCCCGAGCAGCACCTACCCCAGGTGTCCGAAACCGGTTATCCCACGAGCGACGAGATCGAGCCCGACTGGATCAGCTCGACGGTCGTCGCGATGTCGACGTCGAGATAGCGGTCGCCGTCGAGGAACGGGACGTGCTCGCGTACGAGCCGGAACGCCTCCTGCGTCCGCGGGCTGCACTTCTCCACGCCGCGGAGCTCGAGCGCCTGGCAGCAGGCCAGCAGATGGATCGCCGCCACGTTCTGGGCGAGCTCGACGATCGAACGCGCGTCGCGCGCGGCGATCGTTCCCATCGAGACCTTGTCCTGGTTGTGGCACTCGGTCGAACGCGAGTGGATCGTGGCCGGGTTGCAGAGCTTCATCGCCTCGGCGGTCATCGCCGACGCGCAGATCTGCATTCCCTTGAAACCATGGTGCACCCCCGCCTCGGGATGGCTCGGCTCGAAGCGCGGGATGAGGTTAGGGGTCAATCCCCGGTTGAATTTCTCGTCGACGATCAGCTCGAGCTGGCGGTCCATCAGGTCGCACAGGTTCGCGAGCGCGACCTTGAGCGAATCCATCGCCTGGCCGACGTGGCCGCCGTAGAAGTTGCCGCCGCTCTCGACCCGCCCGCCGGCCACGTTGAACAGCGGGTTGTCGTCGGAGGAGTTGATCTCGACCGTCAGCCACCGCTCGACCCAATCGAGGACGTCGCGCAGGACGCCGTTGACGTGTGGCGCGCAGCGAATCGAGTACTTATCCTGCACCTGGCGGTCGAGTTCGACGAACTCGGCGCCGTCGAGACCGCCCTCGAACAGCTCGTCGCTGTCGGCGGCCAGGCGCGAGTCGGCCAGCAGCTCGCGGATGTGGCGGGCGCTCGTGACCATCCCCGGGTGGGGCTTGGCGTCGTCGAACAGGAACGCGTTGAAGTGACCGCGGTTCCCGAGCATCGCCTCGGAGGCCATCGCGGTCAGCAGGTCGGCGAGATCGGCGAGCTCCTGCGACGCGCCAACGGCCATGCACGCGAACGCGCTCATGAACGACGTACCGTTGGTCAGCGCGAGTCCCTCCTTGGCCTCGAGCAGCAGCGGCTCGAGGCCGAGCTCGGCGAGCACATCGCCGGCTTCGCGCTCGACACCGTCGAACGCGACCACGCCGTCGCCGGCCAGCGCCCGCCCGACGTAGGACAGCGGCGCCAGGTCGCCGCTCGCCCCGACCGAACCGCGCTCGGGGATGAAAGGCACGACGTCGTTGTTGAGCAGGTCGAGCACGCGCTCGATGAGCTCGACGCGGACGCCCGAGTTGCCCTTCGACAGGCAGTTCGCGCGCAACAGCATCGTCACGCGCGCGACCTCGGGCGGGGCGATCGGACCGGTGCCGACGCCCATGAAGCGCATGATGTTCTGCTGCAGCCGGGCCGCCTTGCCAGGGGAGATCTGGCGGTGCGCACTGTCGCCGAAACCGGTCGTCACTCCGTAGATCGGTATCTCCTTGGCGATCAGCTCATCTTTGAGCTGTTTGCTCGCGCTGACGGCCCGGGCTGCGCGCTCTGACAACTGCACAAGGCGGCCACCTCGTGAGACTTCCAGCGCATCGCGCACGGTGAGAGAGGAGCCATCGAGCTCGAGCGCCGTCCAACCCGAACGTCCCTGCCGCGTCGGAGTGGTGACCGCCATCATGGAACTGTTTCGCGGTGATAGGCTCGACGCAACTAACACGCACTCGATCGGTACTCAGATGCAGCTCAGCCGCCCTTTGGACAGCATCGACCGCAAAATTGTTGCGTTGCTGCAGGAAAGCGCGAAGAAGACGTTCGCCGACATCGGCGCCGACGTGGGCCTCTCGGCGACGGCCGTCAAGCGGCGCGTCGACCGTCTTGAGAACGACGGTGTGATCATCGGCTACGGCGCCCGGATCAACTGGCGAGCGCTTGGCGAGGCGATCGAGTCGCTGATCGAGATCTACTGCGCGGACCGCACCTCGCCGGCGGACGTCGGGCGCTCGCTGTCGAAGGTGGACGAGATCGTCTCGGCGTTCACGGTCTCCGGCGAGGCCGACGCGGTGATCCGAGTGCGCGTGGACAACATCGAGCACCTCGAGCGTCTGGTCGAGCGGCTCCGGCGAGACCCCAACATCGTCAGAACCCGGACGCTGATCGTGCTCTCGACGTTGCTGGACCGGCCATGACCGAGACCTTCGCGCCGCCCGACATCGAGATGGAGCGTCGCGACGACGGCACGATCATCCTCTCCTCGCGCCGGACCCTGCCCGAGTGGGAGCCGTCGATCACCGCGGTGCTCCGCAAGCGAGCGGCGTCGCATCCGAACCGTTCGCTTGCGGCGCAGGGAGGGACCACGCTCACATACGGCGAGGCCGAACGGGCGGCGGCCGCGCTCGCGCGCGAGTTCGTGCGACTCGGGCTCGGGCCCGAGAAGCCCGTGATGATCCTGTCCGGGAACTCGCTCGACCACCTGCTGGTGAGCCTCGCCGCCTACGCGGCTCACGCCCCGGTAATGCCGATCAGCGTCGCGTACTCGCTGATGAGCAAGGACCACGCGCGCATCAAGGCGATCGCCGAGCTGACCAGGCCCGGGCTCGTGTTCGCCGACGACGCGGGACCGTTCGCCGGCGCCCTGGACGCACTCGAGATCGACACCGTGCTCGTGGCTCGGGGCGAGCGGAGAGACGCGATGCGCCTGGAGGAATTGTTGGAAACCGGCGCTCGCGGCAACAGTCCGCTCGATGGCGAGCCCGGTCCGGTTGCGATCGCCAAACTCCTATTCACATCAGGATCGACCGGCGTCCCCAAGGGGGTCATCAACACCCACCAGATGCTGTGCTCGAACCAGGCGGCGATCAAGGCGAACTGGCCGTTCCTGGCCGACGAGCCGCCGATCCTCGTCGACTGGCTCCCGTGGAGCCACACGTTCGGTGGCAACCACAACCTGAACCTCGCGCTGTTCAACGGTGGCACCATTCACATCGACGACGGCCGGCCGGTCCCGCCGCTGTTCCCTCGGACGCTCGCGGCGCTGAACGACGTGCCGCCGACGCTCTACTTCAACGTGCCGGCGGGGTACGCGCTGCTCGCCCCCGCGCTCGAGAACGACGCCGCGCTCGCCCACCGGTTCTTCAGCCGCCTCAGGTTCATGTTCTATGCCGCGGCGGCGCTGCCCGAGACCCTGGCCGCGCGCCTGCGCGAACTCGCATCCCACCATGCCGACCACGACGTGCCGCTGACCTCGAGCTGGGGCACGACCGAGACCTCGCCCGCCGCGACCACCGCGCATTTCCCGGACTTGCCCACCGGCTGCATCGGCGTTCCGTACCCGGGAACGACGATCAAGCTCGCGCCCGTCCAGGACAAGCTCGAGATCCGCGTGAGCGGCCCGAACGTGACGCCCGGGTACTTCCGCGACCCCGATCTGACCGCGGCGACGTTCGACGAGGACGGGTTCTACCGCTCGGGCGACGCGGTCAAGCTGATCGACGAGCACGACCCGAACAAGGGCATGGTGTTCGACGGCCGGATCGCCGAGAACTTCAAGCTGCTGACGGGGACGTGGGTGGCGGCGGGAACGCTGCGGATCGGATTCCTGAGCGCCGCCGGGGTGCTCACCGACGCGGTCATCTGCGGTCAGGACGCCGACTACGTCGCGGCGCTCGCGTGGGTCAACCAGACCGAGGCGGCCGATCTCTCAGTCACCGAACTACGCGAGCACCTGGCGCGGGCCCTCGGACGGCTCAACCAGGGCGCCGGCTCGGCCTCGCGGATCGAGCGGCTCCTGCTCCTCGACGAGCCACCGAGCCTCGACGCCGGCGAAATCACCGACAAGGGCTATCTGAACCAGCGCGCGTGCCTCGAGCGACGCGCCGCCGACGTCGCGCGGCTGTACGCGGATCCGCCGGACGCGTCCGTGATCACCGCTGCGGTGGAGTAATGGAATGTCGGCGGCGCCTATCGGCGGCGCCTTGGGGCCTGACCGCGATCGTCACGTCGACGAGCGCGCACAGGTTCTCTTGGGCGTCGCGGAACTCGTGGCCCCACGTCCACTCGCGGTCGTCGTGCCCGCGCAGAAGCGCCCGGACGTCGACCGTGCCATCGGTGATCGGGCGCAGGAAGCTCGCGTAGTTGCTGAGGCCCGATCCGACGTAGCCGTCGCGCCAGACGTTGTTCACCGTGGCGACCGACGCCACCGTCTCCGCCACCGCGGAGTAGATCCCCCCGTGCATCAGCCCGAGCGGCTGCTTGAGGTTCTCGCGGACCTCGAAGCGGACGTGCGCGGACTCAAGCGTCAGCTCGAGCCACTCGAGCCCGAGGAAGCCCTCGAACGTCCGGTCGAGCGGTATGACGGGCGACGGAAGCGTCGCCCGATCCCACGGCGCGGGCTCCGCGCTCACGAGGCCCCGAACACGACCGACTTCGTCTCGGTGTAGAAGTCGAAGGCCTCGATTCCGTGCTCCTTGCCGTAGCCGCTGGATTTCCAGCCGCCGAACGGAAGCTCGTCGTAGACCTTCGTGCGCGAGTTGATCCAGGTGTAGCCCGCCTCGATCCGACCGGCGGCTTCGCGGGCTCGCTGGAGGTCTTTCGTCCAGACCGAAGAACCAAGTCCGAACGGGGAGTCGTTGGCGCGCTCGATCGCCTCGTCGAGGTCCTTGACCCGCCAGATCGGGAGCGCCGGCCCGAACACCTCCTCGATCGCCATCGGCGCGTCGTGCCGCGGGTCGGCGACGACCGTCGGCTCGTAGAAGAACCCGTCGGCAAGGTCGGGGTCGTCCGGCGGTCCGCCACCGGCTAACAGCTCGCCACCGCTTTGCAGAGTGCGCGTCACCTGCGAGGCCATCTCGTCACGGCCGCCGGCGGTGTGCATCGGGCCCATCTGCGTGCCCTTGGCGTCGCCACGGCCCACCTTGAGCCGCTTGGCCTTCTCGACGATCGCGGCGATGACCTCATCGGCCACGGACTCGAACACGTACACGCGCTTGATCGCCAGGCACGCCTGACCGCAGTTGTAGAAGCGGCCCATGCTGGCGGCGCTGGCGGCGGCGGCGAGGTCGGCATCGTCGCAGATGATCATCGGGTCAGACCCGCCGAGCTCGAGCGTCACCCGCTTGGTTCCGCGGGCAGCCAGCGCCATGATCCGCTCGCCGACCGGCGTCGACCCGGTGAACGCGATCTTGCGCACGAGCGGATGGGTCACGAGCGCCTCGCCCGCCTCTGAGCCACGGCCGGTGATCACGTTGAAGACGCCCTCGGGGAGGCCGCCCTCCGCGAGCAACTCCGCGAACCGCAGCGTGGTCAGCGGCGTCGTAGCTGCCGGCTTGGCCACCACGGTGTTGCCCGCAACCAGCGCCGGCGCGAGCTTGTTACAGAGCAGCGTGGTCGGGAAGTTCCACGGGACGATCGCGCCGACGACCCCGAGCGGGCGTCTCAGGACTATGCCGTCGACACCCGGGTCGAGGTTCGGAGTGTGGGCGCCGCGCAGAGCCTTCGACAGGCCCACGTAATGCATGAGGGTGTCAATTGCCTTGGTCACCTCGATGCGGCTGTCGCGCAGCGTCTTGCCCTGCTCGCGGGTGAGCAGCGGGACCAGCTCGTCGAGGTGCTCCTCGACGTGGTGGGCGGCGCGAGAGAGGATCTCGCCGCGCTTTGACACGGCGAGATCCGACCATGCGCCGAACGCGCCGGCGGCTGCCTGCACCGCCGTGTCTACATCCGCGGCGCACGCGGCGGCCACGGAGGCGAACGCCCGACCCTCAGCTGGATTGACCACCTCGAGTGGGTCGCCGGCATTGCCGTGCTGCGCGCCGGCGATGAACGAACCGGGATATGTGGTCTGCAACGCGGTCATGCTCCGACGAACTCCGGCTGGCGCTTCTCGACGAACGCGTGCAGCCCCTCGTCCGCGTCCCTGGACTTGAACAGCTGCTCCATCAGGTCGGCCTCGAGCGCGAGCCCGTTGGCGAGCGCCAGCTCGCCGCCTTCGTGGACGCAGCGCTTGATCGCGGCGATCGCGAGCGCCGGCCCAGACGCGAGCTTGGACGCGTACTCGCGTACCTTGGACTCGGCTTCCTCCGCGTTGTACACGTCCGCGACCAGCCCCATTTCGCGGGCCTCCTCGACCGTGTAGGTACGGCCGGTGAGGAGCAGCTCGAGTGATCGGCTCGGACCGATCAGACGCGTGAGCCGCTGCGTGCCGCCGTTGCCGGGCAGCAGCCCGAGCGTCACCTCCGGCAGGCCCATCTTGTACAGACCCGCGGCGCCGATGCGGATGTCACACGCGAGTGCGATCTCGAGCCCGCCACCGAGCGCGTGGCCGGCGATGTGAGCGATGAACACCTGGGGCGCGGCGGCCATCCGCCGGAACGCGGCCTGGCTGACCTTGATCATCTCCATGTTCGCGTTGACGTCGCCTTCGAGGAACTTCTTGATGTCGGCGCCCGCGCTGAAGAACCTCTCGCTCGCGCTCCGCACGATCACGACGCGGGTGGCTCCCGTAATGGCCTCGTCGACCGCGCTCGAGAACTCGCTCATGAACTCGAGGTCGTACGAGTTGGCCGGTGGCTTGTCGAGCGTGATGAAGCCGAGCGCACCGTCGTCGTTGTAGGTGACAGCCATTTACGCGAGACCTCCGACGACGACCGACTTGATTTCGACGTAGGAATCGAGCGCCTCAATCCCGTGTTCCTTGCCGTAGCCCGACGCCTTGACCCCACCGAACGGAAGCTCGTCGTAGCCGTAGTGGATCTGGTTGACCCAGGTCATGCCCGATTCGATCTGGAGAGCCGCTCGGTGGATGAGGCGGGCGTCGTGCGTCCAGATCGACGACCCGAGCCCGTATTGCGTGTCGTTGGCGCGCCTTACCGCGTCGTCGAAGTCGGTGAACCTCGAGACTGGGAGGACCGGGCCGAACACTTCTTCGCGCATGAGGCGTGATGTGTCGGCGGGCTCCGCGATGACCACCGGCTCGAGGAACCAGCCCTTGTCGCTTGACCCGGTTCCTCCACCGATCAGCAACTCGCCACCGTTCGCCACGCCATCCTCGATCTGCTCGAGCAGCTCGTCGCGCCCTTGTTGCGTGTGGATCGGACCCATGCGGAGCTTGGGCTTCTCGGCCTTGACGGTCCCGTCGCCCGGCTCATAGCGCCCGACCCGCTCGACGAGCTGTGAGACGAACCCGTCGTACACCGAGTCGTGGACGAACACGCGCTTGCACCCAAGGCACGCCTGCCCGGCGTTCCAGTAGCGCCCGATGATCACCGCCTTGACCGCCGCATCGACGTCGGCGTCGGCGCAGATGATCACGGGGTCGCTGCCGCCGAGCTCGAGGGTTAGGCGCTTGAGGTCGGGGGCGGCAAGGGTGGCGACGTGACGTCCGACCGCGGTCGAGCCGGTGAACGCGATGCGTCTGACGTCGGGGTGGCTGACCAGCGCGTCGCCGATCTCTGACCCGCGCCCGGTGACGACGTTGAGCACCCCGTCGGGCACGCCCGCCTCGGCGAACAGCTTCGCGACCTCCAGCGTCGCGAGCGGCGTCGTCGCCGCGGGCTTCGCCACGACCGTGTTGCCGGACGCCAGCGCCGGCGCGACCTTCGTCCCCAGCAGCGTCAGCGGGAAGTTGTAGGGCGTGATCGCCGCGCACACTCCCATCGGACGGCGGATCACCATGCCGTACGCGGGGCCGAGCGTCGACGGCAGATCCTGGTAGGCACCGCGGACCTTGGTCGCCGCCTCGGCGTAATAGTGGACGCCGTGCGCGAGGTGAGTGACCTCGCCCATCGCCTCCGCGATCGGCTTGCCCTGCTCTGAGGTCAGGGTCGCGGCGAGCTCCTTCGCGCGCTCACGAATCAGTTCTGCCGCCTTCGTCAGGATCGCGGCCCGCTTCTCGACGTCGGTCCGCGACCACTCGCCGAACGCGCGCTTGGCCGTCGCGACCGCTAGCTCGATGTCCTCGGGCTTTCCGGCGGGAACGCTGTCCACCGTCTCCTCGGTGGCCGGGTTGACCACCTCGAGCTCCTCGTGAGCGGCCGCCTGGCGCCACTCACCTCCGATCAGCATTTCGGGCACGCTGCCTCCTGTGTCAGTTCAGGGGACGCGCTCGTCCTCGAGATGGCGAACGCGACTCGTTTTCAGATAATGCTCGCGCAACTGTTGGTAGTGGTCCGCGGCGCGCTGGGTCCAGGAGAGGGCCGAACCGGACAGCTCCTTCTTCACGCGCGAGGGAACACCCGCGGCGAGGACGCCGGGGGCGATCTCGGTGCGCTCGGACACGACCGCGCCAGCCGCGACCATCGCGCCGGCGCCGACACTTGCATGCTGCAGGACGATCGCGCCCATCCCGATCAGCGCGCGGTCTCCGATCGTGCAACCCTCGAGCATCGCGCCGTGCCCGACGACCGCGTCGGCGCCGATCACGGTCGGCAGCTCGCGCGCGCAATGGATCACGGCGGTGTCCTGGATGGAGCAGCCGGCGCCGATCTCGATGTGCGAGACGTCGCCGCGAAGCACCGTCCCGAACCAGATGTTGCACCGGTCGCCGACCCGGACGTCGCCGATCAGGACCGCGGTCGGGGCGAGGAATACGCCCTCCCCGATCGTCGGAGCGACGCCGTCGAGCTCAACGATCGTGGCCACTTGACCTCATCGGGGAGAGACTATACGATGGCGGGCGTTAGTCAAGTGTCACACATCGCTCCCGAACAGCTCGCTCCCTGGACCGAAGAACAAGTGCAGCAGCACTTGGCGGCGGGCAAGCTCGTCGAGGGCATTCAGCACATGTCGCCCAAGTACCTCGAGGGGATGCGACGGATCCTCACGGTGTCGGCCGACACCGAGTTCGTCAGCGCCCCCTCGTACCTGCGGGCCGCACAGCACGCGCCCGCGCTCAACAACTTCGGGTCGGCGATGTCGATCATCCAGGACGAGCTCGCGCACGCTCACATCGGCTACCGGCTGCTCGGGGATCTCGGGGTCGACATGGACGAGCTGATCTACGAACGCCCCGCGCGTTCGTTCAAGTACCCGTACGCGTTCGATGTTCCGCTGAACTCGTGGGTCGAGCTGGTCTGCGCCAACGCGCTGTACGACCAGGCCGGGTTCGTCCTCCTGTCCGACGTGTACCAGTCGAGCACGTTCGGGCCTTGGAAGCGGGCGCTCGCGAAGGTCGACAAGGAGGAGACGTTCCACCTGCGCCACGGCCGCACGTGGATTCGCAAGCTTTGTAAGGAGCCGGATGGGAAGGCCTCGGTCCAGCAGGCGGTCGACTGGATGTTCATCCTGACCCTGGAGTGGTTCGGGCTGCCGGACGATTTGAAGCAGCACTCCGAGCAGCTCGACTACGGGTTCAAGGGCAAGTCGAACGATCAGCTCCGTCAGTGGTGGATGTCCGAGGTTGTGCCTTTTATGGAGGAGGTCGGGATCCGGGTGCCGGCGCACTTCGATACGGGTGAGGATCGGTATGTCATCGACTGTCCCTTCCCGGCATCGTTCGACGAGGAGCGGCGGTCGTGGTTGCTCGACGACGGAGCCATCTCGTGGGATGACGTCATCGTCCGGTGGCGGGCGCGGGGGCCGATGAACGACGACTACGTGCGGACGTTGCAACGCGGGTATCAGACGACGTCGCTGCGGAGAGCTGCATGAGCGCCGTCGAGGCCCGGCTGTGGGAGGCGTTGCGTCACGTTGAGGATCCCGAGATCCCCGTGTCAGTCGTCGGCATGGGGTTGATCGTGTCGCTCGCATATCGCGCGCAGAAGCGGACGGCGGACTTGCAGATCACGTATACGTCGATGGGCTGTCCAGCGATGGAGTTCATCGAGGACGACATCCGGTCGGCGCTGCTGGCCGATCCGGACGTGGACGTGGTGAACATCGAGGTCGTCTGGGATCCGGTTTGGACCAAGGCTCGCTTGCGGGACGACGCGCGCTCGAAGATGCGTTCGTTGGGTATCGCGGTATGAGCCGCGCCGGCGAGACCGTGTGGGAGGTGTTCGCGCGCAAGGAGTATTCGGATCCGCTCCATCACGTGGGCACGGTGACCGAGGAGGACGAAAACCTGGCGGTGGTCTCGGCGCGCGCGATTTACGACGAACAACCGTGGA
This sequence comes from uncultured Solirubrobacterales bacterium, assembly GCA_963783415.1. Taxonomy (GTDB): domain Bacteria; phylum Actinomycetota; class Thermoleophilia; order Solirubrobacterales; family Solirubrobacteraceae; genus Palsa-465. The sequence continues at coordinate 54,447 of CAWANN010000004.1, forward strand.
TCGAGATGATCATCGTGCCGCGGACGTCGATCCGGGAGGCGATCCGGGCGTGAGCGTTTTAAAGGCCGATCCGGCGACGGCGACGATGATCTCGCTGATCGGGTCGCTGGCCGACAACAAGAGCGCGCTCGGGCGCCGGTACGGGGAGTGGGCGGTGAGCGCGCCGACGATCGAATCAGCCGTCGCCGCGGCCGCGATGGCCCAGGACGAACTCGGCCATGCCCGCTCGACCTACCCGGTGCTCGCCAAGCTCGGGGTCGAGCGATCCGAGGAGCCGGGCCTCGACGCCGGTCATCCGATGCTCGTGATCTCTCAGGAGCTGCCCGACTGGGCGTCGTTCATCGCCGCCAATCTGGTCGTCGACGGCGTGCTGACGACGTTCGTGGCGAGCGCGCGGGACAGTTCGATCGAGCCGCTCGCCCAGCGCGCCCGCAAGATCCTCCAGGAGGAGGGCGCGCACCGGGTGCACGCGGAGGCGTGGGCGCAGCGCATCGTCGCGGCCGGCGGTGATGATCTGGCGCTCCTGCGGCGGCGAATCGACGAGATGTGGGCGCAGGCAGCGCGCTGGCCGGGACCCGACTCGGACCCGGGCTACGCGGAGGCTCTCGCAGCCGGCATGGTCGATTCGGGTCCTTCGGCGATCCGGTCCCGCGTACGCGAATGGCTCAACCCACGGGTCGCCGGCATCTCACTCGACGAGCCAACGGACTGGTCGGATTGGGACCCACAGCGCCGGCAATGACCTGCCCGTTCTGCGACTCGGCCGACGTCGAGCTCGTGTCGGCGTGGGGCGGACAAATGATCACGAGCCAGATGCACTGCCGCGCGTGCAACACCTACTTCGAAGCGATCCGGGACGAATTCGACGCCGTCCCGGGCGAGTCCGAGCCTTCATGGACGACCAGCTCCGCAGACGATCGGTAGGCGCCCCCGCCGCCCGCTCGCTGCTGCTGACGATCCTCGGTGAATACGTGCTGCCACGCGGCGAGGCCGTATGGCAGGAGACGCTCGTCGGCGCGCTCGTGTCGGTCGGATACACGCAGCAGGCGGCGCGGCAGGCGCTGGCCCGGAGCGTGCGCGACGGCTGGCTCGAGACCTCGCGCCACGGTCGTCGCGCGCGGGTCTCCTTGAGCGCCGGGACGGCGGATCTGCTCCGGACGGGAGCCGAGCGCATCTACTCGTTCGGGTCGCCGTGGCGCTGGGACGGCCGATGGCTGGTGCTGGTGTTGCGCGTCCCCGAGGCGCGCCGCGAGGTTCGCCACCAGATCCGGACCCGCCTGGCGTGGGCGGGGCTCGGGTCCATGGGCGGTGGCGTGTGGCTGACGCCGCACGTCGAGCGCGAGGCCGAGCTCCGCGACGCGATCCGCGAGGCGCCGGCCGCGGAAGCCACCTCGTTCGTGGCGTCGCTCGGCGCGCTCGGGCGCGCCGAGGACGTGGTGGCCGCCGCGTGGGATCTCGACTCGGTGCGCTCGGCGTACGAGGTGTTCGTCTCGGATTTTGCGGCGATCCGACCGTCGTCGCCCGAGGCGTCGTTCCGGATGCAGACACTGCTCGTGCACGCCTGGCGGAAGTTCCCGTTTCTGGATCCCGATCTTCCGTCGGAGCTGCTGCCCGCCGGCTGGCCACGCCGGCGAGCCCACGAGCTGTTCAGCGGGCGTCACGAACGGTGGCAGCCGGCGGCGCGGTCGTACCTCGCCGAGCTCGAGGCCGGCCGGTCCACGCGCGCGGCGCAAGCGGCCTGACCCGCCGGCGGCGCTTGGGAAGAAACCCGGTCTATGTCGTAGTTTCTTCCCAAGCGCATGTCGCCCACCACTCTCACCCTCCCGACCGGCGAGCTCGAGCTGCTCGAGATTCCGGGTAATCCCGATGAGCCGGCGCTCGTGCTTCTGCACGAGGGCCTCGGATCGGTCGGGTTGTGGCGAGGCTTTCCGGAACGACTCGCGGACGCCACCGGCCGGCGCACCGTTGCCTTCTCGCGGTTCGGGCACGGACAATCCGATCCGCCGCAGAAACCGCGGACTCCGGCGTTCATGCATGAAGAGGCGCTCGAGGTGCTGCCCGACCTACTCGCGCGCCTGGACCTCGACGCGCCAATCCTGATCGGCCATAGCGACGGCGCGTCGATCGCGCTGATCTACGCCGCCCATCACGCAGTTGCCGGAGTGGTCGCGATCGCGCCGCACGTGTTCGTCGAGGAGATCTGCCTCGCGGAGATCCGCGCAGCCCGCAAGACGTACGACACCAGCGACCTCCGCGAGAAGCTGGCGCGCCACCACCGGGACCCCGACGCCGCGTTCTTCGGGTGGAACGACGTGTGGCTCGATCCGGCGTTCCCGAACTGGACGATCACCGACGAGCTCGAGCGGATCACCTGTCCGCTGCTGCTGATCCAGGGCGAGCGCGATCGCTACGGGACGATGGCGCAGCTCGACACGATCGAGCGACTGACGGCAGGCCGGGTGCGGCGGGTCCACCTCGACTGCGGGCACTCGCCGCCGACCGAGATGCCCGACGACACCGTGGGCGCGATCGCGGAGTTCGTCGACGGGCTGATCCGGATCGTCGAGGAGCCGTACGACGGCCCCGCCGGCACGGTCCTCGTCCCCGACTACGTCGCCGAGATCCGCGCGATGTACCCGGATTGGACGCCGGACGTCCCTCCGCGGCTGACGGCTCAGGACGTCGAGCCGCCGGCGGGCCGCTGGGTCGTCGCCTACCGCGACGGTGAGCCGGTCGGGTGCGCCGCCTTCAAGCGCCTGGGCCCCACCACGGCGGAGATAAAACGGATGTACGTCGCACCGGAGGCTCGCGGCCGCGGCGTCGCGCGGGCCCTGCTCGTCCGGCTCGAGGAGCTCGCCCGCGACGTGGGCTACACGACGCTTCGAATGGATACCGGGGCACGCCAGCCCGCGTCGGTGGCGCTGTTCGAGAAGGTCGGATACGAGCAGATCGCCGACTACAACGGAAACCCGGTGGCGGCGTACTGGTTCGAGAAACGGCTCGCATGACCGCCACGCCCGAGCATCGCGTGACGATTCGGGTCGCCGGCCAGCGCGACGTGGACGCGATCGCGCCACTCGTCGGTCAGCTCGGGTACCCAGCTTCGGCGCTCGAGCTGGGTGAGCGACTCGAGCGGCTGACCGATCACCCTGACGCGGAGGTGCTGGTCGCCGAGCTCGGCGGTGGGGTCGTGGGTGTCGCCGCCTACCAGCTGATCGACTTGCTCGAGCGGCCCGATCCCCAGTGCCGCATCACCGCGCTCGTGGTCGACGATCGCTACCGGCGCCGCGGAGTGGCGTACGCGCTCCTGCACACGATCGAGGAGTCGGCGAGCGACCTAGGCTGCTTCAGGCTTGAGGTGACGACCAGAGCCGAACGCGCGGACGCGCTGGCCTTCTATCGCGCGGCCGGCTTCGAGGAGCGACCGCACCGGCTGATCAAGCCGCTCGATCGAAACACGCTCGCCGATCTCTGACTAAAATCAGAGAATGACCGGCGGCGCGCTCGCGGATCAGGTCCGGAGCTTCAACCGCGCCGTGACCCAGCGCGTCGGCGCGCTGGACGATCGCTACCTCGGCCGCAACCGGCCACTCGGCCAGGACCGGGTGCTGTGGGAGATCGGGACCGAAGGATGCGAGGTGCGGTCACTGAGGTCGCGGCTCGGCCTCGACGCAGGACACCTGAGCCGGTTGCTCCGTGCGCTCGAGCACGACGGCCTGATCCGAACGTTGCCGAGCCCGGCCGACGGTCGCATCCGCGTTGCTCACCTCACCTCCAGCGGGCTCAAAGAGCGCGCCGTACTCGACCGCCGCAGCGATGACCTGGCCGAGTCGATCCTGGCGCCGCTCGACGCGAGCCAGCGCGACGAACTCGTCGCCGCGATGCGGACCGTGAGGCGCCTGCTCACGACCGCGGCGATCGAGGTCCGGCGCGCCGACCCGGATGGTCCCGACGCCCGGAGCTGCGTGCGCGCGTACTTCGCCGAGCTCGACCGTCGGTCCGAGTCCGGCTTCGACGCCGTCGCGGGTATCTCGGCCGAGCCGCACGAGGTCACGCCACCCGCCGGGCTGTTCCTCGTCGCCTACCTCCACGGCGAGCCGGTCGGGTGCGGTGCGGTCAAGCACCATCCCGGCCAGCCGTCGGAGGTCAAGCGGATGTGGGTGGCGGAATCGGCGCGCGGTCTCGGTATCGCGCGCCGCATCCTCGCCGAGCTCGAGGCCGATGCAGCCGCGAGTGGCGCGACCACCTCACACCTCGAGACGAACAAGACGCTCCGAGAGGCGATCGCGCTGTACCGCTCGGCCGGGTACGTCGAGGTGCCCGCGTTCAACGACGAGCCATTCGCGCATCACTGGTTTGAGAAGCGACTGCCGATCCTGTCAACCTCCAAGCCGTGCAACTGACGTTCCTCGGGTCGGGCGACGCGTTCTCGAGCGGCGGGCGCTTTCAGGCGTGCCTGCACCTCGCCGGAGCCGCCGAGCCGCTGCTCGTCGACTGCGGTGCGACCACGCTCGTTGCGCTGAAGCGCGCGGAGATCGACCCGTCCTCGCTCGGGTTCGTCGCGCTCAGCCATCTCCACGGCGACCACTTCGCCGGGCTCCCCTGGTTGATCCTCGACGGACAGTTCTCCAAACGGACCAGGCCGCTCCGAATCGCCGGCCCCCCGGGCGTCGGCGAGCGCGTAAACCGCACGTTCGAGGCGCTGTATCCGGGCGCCACCTCGGTCGAGCGCGCGTTTGAGACCGTCTACGGCGAGTTCTCCGAACGCACCCCTTACGAGCTGGGGCCGGCGCGGATCACCCCGTTCGGGGTCCGCCATTCGAGTGGCGCGCCGTCGTATGCCCTGCGGATCGAATACGGCGGGAAGGTGATCGCCTATTCGGGGGACACCGAGTGGACCGACACGCTCATCGATGTGGCCGACGGCGCCGACCTGTTCGTGTGCGAGTGCAACTTCTACGACCTGAAGGCCCCCGGCCACCTCAACTATGTGGCGCTCGCCGAGAACCGGCCTCGGATCAACTGCGCCCGGCTCGTGATCACCCACATGAGCGAGCAAATGCTCGCCCACTCAACAGAGGTGGATCTCGAGATGGCCGCCGACGGCGCGTCGGTGTCGCTGTGAAAGCGCTCGTCGCGGTCCTCGCCGCCGGACTCGCGATCGCCCCGGCCGCGCAGGCGCGCGTGCTCCATGTCGGTCCCGGACAGCGGTACCGAAAACCGTGCCAGGCGATCGCGGCCGCCCGTCCCGGGGATGAGATCCAGATCGACGCGCGCGGCAACCTCGCCTATCGCGGGGACGTGTGCGCGTGGTCCACGAACCACCTCACGATCGTCGGCGTCCACGGCCGTGCCCACATCGATGCCGCCGGCCAGAGCAGCGAGGGTAAGGCGATCTGGGTGATTGCCGGCAACGACACCACGATCGAGAACATCGAGTTCTCGGGCGCGCGCGTCCCCGACCAGAACGGCGCCGGGATCCGGCAGGAGGGGGCGAACCTGCTCGTCGAGCACTGCTACTTCCACGACAACCAGGAGGGGATCCTCGCCGCTGATAACCCGGCGAGCAGCATCGTGGTCGACTCGTCGGTGTTCGCGCGCAACGGCGCCGGCGACGGCTTCTCCCACAACATCTACATCAACCACGTCCGGAGCTTCACGCTGCGCTACAGCTACTGCACCGACGCCCGGGTCGGTCACCTGGTCAAGTCACGCGCGCTGCGCAACTACATCCTGTATGACCGCCTCACCGGCGAGCACGGAACCGACAGCTATGAGCTCGACCTGCCGAACGGCGGCCTGTCGTATGTGATCGGAACGATCATCGAACAGGGCAGAAACACCCAGAACCCGAACATGCTCGCCTACGGCGAGGAGGGCGATCTGAACCCGGACTCGCATCTGTACGTCGTCAACGACACGTTCGTCAACGACCTGCACCGCGGCGACGCGATCTTCGTCGGAAGTGGAGTGACCGAGCCCGTGTTCGCCGAGAACGACATCAGCACCGGTAGCACTGCGTTCGTCTCCCAGCCCAAAGCCCGCATCCGCCACGACTGCGTTACGAGCCATCCGGGCTTCAGCGACCCGGAGCACTACGACTACCGACTCACGGCGACCTCGGAATGCCGCCACAAGGGCACAAACCCCGATTCGGCGCAAGGCTTCTCGCTGTCGCCGCACTTCCAGTACCTACCGGTCGCCCGCCACACCAGGCGCACCGACGGCGGGACGATCGCCGGCGCGCTCGGCGAGAACTAGCCGTGTCCGAGTAACGCGCGGGCGGACTGCTCGGCGGTCACCACCGTCACGGGTACGCCGAGTGCCTGCACGCGTGAGGGAACGTCTCGATGCAGCCACTTGGACACGCGCTGCGGGAGGGTCGAGATGATCACCTCGTCGACGTCCGTGGCCGCCATGAAGTGACGTACCGCCTCGACCGGATCGGAGTCCCCGATCACGGCGTCGATGTGTCCCAGGGCAGCCCGCTCGAGCAGGGGCACCGCCAGTTCGATGACCACCTGAGCCTCGTCGGTGTCCGGGTCCCAGTACGGCCGCGGGACCAGCAGGGTCATCCGGCAGCGGCCCGCTCGGGCCCGCCGGCTCACCTCTTGGAGCAGCCGCGGCGTCGCCGCGGTTCGGTACGCAACAACCAGGACGTGCGGCTCGAGCTCGGCCACACCGCGATCGTACCCCCGGTCGCCGCGGGTTACCTACCTGTCCAGACGGGGGCGCGCTTCTGGAGGAACGCGCTCATCCCCTCCTGGGCGTCAGCGGCGAGCGCGTTCTCGGTCATCACGGTCTTCGTCTGCTCGTAGGCATCGTGCTCGGCTCGGTCGACCTGGTCGTAGAACGCCCGCTTGCCCACCGCGACCGTGTACGAGCTCGACCGCGCGATAGCCTCCACCAACTCGGCCACGGCCGCGTCTAGCTCAGCGGCCGGAACGACGCGGTTGACCAACCCCCAGTCGAGCGCGGTCGCGGCGTCGATCGTCTCGCCGGTGAGCAGCATCTGCATCGCGCGCTTGCGCCCGACGGCACGCGACACCGGCACCATCGGCGTGGAGCAGAACAGCCCGATCTTCACGCCGGGAGTGCCGAACCGCGCGCCCTCGGCCGCGACCGCCAGGTCGCACGCCGCCACCAGCTGGCACCCGGCGGCGGTCGCGATCCCGTGCACCTTCGAGATCACCGGCTGCGGCAGATCCTGGATCGTCTCCATCATCACCGTGCAGACCTCGAACAGGTGGGAAAAGAACGCCTCGTCCCGGTCGATCATCTCGGCCAGGTCGTGCCCGGCTGAGAACGCCGGGCCGGCGCCCTCGATCACGATCGCGCGCACAGAGTCGCGCGCGGACACCTCGCGCAAAGCCGCGATCAGCTCCTCCATCAGCTCGAGCGACAGCGCGTTGCGCTTCTCGGGTCGGTTGAGCGTGATCCGCGCGCCCGTCTCCCCCGCGTCGACGATCACATTCCGGTACTCGATCCCGGGCGCGGAGCTCACCCGTCAAGGGTACCGCCACCGCGACAAAGCTCACCGGCCGGCAACCGCCTGCAGCTCGATCTTCGCTCCGAACGGAAGCGCCGCGGCCTGAAAGGTGAAGCGCGCCGGCGCGGTCGGCACGTCGGGGAACTGGCGGCGCCACCAGTGGTTGAGCGCGGAATAGTCGCCGATGTCCGCGAGCGCGCACTGGACGTAGACGATCTCTTCCACTGAGTAGCCGGCAGCACCGGCGATCGAGACGACGTTGTTCCACGCCCGCTCGGTCTCCTCCTCGAAGGTCCCCGGGGCGAAGGCGCCTTCGGCGTCCAGGGATGGCATGCCGCTGATGAAGCAGATGCGGTCGGCAGCGCCGGCGAGGTTGAACGGGAAGACTGGTGGCACGCCCGGAGCGGCGGTGACACGGTTGATGCTCATGAGCGATCCTTTCGGCTGGTCGGCTGATAGTCACCCGACGACCCCGCGCGCAGCCTCCTCGACGTCAGGATCCCACGATCCGGACGATGTCACCCGTGTGGGCTACGAACCTGTGTGCTTGCGGTACCGCGCCACCGCGAGCGGCGCGAACACGACCGTGATCCCGATCGCCCA
>CAWANN010000005.1:0-35546 GCA_963783415.1 uncultured Solirubrobacterales bacterium
CACGCGCGTTCGTCGTGAGGTCAGTCCGGATCACCGTCAGCCCACCAGCACGGCGTCTGCGTCGGCGCGAGAGTGACAGCGAAGGGGTAGCTCGCGGAACAACGCCTCGAGGGTCTCGTCGCCGCGACACCGAGGCAGCCGTTCGCGCATGATCGTGCGCAGCCCTCGCAGTCCATCGCGCGGCGTGGGAAGCTTGGACGCGCCGTGGGTGCGGTCGTGTTCGACGCTCGGCACCTCGCGTCCCGTGATGAAGCTAGGTGCGCGGCCGGGCTCGAGTCCGTTGGTGGGGAGGGATCCCGTCCACGCGATCGCGCAGTCAGAAAAGCGCTCGCGCAGCTCGGAACCGAGCTCGCCGGCGATTTCAGCCGCGAGCTCCGCAGGCTCCAGGCCGCGCTCGGAAAGGCTGAGGCTCAGCATCCCAATCGGCTCGCTGAACAAGCGCACGAGCACGAAGGCCGTCGTTCCCGGCACTGGTGCGGCGATCGCGGGAGCCTCGACCGAGAGCTCGCACTCAACGACGGTCCCGACCGAATCAGAGCTTTGGCGTTCGCTCATCGGTCGACCTCGTGCGGGTGGCGCGGGCCGGGGGCAATGGACATATATTTGGCTCCGTTACGGAAGCCACGGAACTCAAGATCGGTGAACTCAGGCGCCGCGCCCTTCTCGGCACGGAGGCCATCTATCGAGTCTGCGACTGGGACGACGAGCTGGCCGAAGTCGAGGTCGTACAAGCTCCGGGATTGCGGCAGGGCCAGCGTTTCAGGTTCGACGTAGCGGCAGTCCGGAGCATGACGGTGGTCGTCGGGCCGCCCGGCGCCGCCAGCGAACGAAGCTAGATCCCGCATGGTCATGCACTCGTCGCGACGGCTGACGCCTGAGACCGACGAGGCTTGGCGAAACGTTCGACCAGGATCGTCCGCAGCACCCGGAACCCGTCGCGGAACGGACGCAGCTTGCTGACTCCGTGAATCCGCTCGTGCTCGATGCTGGGGACCTCGGCGACGTTCAGACCAGCCTTGGCGACGCGTACGTTGATCAGCGTCTCAACCTCGAAGCCGGCGCAGTCGACGTTGATCGTCGGTCGCACGTCAGACCAGAACGCGTTGTAGCCGTAACAGAGGTCGCTGTAGTCGGTGCCGAACAGCGCATTCACGGTCCCGTTGAGGAACCGGTTGCCCTGCATCCGCAGGGGCGTGATGTCGACGCTACCGCCGCCCTCCATGAACCGAGACCCCTTGGCGAAGTCCGCCCCGCCGAACAGCGCGTCGACGTAAGCAGGGATCTCCTGCGGGTCGGTCGATCCGTCGGCGTCGAGCATCACGATGATGTCGCCTCGGACGGCCGCAAAGCCGCATGCGAGGGCGTTGCCCTTGCCCTTGCCGTCCTGCAGCAAGACGCGGACCGACGGGCACAACTGACGCGCGATCTCGATCGTGTCGTCGGTCGAGTGCCCGTCGACGACGATGACCTCGAACAGCTGCTCGAGCGGCAGCCGCGCGAACACGTGAGGCAGGTTGGCTGCCTCGTTGAACGTGGGGATGACGACGCTTACCCGCGCGTGCGAGCGCGCTGGCCTCGTGATCTGGTCTGCTGTGGTTGGTAGCTTCTCAACTGCGCTCATGGCGCCCCTTCTGGACGTCGTTTCCCGCCCGCGCGGCCGTCGGAGTTCGACTGGCGAACTCGGGCCAACGGCGCGGTCCCGTTGATACATTTGTCGACTCGCGGCACCGCGGGCTAAATGACCAAGTCGGGTCAAATTCGCTAAGACCTTCCTAAGAGCCCGGATTGACGTAGCGGCGCTGGGCACGGACACTTGGTCGTGTGGAGGGGCTCGGCTCCTACGGCGACGACATCGAAGACGCGCTCGAGCTCGTGAACGTACCGAGCTACGTGCTCGACACGACGGGCGTCATCGTGTGGATCAATCCAGCCGCGCGCCGGCGCGTCGGCGACGTCTGTGGCCGCCAGTTCTCCTCGATCGTGGCGCCCGAGGACAAAGAGCGCTCCCTCGAGATGTTCGCACGCAAAGTGGTCGGTAGCGAGTCCGTCACCGACGCCGAGTTCGTCGTGGTCGACCGGAACGGCGATCGCCTGACCATCGAGGTGAGTTCGGTGCCGCTTGTTCGTGGGAAGCGGGTGGTTGGCGTGTTCGGACAGATCACGAACGAGCGCGAGACCCCGCCGTTGCCAGCACTTCCGCACCTGACGCCGCGCCAGTCCGAGGTGCTGCGGATGCTCGAACACGGCCGCTCGACACGGCAGATCGCTCAAGAGCTGCATTTGAGCCCGGAGACCGTGCGTAACCACGTCCGACACGTGCTTCGGGCCCTCGGCGTTCACTCGAGGCTAGAGGCCGTCACGTTGGCGCGCAGCCAGGAGCTTTTCGGGAACTGACGCATTTTGGAGCACGTTGGTCTCCGCGTGTTCGTCGAGCACGGGTGACCGGTTCGCGGCGGCCCGCTGTCTATCGTGAGCCGGCGTGTCGACGCTCGTGCTCTCGGACCTTCATCTGGGATCGCGTCTGCGGCACGACGTCCTCACGCAGCCCGAGCCGCAGCGCCGGTTGCTCGAGGCGCTTGAGGGGATCGATCGGCTTGTGCTACTTGGAGACGTCGTGGAGCTCCTCGAACAGCGCGCCGAGCGCGCGATGGGTGTCGCCGAGCCGATCCTCCGGTTGATTGGCAGGACGCTCGGGCCGGGCCGGGAGGTGATCTTCGTGCCCGGCAACCATGATCGGGCCTTGGTCGCCGAATGGATCCGGCGAGTCGGCGGCGGCCTCGCTCCCGACACCGGCGTTCCCTTCGACGCGACGCCGGGGCTCGCTCGTGTCGTCTCCTGGTTTGCGCCGGCGCACGTCCGGGTGCACTACCCCGGTGTGTGGCTCGCCCCAGGAGTGTGGGCGACGCACGGGCATTATCTCGATCGTCACCTGCTGCCTGAGGCCGCGTTCGGCGTGACGCGTGGTCTCCTCGGACGGGTCCCGCGACCGGGCGCCGTCCCAATCGACTACGAGCTGGCCGGAGGGCCGTCACTCACCCGCCTGGAAGCGCTCGTGATCAAGGCGCTCCCGCGCCCGCTTGCCGCGCTGGCAGAGGACGTGGCGGAGCTCATTCGAGCCTCGACGATGCCGCTCGCGCCCCGCCGCCTGCTGCGCCCCGGGATGGCGCGCCTCACCGCAAGTGTCCTGGGCGCGCAGATGCGCCTCGCGAGCCTTCCCGCTCTCTCACACGTGGTCGGGCGCCTCGGCGTTGACGCGGAGTGGGTGCTGTTCGGTCACGTGCACCGCCTTGGCCCACTCCCGGGCGATCTCGAGACTCGCTGGCGTAGGCCGCGGGGACGGCCCAACCTTCTCAACACCGGCTCCTGGGTCTACGAGCCGCTGCTCGTCCACAACGCCATCCCGCCGCACCCGTACTGGCCCGGCGGGGCCGTAATCATCGAGAACGACCGGGTGCCCCGCGCCATAGGGCTGCTCGACGCCGTCCCCGCCGGCGCGATGCACTGAGCCTCTATCCATTAACACCGCGAGCGCAGGAACCAAAATCGCGGGGGGATGCGCCACGGCCCGCGGTGTCCCACCGTCGCGGTCCCTTCGAACCTGGGTTCGCGGCTGACGGCCACAACGAGCGTGAGTCGCGAGATCAACTCGGCCACAAGGCGCCCATTCACCTCGCTGAAGTCTGAGGTGGATGCGGGATTCTTCGCCCCCTTCGTATCCGCCTTTGCAAGAAATTCGAATCGCCCTCCGCACCAGCGAGGGGCGGTTCTTCTATGCGGGCGAGGACGTCGAGAGTCGCGATCGCGCGGTAGAAGGGCTGCCGGATGTCAGGGATGAGGAGATCGAGGCGGATGGGCCCGGGAGACTGCGAAGCATCGGAGTCATGCCGCCGAGCCGGTCCCGCAAAGCGCCCTCGGCGCGGTCGGAGCCGCCGTCGGATGCGCGGCGGTTGCTTCAGCAGCCACGATCGCGGGCAAGCCCGTCACGGTTGCACCAATCGTCGTCCTCCATCATCCGGTGGCCACCGCCGCGTCCCACGTAGGCCCCGTGCAGGGAGCGGGTTCCGCGGGCATTGCCGGTTACGACGATGCCACTTGCGCGAGCCTGGCACAGGACAACAACACCGCTGTCAGTTATGGGGACCAGGCCGCTCAAACGGGCGATACGGAAGCGGAAATCAGCTACTACAACCAGGCGGCAAACATCTACCAGTAGCTGTCCGATAACTGCCTGGTCATCGACTGATCCACTCGACGACATCCCAAAAACGCGTGCTCCGAAGCCCCGTCTTCAGGCGGGGCTTTGGTGTTGCTCGACACCCGCCGGCTCGTCCAGAACCCTCCAGGCCAACGCGACCAACGCGGACTCAGGCTTGGGCTGCTGCGGAGCGGGCGATATTCAGCTCCCAGTACGCGAACGCCAAGTGTGCCGCCCCCGCCGCCAGGAACCCCATCGTCCACCCGTACGTCTTCCAGTCGTTCCCTCCGAAGGAGAGCGTTACGACCCCAAGGCAGGCCAAGACGATCCCACTGGTAATGCGCACGCTTGCCGAGGCACGGAGGTGGCGGTACTCCCACGGCGCGATGATGAGTCGCATGCCGGATCGCGGGGGAGATGTCCACCACCCGCGGAGACCCTTCGGAGGGGTGTCGGCATTTGCTGCGTTCATCGGGATGTCTCCTGTCCGATCTGGTGTCCAGGCTCGATCAAACATCAACATGATATCATCTTGATAGATAGCTCGTCAAGAGGGCCTTCGCGGTTCGATCAGGGCGCTGGCCGAGGGAGTGCCGCTGGCGCGGCTTCCCAACGGCGCGCTGCTCGAGCCTCGTCATCACGGCAAAAGGACCGGCGCGCTTTGGAACGCCCCGGGCCCGACCCTTCTGGAATCTGATCAGAAGGGATCGCGCTTTCTTCGGGCCCGGCCCGCGCCCGCTCGGGTGTCGGGGAGATCGCGGCGGATCACGTCGAGCGCTCGCGCGAGTACGGGCCGGTCGTCGTCGCGTCTCCACGCGGCGGCGAGCTCGACCCGTCTGGTCTCCTGGGCGAGGGGCCGGTAGATCGCGCCGTGGACGGTCATATGGCGAACGGAGGCTGGGACGAGAGACACGCCGAGCCCGGCCGCGACGAAGCTGACGAGCGTCGCGGTCTCGGCCACCTCGTGGGCGACGATGGGTCTGAAGCCGTGGGCGGCGCAGGCGTCCTCGACGGCGTCGTGCAGGACCGATCGGAAATGCGAGGGATATGTGACGAACGGTTGCCCGCTCAGCTGCTCGAGCGGCACGGCTTCTGAGTCTGCGAGCGGGTGGGATTCGGGAAGCACCGCGATCAGCTCCTCGGACCGGAGCACCTCGATGATGAGATCGCGCTCGCGGACCGGGGGCCGTAGAAGTCCGAGGTCGAGCGTGCCATCGATCAGGCGTGCCACCTGGGCCGGCGTCAGCAGCTCGCCCTGCAGATCGAGCACCACGCCAGGCAGCTCCTCGCGCAGAGCTGCGGCGAGCGAGGGAAGCATCTCGTAGGTCGAGGAGCCGGTGAAGCCGATCGCGAGGCGCCCATATTCGCCGCGAGCGGCCCGGCGAGCGTCGTCGACGGCGGCGTCGACCGCGGCGAGGATCTCGCGGCTTCGCTCGAGCAGTACTTCGCCGGCGGGCGATAGCTCGACGCTCCGTGTGGTCCGATACAGGAGGGGCGCTCCGAGTTCGCCCTCGAGGCGGCGGATCTGTTGCGACAACGGCGGCTGTGCGATGTGAAGCCGGGCGGCAGCCCGGCCGAAATGCCTTTCCTCGGCGACGGCGACGAAATAGCGCAGATGCCTGAGCTCCACGGTTCACGCTACCCGATTCATATCGAGACCATAGTTAATCAACACCGTATTTGTGTTGCTAGGCGCATCGGTCTGGCCTAAGTTGTGAGCCGGTTCCGTTCCGTTTCCGTTGTGACCGGGGCCGCGAGAGGAGAGCTCGAGTAGATGCAGTTGCGTACTCATCCGGAGGCCGCTGAGGCCGTCGAGACGTTCGCGGGCACGGTCCGGATCACCGCGGTGGAGGCGATTCCGTTCGCTTTGCCGTACCGCCGTGCGCCGAAGTTCGCTTCGGGAAGCGTGGACAGCGCGGACAACGTGCTGGTGCGTGTGCACACCGACGCGGGTCTGGTCGGCCAGGCGGAGGCCCAGCCTCGTCCGTACACCTATGGCGAGACACAGACCTCGATCGTCGAGGCCGTAGGCGGGCGGCTGAACGACGGGCTGAGTGGTGTCGACCCTCTGCGCACCGAGCTCGTCGCCGAACGCTGCGGCGCCATCGCCGGGAACTGGGTCGCGCGCGGGGCCGTCGACCTGGCGGTGTGGGACCTTGTCGGGCAGATCCTCGGATGTCCCTGCCACACGTTGCTGGGTGGGTTCGCCGACGGCGTCTCGGCCGCCCACATGGTGTCGCTCGCCGAGCCGTCCGCGATGGCGGCCGAGGCGATCGCGATCAGCGATCAGCTGGGGGTCCGGACGTTCAAGGTCAAGGTCGGTCGCGATCCGACTCTCGATGTCGCCGCGGTTCGCGCGATCCGTGACGCTCTGCCGGACGCTGATCTGTACGTCGACGCGAACCGGGGCTGGAGCTACGAGGATGCGTCACGAGCCGGCGGCGAGCTGGCCGACCTTGGGGTGCGGGCGATCGAGGAGCCGATCTCGATCGAGGACCGGGCTGGCCGCCTGCGTCTCGCCGGCCGGTGGCGGGTACCGCTGGTGGGCGATGAGAGCTGTATCAGTCTCTCGCATGTCGACCGCGCGCTCGAGGAAGGCGCTGTCCGTATGGTGAGCGTGAAGACAGCGCGGACGGGGTTCACCGAATCGCGCCGGATCCTCGACCTCTGCCTGGCCCGCAACGTCCCCATCGTTATGGGCAGTCAGTACGAGGGAGCGCTTGGCACGATCGCGACGATCGCGTTCGCCGCCGCGTTCGCCGCCACCGCCGGCCAACCGGCCGAGATCACGAACTTTCTCGACCTGACCGACGATCTCGTCGTAACCCCACCGGAGATCCGCGCCGGCCGGGCGACCGTCAGCCCGATGCCAGGCCTCGCCGTCGAGATCGACGAGGACCGACTTACGCGCTACCGGCTGGACCGCTGATGCTGTTCATGGCCGAGATGGACGTCCGCCTGCCGCCCGATATGCCGGCGAAGCAGGCAGACGAGCTCAAGGCGCGCGAGCGCGAGTACTCACAGGCGTTACAGCGCGACGGGCGCTGGCCGCATCTGTGGCGCGTCGCTGGCCGCTGGGCGAACATCAGCGTCCTCGACGTCAGCTCGGTCGACGAGCTGCACGAGCTCCTGTCCGGCCTGCCGCTATTCCCCTTCATGGACATTCGCGTCACACCGCTGGCGCGCCACCCCAATGCAATCAACCGAGGAGAGAGCGATGCCTGATCGCGCCAACCAGCTCATCACCGACATCCTGCGCCGAATCCACGAGGCGATCGTCGAGAACGACATCACCTACGAGGAGTACCAGACCGCCAAGCAGTGGTTCATCGACGTGGGCGAAGCGGGCGAATGGCCGCTGTTCGGCGACGTCTACATCGAGCACGTCGTCGAGGAGCAGGCGTTCGGCAACCGCGACGGCTCCCAGGGCACGATTCTCGGCCCGTTCCACCTCACCGATGCGCCGCTGCTCGACGCTCCATTCGAGCTACCACACCGGCCTGACGAGTCCGGCGACCGGACCCGCGTCTCGGGCCGCGTGACCGACGCCGACGGCAACCCGCTCGCGGGCGCCAACCTCGACATCTGGCAAGCCGACGCCGATGGGTGCTACGCGAGCTTCATGCCCGGTCCGCCGGAGGGCAACCTCCGGGGCCAGGTCTGCACCGGCGCTGATGGTGGCTACGAGTTCACGACCGTGATCCCGGGCCCGTACACGATTCCGCTCGACGGGCCGACCGGCAAGATGACCGCCGCCGCGGACTGGAGCCCGTGGCGCCCCGCGCACATCCACCTGATCGTCTCAGCCGACGGATACGAGCCGCTCGTCACCCAACTGTTCATCGACACGAGCGACCACCTCGACAACGACGTCGCCAGCGCGGTCAAGCCCGAGCTGATCGTGCACCCCGAGCCGACCGGCGACGGCGGCTACGCGATTACTTACGACTTCGCGCTGGCTCCGGCCCGCACGCCGGCGATCGCATAGGCGATGTCCGATCTGAAGGTCGCCGTCGTCGGCGGCGGGATCGGCGGGCTGGTCCTCGCGCTTGCGCTTCGCGAGCGAGGGATCAGCTTCGAGCTCTACGAGCAGGCGGGCGAGCTGCGCGAGATCGGCGCCGCGGTCGCGCTGTCGGGAAACGGCACGCGCGAGCTGCGCCAGCTCGGGCTTGGGGAACCGGTAGAGGCCGTGTCGGTCATCCCCTCGGCACTCGTCATCCGGCGCTGGGACACGGGCGAAATCATCGCCGACCATCCGATCGGGCGCGACGGTGTGTACGAAGCGACGTTCGGCGCGCCCTACTATGGCGTGCACCGCGTCGCGCTCCTCCAAGCGCTCGCCTACCGCCTGGGGGGCGCTGGAGTGAATCTTGGTCGGCGGTGCGTTGCCGTCGAGGAGCGGCCCGGCGGAACCGAGGTCCATTTCGCCGACGGCGCCAGCGCGTCCGCCGACGTGGTCGTCGGCGCCGACGGCGTCCACTCGGTAATCCGCCCACACGTGGTCGGCGAGCTCCGCGGCAGGTTCTCCGGCACCGTCGGCTACCGCGGACTCGTCGCTGTCGATGAGATGCCCTCGCTGCCCGATCCGACGCCGCTTCAGTTCTGGGCAGGGCCGGGACGTCACCTGCTCCACTACGCGGTTGACGGTGGCCGGACGGTCAACTTCCTCGCGGTAGTGCGCGTCCCCGGATGGCAGAACCATGCGTGGATGGAGGAATGCGCGGTCAGCGACGCCGTCGACGCATTCGCCGGCTGGCACCCTGCGGTGACCGAGATGGTCGGTGCGACGGACATCGGTGCGCGCTGGGCGTTGCATGACCTCGCCCCGCTGACCCGCTGGCACACCGGCCGCGTGGTCCTGATGGGCGACGCCGCGCATGCGATGGTGCCCCATCAAGGACAGGGTGCCAACCAGACGATCGAGGACGCGATCGTCCTAGCCGACTGCCTGGCCGACGTCGAAACCGCGAGCGATCTCGCACCGGCGCTACACCGGTATACCGCACGCCGGCGCAAGCGCACCCTCGCCGTGCAATGGCTCTCACGCCGCACCGCCGACCTAATGCACCTCCCGGACGGCCCGCAGCTCGCGCGCCGCAACGCCTCCTTCGCGAACCTCTACTCCGATCTGGCCTGGATCCATTCCCACGATGCGCACGCCGATCGCGCCGAATTGCTCCCGGTGGTCGGCGCCACCCACGGGCGCGCTTAGATTGCCCGTCGTGCGGCATCTGTATCACCACTACAACTTGCAGCGCGCCCATGAGCACCTGCAGATGTTCCAAGACGTGCCTACCGTCGGACTCTGGGACGGGCTCCGCTGCGGCTGAAGCTCTGGGGCTAGCAACTCGACCGCCTGGTTACGTTCGCGCAAGCTCGTGCCCTGCAGTCTGCCCGGCGAATACGGGGCCCTAGTCGACCGTTCGCGCTCTACCGAAATGGACCGAACCAAATTCTCGTTGGGCATCGCGTGGAGATGTGTCAGCATGGGATTGCTTTGCGATTGTTTGGAAAACGGCCGGAGCCGCTCAGCGAAGATGAACGCGCGGCTGCCGAGGTCGATCTCGAGCGAATCCGTCGAGGAGGGATTCCGCTCGGAGCAGAGCAGCGTCTGAAGAGAGTCGCGGCGTCGAGCTCCCCGGTCTTTAGCAGCGATCTGAGCGTCAACGAGTATGCGATCGCGCAGGCGTCCGGCTTGACGCCGATCGCGCAGATCATGGGCTCCTCGGTTGTCCAGCACGGCTGGCAGAACTACGGATGGTCTTCGTTCGGGGGAGGAATCCAGGAAATGCCGTCGTTCGCGGCGCCCTGGAACCTGTCGCGCGGGCGCGCGTTCGACCGCTTGCGTCAGGAAGCGCAGTTGGCGGGCGCCGACGCGGTGATCGGCATCGAGATGACCGCCAGCAACTTCCTCGATGAGCCCGGCAATGTCGAGCTCGTCGTGTTCGGCACCGCGGTCCGGGAAACGACGCTCGAGCGTCGCGGGAGCTCCGGGCCTCGGATGTGCGCGCTGTCCGGTCAGGACGTTGACAAGCTGCGCCGTATCGGAGCGGAGACGTTGGGCGTGATCGGTCACACCTCCGTCGTGTGCGTGGCGCTCAGCTCGTGGGCAAATCAGATGATGGCCTCGTGGTGGGGCAACCAAGAGCTGACCGAGGTCACGCAAGGCGTGTACGCAGCCCGCCAGCTCGCGATGGATGAGGTTCGCCACCAGGCGACCCAGGCGGGCGCTAACGACATGGTGATCTCGATGCTCGAGCACACCATCGACCACCACGAGGTCGAGGGCTACGGCTACCGACAACACTTCTTCATCGTCTCCATGCACGTGCTGGGTACCGCAATTCGGCTCGGCGCGCATGAGCCCCATCCAGCCGCGCTGGGGGTGCCGTTCCTGTCGATCAACCTCGGCGCGTAGTCCACGACCTAGCTCAGGAGAACCTCTGATGTCGACATACGAGCCGGGGAGTACCGAAGGCCTCGCTGCGCACGCAAGTGAGCGCCTGCAAATGAATGCTCGCGGGTTGTTCACGTCCGACCTGTCGGTGAACGAGTACCTGTGCGTGGAGCAAGCCGGGTTCGAACCCGTGGGTCTGGTGGTGGGGTCAAGCATCTACCACATCGGCTTCCAGGCATCGAACTGGAAGGCGAGCCAGGAGATGGGTGTCCTGACCCAGGCCATGTACGCCGCGCGCGAGCTGGCCATGACGCGCATGGAGGAAGAGGCCGATCAGCTCGGGGCCGACGGGATCGTCGGGGTCCGCCTGGACATCGGGCGCTATGAGTGGGGCGCGGACATGGCGGAGTTCATCGCGATCGGCACCGCGATCAAGCACAAGGGCGGCAAGGTCCATCGTGCGCCGAACGGGCGGCCATTTACCAGCGACCTATCTGGGCAGGCTTTCTGGACGCTGATGCAGACCGGCAAGCGTCCGGTCGGGCTAGTCATGGGCAACTGCGTCTACCACGTCGCTCATCGCGGAATGATGCAGTCGATGCGACAGACGGGTCAGAACGTCGAGCTCGAGCAGTACACCCAGGCCCTCTATGACGCGCGCGAACTTGCGATGGAGCGGATGCAGAAGGAGGCCGAGGCGATCGGTGACGGGGTTCTCGGGATCGTGGAGGTCAAGCTGCACGAGAACAACCACGGCTGGGGCAGCCACGTAATCGAGTTCTTCGCGGTCGGCACCGCGGTTGTGCCCAACGAGCATGCCGCGGATGGGCAGCAGTTGCCGGCCATCACGCCGGTGCTCGACATCAACGACTAACAGGAGCATCTGATGCCTGGACTTGGCGGTCGCATCTCAACCCTCACGAAGGCGAAGATCTCGCACATGCTTGATCACGCCGAGGATCCCGCGGAGACGCTCGACTATGCGTACGAGCGCCAGCTCGAGGATCTGCAGAACGTCAAGAAGGGGATCGCCGATGTGGTCACGGCGAAGAAGCGGCTGCAGATGCAGGAGGAGCAACTCCACGAGCAGTCATCCAGGCTCGACGGCCAGGCGCGGGAGGCGATGTCCGCGGGACGGGAGGATCTCGCCCGAGCGGCTCTCGAGCGCAAGCAGATGATCATTCAGGAGACGAGCTCCCTCGATCAACAGGTCTCAGAGCTCGAGTCCCAGCAGGAGAAGCTGGCGGCGGCCGAGCAGCAACTTCAAACCAAGGTCGAGCAGTTCCGCTCCAAGAAGGAGGTCATCAAGGCTCAGTACTCGGCGGCCGAGGCTCAGGTGCAGATCTCCGAGGCAGCTACCGGGGTCGGCGACTCGATGGCCGACGTTGGGATGGCAATGCAACGCGCGATCGATAAGACCGATCAGATGCAGGCGCGGGCATCGGCGGTCGAGGAGCTACAGGCGGCCGGGACGTTTGATGACTTGACCGCGTTGGGTCCGCCCCAGGATGACGTTGACCGCCAGCTCGATGAGCTCGGGGCGAAGAGCGTGGTCGACGACGAGCTTGCGCAGCTCAAGGCCGAGGTCGGAGCCGGCGCCAAACAGTCCGCCCTCCCGGTGGGACAGTCCGCCACGGACGAAGAGCCCGAGGCCAGCCAGAAGGAAACTGGCTCTTAGCGAGCGGAGAACTATTCGCGGTCGAAGCGGCCGCGCGACGTCAGCGGCGTCTGGCGCGCCACCTCGGGGAGGTACTCCTCCAGGAACACGCGTGCGACGAGCTCGTGCCGCGAGGCGACGCCAAGCTTGTCGTAGAGGCTCTTGACGTGGTCCTCGATGGTGTGTTGCGACAGGACGAGCTCGTCGGCCATCTCAGCTCGCGACAGGCCGCGAGCCAGCAGTGCGGCGACCTCGCGCTCCCGAGCAGTCGCGCCAAACGCTTCGAGCCGGACGGTCGCCGAGCGCGCGCCGCCGGCCCGCTCGATGACGATCGCGACGCGGCGGTCGCCTGGGGGGCCGGGCAGCGACGCATGGAGGGTGATCCAGCCGTCGCTACCGGGGACCGTCACGACGTTCGACCCGCCGTGCCCGGCCTCGGTTGCGCCGCGGACAAACGACGCAAGCGCGAGCACGGGCGTGGCCATCGCGTCGTCGGTGTACGCCGGTCCGTTGGGGCGCATCGAAACGAGCAGCTCTCGCGCCGGGGGCGTGATGAGCTCTACCTCGTCCCGTGGGCCGAGAACGACAAGCCCCGGCGCATCGATGCCCGTTACGCGGCGTGCCGCGTCGAAGCGGAGCGACGCACGAATCCCTCGGGCAATTGCGCCGACCGCGCCGGCGAGCCCGTCGGCGTCACGCTGCTCGAACGGGCCGCTGGCCGCGCGGCGGGCGATGTGCACGGCGCCCCAAACGCGGCCACGGATGACGAAGGCGGCGCGCAGCTCGTGGGGTATGTCGGCCGGGAGCAGCAGGTCGCGGTAGCGGGCGCTGCTCTCTGGAGCGCCGCGGGTGGCGTGGTCGAGGATGCCGACGGGCACGCGCCGCGCGGCCAGGCCCGCGAAGGTATTGACATCGTGGACGATGTACTCGCTGCGCACGAGGAGCTCTCCGGCGGCCTGGGTCTCGTCCGCCGCGAAGACGCCCCGCTCGATCAGCTCCTCGGGCGAGTCGCTGGTCATCAGACGCGTGTGGGGATCCAGCGTGTGCCAGCAGCTGGCGTCGTTGTCGACGACGTTGCGCAGCCGCGGGGAGAGCTCAGCGAAGAATTCCTTGCGCGGAAGTCCGCGCGAGCCGAGCACATCGATCTCGTCGACCAGGCGCTTGACCGACCATTTCATGCGAGCCAGTCTCGCACGGGCCGCAAGAAAGATCCCCGCGCGCGGGGGGATGGTGATGAGGAGCGGCGGCGGTCACGCTGCACGCATGGAGTCGATCAACGCGAACACAGGAGGCACCATGTCCAGCGCGTCGCAGGAAGCCCTCGCACCCATCACTCACATGCCCGGGGAGGGAGAGCACCTCTGGTTCTTCGGGGGGCTAACTACGATCAAGGCCGACGGCGCCGAGACCGGCGGTCGGGTGGTGGTGACCGAGCAGCTTGCGCCGCGCGGGAGCGGCTCGCCGCTGCACGTCCACCACAACGAGGACGAGTGGTTCTACGTCCTCGAGGGCGAGCTCACGATCTGGGTTGAGGGCAAGACGATCGTGGCGGGGCCCGGGGCGTTCGTGTTCGGCCCGCGCGACATTCCGCACACGTTCGTCGTCAGCTCTGAGCAAGCGCGCTTCCTGTTGGTGACCGAGCCGGCCGGGTTCGAGGGGTTCGTACGGGCGCTCGCCGCCCCCGCGACCGCACCAGAGATCCCGCCCGCCCCGACGGCGCCCCCGGACATGGAGCCCGTCCTTCGGGCCGCCGCGGAGCACGGGCTCGAGATCCTCGGGCCTCCCGGCATCCCGGCCTGACCACACATGCGTTCGCCGCTCGCGGTGACGACACTGAGGCTGCGGCCCAGACCGCTGGCATCACTTGGCGATCGAACGTTCCATGTCGTCGGCCAAGGCGGGATGGTGGTAAGGACCCGGGGCGCGTAACGCCGCGATCACGCGCTGCTGGTTCTCTGGGCTCTTGTCTCGGCTGAGCTTGATCTTGCACACGAAATGCGCGATCGGGATGCGAAGCCCGACTGTGCCCTTGGCCAGCTGTGCTCCCCACTCGGGGTCTAAGAACTGAGGGTGGTCGAGCCGACGCTCGAAATGTTCCACGAGCCGTGTCAGCACCCGCAGGTTCTCCTCCGCGCCGAGAATCTCTGGCACGCCGTAGAGGTGTGCGACGCTGAAGTTCCACGTCGGGGCCGGCGTCGTCCCCGGCACGTACCAGCTCGGGCTGACGTAGCCGTGCCGGCCCTGGATGATCAGCATGATCTCTCGGTCCCCGAAACCGTGGATTTGCTCGTCCGGACGCCCAACGTGGGTGAGCACCGCCAACTCGGCCGACTCCTCATCTAGCAGCACCGGATAGTGCGAGGCGACAAGCTCCCCGGCGTTGCTGCTCACGAGAGTGCACCACGGGTTCTCGCGGATCAGTTCCCGGACCACCTCGGGGTCGTCGCTCGCATGGATTCGATTAGGTCGCATGGCAACAGTGTCGCGCGTCGCCCCAGCGGGTGTTTACGCTTGCGCGGGTGATGCACGTAGTGTGGTGGACGTCGGGGCCGGCGCGGGCTCGTACGAAGCCCGGGATCGCTGGGTTCTGGCGATCGAGCCGAGCGCGACCATGCGCGGGCAACGACCGGTGGATGCCGCGCCGGCGATCGCGGCTCGCGCCGAGTCGTTGCCGCTCGACGATGACGCTGTCGATGCAGCGATGGCGTGCGTGACGATCCACCATTGGGAGCCACCGGAGGCGGGGCTAGCGGAGATGCGCCGCATTGCCCGCTCGCGGGTCGTCGTGTTCACGTTCGAGCTCGACCGCCTGCCCGCCTGGCAGCAGGACTATCTGGCCGAAGCCCTCGCGATACGACGGGGCGCCGAGGCTTGTCGTCGCCTAGCGACGATTGGCGCCGCGTTCCCGGACCGAACCAGACGGAGACGCTCCCGCGCCCGCAGGCTGTGGCCCGGCTCGCGTGCCGGATCGCGGGTATTCAGCTCGGGCACCCGACACGTGTCGCGGTCGATGGGGTCACGGCGTCCGGTAAATCGACGCTCGCGCGAGAGATCGCCGGGGCGGTGGGCGACCTTGGCAGGCCGGTGATCCACGTCTCGATGGACGGCTTTCATCACCCCCGCGCTCGTCGCCATCGGCAGGGCCGCGCGTCGGCGAGCGGCTACTACGAGGACGCTTACGATTTCGCCGCCCTCGCTCGCTGTCTGCTCGAGCCGCTCAGTCCTGGCGGCGACCGGCGGTACCACACCAGCGTGATCGACCTCGACACCGACGCCGCGACCACCGAGCGGCCTGGTACCGCCCCTGGCAACGCGGTGCTCGTCGTGGATGGGACCTTTCTGCAACGTCCAGAGATCCACGATCTCTGGGACGAACGCATCTGGGTCGATACGCCACTGGAGATCGCTCGCCGGCGTGGCGTCGACCGTGACGCCGATCTGCTCGGCGGACCGGGGGCCGCCGAGCGCCTGTTCGTCAAGCGGTACCACGCCGCGGCACAGATGTACATCGACGCCGTCGCGCCGGCCGACCGCGCGACGGTCGTGTTCGGGAACGAGCACTGGGGAAACACGCAGCTGCGTTTCGCCGACCGCGTGAGCCGGTAACACCGCGCGCAGGTCGTGCAATGAACCCCCCGATGACATCCTCAACCACTCTCTCCGCGCCGGTTGTGTCCAGCGACGCTTCGCTGCTCGCCGCCGCGCGCAACGATCCCGACGCGTTCCGGGAGCTGTATGAACGCTACGCCGAGGCGGTGCATCAGTACTTCGGGCGCCGGACTGGCAGCCGGGCAACGGCGCTCGATCTCACTGCCGAGACCTTCGCCCAGGTGTGGCTTGTCCGCGCCCGGTTCCGTGACGAAGCCAACGGGTCGGCTGCGCCGTGGATCTATGGCATTGCGCGCAACGTGCTGTTAATGTCGATCCGCCGCGGCGTGCTCGAGCGGCGTGCCACCGAGCGGCTCGGCCTGCATGAGCGGCTTGACCGTCCGCAATGCGCAGAGGATCCGGTGCCCGATGCCACGTGGGCCGACGGAGTCGACGAGCTACTCGACACCCTGCCGGCACACGAGCGCGAAGCCGTGCGCCTGCGCGTACTGGAGGACCTGGAGTACTCAGACGTCGCTCGCGCACTCGGCACCACCCCGGCGGCCGCGCGGGTTCGTGTCCACCGCGGGCTGAAAGCCCTCAAACGCCATCTCACGCCTTCCAAGGAGAATCCGTCATGACTCGTCTCGATTTCGATCCCGACCTGGAGCGCCTCGGCGAGGCGCTGCGCGCCAGCGCCACCATCGACCTGGCTCGCGAGGAGCGAGCCGCGCGCCCGACTGGTGTGGCGACGCGGACGCGGCGGACACTCCGGCGTCCGCGCCTTCTCGCGGGTGGCACGCTCGGGCTGGCGGGGATCGGCGCGGCACTCGTGCTCGCACTGGGCGGGACCGCCACCACCACGCCGGCGTTTGCCATCACGACCAACAGCGATGGTTCGGTGCTGGTGCATCTCAACATCAACTCGTCGCTTCCGCAGGTGAACGCCAAGCTCGCCGCAATGAGGACCCACGAGCAGATCGGGATCGCGATGGCGTCCGGGCCGGCAGCCGTTGGTGGCCCGGTCACCTGCACACCCCGCCCCGGTGTGTCGGGGCCGACGGTGAAGGTTCTCGATGGCCCCAACGGCACAGAGGTGATCAGCCCGGGCCAGACCGGCGACAACACCGGCGTGGGCACCTGGCATCTTGCCTCCTGCAGCGTGTATCCGGCTAACACCAGTCTGTCGACGCTTCGCGGGTATTCGGGCAACAGTTGATCCGATGACGGCTGTCGACGCCCGCCCGGCGCGGGCATCGGCGATCGAACGCTTGGCCGTCCGGCCCCCGGCTGATGGCGGGGGCCGGACCGCGGCGTGGTGGGCGTGGCTGCTCGTCGCCGCCGCGGTCGGATGGAACCTCGTGAGCCTGCGGGCGCTCACCGTCGGGGTCTCGTACCTCAACGACAGCTCGCTGCACGAGCAGATGGTGCGCTTCGCGACGGCGCTGCTGCGCGGTGGACACCTGCCACTCACGAGCTGGTTCCCGTTCCTCGGTGAGGGGTCGCCGCAGTTCCTGCATTACCAGAGCCTGCCGGCGATCGTTACCGGCGCGGTTGGTCTGCTGACCGGGCCTGACGTCGCGTTTCGCTGGTCGCTGTACCTGCTCCTCTCGCTGTGGCCGATCAGCGTCTACCTGTCGGCCCGCGGATTTGGGTCCCGCCCGCCGGCGGCGGCCGCTTCGGCCGCGATGGCCCCGTTCCTGGTGAGCGCCGCGGGTGTGGGTTACGAGCAGCATGCGTATGTCTGGACGGGGTTCGGCGTCTGGACTCAGCTGTGGGCGCAGTGGACGTTGCCGCTCGCGTGGGGCTTCAGCTGGCGCGCGATCCGCGACGGGCGCGGCTACCTCCGCGCGGTCCTGCTCACCGCCCTCACCGTCGCGCTTCACTTCGAGACCGGCTACCTCGCGCTCTCGGTGCTGCTCGTCTGGCCGTTTGTCGCCGGTCGGCCGCTGGTGGTCCGGTTGCGCCGGGCGGCGGTCCTCCTCGCCGGTTCGCTGCTCGCGTCGGCGTGGGTGATCGTGCCGCTGCTCAGCCAACGCGAATGGGCGGCGACCAACGAGATCGTGCGTGGCACTGCCTTGGAGAACGGCTACGGCGCGAGTCGCGTGCTCGACTGGCTGGTCTCTGGCGGGCTGCTCGACCACGGCCGGCTGCCAATCGTGACCGTGTTCGCGGCGCTCGGGCTCGGACTGGCGTGGCTTGCGTGGTCATCGGACGCCGACTCCCGCGTCGTGCTGCTGGCACTCGCGGTGTGCCTCCTCTTGGCGTTCGGACGCACGACGTTCGGGTCGCTCGCCAATCTAATCCCCGGCAGCGCGGACCTCTTCTTCCGCCGCTTCATGATGGGCGTGCAGCTCGCCGCGCTGCTGCTCGCCGGTCGAGGAGCGGCGTGGCTGGGGGGGCGCGGCGTAAACCTGCTCAAAACGCGAGCGCCCAGTTGGCCGCCCGGCCTGTCTGCGGCCACCGCGCTCGTTGCGGCGATCGCCGTGCTCGCACCCGCGTGGCTCCAGCTCGGCGCCTACGACCGCCACGACGGCGCCGCGATCGCGGCCCAGCGCCACGCTGATGACACCGAGGGCGCCGAGCTCGATCGCCTCGTCGCGGTGATCGAGCGCGAGGGCGGCGGGCGGACGTACGCCGGACTGCCCACGAACTGGGGCCAGGACTTCACCGTCGGGTCGGTGCCCGTGTTTAAGTACCTCGAGAGCCGCGACGTCGACGAGGTCGGATACACGCTGCGCACCGCCTCGCTGATGACCGATCCCGAGTACTACTTCGATGAGCGCAAGCCGGGCGACTACCGGCTGTTCGGGATCCACTACCTCATCATCCCCATCGGCTCGAGGCCTCCCGTCCCCGCTCGGCTCGAGCTCCGGGCCGGCCCCTATGCGCTGTGGACGCTGCCAGGCGCTGCAGGCGTCCTGCACGCCGGCACGATCATCGGCACGCTGTCGGCCGACCGCAGCGACATCGGCATCCGGAGCATCCCGCTGCTGAACTCGGGGCTCGCGCAGGCCGGTGACTATCTTCGCGTCGCGTACGGTCGGGCCGGTGGCCGCGAACCCCGGCTCCTGCCACCGTCGCCCGCGACGCCGGCCGGGACGGCGCTCGCGGAATCCGACAAGCTGCAACGGGGGCTGGTGGCGGCCAGTGTGCGGATGCGCCGGGCCGGAGTCGTTGTGCTCAGCGCATCGTTCGACCCCGGCTGGACGGCGACCGTCGATGGACGCCGGCAGCGCACCGAGATGGTGGCGCCCGCGCTCGTCGCGACGACCGTCCCCGCGGGCACCCACCGAGTCATCTTCCGTTACCGGGGATGGCAGGACTACCCGCTCCTGCTCGCGGTCGGTGCAGCCGCGCTGGTCGCGTTCGCGTATGCGGACGTCAGACGTGCGCGGTCTCCGGGAACCAGGAGCGGATCAGGCCGCGACTAGCTCGTCGACGCCGACGGTCGCGGGCGCAGTCGCGTCCGGGATGTCGACGTCCGGGTAGCGCAGGCGGGGCCCAAATTTCGGTATCACCCACCTCGACGATCAGGAGCGCATGCTCCGAGAGGGACTGGTCGCGACGCAGATGCTCGGGCTGGCGATGACACGGTACGTGTGGAAGCTAGAGCCGATCGCGTCGCTCCCGACGAGGAGGTCGTCGCGTGCGTCGCGCCCACCGTCCAGCGGTATCTCGCAGGCGACCTGCGGCCCGGAGCCTGACCGTGGCGACGGGGCCGTGGCATGACGGTCCGCCGGTCCTTCCCAGCGCTACGGCCACTACGGCGCTCTAGGACTGACCACTAGGACTGTCCCATGGCGGATGCGAGGGAAGCTCGCTCCGAGCAAACTCGCCGCCATGCCGTCAGCGGTCTATCACACCTTCAACTCTGGGGAGCGAACCATGAGCGCCTTGTCGTACCCACCAATCCACTCGCTTCGACGCCGCGCCGCGATAACCGGTCCGTCACACGCCTGCCGGGCTCGCGGGATGTCCCCGCTCGGGGCGGTGGCGCGGGGCCTGGTCGCCGGCGCGGCCGGCACCTTCGCAATGGACGCCCTGCTCTACGCGAGGTATCGCCGCGGTCACGGCGAGGAGGGATTCGAGCCGTGGGAGTCCTCGTCCGGCCTCGACAGCTGGGAGCAGGCGCCCGCGCCCGCGCAGGTGGGCAAGCGGCTGGTGGAGGGCCTATTCGAGCGCGAGGTGCCGCCGCAGCGGGCTCGACTGGTCAACAACATCACCCACTGGGCTTACGGGATCTTGGGCGGCGTGCAGTACGGGATCGTCGCGGGCTCGCTGCGGACACCGCGGATCCGGTACGGGCTGCCATTCGGCGCCGGCGTGTGGGCGGCGGGATACGTCGTATTGCCGGCCGCCAAGCTGTACGAGCCGATCTGGAAGTACGACCGGGTCACGTTGACCAAGGATCTGAGCGCCCACCTCGTGTATGGGCTGGGAACGTCGACCGTGCTGCGCCTCCTGGCGGGCACGACTGGAGCGGCATCATGACCGCGACGCGGACGTCACACGAAACGGGGCGCGGTATCGCTCATCTGGCGAAAGGAGAGGTCTCGCCGACGACCGTCGCCGACGTCATGGTGGCAACTCTCAAGGCGTCCGGCGTGCGCCGGGTCTACGGGCTGCCGGGGGATTCGATCAACGGATTCACCGACGCGTTGCGTCGCGACGGTGAGGTGACGTGGGAGCACGTTCGTCACGAGGAGGCGGCAGCGTTCGCGGCGGCCGGCGAGGCCGCGATGACGGGGCAGCTGGCCGTGTGCGCCGCCAGCTGTGGCCCCGGGAACCTGCATCTGATCAACGGCCTGTTCGACGCCAACCGCACCCGTGTCCCCGTGCTGGCGATCGCAGCGCACATCCCGCGCGAGGAGATCGGCGGTAGCTATTTCCAGGAGACCCACCCCCAGGAGCTGTTCCGCGAGTGCAGCGTTTACGCCGAGTTGGTCAGCGTTCCCGAGCAGCTGCCGCGGGTCCTGGAGATCGCGATGCGTCATGCCATCGAACGCGCCGGCGTGGCCGTCGTGGTGGTGCCCGGCGAGATCTTCTTGCACCACGTGGGGTATGACGCCCGACCGGCCGTGATCGAGCCGGCGGCGTCGGTGATTCGTCCGTCCGACGACGCACTGGCCGCCGCGGCGGACTCCCTCAACACCGCCGAGCGGGTCACGATCCTGGCGGGCGCCGGCTGCAGCGGCGCCCACGACGAGGTCGTCGCGCTCGCCCGCGCGCTCAAGGCACCCGTCGTTCATACGCTGCGGGGCAAGGAGTCCGTCGAGTACGACAACCCCTACGACGTCGGAATGACGGGCCTGCTGGGGTTCACGTCCGGGTACCGCGCGATGGAGCATTGCGACGCGCTGCTGATGCTCGGCACCGATTTTCCCTATCGCCCGTTCTATCCCGAGCACGCGCGGGTGATTCAGGTCGACGTGCGCGGCGAGCACATCGGCCGCCGGATCCCCGTGGACATCGGGCTCGTCGGCACGGTCAGGGACACGATCGCCGCGCTGCTGCCGCGGCTGACCAACGGTCGCGACGCGACGCACCTGGCGCGGATGCAGTCGCACTACCGTCGTACTCGTGAGCGGCTCGACGCGCTGGCGAAGACGCACTCCGACCACGGCCCGATCCATCCCCAGGTCACGGCCGTCGCCGTGGACAGGGTCGCCGCCGACGACGCGGTGTTCCTCGCCGATGTCGGAACGCCCACCCTGTGGGCGGCGCGGTACCTGCGCCTGAACGGACAGCGGCGGCTCGTCGGCTCGTTCAACCACGGGTCGATGGCCAACGCGCTGCCCCAGGCGATCGGGGTGCAGGCGT
This sequence comes from uncultured Solirubrobacterales bacterium, assembly GCA_963783415.1. Taxonomy (GTDB): domain Bacteria; phylum Actinomycetota; class Thermoleophilia; order Solirubrobacterales; family Solirubrobacteraceae; genus Palsa-465. The sequence goes on from CAWANN010000005.1 coordinate 21,661, forward strand.
CTCACCCCGGACGCCAGGTGGTGACCATCTCGGGCGACGGCGGGCTGTCGATGCTGATGGGCGAGCTGATCACGCTCCGCCAGCAACGGCTGCCGGTCAAGGTCGTCGTGCTCAACAACGGCGCCCTGGCCTTCGTGGAGCTGGAGATGAAGGCCGACGGGATCGTCACCTACGGCACCGACCTCGACAACCCCAGTTTCGCCGAGATCGCGCGCGCCGTCGGGCTGTACGGCGTGCGGATCGAGCACCCCGGCGAACTCGACGACGGCCTCCGCGCCGCCTTCGACCACGATGGGCCGGCGGTCATCGAGGTGATGACCGTCCGGCAGGAGCTGTCGATCCCGCCCAACATCACCGCTGCGCAGGCCAAGGGATTCACGCTCTGGGCGACCCGCAGCGTTCTCTCGGGCCGGGGCGATGAGGTCCTCGAGGTCGCCAAGAGCAATCTCCGCGAGCTCGCGCTCGAATGATCGACGCGAAACCGACCCGCCCACACGAACTGAAGGAGAAACAGTGACCACCGCGACTGACATCCCGCCCACACAGTCGGTCCTCGACGGGCTCGACGCGATCGTCAAACCCCTCGAAAACCTCTACCGCGACCTCCACGCCCATCCCGAGCTCTCGAACCACGAGAAGCGCACTGCCGCCAAAGCGGCCGAGCAACTCGAGTGGGCCGGCTGCGAGGTGAGCACCGGCATCGGCGGGACCGGCGTTGTCGGGGTGCTCCGCAACGGCGACGGACCCACGGTCATGCTGCGCGCCGACATGGACGCCCTCCCGGTCAAGGAGGACACCGGCCTGGCGTACGCCAGCACCGCCACCGGCACCGACCCCGACGGGCACACGGTCTCGGTGATGCACGCCTGTGGTCACGACATGCACGTCACCTGGCTTTCCGGCGCGACCAAGCTGCTGGCGCGGGCGCCGGATGCCTGGCACGGAACGCTCATATCGCTGTTCCAACCTGCCGAGGAGCTCGGGACCGGAGCTCAGGGGATGATCGACGATCACCTCTTCGACCGCTTCCCCAAGCCCGACGTGATCCTCGGGCAGCACGTCATGCCACCACCCGCCGGACAGATCAGTTACCGCCCTGGGGTCACTCAGTCCGAGGAGGACAACATCGAGGTGCGTTTGTTCGGCCGCGGCGGGCACGGCGCGTGGCCCGAGGCGACGATCGACCCGATCGTCATGGCCGCCGCTGCCGTCCTGCGGCTGCAGACGATCGTGTCCCGCGAGATCGCAGCGTTCGAACCCGCCGTCGTGACGATCGGTTCGCTCCAGGCCGGTACCAAGGGCAACGTGATCCCCGACGACGCGGTGCTGAAGATCAACGTGCGCAGCTTCGACGACGGCGTGCGCGCGCGGGTGCTGGACGCGATCAAGCGGATCGTCACCGCGGAGGCGACCGCCTCCGGCGCGCCACAGCCCCCCAGCTTCACCTCGTTCGACCACTTCGACCTCACGGTCAACGATCCCGCGACGGCCAACCACGTCGGCGAGGCGTTCCGCGCTCAGTTCGGGGCCGATCGCGTTACCCAGCTAACCGACCCGCTCCCCGTCAGCGAGGACTTCGGACTATTCGGTCAGGAATGGAAGGTCCCGTCCCTGTTCTGGTACGTCGGCGGCACAGACCCCGGCGTGTACGACCGGGCAGCGAAGGCCGGCCGGATTGCCCAGGACGTCCCCACCAACCACAGTTCCAAGTTCGCGCCCGTCCTGCACCCGACTCTCGAAACCGGCATTCAGACCCTTGCCACGGCCACTCTCAGCTACCTCGGTAAGTAGCGAACGAGGCGCGGCGATTCTCCACAGCCTCGCGCTGGCGATCGCGTGCCTGGTGACGTACTGGCTGACCGTGCACGGGCTGGCGCGGATTCACTCCGTGTCCGCAGCGGATGACGTCCTCGGGGGTGTGTGGGCGGTGATCGCGACGGTGTTCGTCTACCGGACCAGCTACGACGGCAGCGCCACCGCCGCGCTGGGCCGGATGGCGGCGACGCTGCTGAGCTTCTTCCTGTGCCTGATCTACCTGCTCGTCCTGCCGGTCGACCCGGTCGGGCTGGCGGCGATGATCGGCGTCAGCGGGCTGGTCGCGACGCTGCTCGGCAGACCGCAGGACGCGGTGACCGCCAGCATCACCACGGCGATCGTGCTCGGGGTGGCTTCGCTCAGTCCTCACAACGTCTGGCAGCAGCCGATCCTTCGGCTGGTGGACACAGCGCTGGGCACAGCGGTGGGCCTGGGCACGGCGTGGATCCTCCTGCGCCTGACCACCGGCAAGGCCGGGCCAGCATGAGCACCGAACTCGTTCTGCTGGGGACGGCGGGCGCGCCGATGCCGGTCGCCGGCCGAGGCGGGATCGCGTCGGCCCTCGTCGTTGGGGACCGCGTGTTCGTCATCGACTGCGGTCGCGGAGCACCATCCGCGTTCGTTGACGCGGGCCTCGACTTCCGGCGCCTGGACGCGGTGTTCGTTACTCACCAGCACGCCGACCACATCGGCGACCTCCCCGGGATGCTGCTGTACCCGTGGGGTATCCGCACCGGCCCGCACGGGCCACTGCCCCCGATCCGGGTGTATGGCCCCCGAACGACCGACCTGGTGCAGGGCATCCTGGCGACCTACTCCTACCACCTCAAAGTCATGCCACTCGACGCGCAGATGCCCGATCCCGGGGGGCTCGTGCGGGCCGTCGACATCCAGATCCCGGCGCCGGCCGACGGTGGCGCGCGCCAGTCGGTCGTCGTCATGGACCAAGACGGCGTGCGCGTCACCGCGATCGCGGTCACCCACGGCCATGTGATGCCGGCGCTGGCCTATCGGTTCGACACCGAGGGCGGCTCGGTCGTGTTCTCGGGCGACACCACGGTCAACGAGGATCTGATCGCGCTCGCCCAGGAGGCGGACATCCTCGTCCACTGCGTCGCCGATCTCGGGTACCTCGAGCGTCATGGGACGACGGGCACCGAACTGGAGCACATGGCGAGACTCCACACCGATGTGACGCAGGTCGGGGGCGTCGCCGAGCGCGCACGCGTCAAAGAGCTCATCCTCACCCATTACCTCCCGGCTGAGCCGGGCGCGATCAGCGAGACGGAATGGTCGACGCGCGCAGGGAGGACCTTCACCGGGAGAACCACCGCGGGACGCGACGGCCTGCGTCGCGTCCTCCTGCCCCGGCGCTGACGCTGACGCTCCAAACCGATTCGACCTACTTAGTCGATTAGGAGTGCATTAAGCCCTTCGGTCAAAGCCTAAGAACTCGGTCATCCGGGACATAAGCTCCAGTCCGCATGCTGAACGCACAGCGCCGCCGGTCCGGCTTGCGCGGTCGGCGCAGCGAGTGCAGGGCGCTCGACGAGCTCCTGGCAGACGCGCGCAACGGCCACAGCGGCGTCATGGTTTTGCGCGGTGACGCGGGGGTCGGGAAAACCGCACTGCTGGACTACCTTGCCGACCGTGCGGATGGGTTTCGTATCGCGCGCGCGGTCGGGATCGAGTCGGAGATGGAGCTCGCGTATGCCGGCCTGCATCAACTCTGCGCGCCGATGCTCGAAGGCCTCGAGGACCTCCCTGGGCCGCAGCGCGATGCCTTGTCCACGGCCTTCGGCATCAGTGCCGGCGAGCCTCCGGACAGGTTCCTGGTGGGACTGGCGGTGCTCAGTCTCGTGTCAGAGGCGGCCGAGGAGAAGCCGTTGCTCTGCATCGTCGATGACGCGCAATGGCTCGACCGGGTGTCCGCTCAGACGCTCGCGTTCGTGGCCCGGCGGCTGCTGGCCGAACGGATGGCGTTGGCATTCGGCCTACGGGAGCCAAGTGGCGAGCAGGAGTTGTCGGGACTACCGGAGCTCGTGGTCACGGGCCTGCGCGACAGCGACGCCCGGGCGTTGCTGGACTCGGTGATCAGCGGGCCGGTGGATCAGGGGGTCCGGGACCGGATCGTGGCGGAGACGCGCGGCAACCCGCTGGCGCTGCTGGAGTTGCCCCGCGGGCTCTCGCCGGCGGACCTGGCGTTCGGGTTCGGGCTGACCGACACGATGCCGCTCGCCGGCCGGATTGAAGAGGGGTTCCTGCGGCGGCTCGAGCCGCTTCCGGTCGAGACGAGACGGGTGCTCCTCGCGGCCGCGGCCGAGCCGGGGGGCGATGACGCTCTGCTGTGGCGCGCGGTGGGTCGGCTCGGGATCGGACAGGAGGCCGCCGCGGCGGCCGAGGCAACGGGGTTGATCGAGCTCGGCGCCCGGGTCCGATTTCGCCATCCGCTCGTGCGCTCCGCGGCCTACCGGTCGGCGTCGCTATTGGACCGTCAGGATGTTCACCGCGCCCTCGCCGAGGTGACCGATCCCGACATTGATCCAGACCGTCGCGCCTGGCACCGCGCGCATGCAGCGATCGGACCCGACGAGGGAGTTGCCGCCGAGCTAGAGCGCTCGGCTGACCGCGCACAAGCCCGGGGGGGCATGGCCGCAGCGGCGGCGTTCCTGGAGGAGGCCGCGCGGCTGACCCTCGACCCGGCGCGCCGCGCCGAGCGGGCGCTTGCCGCGGCCCAGGCCAAGTACGACGCCGGCTCGCCCGAGGCCGCGCTCGCGCTGATCGCGATGGCCCAGACCGGGCCGGTCGAAGAGCTTCGACACGCCCGCATGGACCTCCTTCGGGCCGAGATCGCGTTCGCGACACGACGAGGTAGCGACGCTCCTCCGCTCCTGCTCAAAGCCGGCAAGCAGCTCGAGCCGCTCGACATAAGGCTGGCTCGCGAAACCTATCTCGAGGCGTTCACCGCCGCCGTGATCGTCGGTCGCCTGTCCCGCGGCGCCGACATGATCGAGGTGGCCAAGGCGGCGCTCGCAGCTCCCGCGGAGTCGACGCCGCGCGGGCCTGACCTTCTTCTCGATGGCCTGGCGCTGCTCGTGACCGACGGTCGTTCTAGGGCGACGCCGATCCTGAAACAGGCCGTGAGCGCCTTTCGCAACGACGATCTGTCGACCGGCGAACGGTTGCGCTGGCTATGGCTTGCCGGGCGCGTCGCGCAGGACCTGTGGGACGACGAGAGCTGGGAGGTGCTCTGCACACAACATGTGCGCCTCGCGCGGCAGACCGGCGCGCTCACGGTGCTACCGATCGCACTTCGATCCCGCATCTTCCAGCACGCGTTGTGGGGCGAGGTGAACGAAGGCGCGGCGCTAACCGGAGAGGCGGAGGCGGTCAGCGCTGCCATCGGGACGCAGCTCGCGGCGTACGGCACCGTTGCGCTCGCGGCTCTACAGGGCAGAGAGAACGAGACCGTCGAGCTCGCCGAGGCGACGCTCGACGATGTGGAGAGTCGCGGCGAGGGCATGGGTGTGGGCATCAGCCGCTTCACGGCCGCATTGCTCTACAACGGCCTCGGCCGCTACCCAGAGGCCCTCGCTGAGGCCGAGCAGGCTTGCGAATACGAGGATCTGGGCGTCATCTCCTGGGCCCTGACCGAGCTGATCGAGGCCGCGGCTCGCTGCGGCAGACATGAGATCGCGACCGATGCGCTCGAGCGGCTCTCACTGACGACAGAGGCGGGGGGCACCGACTGGGCGCTCGGGGTGCAGGCGCGTTCACGGGCGCTCGTCGGCCACGATGACGCCGCCGAGGCGCTCTACCGCGAAGCGATCCGCCGCCTCGCCGACACCCGCGTGCGTGTCGAGCTTGCCCGCTCCCACCTTGTCTACGGCGAATGGCTGCGCCGAGAGCGCCGCCGGGCGGAGGCACGCGAGCAGCTGCGCACCGCATACGAGATGCTGAGCGAGATGGGAGTGAAGGCGTTCGCGGAGCGGGCAAGGCGCGAGCTCGCGGCCACCGGCGAGACTGCGCGCAAACGGATAGACGAGACCCGTGACGAGCTCACCGCTCAAGAGGCTCAGGTCGCGCGCCTCGCTCGCGACGGGCTTTCCAATCCGGAGATCGGCGCTGAGCTGTTCATCAGCCCTCGTACGGTCAAATACCACCTGCGCAAGGTATTCACCAAGCTCGACATCAACTCGCGCCACGAGCTCCTCGCGGCGCTGCCCGAGACCTCGCGCGCAGCGATGCCCTAGCCGGCGGCACGGTCCAGGACGGTCGCATGACGCCAGTCGCGGAACCCGACGGGAGATTCTGCGAGCTGACGATCGTCGCTTTCCACGACGCGCTTCGCAGCGGTGAGATCACCAGCGCCGAGCTCGTCGACTGGTACCTGGCGAGAATCGAGGCGCACAACCTCGCTGGAGCGGAGCTCCACGCCGTGGTGACCATAAACCCCGCGGCCCGCGACGAAGCAGTCGCTTGCGACGAGTTCCTCGCCGGCGAGGGCAAGCTGTGCGGGCCGCTCGACGGTGTGCCCGTTCTCGTAAAGGATCAGGCGGAGACGGCCGGTCTTCGGACGACTTTCGGCTCGATCGTCTTCACCGGGTACGTGCCCGATGAGGACGCGACAGTGGTCGCGAAGTTGAAGGACGCAGGCGCGGTGATCCTGGCCAAAACGGCCATGTGTGACTTCGCGGCGGGCTGGTTCTCGTCCTCGTCGCTGACTGACCACACGAAGAATCCGTACGCCCCGGAGCGCGAATCCGGCGGCTCAAGTGCCGGGACGGCGGCGGGCGTGGCTGCCAATCTCGGGCTGGTCGGGATCGGTGAGGACACCGGAGGATCAATCCGGATTCCGGCCGCGTACAACAACCTGTTTGGACTCCGTGTCACCACCGGGCTGATCAGCCGCGCCGGATTCTCGCCATTGGTGCATTTCCAGGACACCCCGGCGCCCGTTGCTCGGACGGTCACTGACCTCGCGACGACGCTCGACAGCATCGTCGGCTACGACCCTAAGGACCCATTCACCGTGACCGCATCGGCGGCTTCGCGGCTTGGCGGCTACGCGGAAGCTGTGGCGCTCGACATCCCGCTCAACACGTGGCGGATCGGGGTGTTGGAGACGGGCTTCGGAGCGAACGACAACCCGGACGCGGAGCCGGTCGGCGACGTGGTGCGGGCCGCGATCTCCCGGCTCGAGGAACTCGGCGTGGCGACGACCCGCGAGCTCGAGATCGCCGATCTCGCGGAATGGATCGACGGAACGTCGGTGTACGTGAAACAGTCGAAGCCGGACATCAATGAGTTCCTCGCGCAGCGACGGGATGCGCCCGTTTCGAGCTTCATGGAGATCTACGAGGGTGGTCACTTCCACCCGGAGAACGACCTCTTCCACGGCATCGCCGAGGGGCCCGAGACGATCGACGGAGATGCGGATTACCTACAGCGCCGACTGAACCAGGAGCACTTTCGCAGGTACGTTCTCAACATCTTCGCGGCACACGGGCTCGACTTCCTCGTCTACCCCACCGTGCAGGTAATTCCCCCGACGCGCGAGGAGCTCGCCGCGGAGAAGTACCAGTGCCTCACCTTTCCCACCAACACCGTGATCGGCTCACAGGCCGGGCTCCCGGCGCTCACGATTCCCGTCGGCTTCAGCCGCGACGGCCTGCCGGTGGGACTGGAGCTGTTGGGCGCCCCGCTGGCCGAGGCGAACATGCTTCAGTTCGCGCGGTCCTGGGAGAGCGCGGCGGCGCCGAGACGGGCGCCCAACATCTGAGCTGACCGCGGTCGACTGGAGGGCGCCCACCGCCTTCTTGGATTCCGAAGGGCAGTCTGCTCTAGACAAGACTGGCCGGTCGCACTGTCCTCTGGCCGATGCGAGGACGTGCCGTCGCGGGTGACACTGCTGGCCGCGATGAACGCAACTTCCAACCCACAAGGAGATCGACGTGACCGATATCAGCAGTGATTCCAGACTGACCGATGTGCCCGCACAGATGTACACCGTTCCCTCCCGACGTGGCGACGCGATCGCGGGTGACCTCGCGCGGACGGTGTTCGGGCAGGTCATGGGGCTGGTCGCGTTGACCGTGGGATGCGCGGCGCTGGGCGCTTACCTCGGGCGCAACCTCAGCGGCGGCACTGGGATCGTGGCGTTCATCGCCGCGTTTGCCTGCGTCTTTGGGCTCAACGTGGCCTCCGCCCGCGGGCACGACCAGCCGGCGACTGGCCTCTTGTTCGGGCTGGGCCTGCTACTCGGACTGGCCGTCGCGCCCGTGCTGGCGGCCTACGCGAAGGCCGACCCATCCGCGCTCTGGCAGGCCGCGGGCGCGACGGCAGCATTCGTGGGCGCGCTCGGGGCCTACGGCTACGCGACGCGGCGGGACCTGTCCTCGTGGGCGCGGACGCTGTTCTGGGCGCTGCTGGGTCTGATCGTGCTCGCGCTCGTCCTGATCTTCGTCTCGATTCCGCAGGCGAACATCATTTACGCGGTGGCCGGCCTGGCGATCTTCGGCGCCTTCACGATCTTTGATTTCAATCGCCTGCGCCGATCGAACCCGGCTGGCGCGGTGACCATCGCGGCGAGCATCTTCCTCGACGTCTTCAACGTCTTTCTGTTCTTCCTCCAGCTCTTTGGTGGAGAGCGCGAATAGTTGATCGGCCTCCAGCAGCCGCGTCTTGGCCTGGAGTGTCCGTTCGCGTCGCGCGCGGTCGATGGCGCGGTTGCGCCCGGTGATCACGAGCCAGGACACGGCCCCACTCGCGCCGGAAGACCTGCTCGATCAGTGCGCCGTCTCCACGGGGATCTCGACGAGCGGACGGATCTCGACCGCGCCGCCGAGCCGCACCGCCGGAATCCGCTGCGCCACCTCAAGCGTCTCGTCCAGGTCGGACGCGTCGAACACGAAGTAGCCGCCGAGCACCTCCTTGTACTCGTCGTCTCCGAGTGCCTCGTGGCTGCCCGGCTTGGGATAGATCAGCAGCGCGCACTTCATACCCGCCGCCTTTGGGGGATGGTTCATCATCCTGGAGACGAAGTGGCGGCACCAGGGGGGACAGCGGTCCCCCGAAATTCTTTCAGCCGACAGCGGCCTCAAGGAACCGGAATGCCAGGCGAGCAGTCGATGATCAGCCCGCTCGAGGACAGGGTAGATAACGTTCGCGGGCCGGCGCGGGCGAGGTTGATCGTTGAGTACGGCGACTATGAATGCCCCTACTCCCGCCAGGCTTTTCGCGCGATCGAGCGCGTCGAGGCCCAGCTGAGCGGCGCCGTCCGGTTTGCGTTTCGGCACTTCCCGCTGACCGAGATCCATCCACACGCTCTTGCGGCGTCGCGGGCGGCGGAGGCAGCGGCGCTCCAGGGTCGGTTTTGGGAGATGCACGAGTTGCTCTTTCACCACCAGAAGGCGCTAGAGGACGAGGATCTGCGGCGCTATGCGCTAGGGCTCGAGCTGGACGTCGGACGCTTTGACGCTGACCGAGGTAGCGAGGCGGTGCTCGCCCGGATCGAGCGGGACTTTCGGAGCGGAATCGAGTCGGGAGAGGTGCGCGGCACGCCGACGCTGTTCATTGACGGCGTCGTACACCTTGGCGACTACGAAGCGGACACGTTGTTACAGGTGCTGACACGATGAGCGAGATCGGCTCGCGCCGTGACAGCACCGGAGCCGGCCAATCGACCACGTTCTGTTTTCGGACGAGAGAAGAGGAGCACAGCTGATGTCCACCTGGATCTTCGAGCCCGGGCACACCGAGGCGGAGTTCCGCGCTCGGCACATGATGGTCACGTGGGTCCGCGGCCTGTTCAAGGACATCCACGGGCGACTCGAGCTCGAGTGGGACCGGTGCCTGGACGCGACCTTCGAGGGAGAGATCGACGCAGCCGGGATCTGGACCGGCGAGCCGCAACGCGACGACCATCTCCGCAGCGCCGACTTCCTCGACGTAGAGAACCACCCCAAGATCGCGTTCGCCGGCCGGTTCACCGAGCGCACCGGCGGCACCACGTTTAAGGGCGAGGTCGAGCTAACCCTTCGCGGCGTGACCAGAAAGGTCCCGCTCGACATCGTTTCGCTCGGGGAGTGGAAGACGCCCTTCTGGGTTGGCGAGGAGAACAAGGGCGCACTGCTTCGGATCGGCTTCGAGGCCACGGCGAAGATGGATCGGCGCGACTTCGGCGTCGCCTGGCAAGACGACATCCCGGGCGGCGGCGTCGTCGTCAGCAACGAGATCGAACTCAACTTCGACGTCGAGGCGATCCTGCTGGACGACCTCGAACGAACCGGCGCGATCGCGTACTACCTACCGCAAGACGCGACCTAAGCCCGGCTCGGGCTCAGCGGGCGGGAACCACCGCGAATCCCGGCCGGACGTGACCGGTTCGAGCGCCGGCCCTCACAGGCAACACCATCTTTCAAGCGTGTCTCGATCGGCTCAGGCACGCTTCGATCCTGGGCCACGATTACGACCCACAGCTGTGGCAACTTCGGCGCGACCGGAGGGTCTACCGCGCGACCTTAGGCTCGAGCGCCGCCAGGACCTTGCGTTTGTCGATGTGTTGCGCCGGCACGGCGGCAACAGGCCATGGTGGGTTGGATATCTCGACACTGGCGCCAGCAACATCGTGTTCTGGGACGCGCCAAAGGTGACGCTCTACGGCTGGCGGTATGTGTTCGTGCTCGCCGGCCCGGACGAAGCTGCAACGTGGCGACCAGCGCCCGGCGGCGAGCCCACTGGAAGGGCACCGAGCTGCGGGAGGTGATGTTCCCTGATGATCGCTCCTGGCTCGTGTCGTTCCGCTGGGATGACGACTGGGCCTGTATCGGGGGTCCGGAAGATCTGATCAGCGATCTCATTAGCGATCCGGTACTCGCACCGAACGCGCGCCGCGTCGACACGCAGCAAGACGGCACACCACCCGGCGACTGGCCGGGCTAAGTCGCGTGGCGGCGGTAAAGCGACGGTCCCGGCGGTCAGTAATCGGTTTTGAAGGCGAAGTAGGAACCGCGAATGGTTCCGGCCAGCTTCGACTTCTGCCTCGCGAACTTGAACCGCGAGGCCAGCTCTGCGGGGACCTCCATCCCTTCGGAGAGCTTGAACCCGACCGCCCGCTTCTCGGCGCCGTCGATGCTGTACATCACGTTGATCGACAGACCGCTCTCGTAGAAGACGTAGGCGATTCGGATGTTCTCGACTCCGAAGGCCGTCGCCTCGAGCGGACGAGAGGAGATGACGATGTCGCGTTCTTCCTTGAGGATCCGGTGCACCCAGTCGACGGTCGTCTTGGCGTTGCTCGCAGGCTCCACCGTGAAGACGTGCGTGTACTTGTTCTTGAAGTAGCGGGCCTCGTGCGCCCGCAGACCAGCGAGCGCGGCCGCGACGGGCGAGGACTCCAGTCCGACTGTCGAGACATCGTTGAAATCCACGGCGTAAGGCATGACGCACTCTCCTGTGATCGTGGTCGGATGTTGTCGGTCCACGGCCAGGGCCCAAACCCAGGCCCTGATCTGGCATTGATCAGCTGATCTGGGGACCAGATTCGATCGCGAGCCGGTCGACGCTGCACCCACTCGCCTCCAGATCTTAGGTTCGTTGACCGAGCCCCACCAGGCGGCGCACCTGCGCCCGGCATTCCTGCGAGACGCCGGCTTCGCCAAGGAGTCTCTCCTCCGCTGTCGGTGAGCTGGCGGGAAACGACGTGAGAAGGCCCCGGTCGACTGGGGTCGGCCGGGGCCTTGGGTGTGGTCGGGAACGTAGAGGGGCTAGGGCAGCGGCGGGATCGTGTTGAACACGCCCCACGGGGTGTGCGCATCGGCGCCGTTGATGCTTTGCGTGCCGGTAACGCCGGCGATATAAGCGTCGCCGTTGAATAGGTACAGCGCGCGGCCGTGGTAGGTAATCTGATGGGTGCCATCGGGCCGCTCGATGGTCCCGAGGGCGTGCTCGTCGATGCCAGGGCCGACTTCGGGCCGCCCCGTGGTGAGGACCGGTGGCCAGTAAACGGCACACTGTCCCTGACAGATGCTCTCGTGGCCCCGGTGGTGGCTTCTCACGTCGTCTCGCTGGTGGCCGCGGTCCCGGCTCAGGGTGTAGACGGGGAAGCTCGCGTCGGGGAACACGCTGAAGTCATTGTTCATCGAGGCGGCCAGCACGGTCTGCTCGGGCCCGGTGTCGGCGACCGGTGCGGTCTCGAGCTGCAATTGAGCCCGACCCGTTGCGGGAGTGCCCCCGCGCGGGTTGACCAGATACCAGATCCCCGGAGGACTAGTCACGGGATCGTCAAGGTTGGCGCCTTGCGTGTCCCCTGCCGCCTGGTCTAGGAAGAACCGATACAGCGGCTGGCCGGCGTAGGTCACCTGCTGGAGCGCCGGCAAGCCCGGCAGGTCGGTGCGGGTTACCGTTCCAAGCAGGTGCGGGTTGACCCCCCGCCCCGCGACGGGAGCGCCGTCAGTGAGGAGCGCCGGCCAGAGGCCCGTGTCGCACGCCTCATTTAGGACGTTCGGGTTGTCGCTACACGCGAACTGTGCGCCAGATAGGGCATGTAGCTGGTCTGAGGTGAGGAGGTACAGAGAACAACCGGCGTACTCGCCGGATCCGACGACCAGCACCCTGCCATAGGAGGGCGTCGATGCCACCGACACGGTCGCAGGGCCGGTCGGGACGCTCGTCACATCCTCCGAACAAGGGCTGGTTTGGGCGCTCGCGGGTGAGGTGAACACAAGGGCCGCGGCAACGAGCCCGAGGGCCAGCGTGACGGCTGCGGCACGGCCCGCAACGGGCCTCCCGAGCTGATGAAACAGTGTTGTCATTACATCCTCCATTCGTATCCCGGGACCGGCTGACCCGACCGCGAGCGATCAGGCGATGCATCGGCACCCGAGCGGAATCACGACGACTACCGCGCCGACGAGCGTCGGCGCGAGACCTTCATGGCATGAGCATCACGCCCCCTCACTTGTGTAGAAGTAGGGATCGAGTACCTGGACCTGGGTGATCTGATCGACAGGCAGGTCGTTGCGAGCGGCCGTCTTCCGGATCGCCTCTGGCGTGGGTGCGTCGTAGACGCAGAAGCTGGTCCGCTTGTCGGCGCTCACATAAGAGTGCAGCCAAGTAACGCCCTCGTCGGCGTTTCGCTCAACGACGGTGCGGCAGATCTCCCCGCCGCCGTCAGCGACCGGGATCTCGAGCCCATGCGGGAAGGTGCGCTGCACCATGTACCGCGGCATGTAGCGCCTCCTGATTGGTTGGCTGGGGCATGCGGCAAACCTACGAGCGCCCGAGCAGCGCCGCATCGGGAGGAGCACCTATGTTCGGAGTCGCCGGTACCTATCTTCGGCCGGCGAGGCCCGGGCGCTCGCCTGATCAGCCCGCGCGCATGCGATGCTCATTCGGATGAGCCATTCGCTGCACCCTCTGTTGGCCGGCCGCTGGAGCCCGACTAGGTTCGACTCGGCGTACGAAATAGCTCAGGACGAGATCGAGGTGCTGCTCCAAGCGGCGCGCTGGGCTCCGTCGGCGGGAAACTCGCAGCCGTGGGCGTTCATCGTCGCCCCGCGCGGGGGCCCGGAGCACACGCGCGTTATTCGTCATCTGACGGGCAGCTCGGCCGCGTGGGCCCCCAGCGCCAGCCTGCTCGTCGCAAATCTCTCCCACCGGTTCGTCGAAGACAGCGACTGGGAGTTCTCCGAGTTCTCGGTCTATGACCTTGGTCAGGCTGTGGCGCACATGTCGATCCAGGCGCAGGCCCTCGGCCTGCACGTGCGCCAGTTTCGAGCGTTCGACCGTGACGGCATCGCCGCGGAGTTCGCGGTCCCCGAGTACTGGGAGGTGACCACGCTTGCCGCGATCGGGCGCGCCGCGCCGGGAGCTGGCCGCACCTCCGCACTCGACGACAGCGGCGAGTCGCCGGTCCGTGCGCGTCGAGCGCTCGACGAGATCCTCTGGCCTGTCGCTGGACCATGAGCTTGGCGCGCTGTCAGGACGGTCTGGTGTCAAACACCGTCAGTGCGGAGTGAGACCGCCATAGGGAGGTCGGAGGGGAGGCGGCTCGCGAAAGCGTCATATTT
>CAWANN010000006.1:0-16472 GCA_963783415.1 uncultured Solirubrobacterales bacterium
TGAAGTCGAACCCCCGGGTGTCCCTGACGAACTCGAGCAGCGCGTCGAGAGTGGTATCCGGGCTGGCTCGCGCTCACGCGGCGCCCTCGCTCTTAGCGAGATGGTCGTCTTCGTCGGCGTACTGACACCCCGACGCGGCACTGCCACCGAAGCACGCTAGCCTCGGCCCGCTCGGTGAGCACCCCTCCACGTTCGGGCCAACCGGCGTTCACTTGCTCGCGGTGAGGCAGGTCGGGTTCGGAATCATCCGGCGCCCCGCGGGAGGTGGATCCTCTCCCTTGACCATCGCCGCGATCGTACTCGCCACCAGCTCAGATGGGACGATCGCGTCCACCGCCACGTTGGCGATCGCGCTGGCGGGCATGCCGGAGTACATCGCGTCCTTCGGATCCTGGACGATGGTGGCACCGCCGCTCGCCTTGATCGCCGCCAGACCGGCCGATCCGTCGTCGCGGGTCCCCGACAGCACGACGCCGACTACGCGGCTGTCGAGCGCCGCCGCAGCCGAGCGGAACAGAACGACGATCGAAGGCCGGTGGCCGTTCTCGCGTGGGCCGGCCGTGAGCCGGACGTGTCCGCTCTCGATCACGAGATGGTGGTCGGGCGGCGCGACGAGGATGACCCCTTGCCGAAGCCGCTCGCCGTCGCGCGCCGGCCGGCAAGGCAGCGGTCCCGCCCGGCCGAGGATGTGCGCGAGCATGCTCGGGCTCCCCGGCGCGACATGGAGCACGATGCAGATCGCCGCACGCAGATCGGTGGGCAACCCCTTCACGACCCGCGTCAGAACCTCGACACCCCCCGCCGAGGCGCCCATCACGACCAGGTCGCGATGGCCGTCGAACTGTGCGTGGATTCGGTCCCCTTCCACACCAACAGCGGACGCTCGGTAGGGTCCCGTACCAGGTTTCGAGACTCCAAACGGCGCTCATCCCGTCGGCGATGAATCTCGGTGGCGACGGAGGTCTTATCCGCATGAAGACCGACGCCGACTCGCCGAAAGGAGCCGACCGTGACCTCCGATAGCCGCCGCCGCTGGATTGCGCTCGTCCTGCTGTGCATGGGCTCGCTGATGATCGTTCTCGACACGACGATCGTGAACGTCGCCCTGCCGTCGATCCGGGACAGCCTCCACTTTTCCCAGACCTCGCTGGCCTGGGTCGTTAACGCCTACATGCTCACGTTCGGCGGCTTCCTGCTGCTCGGCGGCCGGCTCGGCGACCACTTCGGTCACCGCCGACTGTTCGTCGGCGGGATCCTGCTGTTCACGGTGGCATCGCTGGTGTGCGGGCTGTCGACCACCCGAGGCATGCTCGTCGCGGCGCGGGCGGTTCAGGGATTCGGCGGCGCGATCGTGTCCGCCGTGTCGCTGTCGCTGATCGTGTCGCTGTTTGTCGAGCCCGCCGAGCGCGTGAAGGCGATGAGCGTGTTCGGGTTCGTGGCCGCCGGGGGCGGCACGCTCGGCGTCCTGCTCGGGGGCGTCCTGACGGACCTGCTGACGTGGCACTGGATCTTCCTCGTCAACGTGCCGATCGGGATCGCGGTCTGCGTTCTGTCGGTACGAGTGCTGCCGCGGAGCGGTGCGGCCCGTGCCGGCGGTCGCCTCGATGCGGCCGGCGCGGTGCTCGTGACCACCGCCCTGATCCTCGCCGTGTACGCGATCGTCAACGGCAATCAGGTGGGTGGCTGTCAGGCCGGACTATCGGGCTGCTGGCCGGCGCGGGCGTGCTGCTGGTGGCGTCCTCGTAGTCGAGTCGCGCGTGGACTCGCCCCTGATGCCGCTCGGTCTGTTCCGGCGGCGCAACCTCGCGACCGCCAATGTGGTCGGCGTGCTGTGGGCGGCGGCGATGTTCGCGTGGTTTTTCCTCTCTGCGCTGTACCTGCAGCTGGTGCTCGGGTACAGCCCGCTGCAGGTCGGCCTCGCGTTCCTGCCCGCAAACCTGATCATGGCCGCCCTCTCGCTCGGCCTGTCGGCGAAGCTCGTGATGCGGTTCGGCATCAAACGCCCGCTGGTCGGAGGGCTTACGCTCGCGGCGGTCGGTCTCGCGCTGTTGGCTCGGGCACCCGTGCACGGCCACTACCTGGACAACCTGCTGCCCAGCATGATCTTGCTCGGGTTCGGCGCCGGCGCAGCCTTCAATCCGTTGCTGATGGCGGCGATGGGTGACGTCGAGCAGAGCGAGGCCGGGCTGGCTTCGGGAATCGTCAACACCTCGTTCATGATGGGAGGCGCGCTCGGGCTCGCGGTCCTCGCCAGCGTGGCTGCGTCGCGCACCAATCACCTGGTGGCGGCCGGCACCCCTCATCTCGCCGCGCTCGTGGGCGGCTACCGGGTCGCGTTTGTCATCGGCGCCGCGTTCGCCGCGCTGGCCGCCGGCTTGGCCGGCCAGATGCTCCGGGCCGGGGCGATCGACGGCGCCGCGGAAGCTGCCGAGAGGGGCCCAGCGCGAGAGCCCGCGTTGGCCGATGCGTAACCTCCGGGGGGTGGCGCGTGCGTCGATCGATCAGATCGTCGGCGGGATCTACCGGATCTCGGTGTGGTCGCCGCCCACCGGAATCACGTTCAACCAGTTTCTGATCGACGACGAGGCGCCGACACTCGTCCACACCGGCCGGTATGACGACTACGAGGCGGTCGCCGTCGCGATCGGCGAGGTCCTCGATCCCGCGCGGCTTGCGAACATCGTGCTCCTGCACTGGGAAGGCGACGAGAACGGCGGGATGGATCGCTTCATGTCGCAAGCCCCAGGCTCCGAGCTCGTCGGGTCGGAGCTGTCGATCGCGTTGAACGCCACTGGGTTCGGGCTGCGCACCCGCACGCGCGGGTTCCGGGACGGCGAGACGCTCGACCTGGGCGTCCACAAGCTCCGCTTCATGGAGACGCCGCACGTGCACCACTGGGATTCGATGATGGTCGTCGAGGAGACGACCGGCAGTTTGTTCCCGTCGGACCTATATCTCCAGCCGGGCGAGCAGCCGGCCGTGACGACCGAGAACCTGGCGGGCGAGATGCTCGGGGCGTACCGGACGTTCGGGATCTTCGCGCACGAGGACCCGGTCCGAGCGGTGGCTCGGCGGATCGACGAGATGAAGCCGAGCTGGGTCCACGCGATGCACGGCGCGACGATCGCCGGCGAGGCATTGCCGTACTACACGAAGGCGCTGCTCGAGGAACAGTTCGCGTATCGAGGCGGCTTTTTTGGTCGCTCGATCCCCGCCGCCCCCGCACCGGTCGAGTAAGAGGCCCGTCCGCGGGTCGGGCTCCTTCTCAAGGTCCGGGCCTGGTCCCCGAATGGCTCTACATGAGCCTGATCCGGCCGCGTCTGCCCGTTCTCGGTTACTTGCACTTCCGCGGTGATCCCCGCGGTCCTACTGGTCGCCACCAACATGGTCATGGTGATGTTCGTCCCGGTGTTCCACATGGTGGTGGTGGGGTGGCGGGCTCCTCGGCGGCGTCGTGCGCGATCGCAATGTCGGTTATCGCGCCCGCCGGAACGACGGCTGCGTCGGGCGAAGTTGCTGCTGCGAATCCAGTTCCTGGTGGTCGCGGCGCTCGCGGTTGCGGGGGCGGCGGCGCCGGTTTACGCGCGACTGATCCCGGTGGTGCCGAATCCCTCGAGCATGGGCGGCCAGACGATTCCTTCGACCACGACAAGGTCAGAGATCCGGCGGGTCAGCAGATAGGTCCGGCCCGCGCCAGGCGAGTAGGACGAGCGGAACTGCGCCGACCGCGAAGATGAGCGCGGCGGACGAGTTCGACGAGATCCGCCGCCATCCCGGCGCCGGAAGGGAGCTCGTCACCGAGCTCGAGGGCTTCTCGCCACTCGTGCTCGACCTCGTCGAGAGTCACCACGAGCGGCTCGACGCCGGCGGCTACCCCAATCGCGTGCCGGCCGGGGACCTCGAGGTCCGCATCCTCACCGTCGCCGACGTCTACGACGCGCTCACCGCCGACCGCGTGTATCGCGAGGCATGGCCGGCCGAGCGGGCGCTCGCCCTGCTCGACGACGAAACCGGCCGCGCGTTCGACGCCGAGTGCGTTGCCGCGCTCCGCTCGATCGTCGCGTCCGAGCGGCCCGCGCTGAGCCCGGCGCCGGCGCACCGCGAGCTGGACCCCGCACTGGTCCGGGGCCGGCCGAGCCCGGTGTTCGGCGAACCGGCCGCGTAGCGCGGCGAGCCGATAGGCTCGACCGCCGCCCGCCCACAAGGAGGAACCATGGTGAAATTCGTGGTCATGTATGGTCAGCCCGAGAATTCGGCGGCGTTCGACGCGCACTACGCCGACACGCACGTTCCGCTCGTCGAGAAGATCCCGAACCTGCGCCGGTTCGAGGCCGGGAAGGTGGTCGGGACGCCCGACGGCAGTGAGGCCCCGTACTACTACCTCGCGGAGCTGTCGTTCGACGATGCCGAGGCGATGCAGGCGGCTTTCGGAAGCCCCGAAGGACAAGCCGCCGGCGCCGACGTCGAGACGTTCGCCACCGGTGGCGCCACGGTCATGATCGTCGAAGGCTAAGCGGTCGACTACGACGTCCTCGCCTGAGCGCCGGCAACCCCGATAGCCGCGCACTCGCCACTCCCCGCGGGCCGAATACATATTCGGTCCGCTATGGCACCGAAACCCACGCACTCGAGCAGCACAAACCGCCGAGTGCCAACTTATTGGTGGCGTGGCAAGTAGGGCAGAGTGCGCTCCCGCGACGCGTTGACCCCCCCCTGGGGATCGTCCGACGACTGCGGGGCTGACAAGTCGATCGCGTCGGCGTAGTCCTCGGCGTTGTCGACTGGATGGAAGCCGAGCCGGTATCCGGGCGTGAGGTCCCACCACCCACGGGTGTTGGCCGAGACCGCATAGAACGCCGCATATCTCACCCCGGGGGCGCGCATCGCCGCCAGCAACGCGGACGCGCAGTCGCGCGGGCTCAGCCATGTGCTGAGGTGCCGCCGTTCAAGCGGCACCTCCTCGAAGCTGGCGATCCGGACCGAGACGAACGACAGGTCGAACTTGTCGGCATACAAACTTCCGAGCGCCTCGCCCGCTACCTTGCTGACCGCGTACAGACTGTCGGGACGAGTCGGGAGATCGGGTCCGACGACCGTGCTCACGGGATAGAACCCGGTGACCCGGTTGCTGCTGGCGTACACGAACCGATCAACGCCGGTGAGCCGCGCCGCCTCCACGACGTTGAACGTGCCGAGGATGTTGACCGCACAGAGATCGTCGAAGGGGGCTTCGTCGGAGAGGCCGCCGAGGTGCACAACGCCGTCGGCGCCGGCGATCGCGTCGTTCGCGGCCGCGCGGTCGCGGAGGTCCGCGACAAGCGACTCCTCGCCCTCGTTCTCGGGCGTCACCGGCACGCGGTCGACGAGCCGCAGCCGCCCGACCTGCTCTGCGATCGACGGCCGCACGCTGGTCCCGATCCGACCGGCCGCCCCGGTGAGGACCCATGTCTGGTCGGCGAGCACGGCGGCCACGGTATCGCGGCTCACCCGCCGATCGGGGGATCCGACGAGAGAACCGATTCCCACCGCTCGGGCACGAGCACGACGCGGAACCCGTCCGGATCCTCGAACGTGATCCCGTGCTCGCCCCAGTATGGGTTGGCGGGCGCAACCGGCTCGACGCCGAGCCGAGCCGACGCGGTCCGGACCGTCTCGTCGTCGCCGAGGTACAGCACGAGCAGCGACTCGGGATGCGGCTCGGGAGCGCCATGGCCGGCGCCCGCGGTCAACTCCAGGTGAGCGCCGGTGCCCGGCACCTCGAGGAAGACGCCGTCGTAGCCGTCGTGGCCGCTGAAGCCGCCGATCTCGGTCAGGCCGAGGCCGTCCCGGTAGAAGCGAACGACCTCATCGAGTCGCTCGGTGTGCCGAGCCACGCGCAGTTGCATCGGGCGACCTTAGCGCGGGCCCGTTTTTGAGCAATCGTTCCGCTATGCTCGCCCCGATGGCGCGACCGCGACAATTCGACCCCGACGAACTGCTCGATCGCTCGATGCACGAGTTCTGGGCGCACGGCTATCGCGACACCTCGGTTGACGACCTGGTGCGGGTTACCGGCGTGCGCCCGGGCAGCCTCTACAACGCGTTCCCCGGCGGGAAGCGCGGGCTTTTCCTGGAGACGCTGCACCGCTATTCGAACTTGGTGGTACCCGAGAAGCTCGGCGCGCTCGAGCGATCCGGCGCCGGCCTTCCCGAATTGCGGGCGTACTTCGACGGGCTTGTCCAGGACCTCAGCACACCCGAGGGACGGATCGGTTGCCTGATGGTGAACTCGGCGGTGGAACTCGCGGCAGAGGACTCTGAGGTGGGAGAGCTCGTGCGCGGGCACATGTCGCGCCTGGAGCGAAACGCGGAGCGCGCGCTGCGGAACGCCAAGCGCAGGCGTGAGCTCCCTGCGAGCGTGAACCCGCGCGTGAAAGCAACCCAGCTCATGGCGACGGGTATGGGGCTGATGGTCGTCGGCAAGACCGATCCCGGACGCAAGGTCCTGGAGACGATCGTGAACGGCGCCTTCGCAGATATCGAGTGAGGCGCGCCGTCCGGTAGGGGTTCTCCCCTGATGCGGCCGCGCCTCCCGCGCCGCCCGCCGGGTTATTGAGCGATCGTTCTGTTATGATCCAGCGAGATGGCGGCCGTATGGCCGCCTCTTTCAGCCCATGTTCTTGAGCGATCACTAAACAAAATGTTCCACGAGGGTGAGCGCGAGGTACAGCGCCGTGCGGGGGTCGAGCTGGTGGCGGCGCAGGTCGCTCGCCACAACATCACCCCGTGGATTCCGCCCGAGTTCGGACAGTTCCTCGCGCGTCAGCCGTTCGTGGTGATCGCGGGCGCGGACAGCGATGAGCGCGTGTGGGCCTCGCCGCTCGTGGGAAACGTCGGGTTTGCCCGCGCCCTGGACGACCGTCGGTTGATCCTCGCGGCCGATCCACCAGCCGGCGACCCGCTCGAAGCGGCGCTCGCGCATGCCCGGATCGGGGTGCTCGCGATCGAATTCGCCACCCGGCTGAGGATCCGCCTGAACGGCGTCGCGGAGCGCACGCCGGACGGCATCGTGCTCACGGTCGAGGAGGCGTTCGGCAACTGCCCGAAGTTCATCCAGCGCCGCCTCCCGATCGGCCGGCTCGAGCCCGCCCGCGCGACACGGCACCAAGTCGGGGACTCACTCGATCCGCACCAGGTAAGAATCGTCGCTCGCGCCGACACATTCTTTATCGCGAGCGCGCACCCCGAACGCGGGGCGGACGCGTCGCATCGCGGCGGTCGGCCCGGATTTGTCGAAGTCTCGGGCGACGGCCGCGAGCTCGTGTTCCCCGACTACCCCGGCAACCGCATGTTCCAGACCCTCGGCAACCTGACGGCGGACCCGCGCGCGGGACTGCTGTTCCTCGACTGGGAGACCGGCACCGCGCTCCAGGTGAGCGGGCGCGCCAAGATCGTCTGGGATGAGGGCGAGGTCGGCGCCTGGCCCGGCGCCGAGCGGCTGGTCCGGGTCGCGGTGGAGGCAGTCCACGAGCGATCCGGCGCGATGCCCGCGCGCTGGGATCTGATCGAGCCTTCTCGGCTGAACCCCCCAACGAAGTCCGAGCTGGTCTGATGGAACCCGCGTCGCGAGCAGCCAGGCTGCTGTCGGTCAACGTCGGAACCCCGCGGACGGTGGCGTGGCAGGGCCGTCAGGTGCGGACCGCGATCTTCAAGGATCCCGTCGCCGGCCCCAAGTTCGTCGGCCGGATCAACATCGAAGGTGACGACCAGGCCGACCGATTGGCGCACGGCGGCGAGCACCGGGCGGTGTTCGTCTACCAGATCGAGTCCTATCGGTACTGGGAGGAGGAGCTCGGCCGCGGCGACTTCGCGTACGGGCAGTTCGGCGAGAATTTCACGGTCGAGGGTCTCTCGGACGACGAGGTCTGCATCGGCGACCGCTACCGGATCGGTGGCGCGCTGTTCGAGGTCACGCAGCCCCGCGTCACCTGCTACCGCGTCGGCATCCGCCTGGACGAGCCTCGGATGCCGGCGCTGCTCGTCTCCCATAAGCGCCCCGGCTTCTATATGCGCGTGCTCGAGGTGGGCGCGGTGCAGGCGGGGCAGGAGATCGTCAAGGTCATTGAAGGCCCCGAAGCGATGACCGTCGCCGAGATCGACGCGCTGCTGTACTTGCCGGGGCGACGGCGTCACAACCTGGTCCGTGCGCTGAAGATTCCGGCGCTCAGCGACGGCTGGAAGGGCTCGTTCCAGGAGTTGCTTGACCGGGAGACGAAACCGGGATCGGACGACGGCGGCGCGCCGACGACCCCACCGCCGGCCTGGGCCGGATTTCGCCGGCTCCGCGTCGATTCAATAATCCGCGAGAGCACCGAGGTGATCTCGATCACGCTCAGACCGACCGACGAGGACGCCGCGCCCGCCGCCGCTCCCGGGCAGTTCCTGACGCTGCGCCTCCGCCCCGGCGCAGACCAGGCGCCCGTGACCCGGAACTACTCGCTG
Organism: uncultured Solirubrobacterales bacterium; assembly: GCA_963783415.1. GTDB lineage: Bacteria > Actinomycetota > Thermoleophilia > Solirubrobacterales > Solirubrobacteraceae > Palsa-465. The sequence goes on from CAWANN010000006.1 coordinate 8,482, forward strand.
TCAGGCCTCCCCGTCGCCGGCAGCTATCGCATCAGCGTCAAGCGTGAGCCGCATGGGACCGCCAGCGGCTACCTCCACACGGCGCTTACTGTCGGGGACGTCATCGAGGTCGCCGCCCCGAGGGGCTCGTTCACGCTCCAAGACGGCGGGCGTCCGGTCGTCCTGGTCAGCGCCGTGTGGGAGCGACGCCGGTGCTGGCGATGCTCCACTCGCTCGCGGCCGAGCGTTCCGAGCGCGAGGCGTGGTGGATCCACGGCGCCCGCAACCGCGCCCAGCATTCGTTCCACGACGAGGCGGAGGGCCTCCTTGAAAAGCTTCCGAACGCCCACCGGCTCGTCGCCTACAGCGCCCCCGATCCCGACGATCGCCGCGGTCGCGACTTCGATATGACTGGGCGTCTAACCGGTGCACTGCTCGCGCGAGACGGCGTGCCGACCGACGCCGACTTCTATGTCTGCGGGCCCGGCGGGTTAATGCACGACGTTTCCGCGGCGCTGACCGCGAACGGGGTGGCCCCCGATCGCGTCAGGACCGAGGTGTTCGGACCGAGCGACGTCTACCGGTCGGGGATCGTCGGCCTCCAGAAGCGTGCGCCGCACCAGCCCGACGGCCATCGGGGAACGGGCCCGCTGGTCCTCTTCAGCCGGAGCAATCTCTCGGTCAGATGGGATCCGTCGTTCGGGAACATGCTCGACCTCGCCGACGCGTGCGACGTACCCGTCGGCTTCGGCTGCCGCACCGGCGTGTGCCACCAGTGCGAGAGCGGGCTCGTCAGCGGCGAGGTCGACTACGAGCCCGAGCCGCTCGAGCCGCCGACGGTCGGCCGCGTGCTCGTGTGCTGCTCGCAGCCGCGCACCGACGTCGCGCTCGACCTCTGACGCTCGTCACTCTTCTCCCGGCTTCGCTTCGCGCCTGGCCTTCGCCTCGCTCGCGCTGTCGAGCAGCTCGCCCGCCAGCGCGGGCTCGAGGTCGAGCTGGGTCGTGGCCATGATCCGGCCGACCATCATGTACTGGCCGATCACCAGCAGGAGATGCATGATCTCGCGCGGCGTGAACCGCGCGGTCATCGCGGCGAACGTCTCCTCATCGGGCGTGGCGTCGCGCACGACCTGGGTCGTGAACCGCATCACAAGACGCCCGTCGTCCCCGAGTACGGCCGCGTCGAGGTCGCTCCGCTCGATCGCGTCGAGCTGCTCCTGCGTTCCGCCCACGGCGAGCGTGATCGCCGCGTGCTGGACCCATTCGTACTCGGCCCCGGGCGTCATTGCCGCGACGCGCATGATTGCCAGCTCGCGGAGGAGGTGGTCGACCTCGTCGCCGTCGAACAGCGTCCCGCCGAACCGCATCCACGCCGGGAACGCTCCCTGGGCGTTGGCGACCATGCGGAAGATCCCAAGGCCGGGCGATCTGCGCAGCACGGCGGCGACGTGCGGCTCGGCGTCGTCGGGGTCGAGGTATGGGAGCCGAGCCATCGTGTGGTGACCTTATAGGCTGCCGCCGCCAACGAGATCAGGAGCGATGACCGTGAACGTTTCCTCGAGGTTCGACGTGGCCGGATTCGGCGTAATCGTCACCGGCGGTGCCAGCGGCCTGGGGCTGGCCTACGGTGAGGTGCTCGCCGCGCACGGCGCGCGAGTCACCTTGATCGACATCGACGGCGAGGCGGTGCAGAAGCAGGTGGCCCGCCTGCAGGGCGAGGGCCTCGACGTCCGCGGCACGGTCGCGGATGTGACCGACCACGCCGCCCTCGATCGCGCGATCGACGAGGCGGTGGAGACCTACGGACGCCTCGACGTCGCGTTCGCCAACGCCGGCATCGACCCGGGCGTCGGCTTCGTCGGCGCCTGGGCCGGGAGTACGAGGCCGCGCGTCGAGGAGGGCGCGATCGAGCGCTACACCGACGAGCGCTGGAACCGCGTGATCGACATCAACCTGAACGGGATCTTCGCCACGACGCGCGCGGCGGCGCGCCACATGCGTCCTCGCGGGTTCGGGAGGATCATCGTCACGACGTCGCTGGCGGCGACAACGACCGAGGGCGCAATCGGGTCCGCCTACATGGCGGCGAAAGCGGGCGCCCGTCACTACATGCACTGTCTCGCGCTCGAACTCGCCGCCGACGGCATCACGGTGAACGCGATCGCGCCCGGCTTTTTCGTCACCAACATCGGCGGCGGCCACGCGCACAACCCCGACGTGCAGGCGGCGCTCGCCAGGCACATCCCCATGCACCGCGTCGGCTTCCCGGACGACATCAAGACGCTCGCGCTGTTCCTCGCGTCACCCGCGTGCGAGTACATCACCGGGCAGGAGATCGTGATCGACGGCGGCTGGGGCCTGGGAGTCGCCGACTGAACCGCGGACCCGGGGCGGGGCCCGGGCGCGGAATCAGACGATCGAGCGGACGGTCGCGCTCTCGCGGCGAGCGCGGCGGATCGCCTGACGCCGGCGCGTCCCAGCGGCTCTGTCCTCGTCGATCGCGCCGAGCTCGAGCGCACGCTCGCGCCCGACCCGCCCGAGGTCGTAGTGGTCGTTCTCCGGGCGCCCGGGCTTGCACTGGAACCACTGCCGGCGCAAGCCGAGCCGCTCTGCGAACGCGTGCAGCTCCTCGACCGTGTCGGCCTGGAGGTGGCCACCGCCGCTCCATCGCCCCCAGTCGCCTACCGCAAACGCGCTATCCACGTAGACGCTCACGGTGCTCACCGTAGCGCCTCGACGGGGCGGCGCCGACTCACCGCGACCTGCAAGACCTGCCATTTGCCGCGAACGCCCGGGACCGTGGCATTTCCCGCACGCTCCACATGCGCCGTCTGCCACGGTCAGGGCCGGGCGGCTCCGTTGTCAGCTTTTGCAGGTCGCCACCGCCCGCGGCCGCTTACCGCCGAGGTAATGGCATTACCTACCGGGTAATCGACAGTTCGCACGCCGGCCGTCACCGTGGCCGGCATGACTACGCAATCCAATTCATCCACATTGGCCGTCCCGGCGGGCGGGCGTGCATTGCCGGCCGAGACCACCCGTTGGGCGGCGCTTCCGGTGCTCCTGATCGGCACCTTCATGGTCGTCCTCGACTTCTTCATCGTCAATGTCGCGCTGCCCTCGATGCAGCGCGACCTGCACGCAGGAACCGGCGCGATCGAGTGGGTCGTCGCCGGGTTCGCTCTGACCTCGGCGGTGTTTCTGATCACCGCGGCGCGACTGGGAGACCGGATCGGACGCCGGCGCACGTTCTCAATTGGCCTGGGCGTGTTCACGCTGGCGTCCGCCGCCTGCGGCGCCGCCGCTACCCCGACGGTGCTCGTGGCGGCCCGTCTGGCCCAGGGCGTCGGCGCGGCCCTGGTGATGCCGAGCGTCCTGTCGATCATCAACGTGACCTACAGCGGTGAGGATCTTCCCCGCGCGCTCGGCATCTACGGGCTCGTGATGGGCCTGGCCGCCGCCTGCGGGCAGTTGATCGGCGGCGGCCTGATCCAGGCCGACATTGCCGGCTCCGGCTGGCGCGCCTGCTTTCTCATCAACGTGCCCGTCGGCATCGCGGCGCTCGCGCTCGCTCCGCGGTTCGTGCCCGAGTCCCGTTCCGAGCGCCGGCCGCGCCTCGATCTGATCGGGACGCTGCTGCTCACCGCCGGTCTGACGGCGGTCGTGCTGCCGCTCGTCCAGGGCCGACAGCACGGCTGGCCCGCGTGGACCTGGATCTCGTTCGGCGTCGCCCCGCTGCTGCTTCTGGGCTTCGCCTTGCATCAGCGCGGTCTCGCCCGCCGCGGCGGCGAGCCGTTGCTGCCGCCGGCGATGTTCCGCTCCCGATCGTTCACCGCCGGGCTGCTCACGCAACTCGCGTTCTGGTGCGGACAGGCGTCGTTCTTCCTCGTGCTCGCGCTGTACCTGCAGCAGGGCCGCGGGTTGAGCGCGCTTGACGCCGGGCTCGTGTTCACGATCATGGCGGTGGCGTACGTGGCGGCCTCCGCGCAGGCGCCGGCGCTGGTGATCCGCTACGGTCGGCGGCTGCTGGCGATCGGCGCGCTCGTGCTCGCGTCGGGCCACGGCCTGCTGCTCGCCGCGGTGGCGCACATCGGCGTCGGCGGTTCGATCGTCGAGCTCGTGCCGGGCCTGGTGCTGATCGGTGCGGGCATGGGCCTGGTCCTGGTTCCGCTGACGACGACGATCCTCTCGAGCGTCGACACCCGGCACGCCGGCGGCGCCTCCGGGGCGGTCACGACCATGCAGAACGTCGGCGGCGCGCTCGGCGTGGCGATCACGGGCGTGATCTTCTTCGGCGCATTGCACGGCGGCTACGCGCACGCGCTGGAACTGAGCCTCGCCGAGCTTGGGGCGCTTCTGCTCGGGGTGGCGGCCCTGACCCGCCTCCTGCCCGCGACAGCGCGCGGCTAGCGTCGCGGCGTCGCACCCGCCTCCGCGGCGGCGTCCCGGTCAGAGAACCCAGACGTCGTCGCGGAGGATCGGCGTCGCGCTGCCGGCGGCGTCGAGTCCGTCCACGGCGATCTCGGGACCGCCGATCATCATGTCCTGGTGGATGCCGGACACGTTGAACCCGCGCTCAGCGCGGCCGCCGGCGTCGCCGGGAAGGTCGGGCACGGTGAACGGATAGCCGTTGCCCAGGGCGATGTGGCAGGTGGCGTTCTCGTCGAGCAGGATGTCGCTGAACACCCGTCCGCTGCGCCCCACCGGCGAGGTCCCATCGACGAGGGCCACCTCTCCGAGGCGGGCAGCCCCCGGGTCTGACCCAAGCACCGAGCGAAGCGCGTCCGCGTTCCGGTCCGCATCTACCGAAACCACCCGGCCATCCTCGAAGCGAAGACGGAGCCCCTCCATCGTCGCGCCGCCGAGCAGCGGGATCGGCCGGTGGCGGTCACCATGCCCTCCGCGATCCGGTTGTCCGGTGTCGTGAACACCTCCTCGGTCGGCATGTTCGCGATCATCGCCGGCCCCAGGTGGTGTCGAACCGCGCACAGAACCATCGCGCGCGGTCCATCAGACCAACGTCAGGTCGGTGCCCGGCCGTCGAACGAAGCCATCGAACGGAACGCTCATTGAGCGGCGGCGCGGCGCCAAACGATCCATGGCCGTCGCCGGCGTGCACGGGTCGTCGGCGTCGAGGCGGAGGATCGGCGTCAGCACACCCAGAGCGCGTCGACGTCTGCAGTGCCAAAGGATCCGCTGGGCGGTTCGCTCGTCGGCGCCGGCACGACGTCCAGTTCACCTCGCCGCCGCCGTGCGTCGCATGGGTCGCGCCGGTCAACGGCATCGTGTCGTCCCCGCCCGCGCGGGTCGATGTCGTCGGCAGATCGATGTGCGATCGCCCCGCAGGACGATCTTCGCGCCGCGCCGTTCGCTCAGTCCTCGATGTAGCGATCCCCACCCGGGCGTACCCGAGCGACTCCGGGTCGCCGTATCAGAGCCGCGATCGCTTCACGCTGGTCCCGACGGCGCCGCGTGCGGTCGCGACGTGACCTCGCGAGCGACCGCGTCTCGATGTAAACGCCAGGACGACCACGTCCTGTCCAGGGGCGACTTTCGCGCCGAGGTCGACCGCGAGCCGCGCCAGCCACTCGTCGCTCGTCTGCGATCAACGACATGATGAGGCCGGCATCCTCGACACCGTCTCGTATGACGGCGCCCGCGTGCAAGCGATTGAGTCGGACCAGTGTGACACTTCCGCGCAGGCATGGAAATCTACGGTCGAAGGGGGTGCCCCGACCTCGGATCGTGGAACACGACCCCGACGCTCCGCACCCCCCCTTCCTCCGCTCCGTAGACAATGTCACCGACTACGGCGATTGCAATCAGAACCACATGACGACCGCGATCGCGCGGGCCAAGCCTTGCACGAACCCCCCCAGTCCGCTCCCTCGGCGATCGCCCCTCGAAGACCAAAGATCACCGTTATAAGAACTTCCCCCGAAAGTCCCGCCCCGATCGGTGCCTCGATTAACCTCCACGCCCGGCCTGCTCATCGTGCCCTCGCCCTTCTCAGTCGCGCCCGGTTCCCGGCTCGGCTGGTCTTGTGACACCGGAAACCGAGGGATGCTGCCTCCTGCCCCCCCATGCTCGGCTCGCCCCATCTCCGTCCTCCATCGCGGGATCGGTCCGAGCATCTGCACCAAGTCCTGCGTGGTGTCGGGGCCTCGATCGACCGACTCGGTCAACGGCCCGACCAACGTGGCCAGTGACTCGATCACCTCGACATCGCGCTCGATCGACGCCGTCGCACGCTCGAGTGCCTCAACGCCCTCGCGTGTGGCGCATGGGTCTCCTCGAGCAGCAGGAGTGCGTCCTCGTACCGCCGCGCGAAACAACGATCGGACGGCTTCGACACGAAGTCGAACACCGACGGAATAGTGCCTGCGCGCGCTTTTCGGCGAAGACACTTCCTGCGTCGAGGCCCGGCGCCCGTTCGATCTCGAGCATGCAGCGCTTGTTCGCGGGTCCAGCCAGCGCAAGAACCCATCGAGCTCCCCGGCCCCGGCCGAGGGCACACAATAACAGGGCACGATCAATCGGAGAAGGAATCTCAGCGAGCGCGACTCCGAGCCTCTCGCGCCACACATCGCTCGTGTACCCCCCGCACGACTTCGCCGTCACTCGCGGTGGACCCGCGCGATCTCACGGGTCGCGGCGTGGACCGCCGCCGGAAGCGTCGATGTGGCGGTCGTCCAGCGCGACCCGGCGCAGGTCCCATTCCTCGCCGTTAACAGCGCCACGGTGTCCATGACAGCTCTCCCCGGACGCCGTCGGGACATCAGTCGACGCCTGGAACTACCGGCCGGCTAGACCCCGGCTGCCGGGCATCAGGACCTCGCTGGTCCCGGCCTCGGACCACCTCGCGCCGCACGTTCCGATCGCGGATCCAACCAGGAGCATCGTCGTCGAGGTCGGAACGGCCAGGGCCGCCGGAGGGGGTAGATCGACGGCTCGGACCGGCTCGGCGGGCAACGTGGGCTCGGACTCGCGGCTCTCCCGCAGAGGTGACCACCACAGGTCCGGCCACCTCGTGCAGGTAAACACATCGGCCAGTCGGCGGGGTCGGATGGCAAGGCCGGCGGCGACCCGAGCCCGAGGCGCGAGCGCGCACGACACGAAGACGCGGACGTGTGTCCGTCCGAGGACCGGTCTCCGCCCCCGCTCCAACTGTCGACGCGAGGGGTGCGGAGCGACGAGCCCCACGCCCCGCCGGAGAGCGCCGGCCGAACCGGTCGCATGACCGTGTCGATCTCAGGTCCGCGACACCAGTCTTCAGTCGGCCCAACGTTCTCGATGATCAAGTTTCCGCCCATCACCAGAACGCCGGACCGATGCCAGCACGAAGCAGCGGCGCCACGAGGTGGACCTGCAGATGCTCCGTCCGTCCCCGCAGCGAGGGGGACATTCGCCGCGCAGCGTGTGCGCCGCTCCGGCCGCAGCAGCGGCTAAAAACCGGACCGCTCTCGGCCCCCTCCCAGTCTCGCCGCGGCAGGACGGCGTCGCGATGAGTGGAGGGGACGGGAAGCAGGCCCGCCCAGCTGACGAGGCCCCGAACCCGTAGCCCGTGCGGGTCGGCGTCTCCACGTACTCGCGGCAGCAGGATGAACGACGCGTACATGCCGAACCCGAGCAGCGCCGCCACGGAGTTCGTCGTCCACACGCCTTGGATCCGCGTCGTGCGCATGTCGACGAGCGGGTTTGGGCTGCGTGACTCGCTGCGGATCCAAACCGCCAGGAGCACGATGCCGACCGCGAACACGATCACGGTCTTGGCCGAGAGCCAGCCCCATACCGGCGCCTCGCTCACCGCGAGCAGGACCGCGGCAAGCCCCCCGGACATGAGCGCCGCCCCGGGCCAGTTCACGCGGCCGGGTACCCGCACCGGCGACTCCGGGACGAACAGGCGTCTTGCGATCGTGGCGGGCACGAGCAATGCCAGCGGCAACCAGAACAGGTAGTGGATCGAGAGGTTCTGGACGATCGGTCCGGCGAGCACGACGCCGGCGCCGCCG